>CAYRBP010000004.1:0-116976 GCA_964422535.1 uncultured Ardenticatenaceae bacterium | reverse complement strand
GTGCAGGAAGCGCTGCAAACGCGCTGGCTCGGCCGTTCCTTTCGCGCCGTTGAGGCCACCGGCTCGACCAACGACGACCTGAAGGCCTGGGCCTTCGCCGACCCGCCCGCGCCGGATGGCACGGTGCTGCTGGCCGGCTACCAGTACGCGGGCCGCGGCCGCTTCGACCGGCGCTGGGAAGCGCCGCCGGACTCGTCGCTCCTGTTCTCGACCCTATTCCGGCCAGATTGGCCGGCCGAACGGGCCAACTGGCTGACGATGCTTGCCGGGTTGGCGGTCGTCGAGGCGATCGAATCGGCCGCCGCCGGGCCCGCTCCCGTGCGGGCCGGGCTGAAGTGGCCCAATGACGTCGTCCTGATGACCGGCGACGGGCCGCGCAAGACGGCCGGGTTGCTGCTCGACAGTGTTCTGTCGGCCGGCGGCCGGCTGGAGACGGCCGTGCTTGGCATCGGCTTGAACGTCAACCTGCCGGCCGAATCGCTGCCGCCCGCCTCGACGCCGCCCACCAGCCTGCTGGTCGCCCTGGGCCGGCCGCAGTCACGCCTGGCGCTGCTGGTCGCCATCCTGGAAGGACTGGAGCGCCATTACGAGGCGGCGGCCGCCGGCCAATCGCCCCGCGAAGCGTGGAATGCCCGGCTGCTGACGCTGGGCCGCGAGGTCGCCGTCAGCCACCACGGTGGGGGCGACGTGCTGCACGGAGTGGCGGAAGGCACGACCGAGCAGGGTCATCTGCTCGTTCGCGACGCCGCCGGCCAGACGCACGTGGTCGCCGCCGGCGACGTGTCGCTGCGCGAACCTTAAATGATCGAAGGATCGGAGGGCGGCGGTTGACTCCTGGGGCCGCGGCCGTTAGCCTACGTGAACAGCAAGCGGGAGTAAGACCGATGACTGAGACGACTACGGAAGAACTGGTTGAGGCAGAAGCGGAGCAGGTCACCGTCGCGACGACCCTGGAGGCCGATGAACTGGCGTATGCCGCACCGGTCGGGAGCTATCGGGGTGAGAACACCGGCCCGAACTATACGACCGGCCAGTGGGTCGTCCTGGCGGCCCTGGTCATCCTGAACGTGATCGTCGTCCTTCTGGCTATCATGGCCCTGACCGGCCGGCTGACGATCTAGCCCCGTTCCTCGCGCTCGTTTTCCTCGCGTCTTCGCGCCGACCCCTGCCGCCGGACTATTGCGGCACGCACAGGATCTGCGTCTCGTAGATGGCGGTGCTGCTGCCCATGTTGTTCGCCTGCTGCAGGTTGGCGATCGTCGTGCCGCACTTCTGAGCGATGCCGAACATCGAATCCCCTTGCAGGATGACGTAGGGCCGGAAGCCCGACGGGCAGCAGGCAGGATCGCCGACCGGTATGCGGATCCTGTTGCCGGGGACGATGTCGACCGACGAGACGCCGTAGCGGGCCATCAGCGCGATCGAGGTCACGTAGCGGCTGGCGATGCCCCAGAGCGTGTCACCGGCCTGGACCACGTAGTCCACGAAGATGATCGCGTTCGCGCAGCTGGGACCGGCCGACAGTGTGGCGGTTGGAGGCGGTGGGGGGGTTGGGCTTGGTCCCAGCGTCGGCAGGATGTTGGGGGTCGGCGTTGGCGACGGGCCGAGTGTGGGCAGGACGACTTCGCCGCCGGTGCCGCCCTGGGCGCTGCCTTCGAGGGGGATCAGGTAGACCTCTTTGCTCGGGTCGCCCTGCACCAGGATGAACGTGCCCTCGGCCATCCAGGGGAACGTCCCGGCCGGGTACTCCGCCCGGCTCTCCAGGATCGGCACAGCCAGGAAGATACCCGCCGTGATCAGCGCGGCGAAGATGATGATGAGCACGATCTGCGGCAGGGGCCCGGCCCGCCGCGTGCGGTTAAACCACATGGCATCCCGTCCGGCGCTATGGGGCGCGGCAAGTGCGCTCGCGCAAGATTATGTTACACTTGCCGGAGGTTGCCGGCAACCCCGGTCTGTCCTCGCCCTGCATCCTTCGGGCGGTCTGCCGGCCAAGCGACCGCTGCCGCACGGCACGGCCGCACCCGGCATCAGTCCGGAGGAGTCCCAACGGCATGATCTACAGGCGCCGTCAGCTTGAGGAGATCGAGGCGATGACGCTCGCCTCCTATGCGTTGCGGAGCGCTGATTCGCGCGGCCGGGTCTACCCGGAACCGGAGTCGGCGACGCGCACCGCCTTCACCCGCGACCGCGATCGCATCATCCACACCACCGCTTTCCGCCGCCTTGAATACAAGACACAGGTCTTTGTCTTCTACGAAGGCGATCACTACCGCACCCGCCTGACCCATACGCTGGAAGTCGCCCAGCTCGGCCGCTCGCTGGCCCGCGGCCTGGGCGGCAACCAGGACCTGACCGAGGCGATCTGTCTCGCCCACGACCTGGGTCATGCCCCTTTCGGCCATGCCGGGGAGCATGTCCTGAACGAGCTCATGCGCGACCACGGCGGCTTCAACCACAACACCCAGAGCTACCGCGTCGTCACCCTGCTGGAGCAGCGGTTTCCGAAGTTCCCCGGCCTGAACCTGACCTATGAGACGCGATCGGGGATGATCAAGCACGAGACCGACTATGACAGCAGCGACGCCTCGGCCTACGAGCCGGAGCGGCGCGCCTCGCTGGAGGCCCAGATCGCCAACCTGGCGGACGAAATCGCCTACAACGCCCACGACCTGGACGACGGGCTGCGCGCCGAGTTGTTTAACGTCCACGACCTGAGCGAGCTGGCCATCTGGCGCGAGTTGTGCGAGGCGGCCGGCTGGCGCGAAGGGCCGTTCACGACGGTGTTGCGCCGCGAGATCGTCCGCGAGCTGATCGGCCGCTCGGTCGTCGATGTCCTGACCCAGACCGAGGCCGCGCTGACGACACACGCCATCGACTCGCCCGACAAGGTGCAGGACTGCCCGGTCAACGTCGTCGGCTATTCGCCGGCGTTTGGGGCCAAGATCCGCGACCTGAAGAAGTTCCTCTTCGAGCGCATGTACCGCCACTACCGGCTGGTGCGGATGCAGAGCAAGGCCGAGCGATTCATCTCGGCCCTCTTCCTGGCCTATATGAAGGAACCGCAGATGTTGCCCACGGAGACGCAGGCCCGATTAGACGTGTTTCCGCTGGCCCGCGTCGTGGCCGACTACATCGCCGGCATGACCGACCGCTATGCCCTGGACGAGTGGCAGAAGCTGTTCGACCCCTATGGCCGGGCCTGACGCGAACCGGCAGCAGTCCGATTGATCAAAAAGGGGCGGTCCCGTGCAGGACCGCCCCTTTGCATTTCAGCGGGCACAAAACGTGCCTAATAGGCCAGCATGTCCTCGCCGGCCGTGCCCTGCGCGTTGTAGTCCCCTTCTTTGGCCCAGGCCGACAGCTCGATGGTGAACTGGTCGAAGGTGCTCTGGCTGGGGAGTTCGCCGCCGGCCAGGTAGCCCAGGTCGGTGATCTCGGCATTGATGATGAGCGAGGCCGTCTCGAGCACGATGGTCTCGTTCGGACGGGCCAGGACCGGCTCGCCCTTCGGCGCCAGCTTGGCCTTGACCGCTTCATCGAAGAAGGCGTGGTCGCTCATGATGACCTTGGTGATGGTGCGGATGTCGTTCTTGTCGAACAGCCAGACCTCAAAGGCGGTCACGTTTTTCGGCGTGCCGGCGCCGATGACTTCGGAGATGCCGACGCCGCACTCGCCCAGGAACTCACCGCCGGCGTTTTCGATGCTGAACGAGTCGTCATAGGCGTCGTGCCCGCGGGTATAGTTGGTCCGGAAGCGGGCGATGGGCACGGCCACCGGCTCATAGGCCGCGGCCGCCGCGGCCGCCGCCGTCGTCGCAGCCGGGATCGTCTCAGGCATCGTGCTGTAGTCGGGCGCGGTTGTGGTCACGCTCGGTTCGGCCGACATGTTCCGGCGGCGGGCCAGGATCCACAGGATGCCGGCCAGGAGGCCCAGCAGCAGCAGGCCCAGGACGACCGGCAGCCAGTCGATGCCGCCCGTTTCCGCTCCCGCGTCCGGCACTGTCGCGCCGGGAACCGTCGCGCCCGGCACGGGGGCCACCGCGCCGGTGCAGCCCGTCCCGTTGACGACTGTCGCCGCGGCGATCAGCCGCTGCTGGTCTGCCGGGTCGGTCGAAGCGGCTGCCAGCTGGCAGGCAGCGGCGTCGCCCCCCCAGCCGCCCAACGCGGCGCGCACCTTATCCTGGTTGTTGTCGAATGAGAACAGCTCGGCGACAGAGCGAACATAGATCGCCTGATAATCAGGGACGAGACCGGCCGGTGTCGTGCCGGTGTATTCCACCGGGAACAGCCACCAGCCAAGCACGACCAGGCCAATGATCAGTCCCAGGACAAACGCCACGGCCGCGCTGGCCACGGGATTCTTTTTGAATAGTTCCATTGGTCACTTAACCTTCTGCTACCTGGCCGGCGAGTTTTGCCCGGATGCCCGCCGCGCGCCAACATGAAAGCGCGCAGGCATGGAAGATGCAGGGCTATCCCCTTTTCCTGCGCGGTATCTTACCATAACTCACGGGGGGTTACAAGACGGCGAGGCTGCCGCGGGAGGCCCGCCGTCTGTAAAAAGATCGTCCTGACCGTCGGCGATATCGCCCGGCGTTGGCCTTGGGTCTGCGGTCACACCTGCTATAATGCAACCTGTCACCCGCGGATCGACTGTCCCCGAGACGACCATGAAACCACCCAAACACTACCTGATCGACATGGACGGCGTTCTGGTGCGCGGCCGCACGCTGATTCCGGGCGCCGACGACTTCATCAGTCGCCTGCACGAGCGCGGCGCGCAGTATCTCGTCCTGACCAACAACCCGCGCTACACCCCCGCCGATCTGTCCCACCGGCTGGGAACGCTTGGCCTGGAGGTTCCGTCCGAGCGTATCTTCACCTCGGCCATGGCGACCGCCCGCTTTCTGCAGTCGCAGAACCCCACCGGAACGGCTTTCGTCCTCGGTGAAAGCGGGCTGACCTCGGCCATCCACAGCATCGGCTACGTCATCACCGACCTGAACCCCGACTACGTCGTGCTGGGCGAGGGGAGCTTCGACCTGGAACTGCTGACCAAGGCCATCCGACTCGTTGCCGCGGGAGCCCACTTCATCGCCACGAACCCGGACCCCAGTGGCCCGGGAGAGGGCGGGACGGTCCCCGCCTGCGGCGCGATGGCCGCCTTCATCGAGCGGGCCAGCGGGGTTAGCCCCTACTTCGTCGGCAAGCCGAACCCGCTGATGATGCGCACGGCGCTCAACTACCTCGATGTCCATTCCGAAGACACGGTCATGGTCGGCGACACGATGTCGACCGATATCAAGGGCGGGGTGGAAAGCGGCATGCAGACCATCCTGGTCATGACCGGCGTGACCCAGCCGGACGAAGTCGGTCGCTTCCCCTTCCGGCCGACGGTCATCTGCGACTCTGTCGCTGACATCGTCGTGTAGTACCGGACGCCCGGCGGGGCGCGCCTGCACCGGTGGGCCGGGCCGCGGCCCATGCTTCCGCCCGTAAAGTGACCGGAAACCCTCTTGCGCCATCGTTTATACTTAGCGACAGCGGTGAACTCATCATTGTGGGGTGACAGACAATGGCAAGTTGGCGACGGAACCGGAACAGCGGGCGATGACCCCATCAGGCGGGCCTACCACGTCCGGATGGCCGGCACAGCTACAGCAGGCGCTGGCCAAGCACTTTAACCTGGAGGAGCTCCAGGACCTCTGCCTGCGCCTCGGGATCGACTTCGAGGAGCTGGCGGGCGAAGGCAAGTCGGCCCGGGTGCTGTCCCTGTTGCGCCACGTCGTGCCCAACGGCCAGCTGGACGCGTTGCTGGACGAGGCGCAGGCGTTGCGGCCGCGTGTCGCCACCTGGGCTGCTGTCCGCCAGGAAGCCGCGGCGCATCCGGAGCTTTTCGATCAGGTCGTGGCCGCGGTTGAGGTCGCGAAGACGGTCAACCTGACCGGCGACTTCCGCGGCGCGATCTTCAATATCGAGTCCACGTTTGTCGGCCCGGCCGCGGCCAAAGATCTTGAAGGCCAGGCTCCGGCGCCCGGCGAAGCGCCCTACAAAGGCCTGCAATCGTTCGACGAATCGGACGCCGATCACTTTCTCGGGCGCGAGGCGCTGACCGCCCAGGTCGTGGGCCGGCTGGCCCAGACGCGCTTTTTGGCGGTCATCGGCGCGTCCGGCAGCGGCAAGTCGTCGTTGGTCAGGGCGGGCGTCATCCCGGCCCTGCGTCGCGGCCGTCCGCTGGCCGACGGCAGCCTTCCCCCGAGCGGCTCGCCTTCCTGGGACATCGTCGTCCTGACGCCGACGGCCCACCCGATCGATGCCCTGGCCGCCGCGCTGACGCGGGACGGCTCTCCGGCTGAAGCCTCGGCCCTGGCCGGGCAGTTCGCCCAGGACCCGGCCGCGCTGGGTTTCGCCGCCCGGCAGTCACTGGCTCGGACGGGCAAGTCCCACCTCCTGCTGGTCATCGACCAGTTTGAAGAAGTCTTCTCCCTCTGTCGCAGCGGGGAAGAGCGGCGCGCTTTCTTCGACGCTCTAGTGCGCGCGACAGGAGACGGCGCGGGCAGCCCGCTCACCGTCCTGATCGCCCTGCGGGCCGATTTCTATGCCCGCTTCTCCGAACATGACGGCCTGCGCGAGCTGGTCTCGCGCAACCAGGAATACATCGGCGCGATGACCCGCGACGAGCTGTTCCGGGCCATCGTCGAACCGGCCGCCCGCGCCGACTGGAAGATCGAGAAGGGCCTGGTCGACCTGATGCTCGATGACGCGGGTGACGAACCCGGCGCGCTGCCGTTGTTGTCCCATGCCCTGCTGGAGACCTGGAGCCGCCGGCGGGGCCGGACGATGACCCTTTCCGGATATAAGGAATCGGGCGGCGTTCGCGGGGCCATCGCCAAGACGGCCGAAACGGTCTTTCAGAAGCAGTTGACCCCCGACCAGCGGCCGATCGCCCGCTCCATCTTCGTCCGGCTGACCGAGTTGGGCGAAGGGGAGTCGGCCGGCGACGTGCCGGACACGCGCCGTCGGGCGCAGTTCAGCGAACTGATCACCCGGGCAACCGACCCGACCATGCTGGATGCCGTCCTCGACATCCTCGTGGACGCCCGCCTCGTGACCACCAATGTGCTGCCGCCGGGCGATACCCAGGTGATCGAGGTTGCCCACGAGGCGCTCATCCGCGAGTGGCCCACGCTGCGCAGCTGGTTGGAGCAAGACCGTGAAGGCCTGATCCGCCATCGCCAGTTGACCGAGGACGTCAACGACTGGTTGAAGCTGGACCGCGACCCGGGCGCGCTCTACCGCGGCGCGCGGCTGGAGCAGGCGCTTGCCTGGACGGCCGATGCGCCCGACCCGCTGAGCGTGGACGAGCTGGCCTTCCTGGACGCAAGTCGCGCCGAGGTCGCCCGGGAGCAGCGCGGCCGGGCCTTGCAGCGCGTGCTGGCGGTCGCCTCGGTGCTGTTGCTGGTCGCGGCCGTCTTCGCCGCGCTGGTGGCGCTCGAGGTGATCGAGTTGAACCCCACGCCGGACACCATGTCCGGCGACTTCAACATCGCCGTGGCCGAATTTGCCGTGCTGGACGAAGCGGGCAACCTGACCAACGACACCCACGACGGCGGCCTGCGCATCGCCGAGCGGATCGGCCGCACCCTCCAGCAGGAGTTTGCCGACCGGCCGGGCGTCGAGGTCTGGTACGATAGCCGCGAGCTGGAGCGCGAGCATAACGTCACCATTGGCGTGGTCGACCCGGCCCTGGGCGTGACCGGCCCCGACGAGGCCAGCACGCCCCAGGACGCGGCCGAGGCGCTGGAAGCCGACCTGGTCATTCACGGCCAGGTCGTGCCGGAAGGCGAGCAGGGGCGGACGACGCTGCGCTTCTTCCTGACGCCGCAGTTCGGGGCCGACTTTGGCAGCATGGTCGGCAGGCACGAATTCACGGCCCGCATCCCGGTGTTCGATGAGACGGATCCGAGCGAAGAGGTCTGGCGCGAACTGGACCCGCTGGCCGGCGCAATCGCCTGGCTGGTCGTCGGGCTACGCCAGGAGATCCTCGGCGAATCGGCCGACGCGGTCAGCTCCTTGCAGCAGGCGGTGGCGTTCGCGCCGGATTCGGACGTCATCCAGTATTTCCTGGGCCAGGAGCACTTCTACACCGCCCAGCGCGGGCGCGACACCTTGCCGGCCGAGGAACTCGCCGGCCATCTGGCTGCCGCCGATGCCGCGTTCGCCGAAGCACTGCGACTGAACCCCGACAATGCCCGGGCCCGCATCGGCCAGGGGAGTGTCCACTTCGCTCGCGGCCAGAACCTGATGCGCCTGCTCAGGACGGGCGCGCTGGCCGGCGAGCCCGCGCAGGCGCTGGAGAGCATCGGGCTGGAGGCTCAGGCGGCATTCGAAGCCTACGGCGAGGTCGCGCGGGCCGCGGCCGAGGCCGACCTGACCGCGCAGTATGGCGTGCCCATCGGGGCGATCGCCGGGCAGGGCCAATCGATCGCCCAGCGGCTGCTGGCCGAGGTCCGGTTCGAGCAGGGCGACCTGCCGGCGGCCGAAGCCCTTGTCGCTGAGGCCATTGACCGGCTGCAGAGCGCGGTCGATCAGGTTGACACCGACAACGACCCCCGCATCGCGGCCCAGACGTACCAGGCGCTGGGCACCCTGTACGAGTACCAGTCCACATTTCTGGAAGTGACCGGCGACGCCGAGGGCGCGCAACAGGCGCGCTCGGACGCGCTGGACTGGTACCGGGAGTGCGAAGAGCGGGGTCAATCGTATGCGATTGACACGTACCTGGTGGAGCGGATCGTCGGCCAGTTGTGCCGGCCGCGTATCGAGGCGTTGGAGGCCGCGGGAGGAGGTGGATGATGGTGAAGCGACGGGTTTTCGTTCTCATGTGCTGTGCGGTCGCCGGCCTGCTGGCGGGCTGCGGCGGCGGTGGAACTGAACCGGGGGCCGACGCCGGTCAGGACGCCCGGGTCGCGGCCGCCGTCCAGCAAACCCTTGAAGCGCTGTCGGTCGCCCAGACGGTAGCGGCCGCGGGCGGCCAGGCGGCCGCCTCGCCGACAACCAGCGTAGCGACGCCGACGATCGCTGTGGTCGAGGCAGCGCCAACGGAAGCGCCGGTCGTTCCGCCAACGTCGACGGTTGCGGCGGCCACGGCCGCGCCCGTCGAGCCCGACGCGCCGCCCGTCACCGGGACGTGCACGGTGCTGACCGGCCTCAACCTGCGCCCGGGCCCTGGCACGGCCTACAACCCGCCACTCGCCGCGCTGGGGGCCAACACGCGCCTTGTGCCGCTGGCCTACAGCCCGACAGGCAACCCCGGCGGCCAGTGGTTGCAGGTTCGCCTGGACGCTACCAACCAGATCGGCTGGGTTAGCGCCGGCGCCCAGTACGTTGCCTGTGACGTCAGCTTCGCCTCGCTACCGGCGACCACCAACCTGCCGCCCGTGCCGGTGGCGGCTACCCGGGAAGTGCCCACGGCGACTGTGGCGCCGACGGCGACCGTCGTCGTCGCCAAGCTGCCGATTCTCGAGAACGACCCCGGCAGCGGGTCTAACTATCCGGAAGAGGATGTGATCGTCAACGTTTCGACGGGTTCGGACTTCCTGTACCGGCTGGATATTGACGACGCAGATCCGGGCGATGAATATGAGGCAGCTATCCGGGAGGTTCGTTTCCTGATCAGCGGCACGACCGCTGACGGCGACTTCATCCAGTACACGCACGACGAGCAGACGGAAGGCTACTGCGCGCTTGGCGGCGGTGAACCGATATGCAAGACGTGGCCACTCGATGAACAGGGATTTGCCGTTTGGCCCGGCACCAATACGCGGGTGGAGGCTGGAAACTACAATGCCACGATCGAAGTTTATCCGGAAAACGAGCACCCTGATTTCTTCTCGCCGTGGTCATGGTTCATCCCGTTCAGCCTGTCCATGCCGTAATCAAGTGCTGGTTTGGCTGATCGCCGTCCTCTCGCTGCTGGCCGCCTGCCAACCGGCAGCCACCGAGGAGGTGGCGCGGGCCATCCCGACTGCCGCACCCCGCCCGACCCAAGCGGCAGCGCCGACAACCGCGGCCGGCGGCCTGCCCGTTGTTGAAAACGACGCTCCCGCCGGCATCTGCGAGACGACCGTCGACGTCCTCAGCCGCGTCGACCGGGCGCCGGCGTCGCTGTTTCGCGCGCTTGCCTACGACAATCGCGTTGGGACGAACGACGGCGACGGGATTCGCCTTGTCCGCTTCACGATCAGCGGGGAGGGATTGGCCTACCCATATGTAATAGAGGAGAGCCAGGCCCCCTACTGCGCCCTGGGCGGCAACGAGCCCGACTGCGGCCAGTGGACGCAGGACGCGGCCGGTCGCTACACCTGGGGCGAAGGGGGATCCGTCGTCACGCCCGGGCGATACGATGTCTTCGTGGAGATCATCTCCGTGTATCCTGACTCGTTCAGCGAGAGCGATACCTGCAGCTGGTCTTTCTCGATGGAGATTGATCTGCAATAGAGGAGACGGAAGGACATCAGGAATCGGGCGACCAGACGGCCGCCGCGGGCCAGACGGCGACAGAGCGGGAACGGGAGGCCGCCTTTGAATCTACACCTTGATTGCACCCTTTTGGTGATTCCAATCCGCGCCCAAACCGCCTAGGCTATTGTCAGGCTGCGAGAGCGCGTCGTCCCTGGCCGGCCTTCACGCGCTGTCATGCCGGGCCAGGGCCCCGGCATGGCGGATCCGTCTCATGCGCGCGTTGTCGATCGGCACGCGCCTGATCGGCTTGAACTTTTCTTTGATGTATGTTATTGCGCAGACCGTGCCTCCGCCACGCTTGTCTGTGAGCGCATTGAGTCACACGCTTTGTGTTGGAGCTCAACTATCATGGAGAAGCGTCGCAAGCTCAACTTCAATTGGCGACTGATCCTCGTCCAGACGCTCGCCAATGGCCTTGCCCTTGGACTGACGGCTCTGGTCCTGCCCGGTATTCACATGCTGGGGGAAAACCTCATCGTGGAACTACTGGTCTCCGGCCTCATCTTCGGCGTATTGAACGCTTTTGTCCGGCCGGTCCTGCAGTTCCTGATGTTCCGTTTCCTGTTCATCACGTTCGGGCTGGTGCTGGTCGTGATCAACTTCGTTCTCCTCTGGCTCCTGAGCCTGATCACGCCCGGATGGTTCCAGGCGGATAGCCTGTTGGCGGTCGCCTTTGCGGCCATTCTGGTGGGCCTTTTTGGTACAGTGCTCGAGGTCGTCCTCGGGCTGCGGCCGCCGATCATCGATGGGAACCCGGTGACCGACGAACAGAGGTTGCCGTTTGTGCTGCCCCCCGTGCTGGCACCCATCCCGCCTGTCCAGGGTGCACCCGCCCAGCGCGAGCCGTCGCCGGAGCCGGTTGTTGCGGACTCAACCAATAGCGAGCGACCATCATGAGTCAAACGTCCAGCCTCGACCAGGTTCGCGAGAGCCTGCGGTTGCAGCAGGTCTACAATACCATTTCACGCTACGCGCTGGACGCAGCCCTTGACCGGGGCGTCATCGGCGGTTTTCAGCGGTCGATGCAGACGTTCATCTTCCAGCCGGAGCACCCGATCGAGCCGCTGACCCCTCCGGTCAAGGTGCGCCTGATGCTCCAGGAGTTGGGCCCGACTTACGTCAAAATGGGCCAGATCATCTCCAGCCGGGCCGAGTCGCTGCCGGACGAGTGGGCCGACGAGCTGAACAAACTGCAGAGCAACGTCCCTCCGTTTCCCTCTGAGCAGGTGCGTGAGATCATCATCGAGGAGTTGGGGGATGCGCCGGAACACCTGTATGCCGAGTTTGACCCGACGCCCTTTGCGGCCGCCTCGACCGCCCAGGTCCACCATGCCCTCCTGCACGACGGCACGCCGGTCGTGGTCAAGGTCCAGCGCCCCGACATCCGCAAGCAGGTCAAGGCCGACATCGGCGTCATGCACAACCTCAGCGTGGTCCTGGAGCGGCGGTCCTCGCAGGCGCGCGACATCAACCTGAAAGGGATGATCGACGAATTCGGGGCGGGCATCATCCGCGAGCTGGACTATGGCGGCGAGCTGTACAACATGAAGCGGCTGTCGCGCACGATGGCCGAGATCCCCAATGTCGTTGTCCCCAGGGCCTATAGCGAGCTCAGCACCTCCAAAGTCCTGACGATGGACTTCTTCAAGGGCGTCAAGATCAACAACGTTCAGGCCATCGAGGAAGCCGGACTCGACAAAGAAGTCATCGGCATGACCGTGCTGCGGGCGCTGATCAAGCAGTTGCTCATCGATGGCTTCTTCCATGCTGACCCGCACCCCGGCAATGTCCTGGTCAACCTCGAGACGGGGAACGTCGGCTTCCTGGACATGGGGCTGATGGGGCAGATCGGCCTTACGGAACGGGTGAACCTGGTCAACCTGCTGATGGTGACGCGACAGAAAGACCCGGCCGGGCTGGCCCGCGCCGTCCGCAACATCAGCGTGCCCTTCCGCAAGAATGTCGACGACGCCGCTTTCTACCGCGACTTCGAGCGGGCCATCGGCCGTTACATGGACCCGGACAGCCCGGCCTCGTTCGGCAGCCTGATGAACGTCGTCTTCGCCATCCTGGCCGAACACGGGTTGCAGCTGGACACTGACCTGACGCTCGCGGTCAAGGCCATGATGCAGGCCGAGGCGATCTACGATGCGCTTGCGCCGCAGGGGGGCGGGCTGGCAGAGATCGGCTTCACCATGACGATGGAGCTACTCCGCCAGGAATCGTCGGCCGACACGTTCAAGAACGCGCTCAACCGGCAGGCGTCGTTGTTGCTGCAGGGCGTGGCCAAGGAACTGCCGGGCCTCCAGGACGCGACTTTCAGCTGGCTGAAGCAATATCGCAAGGGGCGCTTCGAGGTTCACGTAGACACGTCAGACCTGGCGGTCCAGATGAAGAGCCTTCGCCGCATCGCTTACCAGGTCGTCGCCGGCATCCTGCTCGTCGGCATGTTGATCAGTTCGGCGATCGCGGCCAGTTTCTCAAGCGTCTCGGGCTCGCTGTCAGTCCTGACGGAATGGGCCCTGCTGGCCTTCTTCGGCTCGCTCATTGTGGCGGCCATCTTCGTGTTCATCGTGCTGTACAAGCTGGTCTTCAACAAAGACTCGGCCGACAACACCTAAAGCCGGCCCCGCGCCTCTCGAAAATTCGTTCTACCTGGGGTAATATTCTCCTCGTGTCTACGACCTATGTTGCCGTCGACGTCGAGACGACGGGGCTGGATCCCAGCAAAGACGAAATCATCGAGATCGCGGCCGTCACCTTCCGCGACAGTGACATCCTCGACGAGTACTCGTCGCTGGTCAACCCGGGCCGGGTGGTGCCGCCGGAGATCACCCGCCTGACCGGCATCACCCAGGCGATGGTCAACGACGCGCCGTCGATGTTCAGCCTGCGCGGCCGGCTGAAGGCCAAGCTTGCCGACCATGTCCTCGTCGGCCACAACATCGACTTCGACCTCGGGTTCCTGCGCGCCAACCAGCTGGGCTACGGCAACCACCGGATCGACACGGTCACGCTGGCCGGCATCCTGGTGCCGGAGGCGGGCCGTTTCGGCCTGGAATCGCTGGCCCGCCACCTCAACTTCCCCATCGCCTCCGGGGAACAGCACCGCGCGCTCTATGACACCGAGCAGACGATCGAGCTCTTCCTGGCCCTGCGCGAGCGCGCCCTGGCCCTGTCGATGGCCCAACTGGAGGAGATCGTCGAAGCGGGACGGCGCATCGGCTGGCCTGAGACGCTGTTCTTTGAGGACGTGCTGCGCGAGCGGACCCGCCTGGCGTTCGAGCAGCCGGAGTTACGCAAGCGGGGCCAGCTCCCCAGGCTGTTCAACCCGCCGAAGGTGGAGGGGCGGCAGCTAGCCCCGGCCGAGACGCCGTCGATGATCAACGTCGAATGGCTGACGCAGATGATCGAGCCGGGCGGTCACTTTGAGCAGTTCTTCGAGGGTTTCGAACACCGTCCCCAGCAGGTGGAGATGATGCAGGCGGTGGCCGATGCCTTCAACCGCGGCCAACACGTCCTGGTCGAGGCCGGCACCGGCACCGGCAAGAGCATCGGCTACCTCCTGCCGGCCGCCTTCTGGGCGACGCAGAACGACCGGCGTGTGGTCATCTCAACCAATACCATCAACCTGCAGGACCAGCTCATCGGCAAGGATATCCCGGCGCTGCAACGGGCGCTGGGCATCGATCTCCGCGCTGCCATCCGCAAGGGGCGCAGCAACTACCTCTGCACCCGCCTGTTCCAGCAGATGCGCCGCGCCGGGCCAGGCAGTGCGGATGAGATGTCGCTCTATGCCCGATTGCTGACCTGGCTGCCGAAGACGGAGACTGGCGACGTGGGCGAGGTCGTCCTGCGCACGCCCGGCGAACGGATGGCCTGGTCGAAGCTGAACGCCGAGAACCCGGTTTGCACGCGGGACGAGTGCGCCGCAGAGAACTGCCCGCTGCACATCGCCCGCCAGAGGTCCGAAATCGCCCATCTGATCGTCGTCAACCATTCGCTGCTGGTGGCCGACATCGCCAGCGGCGAGAAAGTCCTGCCGCCTTTCGTTGACCTGATCGTCGACGAGGCCCATCATCTGGAAGCGGCCGTGACCGACGGTCTCAGCTTCCGGGCCGACCGGCGCTTCCTGGAGAACATCCTCGATGAGGCCATCCGGCCCAAGGCTGGGACGGTCGCCAACGCCCAGACGCGTATCGCGGCCGCCGCGCCGGCCGACACCAGCCGCCGGGTTGACGCCTTCGCTGAGCGACTGCGTGCCGACGCCCAGGCGGCGGTGATGCAGCTGGAGGACTTCTTCACCACCCTCGGTTTCTTCCTTCAGGGTCAGGTGCGCGAGCGGAGCCAGTTCGCCCAGCAGATCCGGCTCGTCGACGCGGTCCGCGTCCAGCCCGACTACCAGCTCGTCGAAGAGAGCTGGGATAACCTCGGCCGCACGCTGCGTGGCGTGGCCAAGGGGTTCAGCGGCCTGGTCGATGCCGTGACCGACGTGACCGAGCGGGTCGAGATCGAAGGGGGCGAGGAACTTCGCGCGGCCCTGATGACCAGCGCCGCCCAGCTGGAACAAACATGCGAGAACCTCGATGCGCTCATATCGAAACCGAGCGCGGAGATGATCTACTGGGTAGAGCAGTTCAAAGACAACCTGTCGCTCCATGCCGCGCCGCTCAATGTCGGGCCGCTGGTCCGCTCGCACATCTTCGAAGCCAAAGAGACGGTCATCATGACCTCGGCCACGCTGCGAACGGCCGCGTATGGCAGCACGGAGCCAACGTTCGACTATCTCCGCTCCCGGTTGAGCGCCCACGAGACGGACGGCCTGTCTGTCGGCTCGCCGTTCGATTACCGCAGTTCGACCTTGCTATACCTCGTCAGCGATATCCCCGAACCGAACCAGCCGGGCTACCAGCGGGCGCTGGAACAGGCCATCGTCGATGTGGCTGTCACGCTGGGCGGGAAGACGCTGGTGTTGTTCACCGCCAACAACCATCTGTCCCAGACGGCCCAGGCGGTGGAGGGGCAACTGGCCCAGCATCAGATCGTCACACTGGCCCAGACTTCCGGCATGTCGCGCCAGCAGTTGCTCGAGCAATTCAAGCGCGAAGACGGCCGCACGGTGCTCCTCGGCACTCGCTCTTTCTGGGAAGGGGTCGACATTCCCGGCCCGGCGCTGTCGGCGTTGCTGATCACCAAGCTCCCGTTCGACGTGCCCAGCGACCCGATCTTTGCGGCCCGCTCGGAGACGTATGAGAATGCTTTCTACGAGTATTCGATTCCGGAGGCGGTGTTGCGCTTCCGGCAGGGCTTTGGCCGGCTGATCCGGCGCATCGACGATGAAGGCGTGGTGGTCATCCTCGATAAGCGGGTGCTGACCAAGCGTTACGGGGAGCAGTTCCTGGAGGCGCTGCCGACCTGCACGACTGTCCGCCAGCGGGCCGACAGGCTGAATGAATTGCTGCTGCGCTGGTTCGGCCGCGACCGGGCCACAACGCGCTAAAGGACAGAAGAGCCGGGCAGCGACTGCCGCCCGGCTCTTTTCTAGCGCAGCAAGCCGACTCGCGGACTAAAAGCCGCCCGGCAATTCGCCGACGATATTGAACGTATCCAGTACGTGATCGACCGCGTCCAGGTCAGCGTCGGTCAGAGCCTGCAGCAAGACGAGGACCGTGTGCTGCTTGTCCGCCGGTTCGGCCGAGAGGACGATGATGACCGAACCCTCGCCGGCGCAGTCAGTGTACAGGTCGTAGCGTCCGGTGTAGACCGGGTCTTCGTAGTCATAGCGGCCGTCAAGGGCGCAGTCGTTGCTGAAGTCAAAGAAATCCAGCAGTTCATCCATTGTGCTGTCGCCGAAGCCGTCCGAGGCCCAGATCTGGACACCGGGCGTCGTGTAGGTGTTGTTGAAGCCATCGATGCTCGGCGCGGCAACGAGGGCGCTACCGAGGACGGAGCCGTCTTCATCACTCGTCCAGTTGGCGCCGTTCACATCGGCCCATTCAGCCGGCACCTCAACGTAGATCGCGTTGGAGTCGTCATAGATACCCACGTATTCGGAGTAGGTCTCGGCCGCGCCTTCACCCCCCTCAACTGCTCCTTCCTCGGTATTGCCAACCTCTTCCTCAACTTCCTGGGCAAAGGAGAAGGTCGGGACGAGCACCGTACCGTTGATCTGACCCTCCAGGACTTCCTGGGTGGCATAGCGAACAACCTCGACCGCGAGCGTGTCCGTGGCATCATTGCTGCGCAGGATGTCGCAGTAGTCCGACATCGTGCCGTCGGTGCTCAGGACCAGGCCCTCTAACTTGGTGACGATGTCGCCGGCCTCGATGCCCGCCTTGTCGGCCGGCGACCCGGATTCGACTGAGGCGACCCAGATGCCGGTCAGACCCTGGCCGTCACTGACGGCTTCGCCATTGATGCCGATAGAATCGACATTATTCCCTTCTCGCAGTTGATTGATGATCACCTGGGCATCGGCCGCGCTGATAGCAAAGTACTGGTTGGCCGAACTGTCGCCGGCGTAGTTGACGCCGACGACTTCGCCCTGCGGGTTCACCAGGGGGCCGCCGGAATTGCCTGGGTTGATGGTTGCGTCATGTTCGATGACCGCATCGACCGAGGCCCAACTCGTCTCACCGTCTGCCTCTTCCTTACTAATGATGCCGCGCGTTATGGTCGGCTCCGGGTCGCCCAGAGGAAAGCCGAGGGCATAGACCTCACTGCCGATGTTGGGCATAGCATCGACCCACCGGAGCGGGGTGAAGCCATCGCCTTCGATATCAATGACGGCCAGATCGGAGCACTCCGATACGGCGATCACCTTAGCGTTCAGTGGGTCATCCGACTCGCCACCGACCCACACCTGGAGTAACGCTGCGCCGGTGACGACGTGGTTATTGGTGACGGCAATACCCGACTCATCGATAATGAAGCCTGAACCGCGACCGGCGGAGTTGAGTTGCATGCCGAATTCGGGGTCCATGAAACTGCCCTGGGCCTCGATCTGGACGGTACTCTGGATGGCGTCCCGAAAACTGGTGACGCCGGCCGGTTCCGGGGTCGGTTCGACCGGCGCGGCCGTTGGCTCGGCCGGCGCAGCCGTTGGCTCAGCGGGGACGGCCGTCGCGGCCAATGTCGCTTCGGCGACCGGCTCCTCACCGCCGCCGCCGCAGGCAACCAGCAACAACAAAGATGCGATCAGCAGAGTCAGAAAACGAACGGTCTTCATTGAATTGCCTCCACAGTCTCCATGTGACGAGTCAGGTCGTTGGCTGGCCGCCCATCTATTCGGGTTGTTAGGTGCGCGCGGGAAGTCGCCTCACCGTCATCCCGCGCATTATATCGCCCGTGCGCGGGAGTATCAAACGGCCCGAATTCCCAGCCTGAGCGGCCGATGAACCGCCGATGATCGGCGGCTGATAGAGGTTCGGGGGCCTATTGACTTTTGAACGACGCTTATGCTAGACTGCACTTTTGATCTGGTATATGAGCACCCGCATGGTGGAGCACTTTCTACCCGTGGCTGTCTGTCAAAACTGATTCGCTCTGCCGTCGCGCCACCCCAAGGTGGCGGCTTTTTTCTCATATTCCTGCAGTCTGCATTCATTTATCCGGTATCGTTAAGGAAATCATTGCTGCATGAGCGATTCGATTGATCCATTGGCAGACGAAATGGACGCCCTAAGCACGTTGCTCAATGAAGGTCTGGCCCAGCACTACCTGACGTACGATCAGATCCTGGAGGCCCTGCCTGAAATCGAGAACAACCTTGCCCTGCTTGAGACGTTGTTGGAAGAGGCCCAGGCGCTTGGCATCGCCATCTACGAAAGCGAGGATGACGTCGTCGCGGCCGCGCTGGGGGAGAATGGCGAGGATGCTGACGGCGCTGTCAGTGACGACGAGGCCGCCGCCGCGGCCGCGCTGGCTCGCCCCATTCGCAACCAGTCTCATGACGCCCCGCTGTTCGACCTGAGCAACGTGCCGATTGACGACTCTGTCGGCCTCTATTTCCGCGAGATGGGCCAGCAGGGCCTGCTTTCGGCCGAAGAAGAGGTCCAACTGGCGATGGAGATCGAGGCCGGCCGCGCCGCGACAGAGCGGCTGCGTTCCGGTGTGGTGACGGACCCGGATGAACTCGCCCGCCTGCAGACGATCGAAGAGATCGGCGACGCGGCGCGCGCGCACCTGATCCGCGCCAACACCCGCCTCGTGGTCAGTATCGCCAAGAAGTATCGCGGCCGCGGCCTGCAATTCCTGGACCTGATCCAGGAGGGCAATGTCGGCCTGATGAAAGCGGTGGAAAAGTATGACTACCGCCGCGGCAACCGCTTTAGCACCTATGCCACGTGGTGGATCCGCCAGGCCGTGACCCGCGCCCTGGCCAACCACGGCCGTACCATCCGCATCCCGGCCCACCTCGGCGGCCGCATCAGCAAGCTGTACCAGGTGGCGCAGGAGCTGGAGCAGGAGTACGGTCGCCAGCCGACGGCCGAAGAGATCGCCGAGAACATGGAGTTGCCGGCCGAGCGCGTCCGCTGGATGCTGCGCACCAGCCGCCAGCCGGTCCACCTGGAACGACCGGTTGGTGATGAGTCCGACGCCGAGCTGGGCGACTTCATCGAGGACATTGAGGCCCCGGCTCCGGCGGAGAGCGTGGCCAGCAACATGCTCACGGAAGAGATCGGCGACATCCTGGACCAGCTGACCCCGCGCGAAGCCCGCATCTTGCGCCTGCGCTATGGCCTGCAGGACGGGGAGTCGCGGACTTTGAAGGAAGTGGGCGAGATGTTCGGCCTCTCCCGCGAGCGCATCCGCCAGCTGGAGAAGGAGGCGTTGCGGAAGCTGCGCCATCCGAACTTTGCCGGTCATCTCCGGCAGTATCTGAACTGATCCGTCTTCTTGATGGGTGAAGTGGCGCGCTCCCCCGGTTCCGGGGGAGCGTTTCTGTTTTCTGCCGGCTACTTGCGGCAGACGAAGGCCATATCGCCCTGGCGGATGCGCCAGCGCGGGTCGGCGTCCTGGCCCATGTCGATCGCCTCAACGGAAGCAAACGCAGCGCGCATCTTGTCCATGACGTCGAGGCCGTAGTGACGAAAATGGCCGTTGTCGTCGGGCGTGTCGAAGACCCAGGTCGGCCGCCCGTCATATTCGCCGGGGATGGTGAAGACGGCAACGCCGCCGCGGGCCAGCACGCGGGCACACTCCTGCAGCGCCGTCGCGTCGTCCGGCACATGCTCCAGGACATGGTTGCAGAGGATCAGGCTGAAGCTGCCGTCCGCGAAGCTCAGCCGCTGGATGTCTTCCCCCGGATAGTCGACGTCGACGCTCAGGTAGTCGGTGGTGACGATACGCCGGTCGGTCAGCCGCGGGAACTGCTCCAGCAGCACCAGTTCGGGCGCGAAGATGAGGACCGGTCCCGGGGGCGGGCCTTCCAGCAAGGACGGCAGCAGGCGCGTCAGGCCGCGGTGGCGCGAGCGCGAATCACAGCGCGGGCAGCGCGACTGGAGCGACAGGGCGCGCCAGTTGGCCGTGGCGACGAAGGCCGGGCCAACCCAGCCGCAACACGGGCATTCGACGGCCGTATCTCCGCCGATCCGCATGTGGAAGTTCCAGGCGTTGGCGAGGGCGCTTTCGGCCCGGTGGAGCGAGGCGCTGTAGCGGCCATCGCGCAGCAGGGCGGCGATCGGCCGCCACTCCGCGCCCAATGTGCGCAGCTGGGGCGTGCCGGGGCCTTGCCAGCCGGGGTTATCGCGGGAGACCTGGGCGGTCACCGGGCGCTCCCGGGCAGCAGTTGGGCGGGCATCATCGTGGGCCATGGGGTCACGTCAGGTATTATAATGGAGAGATACGGCGAACTGCAGCGGCTGGCAGGGCTTTTACGGATACTTCACCGCTGTTTCACAAGCCATTCATACGTTAACAGCCTCGTTATGATAAGGTACACGGGAAGCGAAGGGCAGGGAAACTGCGCGCGCCGGCACGAGGCGCGGAATCTGAGGGACAGGTCGGAGACTTGAGGGATGCAGACACACCGGATCACCATTGAGCCGGCAGCCCGCTGGAAGCTGGTTGACTGGCAGGAGTTGCGGGATTACCGCGACCTCTTCTATTTCCTGATCGCCCGCGACATCAAGGTCCTCTACAAGCAGACCGTGCTGGGCTTTGGCTGGGCCATCCTGCGGCCGGTGTTGAGCATGGTCATCTTCACCGTCATTTTCGGTGACCTGGCCAACATCAGCAGTGACGGCGTGCCCTACGCTGTCTTCAACTTCGCCGCCCTGGTCCCCTGGCTCTACTTCGCCACCGCTGTCTCGGCCGCGGCCCTCAGCCTGGTCAACAACACCGACATGCTGACCAAGGTCTATTTCCCGCGGCTGGCCTACCCGACGACTTCGGTCTTCGCCAAGCTGGTTGACTTCGCCATCTCGTTTGTCATCCTGCTCTTGCTGATGGCCTGGTTTGGCATCTACCCGACGGCGCAGATGCTCTACGTCCCGCTGCTGACCCTGCTGTTGATCCTGTTCACGACCGGGTTCGGCCTGTGGCTGGCCGCCGCGGCCGTGCAGTTCCGCGACGTCAAGCACGCCCTGCCCTTCCTGATCCAGCTCATGATGTACGCCGCCCCGGTCGTCTGGCCGGCTTCGCTGATCACCGAGCGCTTCGGTGAGATCGGCCGCCTGATCTTTGGCCTGTACCCGATGGTCGGCATCATCGAGGGCTTTCGCGCGGCGACCCTCAACACGACGCCGATGCCCTGGGACCTGATCCTCATCGGCACGATCGTCAGTGTCATCCTCTTTATCACCGGCCTGGCCTACTTCCGGCGCACCGAGGCGACCTTTGCCGACGTCGCCTAGGGGCATGGGGATCACTGAGATGATGACCGCCAACCAGAACGGCCAGTACCGACCCGAACCGGCCATCACGGTCGAGAACCTGGGCAAACGCTATCGCATCGGCGTGCGCGAGCAGCGCCACGATACGCTGCTGCAATCGGCCGCGGCCTGGCTCAAGTCGCCGCTGACCAACTTCCGCCAGGTCCGCAGTCTGAGCCACTTCGATGCCGCGGATAGCCCCGACACGCTCTGGGCGCTGCGTGATGTCTCGTTCACCGTCGAGCCGGGCGAGGTCGTGGGCATCATCGGCCGCAACGGCGCGGGCAAGAGCACGTTGCTCAAGATCCTGTCGCGGATCACGCCGCCGACGGATGGACGCGTCATCCTCAACGGCCGCGTCTCCAGCCTGCTCGAAGTGGGCACCGGTTTCCACCCGGAACTGACCGGCCGCGAGAACGTCTATCTGAACGGGACGATCCTGGGTATGTCGAAGTCCGAGGTCGACCGCAAGTTCGATGAGATCGTCGCCTTTTCCGAGGTCGAGAAGTTCATCGATACGCCCGTCAAGCGCTACTCCAGCGGCATGCGCGTCCGGCTGGCCTTTGCCGTCTCGGCCCACCTGGAATCCGAGATCCTGCTGGTCGATGAAGTGCTGGCCGTCGGCGACGCAGCCTTCCAGCAGAAGTGCCTGAACAAGATGGGCGGCGTGGCCCAGTCGGGCCGGACGGTGCTGTTCGTCAGCCACAATATGCAGGTCATGGCCCAGCTCTGCTCGCGCCTGCTGTTGCTGGACCACGGCGAGCTGGTGGCCGAAGGCCCGGCGGCGCCGGTCATCGACCGCTATCTCAACGACGCGCTGGCGGCGTCAACGCTCGATCCGGTGCAGATGGGCGCGGAAGTGAGGATGGACCGCCTGACTGTGACGCAGAACGGGGTGATCGCCGGGGAGTTCCTCGACTGCGGCCAGCCGTTCGAAGTCCATGTCAACTATGAAATCCTCCAGCCGCTGCGTAACCTGTTGCTCGGCTTCAACGTCGTGGCCGGGGACGGCACCAGCCTCTTCCGCACCTATGACATGCTGTCCTACGGGCTGGGCGAGCGCGAACCGGGTCACTATGAGTCGGTCTTCCAGTTGCCGGGTGGCATCCTGCAGTCAGGCCACTACTTCTTCGAGGTCGTTGTCGGCATCCACCGCCTGCGCTGGCTGAGCAAGGGCGATATCCGCCTTCGCCTGAATCTGGGGGGCGCACGCGAGTCGGACGTCGATTTTCCCGGCGTCGTATCGCCGGTCGGTCACTGGACGGTGCTGCATAATGGTCATGTCTAAGTTCTACTGGCTCACTCACCGGCGCTATATCGAAAACGGCCGCATGCGCTGGCACGCGGAAACGGCTGACGAGGCGTTCTGGTCAACCTACTGGCACGATCACGTCAACGCTGCCTACTTCAAGCGTGCGGAGCAACTCGACCTGGCCGCCGACGAGATGGGCAGCATCCTGCTGGCCGAAATGGCCCGCGACGGCAAGCACCTGGAAGCGGGGTGCGGCGCCGGCTACTGGGTGGCCGCGTTGCGCGCGGCCGGGCTGGACGTCGAGGGTATCGAGTATTCGCGCGATCTGGTCGCGCTGGTCAACCGCGTCCAGCCGGACCTCCCGGTGGCGTATGGTGATGCCCTGGCCATCGACTGCCCGGACGATACCTATGCGTCTTACCTGTCGTTTGGGGTGGTCGAGCACCGCCAGGAAGGGCCGGAGCCGTTCCTGGCCGAGGCGTATCGCGTCCTGCGGCCGGGCGGGGCATTGTTGATCACCGTGCCCCACCTGGGACCGGTCCGGCGGGCAAAGGCGCGTCTCGGCAGCTATGAACCCGCGCCGCCGGCCCAGCCGTTCTTCCAGTATGGCTTCACGGCGGCCGAGTTCGGCGGGTTTGTGCGCCAGGCCGGCTTCGACGTGGCCTACACCCGTCCGCTGTATGTCCACCGGCTGATGCTGGAGGAGATCGGGCCATACCGCTGGCTCTATGACCGGCGCGGCAACGCCGTCTGGCGCGAGTCGCTGCGCAAGCTGTTTGACGGCAGTGACGGCCACATGCTGATGGTGGTCGCCCACAAGCCTGCGGCCGAAAAGCCCGCGCCCTGAACGGAGAGACTGACGAGCGATGTGCGGCATCAGCGGCGAACTTCAGTTCCACGACGCCCCGGCCCGGCCGGAGGCCGTCGTCGCCCGCCTGAGCGAGTTGATGGCCCGTCGCGGCCCTGACGACGCCGGTGTGTGGCGGGACGGGGAGCGCGCCTGGCTGGCTTTCCGCCGCCTGGCTATCCTCGATCTGTCACCGGCCGGCCACCAGCCGATGCTGACGGCCGACGGCCGCTTCGCCCTGGTCTTCAACGGTGAGATCTATAATTTTGCCGACCTTCGCCCCGATCTGGAACGGGAGGGCGTCCGCTTCCGCTCGACAGGCGACACGGAAGTGGTCCTCTATGCCCTGGCCCACTGGGGCCCGCGAGCGCTGGAGCGCTTCAACGGCATGTTCGCCCTCGGCTTCTATGACCGGCAGGAACGCAGCCTGTTGCTGGCCCGCGACCACGCCGGCATCAAGCCCCTCTACTATCTGCTGGGCAATGACGGCGTCTTCTTCGCCTCGCAGTATGACCAGATTCTGGCCCACCCCTGGCGCGACGGCCTGCCTGTTTCCGCCGAGGGGCTCGGCCTGTACCTGCGTTTGGGCTATATCCCCGCGCCCTACGCCTTGCTCGAGCGGACCCACATGCTGGAGGCGGGAAGCTGGCTGCGCATTGGCCCGGACGGCCGTTCCCAGCGCGGCGTCTACTATGCTTTCCCGGTCTTGCGGCGCCCCGACCTTTCCGGCGAAGAGGCGGGCGAGGCGGTGGACGCGGCCGTTAGCGCGGCCGTTCGCCGCCAGATGGTCAGCGACGTGCCGTTGGGAGCCTTCCTGTCCGGCGGCATCGACTCGCCGCTCGTGGCGGCCAAGATGGGCTCCGGGCAGGGCCGCCGCATACGCGCCTACACCATCGGAAGCGCCGGCAGCCCGTTCGACGAGTCGGTGGACGCGATCGCCTATGCCCGCGAACTGGGCCTCGATCACGTGCTGGAGCAGTTCGCGCCCGATCAGGCCCTGGACTGGCTCGATCAGGTCGTGACGGCCTGTGGCGAGCCCTTCGCCGACCCGTCCATCTTCCCGACCCTCCTGGTCTCGCACCTGGCCCGGCGCGACCTGACCGTCGCGCTGTCGGGCGACGGCGGGGACGAGCTGTTCTGGGGCTATGCGCAGCGAAGCGGCTCGATCATCCGCCGCGCGGCCGACTTCCGCCAGCCGCACTGGCTGCGGAGCGCGCGCCGCGGCGTCAACCGGGGCGACGATTACCGCCACCTGCGCTGGCCGACCATCGGCGATTGGCAGCTGGCGAAGCACACCCTCATCCTTCCCGGGGCGCTTGCCTCCGTCTTCGATGAGGCCCCGGCGTGGCCGGAGACCCTGGACCTGTATCGCTACGACGGATGGGAGCCGGAGGCCACAGCCCAGTGGCTGCGCTGGAACGAGTTCACCGGCCACCTGGCCAAGGTATTGCTGAAGGTCGACCGGGCCAGCATGGCGAACTCGCTGGAGGTGCGCGTGCCGCTGCTGGACCGCGAGGTCATCGACGTCGCCACACGGGTTGACTGGCGGTCGTGCCTCGATCTCAACAGCGGGACGGGCAAGCTGCCGCTGCGCCGGGCGTTGAGCCGCCACGCCGCTTTTCAGACGGGGCCAAAGCGGGGCTTCCAGCTGCCGATGGCTGACTGGTTCCGCGGGCCGCTGAAGTCCGTCTTCCGCGAGACCATGCTCGAGCGCCGCGAATTGCTCGGCCTGGAAGTGAACCGGGCGGCGATGGGGCAACTGCTCGATGATCACACCAGCGGCCGCGCCGAATTAAGTCGCAGCCTGTGGAGCCTGCTGAGCCTCGGCTTGTGGAGCGACCGGCATTTTGAGCGGGCATCCGAAGCGACAGCTCTCTAAACAACCGTTACGATAGGCATCGGGAATCACCATGAACAAATCAGTCGTCGTCAACAAGGAATGGCAGGGCATCGCCCGGTCCATCCATCGTGCCGTGCAGCCGACCGCGACCATCAACCTGCTGGACGTGTCCTACACCGTGCGGAGCGAGGCCCGCTCGACCGGGGCCGACCGCGACTATGCCGTCCTGAAGGACCTGGCGGCCGGAAGGCGCTGTGTCCTTGACGTGGGGGCCAACCTGGGACTGACGGCGCTGATCATGTCCAGTGCCATGCCGGCCGATGGCCGGGTGATCGCCTTCGAGACTTCCGAAGACGGCTGCCGCATCATCCGCGACAACGCCGCGCTCAATGGGCTGGGCGAGCGGATCAGCGTCGTCAATGCGCTCATCGCTGAGCGGTCCGGCCTGACGATCGATTTCTATGGCGACTTCGCTTCCGGCGGCGCTTCGATCATCCCCGGTTACCTGGCCCATAGCCGGCCGCTCCGCAAGGTAACGCTGGCCCTCGATCATTTCGTCGCGGCAGACGGCCTGACGCCTGACCTGATCAAGATCGACGTCGAAGGAGCGGAGTTGCGCGTTTTGCAGGGCACGGCGAAGACGATGCAGGCCGCGCGCCCGCTCATCTTCGTCGAGTTGCACAGTTATGACGGTGTGACTGTGCCCGACGCGGCCGCCGAACTACTGGCCTTCCTGGGCCCGCTGGACTACGCGCTGGTCTACCTGCGGACGAAGGCCGCCATCACGGACCCGGCCGTCTTCACCGGACGCGGTCGCTGCCATGTCCTGTTATGCCCGGCCGAATCGCCGTTCCTGGCGGACGGCCTGAGCAAGCTGGATACCCGGGGGCTATAGGCCGCCCGTGCGGAGCCGACCCATGCCATCAGGCGAGACGAGCGACATGAGCCAGACGACGGCGCGATCGTCGGGCCGGACGGCGGCCTGGTTGGGCCTCCTGCCGCTGCTGTTGCTGGCCGCCGCGCTGCTCGTTCGCGCCGAATCGCTGCAGGAATCCATCCTCCGCAACGTGACCAACGTGCCTATTCTGAAGCATGTGATGGATGCCGTCGCCGGGGAGCCGGCCCCGCTGCCCTCCAGCTTGCCCCGCCTCAGCCTGCCCGCCGGCCTGAATGGCACCCAGGCACGGGCGCTGGGACGCATGGCGGCCGAGCAGGGCCGGCCGGAAGAAGCTGAGCGCTGGTTGGTCGCCGGACTGACCGATGAATCGACGGCCGGCCTGACCCGCTTTGCGTTGTGCCGTTTGTACCTGTCGGAAGGGAAACTCGACGAGGCGAAAGCCACGTGCGCCAACACCGTCGTTTCCGCGCCGTTCTGGATCGGCCGCGGCATCGAAGCGTCAGACGCCGGCAAGACGGAGGAGGCTATTGTCTATTTTGACATGGCGCGCACGACCGACCCGAACCAGCTGGAAGCGTGGCAGCGGCTGGGCCAGGCCCTCTACCAGCAGCGCCGTCTGGCCGAGGCGGTCCCGGTGCTGGAGCACCTGATGGCCGTCCAGGCGACGTCGTCGCCTGATCTGTACCACCAGCTGGCCGAAGCCTATCTCGCCACCGGCCGCACGGTCGACGCTATCGGCCTGCTGGAGCATGGCCTGCGCCAGTATCCCGCTGAGCGGGCGTTGTACCTGGCCATGGCCGAAGCACAGAGCGAGGCGGGCGACCTGGTGGCGGCCGACGCCTGGTATGCCCGGATGCTCGAGCGCTGGCCGCAGGACGCCTTCGCCTGGGCGGCCCGGGGCGAGGTGGCCGTGCGCCGCGACGACATGGAAGACGCGGTCGCCTACTTTGAACAAGCGACCAAACACAACCCGGAGGCTGTCGGGTACTGGACGGGGCTGGCCGGCGCGGCCGAAGCGACCGGCCGCTATAAGCGGGCGGCCGAGGCCTATGCGCGCGCGCTCGCGTTGGAGCCGAACGACGCCGTCGTGTGGATGCAGGCCGGTCGCGTGCTGATGGCGACAGACCGGATCGACGAGGCTCGCGCCGCTTTCCGCCAGGCGCTGGCCCTGCAGCCGGAGAATCAGGAAGCGCAGCAGTTGTTGGCCGCGCTCGACGCCCCGGCAACGACATCACCGTAGCGGAATCGGGGAGCGAAAGATGTTGACCAGTCCCTTGCTCGATACGCCCCACACCGCCGCCGTCTGGACCCACATCGGCGACTGGCTCCTGACCTTCCAGGCAGGCCCGATCGCCCTGCCGCGACGCCGGCCCAAAGCAGCCTGGCAGCGAGAAGGGCAGGCCCCGTCCGGCGACCTGTGGCTTGCCCCGGCGTCTGACGGCTGGGCCGGCGCGCCGATGTTGTACCTCATGACCGCGGGTTGGGAGGCCTGGTTGCTCGGCGAGCTTTATGGCCCGGAACAACCGGAGCAGGCCGTGATCGACCTGCTGGAAGGTCGGGCCGGCGGCGACACGCTCAACGGTCACTGCCTGTTGATCGCCCACCACCGGACGACCGGTACCTGGCACGTGTGGACCGACCGCTTCGCCACGTTCCACGCCTACTACGCCACCGACGGCCGTCGCTCGGCGCTGGGCACGTTCTTCCCGGCCGTGGCGGCGGCGACAGGGCGCGCGGAACTGGACTGGGAAGGGCTGTCGAGCTTCTTCGGGTTTGGCTTCTTTGCCGGCGGCCGGACGCACTACCGGGGCGTCAGCGTCCTCCGACCGGCCACCCACTATCGTTATGATGCTGAGGGCCGGCTGCTGTCCGAGTCCCGCACCTGGGAATGGAGCCACGCGCCGGATGAGCGCCGTTCGTACGACGACACCGTCGACGCCTTCGCCGCGCTGTTTCAGACGGTGATGGATGAACTGACGGCCACCGGCCGGGTGGCTCTGCCCATCAGCGGCGGCCTGGACTCGCGCTCGACGATCGCCGCGCTGCCGCCGGGCTCTGATCCCGAGCGCTTCTGGGCCTACTCGTACGGCTACAGCGACGATTCGGTCGAGACGGCGATCGCCCGACGTATCGCCGGGGCGCGCGGCCTGCGGTTCGACGCCCTTACCATCCAGCCGTACCTGTTCGAACGGCTCCCCCAGGTCATCGGCAGCGTTGAGGGCTTCCAGGATGTGACCCAGGCCCGCCAGGCGGCAATCAGCGCCGACCTGCGCCGCCATGCCGATAGCGTCATCGCTGCCCACTGGGGCGACGTCTGGCTGGACGACATGGGGCTGGCCGGCAGGCCCGCTGCCGCGATTGAGTTTGATGCGCTGGTGGGCCACACCGAGCACAAGATGCGAAAGCCGGGCTGCGACTGGCTGCTGGCCGAGGTTTGCCGGCCGAGACTGGCGAGCGACCCGGAAAACCTGCTGCACGCCCTTGTCGCCGACGCCCTGCGGCCGCTCGGAGGCCTCGCCGACCCCGACTTCCGCGTCAAGGCTTACAAGACCGAGCAGTGGTCGGCCCGCTGGACAACGGCCAGCCTGCGCATGTACCAGGCGGCCGCTTTTCCTCGCCTTCCGTTCTATGACACCCGGCTGGCTGATTTCTTCGCCACGGTGCCGACTGAGTTCGTCGCCGGCCGGCGGCTGCAGATCGACTATCTGAAGCGCTACGCGCCCGACCTGGCGGCCGTGACCTGGCAGGCGAGCGGAACCGACCTTTTCCGCGCCGGGCGGCCGGACCCGCTGGCGCTGCCCCGGCGAGCGATCAACAAGGGATTGCGCGCCGCCACCGGCCGGAAGGTCATCGAGCGCAACTGGGAGGTGCAATTCCTGGGCGAGGGCGGCCGGCGCGACCTGCACCACTGGCTGCTCCGGCCCGGCCTGCTGCTGCACGAGTTCGTTGCCCCGGCGAAGCTGCGGGCGCTGCTGGACGGGTTCTTCGCCGAGCCTCTGGCCGGCAAGCGCGGCTACACCCTTTCGATGCTGCTGACCTTTTCGGCCTGGCTCGAACTTCACGGGCGACAGGAGCAAGGCGGCAAGGCAGGCGCCGCCTGATGCGTACCGGCGGGCAAGTGCGCGTGCTGGTGGCCGGATTGAGCTGGCCGCCGGAGACCTTCCTGGCCCGGTTGCTGGGCGGCCTGGCCGACGCCGGGCTGCACATCACCGTCGCCACCGGCCGCCGGCCGGACGCTGCCTGGCTCGCGCGCGCGAACTTCGCCTGGTTGCCCGTGCCCGACAGCGGCATGCCGGCGCCTCACCGCCTGCTGAGAACCGGCGCGGAACTGGGCCGGGTTGTCGTGCAGTCCGGCGCTGACCTGCGCCGCGCCCTGAACGGCCCGGGCGAGCGCGGCCGGCTGCTGCCCTTTGTCGGGCGCTCGTGGGATGTCGTCTACTTCCCCTGGAACGCAGGGGCCATCGCCAACCTGCCGCTATTCGACCTGGCTCCGGTCGTGGTCAGTTGCCGCGGGGCGCAGGTCAACATCGCCCCGCACAATCCGGAGCGCGCGGCCATTCGCGACGGCCTGCGCGAAACATTCGACCGCGCCGCGGCCGTCCACTGCGTGTCGGCCGCCATCCGCGATGAAGCGGCGGCCTACGGCCTGGACCCGGAGAAAGCGGTCATCATCCGGCCGGCTGTTGACCCCGCCTTCTTCCATCCGTCACGGGGAACGAAGCCCGCCTCGGACCATTTCCGGCTTGTGACCACCGGCTCGCTCATCTGGCGCAAAGGGTACGAGACGATGCTGCTGGCCGTCCGCCGCCTGCTCGACCGGGGCATCCCCGCCCGCCTGACCATCGTCGGCGACGGGCCGGAGCGGCAGCGCGTGCTTTACACGATCCATGACCTCGAACTGGTCGGAGCGGTTGAACTGGCCGGCCGCCAGACGCCGGACGGCGTCCGCTCCCGACTGCTGGCGGCCGACGCCTTCGTCCTTTCCAGCCTGAGCGAAGGGATCTCCAATGCGGTGCTGGAGGCGATGGCCTGCGGCCTGCCGGTCGTCACCACGTCGTGCGGCGGCATGGCCGAGGCGGTCGGCGACGGCGTCGAGGGGTATCTCGTCCCGACCCGCGACCCGCAGGCACTGGCCGACGCGCTGGTGGCGCTGTGGGCCGACCCCGCCGGCCGAGAAGCGCTCGGACGGGCGGGCCGGGTGCGGATCGAGCGCGACTTCGACCTGGCCGGCCAGCTCGCCGCTTTCGACCGTCTGTTCCGAGAGGTGGCCGCGAGATGACCCGCCTCGCCCTGGTCGTCCAGCGCTTCCCGCGCCTGTCTGAGACGTTCATCAGCAGCAAGTTCCTGGGCCTGCTCGACGCCGGCTGGGACGTCCATCTCGTCTGCCAGGCGTTCGATGCGGGCCTCTGGGAGACGCTACCGCAACTGGCGACGCATCCCACCGCCCGCGCGCGCGTCCACGTCGTCGCGCCGCACGGGCAGCCGTTGGAAGCGGCCGTCCGCTGGCTACCGCAGTCGGTTGTCACGGCCGCCCGCGCGCCCCGGGCGACCCGCCGCTACTGGACCGGCGGCCGGGGCAGCGGCAAGACCCTGCTCAAGCAGTCTTATCTCGATGCACCCCTCATCGCCCTGCAGCCCGACATCCTCCATTTTGAGTTCGGTTCGCTGGCCGTCGGGCGCACCTACCTGAAGGAGCGGTTGGGCTGCAAACTGACCGCCAGCTTCCGCGGCTACGACCTCAACTATGTCGGGCTTGAGTCGGCCGACACCTTCGACGCGGTCTGGCGCGAGGCCGACGCTATCCACCTGCTGGGCGAGGACCTGTGGCGACGGGCACAGCGGCGCGGCTGTCCGCCCACCATGCCCCACGTGCTCATCCCGCCGGCGATCGACACGGCCTTTTTCGCCCCGCCCGCGCGGCGCGACGAACCGGACGGCAGGCCGTTGCGTCTGCTGAGTGTCGGCCGGCTCGAGTGGAAGAAAGGCTATGAGTATACGCTGGCCGCGGCCGCCCTGTTGCGCGAGCGTGGCCTGCGGTTTGAGTACCGTATCGCCGGGGCCGGCAACTACCTCGAGGCGCTGGCCTTCGCCCGGCACGAGTTGGGGCTGGAGGATGCCGTCACCTTCCTCGGGGCCCTATCGCGCGAAGCTGTCCGCGAGCAGATGGCCTGGGCCGACGTGTTCGTCCACGGCGCGGTGTCCGAGGGGTTCTGTAACGCCGTGCTGGAAGCACAAGCGATGGAGTTGCCCGTGGTGACAAGCGACGCCGACGGCCTGAGCGAGAACGTCTCCGACGGCCTGACGGGTTACGTCGTTCCCCGGCGCGACCCGGCGGCGCTGGCCGCGCGCATCATCACCCTCGCGGCTGACGCCCGCGCGCGCAGCGAGATGGGGGCGGCCGGCCGGGCGCGGGTGGAGGCGAACTTCCAGCTGCGGGACCAGATCGCCGCTTTCGATCGCTTCTACCGGGAGGTCGCGCGATGAACACCGACCTCTTCTGGCTGTCCGAGGGCGAAGTGCCGCCACGCTGGACGCCGGGCCGCGTCATCGTCTGCGGCCGCGACCCGGCCTCGGTGGCCGACGCCATCCGCACACACCGGGAGGACCTCGCCCGGCTGGTGCTGTTCTGGGATGCCGCGCTTGGCGCTCCGGACCCCGGCGCTGTGGCAGCCGCGGCCGCGCTGCCGGGCGACGTCTGGCACGCCGGGCTGCGCCTGGGCATGGGCGGCCTGCCGTCGGTCATCGACTATGTAGATCCCGTCTGGCGCTTCAACCGCGACCCCAACCCGGACGGCGCCGGCGGCGAGGTCGCCACGTCATGGCGGTTGTCGCTGCGGGCCTGTCTCGCCCGTCGCTCGGTCGTCGAGCAGCTGGGAGGGCCCGATCCGCGCTTCGAGAGCCTGGCGGCGGCCGGGTTGGAGTTGGGCCATCGCTGGATCCAGTCCGGCGCGCTGATGCGCCACGTTCCCTCCCTGGTCGGCGATAGGACGGACGAGCCGCCCGCCCTGTCACTGGCTGACGAATTTCGCTTCCTGCGCTGCCGTTACGGCCGCCTGTGGACCGGCTGGAGCGCCTGGCGGGCGGCGCGGAACGGCCGCGGCCTGGGGGCGACTTGGGCTGCCGTCCAAGCCGCCGGTCGCGATCCTGAACCGGCGGGCGTGCCGGCATACCGGCGCGATCCCCGCCCCGCCGGTGACGTGCCCGACCTGCGCGTCTCGGTCCTCATCCCGACGCTCGACCGCTACCCGCACCTGTTTGCGCTGCTCGACCAGTTGCGCGACCAGACCATGCCGCCGCACGAGATCATCGTCGTCGACCAGACCGAGGCGGCGCTGCGCCAACCGGCGTGGCCGGATGCGTTCGTCGACCTGCCGCTGCGTGTCATCTGGCGCGACCAGGCGGGCCAATGCTCGTCGCGCAACGCAGGGTTGCTCGCGCTGACCGGGGATGCGGTGCTCTTTCTCGACGACGATGACGAGGTGGAAGCGGACCTGATCGAGCGCCATCTGGACTTCCTGGCGGCCGTCGGCGCAGACGCGTCGTGCGGCGTCGCCGAAGAGGTTGGCGCGGGCGCGCTGCCCCACGCCTTCACCTATGTTCGCGACAGCGACGTCTTTCCAACCAACAACAGCCTGCTGCTGCGCGAAGCACTGGCCGCGTCCGGCCTGTTTGACCTGGCCTATGAGCGGGGCGAGCGGGCAGACGGTGACCTGGGCATGCGGCTCTATCTGGGCGGCTGCCTGCTGGCCCTGAACCCGGAGGCCAGTGTCGTTCACCTGCATGCCCCGCGTGGCGGATTGCGGCAGCACAATGCCCGCGTCGTCACCTATTCCGGTAGCCGCGCCAGCCTGCGGCAGCGCCACCTGCTGGCCCCGACCGAGGGCTACCTGTGGCAGCGCTACTTCACCCCGCGCCAGGTCCATGAAGCGCTCCTGATCCGCACCGTCGGCACGCTCCGGGGCGGCACCGGACTGCGCCGGCTTGGCCGCGCCGCCCTGATGGCCCTGATGCTGCCGGATACCTGGCGGCGAAACCGGGAGCGGCTGGCGCAGGGTGGGGCATTGTTTAAAGATCACCCGACGATCCCTTCCTTGCAGCCTCCATCCCCAGAGAGGATACTATGGCCGAACGAGCCCTCCAGCCGATGACCAGACAAGGCACCCTCCCCGAAACGGACTATGAGACCGGCTACCAGTTGACCGGCAATCCGGCGCGCGACCTGGCGGCATCGCCGAACGTTCGGATCATCCTGTTCCTGCTGCTGCATGTCCCGCTGGCGTTCGTTGCCGAGGCGGTCCCCCAGGTGAGTACGGCGCTGGGTCTCGTCGTCGCCTATTTCGGCCTGCGCGCGGCACTTCTCCGCCGTCCGGTTCAGGTGATGGCCGTTGTCGCCTATGCTGCCGGGGCGGAGGTGCTCTGGCGTATGACCCGCGCCCAGCTGTTCTGGGAATACAGCAAGTACCTCTCGGTGGCTGTCGTCGGCGTCGCGCTGCTCATCGAGTGGCGCAGCCGGAACGACCGCGGCCTGAAGAGCTTCTGGCCGATCATCCTCATGGTGACGCTCATCCCGGCCTCTGTCCTGACGATCGTCGAACTGGGAGTGGGAGGGGCGCGAGATCCGTTGAGCTTCAACCTGTCCGGCTACCTGGCGCTGGCAGCGATGGCCCTCTACTTCTGGGCGCGGCCGATCGGCCGGCGAGAGACGGAGCAGATCCTCATTGCCCTGATGGCTCCCATCGTTGGCGTCGCCTCGCTGGCCGTCTATAGCACGGTGACGACCAGCCAGGAGTTCCTGTCCGCCTCCAACTGGGTCACCAGCGGCAACTACGGCCCTAACCAGGTCTCGAACCTGTTGGGTCTCGGCGCGCTGGCGGGCAGCATGCTGCTGGTCATCATGCGCGGCCGTTCGGGCGCGCGTGGTTTCATCCTGCTGCTGACCTTCGTCTTTCTCGGCCAGGCGGTCATGACCTTCTCGCGAGGCGGCGTCTACAGCTATGTCCTGGCGCTGATGGTGTTCGGTTTTCATCTGATGCGCTCGCCGCAGAGCCGGCGATTCTTCGCCCTCCTGGCCGTGGGTGGGTTTGCGCTGTTGCTGGTCGTCTTCCCCCGCCTGGATAGCTACACCGCCGGCGTCCTGGGCGATCGTTTCTCGGAACTCGACAGCACGGGCCGCCTTGAAGCAGCCGAAGCTGACCTCACTGCCTTTCGGGACAACCCGCTGGTCGGTACCGGCGTGGGACTGGCGGTTGAGTACCGGGTGGACTACGAAGGCGTTGGCCTGGCGGCCCACACGGAATTCACGCGCCTGCTGGCCGAGCACGGCCTGTTTGGCATCCTGACCCTGTTCGTCCTCGTCTGGATGTTGCTCAAGCGTTACGCGGCCAATTCGCCGGGCCTGTCCCGGGCCATGACGGCAGCGCTGGCCGTCTGGTCGATGTCGATCATGGCCCACAGCGCCCTGCGCATGGTCTCGATCGCCACGATCCTGGCCCTGGCGCTGGTCAGTTGGCGGCTGGAACTGGCGCAGACCGATGACGCCCCGGCCGCAGCCGCCGAACCCGTCGCGGCCACGACGCGCGGGGCTCGCGCTTCGCGGATGTCGCGCTAGTCGCGCGGCCAGGCCCAACCGAACCATGACAGTGGATGCTCCCTCGATCCCGAACGGGCAATACGCGCCTCGCCTGCTGCTGCTCAGCACGGAGTTCCCGCCGGGGCCGGGCGGCATCGGCACTCACGCCTACCAGGTGGCCCGCCACCTGCACGGCCTGGGCTGGGCGGTCGAGGTTGTGTCGCCGCAGCCCTATGTTCCGGCTGCCCAGCGCGATGCCTTCAACGCGGCGCAGCCCTTCGGCGTGACGACGCTCGATGACCGCCAGGGCGGCCGGCTGTGGCCGGCGCGCCGCCTGTCGGCCATTGCCGCAGCCGTTCGCGCCTATCGGCCCGACGTGGTCGTTGCTACGGGCAGCCGGGCGTTGTGGGCGGCCGCGGTCGTCGCGCCGCCTTTCCGCCTGCCCTGGGTGGCCATCGCCCACGGCAGCGAGTTCGCGGCCCGCTCGTCGACCGAGCGCCGGCTGACTGCCCTGGCCGCCAGCCGGGCGACGGCCGTTGTCGCCGTCAGCCGCTACACCGCCGGATTGGTGGAGCATGTTTGCCGGCCGCGGTCGCTGCACGTCATCCTGAACGCGGCCGATGGCGAGCAGTTCCGGCCGGGGTTGGAAACGGGCGGGCTGAAGCGCGAGTGGGGGCTGAACGGCGGTCCGGTGCTGTTGACCGTCGGCAACGTCACCGAGCGCAAGGCCCAGGACGTGGTCATCCGCGCCCTGCCGGACGTGCTCGCCCGACACCCGCACGCGACCTACCTCATTGCCGGGCTGCCGACGCGCCGGGCGGAGTTCGAGGAAGTGGCGCGGGCCGTCGGGGTGGCCGAGCGCGTGCGTTTCACCGGCATCGTCTCGGCCGAACAGCTGCCGGCGGTCTATAACCTGTGCGACCTGTTCGTCCTCGTCAGCCGGACGGCATCCGATGGCGACACCGAGGGCTACGGCATCGTAGTCCAGGAGGCGGCGTTGTGCGGCAAGCCGGCGGTCGTCAGCCAGGGCTGCGGCCTGACCGAGGCCATCCATGAGGGCGTGACCGGCCTCAGCGTGCCGCCGGAGTCGCCGGAAGAAACGGCCGCGGCGATCCTCGCTCTGCTCGACGACGATGCGGCCCGCGGGGCGATGGGCGAGGCGGCCCGCCGGGCGGCGGCGGGCACCACCTGGGCCCAGCGGGCGGGCGAGTATGACGCCCTGCTACGTTCGCTCATCAGCAACCGGGAGGCTGCAAAGGTATGACCCGGCTGCTGATCGTCTCACACACCCCCCATTACCGCCGTGCCGGGGACGTCGTCGGCTGGGGGCCAACCGTGCGCGAGATCGACTATCTGGCCGAGCTGTTCACGTCCGTCGTGCACATCGCGCCCCTGTACGACGAACCCGCACCGGCCAGCGCCCTGGCCTACACGTCGCCCCGCGTCAGCCTGCGCCCGGTCGCGCCGGCCGGCGGCGAAACGCTGCGGACCAAAGCCGGCATCCTGCTCTCCTACCCGGCCTATGGCCGGACGATCAGCGAAGAACTCGACGCGGCCGACGCTGTCCACGTTCGATGCCCGGCCAATATCAGCCTGCTGACTCTGTGGTTGTTGCGGCGGCGCGCGGAACCCCGGCCGCGCTGGATCAAATACGCCGGCAACTGGCGCCCGGACGGCGACGACCCGCGTACCTACGCCCTGCAGCGCGACTGGCTGCAGCGCGACCTCCGGGCGGCCGTGACGGTCAACGGCCGCTGGCCCGACCAGCCCGAGCATGTCCTTTCCTTCGATAACCCCTCCCTGACTGATGAGGAGATCGCCGGCGGCCGCGCCGCGGCAATCGGCAAGCGCCTGACGGCGCCGCTGGAGGTGTTGTTCGTCGGCGCGCTGAACGACGGCAAGGGCGCGGGGCGGGCGCTTGAGGTCAGCCGGCGGCTTGTCGAACGCCGCGTCGACCACCGGCTGCATTTCCTCGGCGACGGGCCTGACCGGCCGCGCTATGAAGCGTGGGCGGCCGAACACCACATCCCCGCCCTCTTTCATGGCTGGATCCCCCGCGCCGAACTGGCTGCCCACTACGCGGCCGCCCATGTCGTCCTTCTGCCCTCGGCCTCCGAAGGCTGGCCGAAGGTGCTGAGTGAGGCGATGGCCTACGGGGCGGTCCCCGTGGCCAGTGCGGTGTCGAGCATTCCCCAGGTCCTGGCGGAGACGGGAGCCGGCTTCGCCTGCCCGGCAACGGACATTGACGCCTTCGCGGAGGCTATCCGGGCGCTGGTCGCCGATCCCGAACGATGGGCCGCGGCCAGCCAGGCCGGCGTCGCGGCCGCGACACGCTTCACCTACCGCACCTACCAGCGGGCCGTCAGCGACCTCTTCCTGCGCCGCTTCGGGCTGCGCCTGACCGCCGGCGCGGAAGAGGCGGTCCCGGAGGTGGGATATGCCTGATTGGCTGCGCGTCTACCATCGCCTGCCGTACTCGCTGCGCGTGGCGGCCGCCGGCGCGCGCGGCCGCCGGCTGGTCCGCTGGCGTTATGGCCCGGAGAGCGAGGCGCTGACCGAGGCGGCCCTGGAGCGCGACCATTGGACGGCCGGGCAGTGGGCGGCCTGGCAGGAAGAACGATTGGCCTTCCTGCTGGAGCGGGCCGCAACCCGCGTGCCCTACTACCGCGACCACTGGGCCGAACGACGCCGCAAGGGCGACCGCGCCGCATGGTCGGTGCTGGAAAACTGGCCTGTACTGTCGAAGGAAGCGCTGCGGGCATCGCCGGGGGCGTTCCTGGCCGACGATTGCGATCCAAAGGCGATGTATTACGAGCACACCAGCGGCACGACCGGCAAGCCGCTGCATATCTGGCTCAGCCGCGAGACGGTCCAGGCCTGGTTCGCGCTGTTCGAGGCGCGCGCGCGACGCTGGCACGGCGTCAGTCGCCACGACCGCTGGGCGATCCTCGGTGGGCAGCTGGTCGCGCCCGTCGAGCAGAAGCGGCCGCCGTTCTGGGTCTGGAACGCGACCATGCACCAGCTATATCTGTCGGCCTACCATCTGTCGGTCGAGAATGCCGCCGCCTATCTGGACGCGCTGCGCGACCATGGGGTGACTTACCTGCTCGGCTACCCATCCGGGCTTTACCGGCTGGCCCAGGCGGCCGAAGAAGCGGGCGCCCAGGCGCCGCCGCTGCGCGTGGCGCTCGGAAACGCCGAACCGCTGCTGGAACACCAGCGCGCGACGATCGGCCGCGTCTTCGGCTGCCCCGTCCGCGAGACGTACGGAATGGCCGAGATCGCCGCCGCTGCCAGCGAATGCGAGGCGGGCAGCCTGCACGCGTGGCCCGACACGGGGCTGATAGAACTGCTGGCCGACGATGCCGACGAGCCGGTGGCGGATGAGAATGCCGGACGATTGGTCGCGACGGGTCTGATCAACGCCGACATGCCGCTCATCCGCTATGACACCGGCGACCGGGCGCGGCGGGCGTCCGGGGGAGGGTGCGCCTGCGGTCGCGGCCTGCCCGTCCTGCGGGCCATCGAGGGCCGCAGCGACGACGTGGTCATCACGCGCGATGGCCGCCACATCGGACGGCTTGACCCAGTCTTCAAGGCCGATCTGCCTATCCGGGAAGCGCAGATCATCCAGGAGTCGCTGGACCGGTTGCGCGTCCTCTACGTGCCGACGGCCGCGTATACGGCCGCCGACGGTGAAGCGCTGGTGAGGCGCATCCACGACCGGGTAGGCGAGATTGACGTCGTGCTGGAAGAAGTCGATGAAGTGCCGCGGACAGCCAACGGCAAGTTCCGGGCCGTCGTCTCTCATGTCACGACCGCACCGGGGGAGACGCGCTCGTGAGGAAGCATCTCGACCTATGGCTGGCGCTGGCGGTATTCCTCGCCGCTGCGGTCGTCGCCGGGCTGTTCTGGTCGCTGCTGCCGGCCGAGTTCCAGGGCAACCAGAGCACCGACTACACAACGTGGTACGAGCCGGTGGCGCGCAATATCCTGGCCGGCCGGGGGGTCACGCTCGACGGCGAGTTGACCAGCCGCTACCCGCCCGGTTTCCCGGTCCTGCTGGCCGGGGTGTTTGGCGCGTCGCGCGGGCTGGGCCTCGGCGATGAAACCGGCCTGCTGCTGTTTCGGATGCTGTGCGCGGGGTTGTCGGCCGTCCTGGTCTACGCGCTGGCGCGCCTGGTCTGGCCGCCGGCGCTGGCCCTCGTCGCGGCCGGGGCCTGGCTGACCTACCCCTTTGGCCTGTGGCTGACCAAGCAGCCAAACAGCGAAGTGCCGTTCATCCCCATCCTCTACGCGGCCCTCTTCGTCTTCTGGCTGGCCGTCCTGCGCCGGCCGCGGGCGTGGTGGCTGTACCTGCTGGCCGGAACGCTGGTGGGCGCGGCCATGCTCATCCGCCCGGCGGCCCTCCTGCTCGGGCCCGTCCTGGCGCTCGTCCTGGTGCTGGTGGCGCGCGACTTGCGGCCGGCGACCCGTCTGGGCATGGCCGCGCTGTTGCTGGTCGGGGCGGTGGCCGTCGTCCTGCCGTGGGAAGCGGCCGTCTACCGCGAGACGAGGGAGGTCGTCCTGCTCAGTTCGGGCGGGGCGATCACCATCCAGGATGGGCTCACCTTCCTGGCCGTCCCAAAGGAGTACCGGCAGGAAGTGGCGGTCGCGCCGGACGTGGCCGAGATGATGCGGCGCTTCCACGACCGGCGGCCGGAAATGGCGTCGATGGGCGGCGTGCTGCGGGTCATGCTGGACGAAGCGGCCGCTGCGCCGCTGACCTTCGTGAAACTGCAGCTGATCAAGGCCGGTCGGAGCTGGTATGGCATCGACAGCCGGCGCTTTGAGCTGCCGGTGCTGCTCATCCAGGCGGTCTACCTGGGCCTGATCGTCTGGGGTTCGGCCGTCGCCTGGCGGCTGGGCGGGCCAAAGCGACGGATGACGGTAGGCAACTGGCTGATCACCGGCTACTTTTGGGCCATGACCATCCTTGTCGTGCCGCTGTTGCGTTACATGCTGCCCGTCATGGGGTTGCTGATGGTGGCTGTCCCGGGTGTGGTTGTGTGGCTGGCCGGACGGTTTGGCCGGACGGAACCGGCGAACGCGCCGCAAACCGCAAACACGGACGGCTAGCGGCCGATTTCCCATTCCTCACACCCCTTTCACACAATTCTCACGCGCCAAAGCAGTTCCGGCGCGTACACTCCAGACTATGGAAAGTCCGCCGAACGTCTCCGTCATCATGCCTGTGCGCAACGAAGGCGCCTACATCCGGCGCAGTCTGGGGTCGGTCCTGGCCCAGGACTATCCCGCCGCGCGGCTCGAAATCCTGGTCGTTGACGGCATGTCGAACGACGGCACGCGCGAGTACGTTCGATCCCTGCAGGGCGAGCGGGCCAACCTCTACCTGCTCGACAACCCGGCGGGCATCGTGCCGCCGGCGCTGAACATCGGCATTCGCCAGGCGCGAGGCGATATTATCGTCCGCGTCGACGGCCACTGTGAAATCGCGCCCGACTACGTCAGCCGCTGTGTGGAGCACCTGCAGCGCGATGGGGTCGACGCGGTCGGCGGGCCGATCGAGACGATCGGCGAAACGCCCGACGCCGAGGCGATCGCCCTGGCGATGAGCTCCTGGTTCGGCGTCGGTGGTTCCGCCTTCCGGACGGTCAAGGATCGGCCGTTGCTGGTGGAGACAGTGGCCTTCCCGGCCTACACGCGCCAGACGTTGCAACGAAACGGCCCCTTCGATGAGGAGCTCGTCCGCAACCAGGACGACGAGTACAACTACCGCCTGCTGAAGCGCGGCGGCAAGATCCTGCTGTCGCCCGATATCCGCTCGCGCTATTACAGCCGGAGTTCGTTTCGCAAGCTGTGGACGCAGTACTACCAGTACGGCTACTGGAAAGTGCGGGTGATGCAAAAGCACCCGCGCCAGATGCGCCTGAGGCAGTTTGTGCCGGCGGCCCTGGTGGCCATGCTCGCCGTGACGGCCGTCGTGGGCCTGCTCTTCCGCCCTGCCTGGTGGTTGCTGGGCGGCGTTGTCCTGGCCTATCTGGCGGCCGACGTGCTCGCTTCGTTGTCTATCGGGGCGGCCCGCGGCTGGCGGCACGTCCCCCGACTGCTGTTGATCCATCCCATCCTGCACCTCAGCTACGGCTGCGGCTTCTGGGTTGGCCTGGCCCATTTTGCCACGCTGTCCAACGCACACGACCGGTCGCTTCAGCCGGCGGATTGACGCCCGGCCACCCCATGGTTCGCGGCCTATGGCACAGCGCTGCTTCTACATCGCCACAAGCTGGCAAGACCAGGTGATTCCTAACCAATTCAAGGCGCTGGGGCGCGAACTGGCGGCCCGTGGGCACCGGGTCGTGGTGCTGGTCGACGGCCGGCGCGTTGATGCCGAAGACCACGCGTCCAACCCGGCCATCTACACCTGGCCCAACAAGCGACCGACGGGTCGCGAGGACGCGGCCTTCTTGCGGAGCCTGGTCCGGCGCGACCGTCCCGATTGCCTGATCGCCAATTTCGGCGCGACGAACGTGATGATCCTTGTCGGCCGCCTTCTGGGCGTGCCGGCCCGGGTGGCCTGGTATCACACGCTCAGCGGCCAGACCGACGCGGACTCGCCCTATCCGGGCTGGAAGGCCCGCTGGCTCCACCTGCGCAAGCGCGGCGTCCACCGGATGGCGACCCATCTCGTCGCCAACTCCGAGGCCGGCCGGCGCGACCTGCGCCAGACCTACGGCGAGCCACCCGAGCGGGTGACCATTTGGCCCTATTTCCTGCCGGACCCGCTGGCGGGCCAGTCGCCGCGTCCGAAGGCGGACGCCACCCCCAGGCTGGTCGTCTGCGCCGGGCGGCTGTTCGCCTCGAAGGGCCAGGACGTCCTGCTGCGGGCGATGCCGCAGGTTTTCGAACGCGCCGGCGCAGTTCGGCTCGAACTGCTGGGTGACGGGCCGGAACGCCCGGCGCTGGAGAGACTGGCCGCCGACCTGGGCGTCTCGGAGCGGTGTGACTTTCGCGGCCAAACTTCACGCGCGACGGTGCTGGAACGGATGGCGGCGGCCGATGTGGTCGTGGTGCCCAGCCGGGATGAGGCGTTCGGCATTGTCAACGTCGAGTCGCTGGCTGTCGGCACGCCCGTGGTCGCCTCGCGCGTCGGCGGCATCAGCGAGATCGTGCGCGACGGCCGCGACGGTTTCCTCGTCCCCCCTGACGACCCGGCGGCGCTGGCCGACAGGCTGTCGACGTTACTGTGCGACGCGAACTTGCGCCGGACGATGGCCGGAAGCGCCCGCCGCCGCTTCGTTGATACCTATGAACTGGAGACCAACATCCCGCGCCTGGCCGAATGGTGCGAAGATCTGGTCGTCGAGCGAGCGCCTCGCGAAGGCAGAGGCCGGCACGTGTGGGAGAAAGAGCGATGAGTAAGTCGAAACAGGGCGAGCCGTTATCCATCTCGCGCCGCGGATTCCTGGGCGCGGCTGCCGGGGCTGCTGCGGCGCTGGCGCTGCGTCGGGCCGGGCCGGCCGCGGCCGCGGCCGTGGTTCCCCGTGCCGCGCGGTCGTTGCTGGCCCAGCCCGACCAGCGGGTCGATGTGACTGACCCGAAGTACGGCGCGGTTGGCGACGGGACGACCAACGATCGGGCCGCCTTCCAGGCGGCCATTGACGCTGCCATTGAGGCCAGGCTGCCGCTGTGGATACCCCAGCCCAGCGTCCACTACCAGATCGACCTTGATCCATCGAACGACAGGTTGAATGTTAACGGCGACCTGACCATCATTGGCGCCGGCCGGGGCAACTGCCTGATCCGCTTCAATGTGCCCCAGGCTGACCCCAGCAAGAACTACGCCGGCCTGTTCGTCTTCAACGGCAGCGCCTTCAGTATCTCCGACTTGCGGTTGGAAGAGACGCTCAACCCGCGCGACTTCGAGCTGCAGGGCATCTTCCTGGAGACGGGGTCGGCTGATCACCAGGCTTTCGTCGAGCGCGTCGACTTCGACGGCTTCACCAATTGCATCTACTCCCCTTCGTCCGGTTCGGGCGACAGCAAGGGCGAGTTGTTCCTGACGGTCCGCGATTGCGACATCAAGCCGGGCTGGTTTTACTGCGTCGCTTTCTGGGCTGTCGAGGATGGCCACAAGCGGTTGCACCTGTACGACTGTTACTTCCACGACAACGCCGAGTCGCATCTGGTTTACTGCCACCCGCACATCACCGTTCATTGTGAGAACTGCCGGTTTGATGGGGCCACTGCCTGGGCTTTCCACTTCCAGGGTTCGGCCGTGGCCGGCGATCCGGAGTACCAGCGTTTTCTCGGCTGCTGGTTCGGCCCGCGGAACAGCCGCGGCATCATCACCCAGGACCGGGTTGAGACCTACACCCGGGTCGAGGTCCGGAACTGCCTGTTCGAGTGCCGGCCGGCCGTCCAGATCCGGTCGGACATGCTGATCGAGAACTGCTATTTCACGACGCCGGAGAACCCGCCCGCGGGCCAGAATTTCATCAGTGCCTACAGCAACGCCCCGTGGAAGGTCGAGATCTCGCGCTGCGTCTTCGCGCCCCGGGCCGACTCGCTGCCCATGATCGACCTGCGACTGGAAAATGTTGAGGCGAGCATCCACGATTGCCAGTTCTACAACCAGAAGGCCGCGACCATCATCGCCCTGGGCGCGTCGGCGACCAACCTATACGACATCCGTGACTGCTTCTTCTACACCCGGACGACGAACGACGCCCAGATGATCGCCGTGTCGATCGAGAACGGGCAGGCGACGGTGGACAACTGCCGTTTCATCGGCCGGGCGATCGGCGACCGGGGCATCTTCATGTGCCTCAGCAGCGAGACAGGACCCGGACTGGAAGCCCGCCTGCAGGTGGACAACAACCTGTTCCAGGCGATCAGCAGCGGCAGCCTTTTCTACGCGGAAGAGACCGCCGGCAACAGCTGGACGCAACGCATCAGCGGAGCCAATAACCGCATCGTGAACTACACCAGCGACAAGCCGCTGTTGGCAACGAACGCGCAGGCCGCGGAAGGCTCGGAGCCGATGGTGGCCTACCTGACGCCCATCCCGGGCGCGCCGCCAACGCCTATCCCGGCCGGCGAAATCCTGGTCATCAGCAGCAATTACGACACCTACACGGTCAACGGCACGGCCGACGTCAATGCCATCCACTGGTGGACGGCCGACGGCGCGTCCGACTCGCTTTTCGCGGGGACCATCAACCTGACAGCCGCAACCGGGCTGGCACTGGTCACGGGCGGCAACATCAGCCTGAACGCCCCGCCCCGGCGGGAAGTGGCCCCGAACGAGACGGTCCGGCTGAACTATGACCCGGTCGCGGCCGTCTGGACTGAGGTGACGGGTTGACGATGGCGGACGGGCGGGTGACGAACGAAGGGACGGCGGAACGCGAGCGCCTGCAGCAGACCTACGGAGAGTGGGAGGCACGGCTGGAGGGCCAGGATACGTACTCGCTGTCCAACGTGTCGCACCTGTTCGCCATCCAGCAGCGCCAGCGCGCCATCCTGCGGATGCTGAAGCGCTGTGATATGTTTCCTTTGGCCGACAAGCGCATCCTCGAGCTGGGGTGCGGGTCGGGCGGCGTGCTGCTGGAGTGGCTGGGCTACGGGGCTACGCCGTCGAACCTGTTCGGGACAGACCTGCTGGCCGAACGCGTGGCCAGGGCGCGCGCCCTGCTGCCCCACGTCGGGGTGAACTGCGCCGACGGCCGATCGCTGCCCTATCCGGACGGCGCTTTCGATGTGGCTCTAAGTTTCACGGTGTTTTCATCGATTTTGGATCCGGCCCTCTGCTATACTGTCGCTAGTGAACTCCTAAGGGTCGTGCGGCCCGGCGGCCTGATCCTCTGGTATGACTTCTGGATCAACCCGGTCAACAAGCAGACTCGCGGGGTTCGGCCTGAGGCGATCCGGCAATACTTCCCACATTGCCACACCACATTTGACCGGATCACATTGGCGCCGCCTGTGGCAAGGCGGTTGGTGCCCTTGAGTTGGTCGGTCTCAACACTTCTGGAGAAGTTGCGCGTTTTCAACACCCACTATCTGGTGGCCATCCGGCCGTCTGGCTAAGCCATGAACGAGACACTCGCGTCCTACAAAAGGGATATCGACGCCAAGGAGCAACCGGTGATGGGCGGTTTGTGGCGAATGCTGGATGAGAGCGCCCGGCGAATCCTCGATCTGGTTATTGCCCTGACGGGCGTGATCTTCCTCGCCCCGTTGTTCATCCTGATCGCGGTCCTGATCAAGCGTGACACTCCAGGCCCGATCTTCTACTGGGGAGAGCGCATCGGCCGCCATGGACGGCCGTTCTCGATCCTCAAGTTCCGCACGATGTATGAAGTATCGTCCAGCTACAACGGCCCGCGCGTCACCGCCCAGGGCGACCCGCGCATCACGCCGCTGGGGAAGTGGCTGCGCGACACGAAGCTGAACGAATTGCCCCAGCTGTGGAACGTCCTCAAGGGCGACATGAGCGTGGTCGGCCCGCGGCCGGAAGACCGCGCCTTCGTCAACCACTGGCCTGAGGACGCCCGCCAGGTCTTGCTCTCCGTCCGGCCCGGCATCACCAGCCCGGCCTCCGTCCTCTACCGGGACGAAGAGAATATGCTCCAGTCGAGCAACGTCGCTGACCAGTACCTGAAGGTCATCCTGCCCAGCAAGATGCGACTGGACCTGCTCTATGTTCACCACCGCTCGATCCTGACCGACCTGGATGTCATCTTCTGGACCTTGATGGCGCTGCTGCCGCAACTGAAGAGCAAGCATGTGCCGGAGCACCTGCTTTTCTGGGGGCCGCTGGCGCGCTTCATCAACCACTATTTCTCGTGGTTCGTCCTGGATAGCCTGGTGGCCTTCGCCGCCGCGGCCATCACTGGCGTGATCTGGCGCAGCAACGGCCCGCTGGAACTGGGCCTCGGACTTGCCGTGGGGGTGGCGGTTGCCATCGCCCTGGCCTATAGCCTGGTCAACGCCCTGCTTGGCATCGGCCGCATCGTCTGGTCGCGGGCTGACATCAACGACATGCTGACGCTGGCCTTTTCGACCTCGCTGACGACGGCCATCCTGCTGTTGATCAACATGGTCTGGGAGCCGCGCGTCATTCGCGTGCCGTACCTGGGGCATCACCTGCTGCCGTCCGGCCTGCTGGTCGTGACCGGCCTGCTGTCGTTCGTTGGCTTCGCGGCCCTGCGGTACCGGATGCGGATCATCACCGGCCTTTCGGCCCACTGGATCACGCTGCGCGGCCGCTCGGCTGCCGTCAGCGAGCGGGTCCTGGTCGTGGGCGCGGGCGAGGCCGGCCAGCTGGCCGCCTACCTGATGCAGAAGGCGGAGCTGGGGCAGGTCTTCTCGATCGTCGGCTTGGTCGACGACGCCCCGCGCAAGCAAGGTTCGCGCATCGCCGGATACCAGGTGCTGGGCAATACCTCGGAGATCCCGCAACTGGTAGACCTCCACGACATCGGGCTGATCATCTTCGCCATCGAGAGGATTCAGCCCAGGCAGAAGGAGCGCATTCTGTCCATCTGCCGCAGCAGCAAGGCCCAGGTCGTCGTCCTGCCGGATGTGCTGGAGGGCCTGCGCACCCAACTGAATGCGGAACGGGCCGATGCCGGCTTCGATACTGCGCAACCGCTTTCGGTCGAGCGCGTGAACGCGGAATCGATCAATCCCACTCGTTTTTCCAGTTGGCTGAGCGATCTGGACGAGTTGATCGAAGCGGAAGCATGGGACGATGCCCGGGCGCAGGTCCAGGCCATGCGCGAGCAGATGGTGTTGCAGGAGCGGGCCGGCTAGGCACGTCCGGCCGCGGGTGAGTACCGTCATACACCCTGGAAGTACCGTCGTACACAATTTTCGCGGGCCGATTTCGGGAGTTTTGAATCGGATATGAGCAAATGGGCTGGCAAGCGCGTGCTCGTGACGGGCGCGGGCGGATTCATCGGCAGTCATCTGGTTGAGCGCCTGGTGCGCGACGGCGCGACCGTGCGCGCGTTCGTGCGCTACACCTCGCGCGGCGACGCCGGCCTGCTCGACCAGCTGCCCGACGATATCCGGGCCGGCCTCGACGTGATCGCCGGGGACCTGCGCGACAGTGGCGCTATCCTCCAGGCGGTCGCCGGCACGGACGTCGTCTTTCACCTGGGCGCGATCATCTCTATCCCTTACTCATACCGCCACCCGATGGAGACGGCCGAGACGAATTTCATGGGCACGCTCAACGTCCTGATGGCGGCCCGGACCCACGGCGTCAGGCGGGTGGTCCACACCTCGACCAGCGAGGTCTATGGTACGGCGCGGTCCGTCCCGATGGACGAGTCCCACCCGCTCCAGGGCCAGTCGCCCTATTCCGCCAGCAAGATCGGGGCGGACAAGCTGGCCGAGAGTTTCTACTGTGCGTATGACCTGTCGGTCGTCACCGTCCGGCCGTTCAACACCTTTGGCCCGCGCCAGTCGGCGCGGGCGGTCATCCCGACGATCATCACCCAGGCCCTGACCCGTGACTGCGTCCGGCTTGGCAACCTGGAGACGCGCCGCGACTTCACCTATGTCAGCGACACGGTCGACGGTTTCCTCCGTGCCGCAAACGCGCCGGATGTCGAGGGTCAGGTGCTGAACCTGGGCACAGGCCATGATGTGACGGTCGGCGAACTGGCCGAGCGGGTCATCCGCCAGGTCAACCGGCCGGTGGAGATCGTGACCGACGCGGAGCGCCTGCGGCCGGAGAAGTCGGAAGTCATGCGGCTGATGTCGGACAATGGGCTGGCCCGCGAACTGCTTGGCTGGACGCCGGCGGTGGGCCTCGACGAGGGTCTGGCCCGGACCATCGCCTGGATCGGCGACCATCTTAGTTTCTACCAGATCGGCCGCTACGCGGTCTGAGGCTGTGAAGCCCAGTCGTACACGGGAGTAAGCGAACATGAAAGCAGTCATCCTCGCCGGCGGTAAAGGGACGCGGCTCAAGCCGTATACGACGATCTTGCCGAAACCGCTGATGCCCATCGGCGATATGCCCATCCTTGAGATCCTGCTGCGCCAGTTGAAGCGGGGCGGCGTGGACGAGGCCGTCCTGACTGTCGGCCACCTGTCGGAATTCCTGCGCCTCTTCTTCCAGGATGGCGCGCGGCTGGGCATGAAGATCGACTACAGCTATGAGGATGCGCCGCTGGGTACGGCCGGCCCCCTGTCGCTGGTCGATGGACTGGACGACACCTTCCTCGTCGCCAACGGCGACGTGCTGACCACGTTGCGGATCAAGGACCTGGTGCGGTTCCACCGCAAGAACGAGGCGGCCGCGACCATCGCCATGCACCGGCGCAAGGTCCACATCGACCTGGGCGTCATCCAGCAGGACGCCGACCACCGCGTCACCGGCTACATCGAGAAGCCGACCTATGACTTCATGGTCAGCATGGGCATCTATGTGTTCGAGCCGCGGGTGTTGCGCCACATCCCGACAAACGCCTACCTCGACTTTCCTGACCTGGTCAAGAAACTGATCGCCGAAGGCGAGAAGGTCGTTGGCTTCCCGTTTGACGGCTACTGGCAGGACCTGGGCCGGCCGGATGACTACGAGCGGGCCATCGAGGACTTTGACCGGATGCGGCTGGAGTTTCTGCCGCCCGAATCGGCCGTCATGAGCATCCCGGGGCCGGCGCAGGTTGCTGCGGGGGCGGCGTCCAACGGAAAGGGTCAGGCTCACTAGGATATGGACACCAAGACCCAGATGTGGCGCATCCCGCTCGCAGACGTAGACCTCGGCTCCGAAGAAGAGGCGGCCGTGCTGGACGTGCTCCGGCGCGGCTGGCTGTCGATGGGCGGCGTGACGCTCCAGTTTGAGGAGGAGTTTGCGGCGCTCGTCGCTTCGCCCGGCGCGGGAGCGGTCCACGCCCTGGCCGTCACGAACTGCACGGCCGCCCTGCACCTGGCCGGGCTGGCACTCGGTTGGGGGGCGGGGGATGAGGTCATCGTGCCATCGCTGACCTTCATCGCCACCGTGAATGCTGTGCGCTACACCGGCGCGACGCCGGTCTTTGCCGATATCACCAGCGAGAGTGACTTTGGCCTTTCGGCCGACGACGTGGCGGAGAAGATCACGCCCCGCACGCGGGCCATCATTGTCGTCCACTACGCCGGTCATGCCTGCGATATGCCGGCTATCCTGGCGCTGGCCGAGGCCCATGGGCTGGATGTGGTCGAGGACGTGGCCCACGCCCCCGGCGCGCGGTTGAACGGCCGCGCCCTGGGCACGTGGGGGCGCGTCGGCTGTTTCAGCTTCTTCTCGAACAAGAATATGACCACCGGTGAAGGCGGGATGGTGACGACGGCCGACGGCGCGCTGGCCGAGCGCGTGCGGCTGCTGCGCTCGCACGGCATGACCAGCCTGACCTGGGACCGGCACAAGGGTCATGCCTCGAGCTATGACGTCGTCGCCCCCGGCTATAACTACCGGATAGACGAACTGCGATCGGCGATCGGCCGCGTCCAGTTGAGCAAGCTGGCAGCGAACAACGCCCGCCGCGCCGAAATCGACGCCTATTACGTCGAGCGGCTGGCGTCCCTGGCCTTGCCCCCCGGCGTGCCCTATGCGGTCCCGGCTGAGGGTTCGGCCCCGAGCTACCACCTGCGGCCGATCCTGCTGCCGGACGGGGCGGACCGGCCGCGTTTCATGAGCGCGATGAAGGCGCAGGGCATCCAGACCAGTATTCATTACCCGCCGGCCCACACGTTTTCCTATTACGCTGGGGACGGCCGGGACGCGGGGCTGCCGCTGACAGAAGCCGTGGGGCGGCGCGAAGTGACCTTGCCGTTGTATCCGCGCATGAGCCGCGAGGATGTAGATACGGTCGTCGATGCCGTGGCGGTCGCGCTGGACGCTTCTCTGGAGCGCCGGCCGCTGCCGACAGCCGCCTGATAACGGCCGGAGATCGGCGTTCATTCATCGTTGGGAACGGACGGAAGTGTGTTATGGAACTGAAGCTATTGTTCACGCTATTCAGGAGATGGGCCTGGTTGCTCATCATCGGCGCTGTTGTCGGCGCCGGGGCGGGCTACATCATGAGCGTCTATCAGACGCCCGTGTATGAAGCGACGACCAAGTTCATGGTCATGCAGGCGCAGGACGCCAATGTGCCGAACGCCACGAAGATCAGCGACCAGGAACTGGCCCAGACGTACATCGAGCTGCTGGTGACCGAACCGGTCCTGACGGCCACGAGCGAGTCTGTCGGCCGCACGGTCCGGGCCTCGCAGGTCAGCGCCCAGCAGGTTCGCGGCACGCGCTTGCTGGAGGTGACGGTGCGCGACAGCGACCCCGAGCAGGCGGCGCTGATCGCGAATACCCTGGTCGAAGTGCTCATCGGTCAGAATGAGACGCTCCAGGCCTCGCGCTTCGCCTCGTCGGAGGAAAGCCTGCAACTGCAGATCACCCAGATCGAAGAGGAGATCTCGAAGTTGCAATCCGAGATCGAGCAACGCTCGCAACAGAGCCAGGAGTCGCTCATACTGGAATCCGAGCAGCGCAAGATCGAACTGGAGCAGCAGATCGCCGTCCTCCAGGCAGAAGTGACGCAGTTGCAGCAGGAGATCGATGACCTGACGCCGAAGTCGCTGCCGAATGAGTTGCCGCCGCCGTTGTCGATCGAGCAGCGTAACCTGCTGGTCGAGAAGAACACGCAGCTGGCCCAGAAGCAGTTCGCCCTCGATCTGGCATCGGAGACCTACCTGCAGCTGGTCCTGCCGAACAACGTTCGCGACAACTCGCCGCAGGAAACCCAGAACCAGCAGGACATTCAGGAAGCGAATCTGGCCCTCTACCAGCAGATCTATTCGACGCTGCTGAGCAATTACGAGGCGGTCCGCCTGGCGCGCCTGCAGAACACGCCGAACGTGGTCCAGGTCGAGCGCGCCGCCCCGCCGAGCTTTGCGGTCGAGCCACAGATGCTGCGCAGCATCATCCTCGGCGCATTGTTGGGACTGCTGGCCACGGGCGCGCTGGCCTTCATCATCGAGTACCTTGACGACACGCTCAAGACGCCGACCGACATCGCCAATGTCCTTGGCTTGCCGGTCATCGGTTACGTGCCGAGCGAGGCGGGCCTGGAGAAGGTCGAAGGCCTGCCCTATGTGGCCGCCAACCCGCGCTCGCCCATCGCTGAAACGTTCCGGACGCTGCGCACCAACCTTGAGTTCGCCAGCGTTGACGAGCCGCTGAAGACCATTCTGGTGTCCAGCCCGGGCCCGTCGGAAGGCAAGACGACGGTCGCCACGAACCTGGCGGCGGCCATGGCCCAGGCCAACAAGCGTGTCATCCTGCTGGAGGGCGACCTGCGCCGGCCGCGCGTCCATAAGGCGATGGGCATGCCGAACCAGATGGGCCTGAGCGAGGTCTTCCGCGGCCAGCTCGACATCCGCGACGTGGCCCGCTACTCCAAGGTCAAGGACCTGGCGGTCATCACCAGTGGCAGCCTGCCGCCGAACCCGGCCGAGCTGTTGGGCTCGTCGCGCATGGGCCAGATCATCTCGCGTTTGGAAGAGTCAGCCTCGATCGTCATCATCGACAGCCCGCCGTTTGTCGTGGCCGACGCCACGGTGCTGGCCTCGAAAGTGGACGGCGTCATCCTGGTCATCCAGCCCGGACGCACCCATGCCGAGGCCGCCAAGGCGATGCTGGCCCAGCTCGAACGCGCCGACGCCCGTGTCATCGGCGTCGTGCTGAACCGCGTGCCGCGCAAGGGAGCGTCGTACTACGGCAATTACCTGTACCAGTACGATAGCGACACGGCCTACTCGATCGAAAACGGCGCGACTGAACAGAAGAGCGGCCGCAAGTCGAAAGGCCTCGCCGGCCTGTTCGGCGCCAGGCCGAGCGCGGGCAAGATCGGGGAAGAGGTCTAGGCTTACCCCCGGGCTTCCACTGCCGTCCTTCATGAAGGGGGCGTTCGCTCTTCACCCGGAGTTCACGCCCCCTTCACTGCTTCTCCATGTGCTCGCCAACGGCTGGTCGCTATGATAATCGCATCGGCTCGGGTTCCGACGAAACATCGCGTCGCCTCATCAGGACCCGTTGAGCCGGTCCGTACGTCATGCTAAGACAGACGGGTTGTAAGACTGACGCAGTACACTTGAGAAGGTTATGGAACGCACAACGTCATACCGCCCGCCTCTGAATCGTCGTTCTGCCGGCGCCGTAGCAAACGGAAGCAACAAACTGGGCCGCTGCCCCTACCTGGGCACCTCGGCCGATCCGGGCACTGCCCTGGCCTTTGCGTCTGACGCCAACCATTGCTACCGCACGCGCCTGCCGGTCCCCATCAGCAACATTCACCAGGAGAGCTACTGCCTGGCAGCCCACTACGATGGCTGCCCGGTGTTTCGCCAGAACCTGCACCTGCCGGAGATCGTACCGCTGGCGGCGGTCGCGTTCGCGCCGGAGCCGGACCTCGAACTGAGGACGGCCGACCTGTCAGCGCCCGTCTATGACACGTCCCCGATGGATGAAGAACTCGCCATCGGGGGGTCTTCGCGCTCAGTGTTGCGCCCGATTGTCGCGGGTCTGCTCCTCGTGGCTTTGCTGTTCGCCGGGTGGTGGGTCCTGAACAACTTCCTGGCGGATCGCGCCGGCGAAACGGAGACGGCCGCCGGCCAGACTTCAGAGACCGGGCTGGCGTTTGTGCCGCCTGCTCGCGACTTGCTGCCGACTTCTGAGCCGCCACTACCGCCGACGAGCGACGCGGCCGCGGGTGCCGTGGCGGCCGGTGGCGTTGAGGGTGCGGCCGCGCAACTGCCGGCCGCCACGCCCACGCCCCTGCCGACCGCCACCCAACCGGCGGCGGAAGCGCCGACCGTTGAGGCGCCTGTCGCCCGGGAGACCGTCCTGCCGACGGCGACCGCCTTGCCGGCCACGGACATCACCCCCACCGTGGCGGCCGGCGTGGCATGCGCGCCGCCTGAATGGTGGACGCCTTACGTCGTCCGAAACGGCGAGACGCTGCCAGGGCTGGCCTTCGCCCGCGGCATCCCGCTGCGCGAGGTGCTGGCGGCCAACTGCCTTTCGAGCCTGGTTGTCTCCGCCGGGATGACGATCTTGCTGCCGCCGGTGGCCGTGGTAGCCCTTCCGGGTGCGGGTGTGGGAGGCGGCTTGCCTCTGCCACCCCAGCCACCGGGGCCGGGCCTGCCGATCATCGTTCCCGGCCCGGTGGGGACAGCGCCGACGAGCGTGCCCGGCCCGGGACTGTCCGGCCCGCAACCGACGCGCGCGGCGCCGGCGACACCGCGCCCGCCCCAGCCGACCAGCGCAGCGCCCACCGCGACGCCGCCGGCGTTTCCAACCTCGACCGTACCGGCCCAGCCGGAAGTCACGAAGACGCCGCCCGGAGGGAACCCGACGGCGGTTCCGCCGACGAGCACCCCTCCGGCCCCCTAAGCCGGGCAGTGCCTGGCCCTTACCGGATTCACGTTCACTGTTCTGACGAGTTGACTTAGCCAATCGGCGGCGCGCCCGGCGAAACAGGGTGCAGGAGGAGGCCGATGCAGAAGACAGCAATGACTCAGGAAGCGGCGCGATTCCCTGTTCTTGCACTGCGTCATCTGGAATGGGCGACGCTCATCCTGGCCGCCCCGTTCCTGCTCTCTGCGTCGCTGTTCCACCCAGCCGTCTCGCTGACGGCCATGCTGCTGCTGGCTGTGCCGTTCGTCGTGCGGCTCGTGACGGAAAAGCGTCTGTCGCGCTATTCGCCGGCTAACTGGGCTATCGGCCTCCTGCTGGCCGTTTTTGTCCCGCTGTCGTTCATCGCCTCCCCGCTGCCCTGGGCAGTCTCCTGGACGCGCGTCACAACGCTGGTCTGGTCGGTCGCCCTGTGCTTTGCGGCCCTGAACTGGCCGCCCCAACACGACCGCAAAGGCGGCCGCACGCGCCTGAACCCGCCGACGATCCTCTACCTGGTCCTGGGCGCGCTGGTTGCCCTGGCCGGCATCTTCGGCATGCGCAGCGTCGACAAGCTCTATAGCATCTCGTTGCCGACGTTCCTGCCCGACTTGCTCGGACTTGAGACCGGACTGGCGACCAACGAGGTCGCCGGCGTGCTGACGCTCTTCATCCCGCTGGCCGCGGCGCTGGCCCTGGGGGGCTGGCTGAGCGGGCGGCGGCAGCTGGCGCTGGTCATGGTCCCGCTGTCGCTGTTGCTGCTGCTGGCGCTCCTCCTCGCCCAGTCACGGACGGCCATGGCTGCGACAGGCCTGGCCCTGTTGCTCGTCCTGGCGCTCGTCGGCCGTCCTAACCGCTGGTGGCTGGTTGCGGGCCTCGTGCTGGCCGGGGTCGCTGTGCTCGTCCTCAGCCTGACCGACCTGGCCGATACTTTCATCTACGCCGGGGCCAACTCCTGGTCGAGCGTCATCACGCCCCGGCTTGAGGTGTGGGAGCAGGGGCTATATGCCCTGCGCGATTTCCCGCTCTGGGGCATCGGGCTGGGCGTGTTCGGCTTCCTTGCCCCGCGGATGTACCCGCAAGCCCCCCTGGCCCAGGCCAAGCTCCTGGAGGACGCGCACAACTTCTATCTGCAGAATGCGCTTGACTTCGGGCTGTTCGGCGGTCTGCTGGTGCTGGCGATCCTCGCCGTGACGCTCTGGCACCTCGGTCGAATGATCAGCCGCCGGCCGCGGGGGACACTCTCGCGCGCCCTGATGGTCGGGCTATTCGCCTCGATCGTGGCCCACCTGCTCTACGGCCTGACGGATGCGGTCGCGCTGGGGACGCTGGCCGGCGTCCCGCTCTGGTTTGCGCTGGGACTTGCCCTCGGGCGTGTCAGCCGCGACCGGGCGCCGGACCGTTCCTGGCCGAAGGTGCTGGTCACGACCGGCGCGGCCGTGCTGTTGGCCGGTTTCGCCGTGGCCGCGGCCCTGCCGACGAACTGGGGCGCGACCCTGGCGGCGAACGAGCTGCTCGCTCCGGAGCCACCGGGCGCTGCCGCAACGGCGGCCGAGGACATCGGCCGCCTTGCCGCGCGTGACTGCGACCTGCTATGGCACCAGGGCTTGCTCTACCATTGGCGGGGCGAAGGCGACAAGCGAACGGCGGCCTGGGACGGCGCGCTGCGCTGCACGGGGCGTTTCACGGACATGATGCGCCTGACGGCGCCGGATGACGCGAGGCTGGCGCAGCGGGCGATCGAACTCCGCCCCAATGACGCCGCCGGATACTTCTGGCTGGCTTCGCTGCGCGCGGGCGCGCCGGCTGACACCATCGCCCTGTACCGTCAGGGACTCGAACGAGATCCCTCCCGCGGCGAGGTTTGGCAGGCGCTCGGTGACCTGTTGGTTGCCGACGACCCGGACGGCGCATTGGAAGCTTACCTGCAGTCCTGCCTGAACGGCGATCCGGGGGCAAACGGCTGCCTTCGCGCCGGGGCCGTGGCCGAGCAGCAGGGGAACATCGCGGATGCCATCCGCTACTATCGCCTGTCGAAATACAGCGAATCGCAGCAACGGGCGGCCGAGCTCGAACGCCGCCAGGCGGCCGCCCCGTAGTCGCCGGTCCTCGTTACGCGCCCCATCCCAACTCCCGCACGCCGCCCGTCATGAGACGTGAGATGAGCCGCTGCCCAGGCGGCCGTCCGGCGCTATAATCACGGCATGGCACTCCTGACCGCGTCCAACGTGGGCCAATCGTTCGGCGATTTCGACGTCTTCAGCGGCGTCACAGTCAGCATCCCGAAGGGGGGCAAGATCGGCCTTGTCGGCCCGAACGGGATCGGCAAGACGACGCTGCTGCTGATCATGGCCGGCAAGCAACAACCCAGCAGTGGAAGCGTTCATATTGCGCGTGGGACCCGCGTCGGTTACCTGTCCCAGGAATCATCCGAGGCGTTTGTCGGCCACGAGAACAGCGTTTTCGAGGAAATGCTGACCGTTTTCGATCCGCTGCGTGCCACCGAAGCCCGCCTGCGCGAGATGGAAGCGCAGATGGCGAGCGACCGGGAACACTCCGACGAGTTGATGGACGCCTACAGCCATCTTCAGATCGAGTACGAGCTGGCCGGCGGGTACGAGTATGAGACGCGAATCCGCCAGGTGCTTTCCGGCCTGGGTTTCCAGTCGGACGCCTGGAGCCAGCCGCTCTCCCAGCTCAGCGGCGGGCAGAAGACGCGCGCGCTGCTGGCCCGGCTCTTGCTCGAAGCGCCCGACCTGCTCATCCTAGACGAGCCGACCAATCACCTCGACGTTGAGGCCGTGCAGTGGCTGGAGGGCACGTTGAGTACCTGGCCGGGAGCCGTGCTGGTCGTCAGCCACGACCGCTACTTCCTTGATCGTTTCGCCGACACCATCTGGGAGATGAGCCGGCAGGGCATGGAGACCTTCCGCGGCAACTACAGCGCCTATTTGCAGCAACGGCAGGACCGTTGGGAGCGCCGGCAGCGTGAGTATGACGCTCTTCAGGAGCGGATCGCCAAGGAGATGGACTTCATCCGTCGCAATATCGCCGGGCAGCGGACGCAGATGGCCTGGGGCAAGTTGAGCCGCCTCAGCCGCGAGGTTGAGGCGATCCGGGTAGGCGGGCTGGGAGCCATCGGTGACCTGGAGAGCAAGGGCTGGAGCCAGGTCGCGGCCGAACTTGACCTGCGCCGGCCGGCGTCGACGCTGGCCGAATTGCAGGAAGCGATCAACGCGCTGCCCGCACCGACGCGGCCGCCGGTGGTCAACGTCCGCCTGCGTTCCGCCTACCGCAGCGGCAACCTGATCCTCCGCGCCAGCGACCTGGTTGTCGGTTATCCGGGGCGGCCGCTGTTCAGCGTTGACGCGCTGGAGTTGTGGCGGCAGGAGATTGCCGCGCTCATCGGCCCGAACGGCACCGGCAAGACGACCTTCCTGCGCACGCTGCTCGGCCAGATCGAACCGCTGGAGGGCGAGATCCAGCTCGGGGCGAGCCTGAAGGTCGGCTACTTCGCCCAGACGCAGGAGTCGCTGGACCCGAACCAGACGGTGCTGGACGAGTTTCTGCGGCATAAGGCCATGCCCATCAGTGAGGCGCGCAACATCCTGGCCCGCTACCTCTTTCGAGGCGACGACGTCTACAGCAAGGTCGGTTCGCTCAGCGGCGGCCAGCGAGCGCGCCTGGCCCTGGCCATCCTGGTCCTTCAGGAGGCCAACTTCCTCCTGCTGGATGAGCCGACCAACCACCTGGACATCCCGTCGCAGGAGGTCCTGCAGGCGGCGCTGGAAGCGTTCGATGGCACGGTACTGCTGGTCTCGCATGACCGCTACCTGGTGGACCGGCTGGCAAGCCAGGTCTGGGAGCTGAAGCCCGGCGATGGCCGGCTGCGCCTTGAGGTCTTTCCCGGACCCTATCAGGAGTACCTGGCTGCCCGGTCGGCGCCCGCGCAGCCGGTGGCCGTCGCCGCGCCGGTCGAACAGCTTGCGGCGGCGAATGGCGGCCCCCGGCTAAGCAAGAATGAGCAGCGTCGTCGGGCTGAGGCGCTGGCGGCCGTTGAGGCGGAAGTCGCCGCCACAGAGGCACGCGCCTCCGAACTGGCCGAAGCGATGCAGGCCGCGGCGACGGCCCAGGATTTCACGCGCCTGCAGCAGCTCAACGCTGAATACGAGGCGGCCGAGGCGCGGGTGGTTGCGCTGCTGGAGCAATGGGAGGCGCTGGCGCATGAGCCGGGTGATCATCGGACTGACGGGTAACATTGCCACCGGCAAGTCGGCCGTCATGAAACTGGCCGCCGAGCGCGGCGCGCTGACCATCGACGCTGACCGGGTGGTTCACGAATTGCTGGACGGCGATCCGGCCACCCAGGCTGCCGTCGCGGCGGCCTTTGGCCCGGAGGTGCGCCGGGAAGACGGCCGTATCGACCGCGCGGCCCTGGGCCGGATCGTCTTTGGCGATGCGGACAGGCTGCGCATCCTGGAGGGGCTTCTCCATCCGGCCGTGCGGCTGGAGATCGCCCGGCGCGTCGGGGAGGCGACGGCCGCGGTGATCATGATCGAGGCGATCAAGCTTCTGGAGGGCCCGCTGGCGGAAGCCTGTGACCAGGTGTGGGTGACGACCTGCTCGCGGCAGACGCAACTGGAGCGCCTGCGCGTTTGCCGGGGCATGGCCGCGGACGCGGCCGAGGAAAGAGTGGACGCCCAGGCGCCGCAGTCCGACAAGATCGCCCGAGCCGACGTGGTCATTGACACCGACGGCCTTCTGAGTGAGACCCAGGCCCAGTTTGACCGCGCGTGGCGGGCGTTATCGTTGGGTGATCACCCGCTTTGAGCCGGGTGAGTGTCAGCCGCGCGTCTGTGCATTTCGGCCGCAACCCGCTATAGTAAGGACCTCATGCAGACACTCAAGAACTGGATCATGCGGCATGCCAACCTGACAGCCTGGTTCGTGCTGGCGTTGGGGATGAACCTCATTCTCATCTTCGAGGCGCGCGACGTCGGCCTCCAGCCGATGCAATGGTTCTGGCTCATCCTGATCACCACGCTGGTGGCCGGGGCCTGCATCTGGATCGTTAGTTGGGGCGACAAAGACGACGCGGCCGAGCTCAACGCCGATTCCCCCGCCGAAAAGCCTGAAGCGTAGCCCAACCCCCGCATGGCCGGACCACTGACTCCACCGCCAACCACCGACCTGGACGCCGTGGAGGCGCTACGCCGCGACATCGCGCCGTACTTCGCCGCCAGCGACACGACGATCGACTACCCCGAAAAGGGCCATATCCGCTATCGCGGCCGCTTCCTGGTCGATCCTGCGGAGTGCTTCGATGACCTGCGCCTGCGCTTCGAGCGCTTCGGCTACACGCCCACCATCCGCGAAGAAGAAGGCCGCGTGGAGTTGGTCGCCTGGCCGGTCATCCTGAACCCGGCGCCGGCCAACCCGTGGATCAACCTGGCGCTGTTCATCGCCACGGTCCTATCGACGCTCTTCGTCGGCACGCTCTACGCTATCGAATCAACGGACCAGATGTGGGAACTGTGGCGCGGCCTGCCGTTCGCCCTGAGTATCATGACTATCCTCGGCGCGCACGAGCTGGGCCACTACTTTGCCGCGCGACACCATAAAGTCCCGGTGACGCTGCCCTACTTCATCCCGATGCCGCTGTCGGCCATCGGCACGCTCGGGGCGTTCATCCGTCTGCAGGCCCCGGAGAGCAACCGCCGGTCTTTGCTCGACATCGGCGCGGCCGGACCACTGGCCGGGCTGGTCTTCGCCGTGCCGATCCTGCTCTATGGTTTGGCGACGTCCGAACTGGGCCCGATCTCGGCCGGGGCGACCCTCGAAGGGAACTCGATCCTGTATCTGGCGGCAAAGTTCCTCATCTTTGGACAGATCCTGCCCACGCCTGAAGGTATCGACGTGCAGTTGAACCAGGTGGCCTGGGCCGGCTGGGTTGGGCTGCTGGTGACGGCGCTGAACCTGATCCCGGTCGGCCAACTGGACGGCGGCCATATCGCCTATGCCCTGTTCGGCAAGAAATCGGCCATGTTCTACTGGCCGGTGCTCATCGGTCTGGCGCTGATCACCGCCTATTCGTTCCTGCAGGGCACGCCGGCGATAACCTGGCTGGTGTGGATCTTCTTGCTGGGGCTGCTCGGTCGCCGCTACGCGCGGCCGCTGGACGACGTAACGACCCTCGATCCGCGCCGCCGGGCGATCGGCATTGCCGCGCTCGTCCTCTTCGCGCTCGTCTTCGTGCCCCTGCCGCTGACGACGATCCCGTAACGGCCGCGTGTGGCCACCGCCGGCGCGGCGGGCCGCCGCCGGCGTGGCGTGGCGTGCTTCTCAGGACTTGGCAGGGGGAAAGAGGTGCGGTATAATTACGAGTCGTTCGGTGCCATAGCTCAGCGGCAGAGCGGGGGACTCATAAGCCCTAGGTCGGTGGTTCAAATCCACCTGGCACCACAAAAAAAGAGTGTGGCGTCGCGCATTTCGGAAAGGGGAATAGGAAGGAGGGACAAGTCTTGCGCGACGCCACTGCAAGGAGGGAAGTCCGTCACCAGTAAGGATATAGAAGGTACCTTACGATCTATATTACGAGCCGCCGGCAACTGGCGGTTTTTTGTTTTGTCCTATCTTGCCCGTCTTTTCCGCATGGACGCCTCCCCGACCGGCACCCCGCCCGCCCGCGCGGCTTCTCTCAGCCGCTTGATTTCCGTCAGTGTCCTCGTGTTCAGCTTCGCGATTCTGGCCGGCTTCGTGCTGGCCGCGGCGGACGCCTGCCCGTGGCAATCGGTCTGCGGGTCGATCATCGATGATGACCGGGCGCAGGGCCGCCTGGACACGGCGCTCCCCGCGCCGGACGGGACGTTCACCATCGAGCAGACCTTCATACCGGCGGCCGACGGGTTGGCCGAGCTGGAGCTGTTGCTGGTCCGATATGGAGACACGGCCGCGCCGTCCGGCGCCGCGCTGACCCTCACGCTGTTGGAAGACACCGGCCGCCCCATCGCCGAAGAGCGCTTGCCGGCGGGAGGCGTGATCCACAACCAGACCCACACCCTGCGCTTTGACCCGCAGCCCGACTCCGCGGGGCGGCCGTACCGGCTGGTGGTCGGCGGGACACCGGGCAACCAGGCCTCGGTCTGGGGATACAGCCTTGACGTGGCCGAAGGCGAGATGCGTCTGGTCGCCGCCCCGGGCGCAGTCGCGCCGTCGAGCAACGCCCGCGACTTACGCTACACCTCCCGCACGCAACTCCTCCCGGGGTCGGCGATCGCCGAACTCGGCCGCATCCTGCCCGGCAGCGCCGGACTGATGGCGCTGGCCCTGCTATTTCTGCTTGGGCCCGGCTGCATGCTGCTGCTGGCGACCGGGCCGTGGCGTTGGGATGCCGGCGCCTGGTGGGGGGCGGCGCTTGCCCTCGGCGCTTCGCTGTGGCCGCTGGTTTGGTTGTGGCTGTCGCTGGCCGGGGTGCGTTTTTCCGGGTCGCTGCTGTGGGGGATGCTGGCCGCTGTCTGGACCTCTTCCGCGCTGTTGTGGCTGAGGGCGCGACGCGCGGAGCCCCGCGCCGCGGCCGGCGGGGTGGGGCGGCGCTCCGTGCGGCTGAGCCATGTCCTGTTGCTGTTGCTGCTGGTGGCTGCGCTGTTGGTGCGCCTGCTGGCCGTGCGCGGGCTGGTCTTTCCGCCGTGGGTCGATTCGAGCCGTCACGGGCTGATCACGGCCGTCATGGCCGCCAACGGGTCCGCTCCGAACGGTTACGAGCCATACCTGCCCGTCGCGCGTTTTCCCTACCACTACGGGTTCCACGCCATCGCCGCCAGCCTGCTGCTGATGACCGGGCGGCCGCTGCCCGACCTGTTACTCGTCCTGGGCCAGTTGCTCAACGCCCTGATACCACTAACGGTTTATGCGGCCGGCTGGTTCGTCACGCGGCGTCGGGACGTCGGCCTGCTGGCGGCCTTCCTCGTCGCGCTGCCGTTCTTTTTCCCGGCCTACTACGCGACCTGGGGCCGCATGACGCAGCTCGGGGCGATGCTTGTCCTGCCCGTGTTGCTGGGCCTGACATGGCGGGCGGCGCGGAGCTGGGCGCGCGTCTGGCCGCTGGTGGGCCTGCTCGCGGCCGGGGTCTTCATGCTCCACTTTCGCGTCTTCGTCTTCTATGTCCCCTTCGGGCTGCTGGCCGGCGCGCTGGCCCTGATCCGGCGGCGGCCGTGGCCGCTGCTGACCGCGGGGGGCCTGGCCCTGCTGCTGGTCGCCCCGCGCGCGGCCCAGTTGCTGGCGGTGACCGATCCGGGGCGGGCGGTCCAGGCAAGCATTCCCGGCTACAACGACTTTCCGACCGGCTACATCACCGCCGGATGGGAGCGAGGCTTTCTCCTCGCGGCAGCCGCGGCCGTCGGTATCGCCCTGGTCGCGGCCCTGAACCGCCGGCGCTGGGCCGCCTTTCCGCTGTGGCTGGTCGTCTGGGTTGGGCTGCTGGCGCTGGCGCTGTCCGGCGAGCGGCTGGGCTTGCCGGAAACGTCGCTGATCAACATCAATAGCCTCTACATCTCGGTCTTCGCGCCGCTGGCGCTGGTGTTGGCGGCCGTGACGGGGGGGCTTGTCTGGGAGGCGGACCGGTGGCTGCGCCGGGTTCCCCATCGGTGGCGGGGCTGGTTCGCGGTGCCGGCCGGCGCGGCCGCCGGGTTATTGCTGGCCGTGCTGGCCGTGTTCGGCGCGAGACAGCAGGTTGGCATCATCAACGGGCAGACGGTGCTGGCAGGCGCGGCCGATCGGGAGGCCATCGCCTGGGCGGCCGACAGCCTGCCGGACGATGCGCTCGTCGCCGTCAATAGCTGGCTGTGGCTGGGCAATACCTGGGCCGCGGGCGACGGCGGCGCGTGGCTCGTGCCGCTGGCTCGCCTTGAGGTAACGACGCCGCCGATCGACCACATCTACAACAGCGAGCTATTTGCCAGGGTGCGGGCCTTCAATGAGGAGGCGAAGCTGGTGAAGGATTGGTCGACGCCGGAAGCGGCGGCATGGCTGCGAGAGCAGGGGGTGACTCACGTCATGGCCGGCCAGCGGGGCGGCTTCTTTGACCCCGCGGCGCTGTCGCGCAACGCGGCGCTGGAGATGATCTACGCGCGGGACGGCGTGTTCTTCTTCCGATTGCGCGCTGCCTAGGGCCGGCGCGGCGAGTGGATCGGCCCGCCCCTGGCAGGGCCGCGCAGCCTCGCGGGATGCGGCGAGACGCCCCGGTCCCTGTGTTTTGGCCGCCAGTAGGGTCGCCCGGACAGGGTTTGACAATGGCGAATTACCCGTTAGAATCGTTTTTGACTCCCTTTAGCGATCCGTTTTTCGGGCTTCGGCCTGTTGCATGAAGGAGATTCTTATGGCGTTTGTACTTCCCCCGCTTCCCTATCCCGAGGATGCCCTTGAGCCCCACATTGACGCTCGGACGATGAGCATCCACCATGACAAGCACCACGCCGCCTACACCAATAATCTGAACGCTGCCCTGGAAGCCTATCCGGACCTGGCTTCGAAGAGCATTGAGGAATTGCTGGGCAACCTCGATGCTGTGCCGGAGAGCATCCGCATGGCGGTTCGCAACAACGGTGGCGGCTTTGCCAACCACAACCTGTTCTGGGCCACGATGGGGCCGAACGGCGGCGGCGAACCGACCGGCGAGCTGGCCCAGGCAATTGAGTCTACCTTTGGCGGGTTTGCGGCGTTCAAAGAGGCCTTCACAAAGGCCGGCGTTACCCGTTTTGGTTCCGGATGGGCATGGCTCTACATGGACAAGAGCGGCAACCTGGCTGTCGGCTCTACGCCGAACCAGGACACCCCGCTGATGGAGGGCAATACGCCCCTGCTTGGCCTCGACGTGTGGGAACATGCTTACTACCTGAACTACCAGAACCGCCGGCCGGACTACATTGCGGCCTGGTGGAACACGGTGAACTGGAACGCAGTCGCGCAAAACTACGCGGCGGCGAAGAAGTAGCTTACAATTCGTGTGGGCTCGCGGCTGGTCCTCTGCCGGCCGCCGCCAACGCGGAAAGGTCATCAAAGGAGAGACGACATGACTCACATTGTTACCAGACTTTGCCTGCGCGACACCGCCTGTGTCGAGGTATGCCCCGTGGAATGCATGGTCCTCGGCATGCCGGAAGACAAATGGCCGTGGCTCTACATCGACCCGGACACCTGCATCGACTGCGGCGCGTGCGTGCCCGAATGCCCGTATGAGGCCATATTCCCCGAAGAGGAAGTCCCCTACGACTACAAGGCCAAGGCGGGCGTCTGGATCACGAACACGAAGGAGTTGTTGCCCGACGGCGCCCCGTTTGCCGGCGTGATCGATGGCCATGAGGTCAAGGTTCTGAACGCGAAGCAGCTGGCGGGCGGCGAAGTGCTTGACCTGACCGAGGACATCCCCCCGAACTATGCCTTCTATTCGGAGGGCCCGGGCTACGACGCGCTGAAGGCTTAAGCCTGGCTGCAACCGGCCGCGGCGTTTTTGCTCCCGGCCCCAAGTCGAACCGAAACCGAATTAACTGACCTGGGCCCTCCGGTTGGTTGATTCGGTTTTTAGTTTCCGGAGGGAGACACATGACAACCGATTTCCGCATCGAGAAGGACTCGCTGGGTGAAGTGAAGGTGCCCGCGGGAGCCTACTGGGGCGCGCAGACGCAGCGCGCGATCCACAATTTCCCCATCACCGGCCTGCGGCCGTATCCCGCCTTTGTCTGGTCGATGGTCATGATCAAACGCGCCGCCGCTGAGGTCAACAACGACCTGGGCCTCTTCCAGTCGAAGGAAGCCGGCGGCCGGACCATCTCCGGGCCGGAAATGGCCAGGGCGATCATGGACGCGGCCGATGAGATACTGGCGGGCAAGTTTAGCGACCAGTTCGTCGTCGACCCGATCCAGGCTGGTGCCGGTACCAGCCACAACATGAACGTCAACGAGGTCATCGCCAACCGGGCCAACGAGTTGCTCGGTTTTGCCCTCGGCGCGACGGGCAAGCCGATCAGCCCCAACGACCACGTCAACATGGCCCAGTCGACGAATGATACCATCCCGACGGCCATCCGGCTTGGCAGCCTGTGGCGGCTGGACGAACTCCTGGCGACGCTCGACCGGCTGGTTTCTGAACTGCGGGTCAAGGCCCAGGCGTTCGACGGCATCGTCAAGAGCGGCCGCACCCACCTCCAGGACGCGGTCCCGGTCCGCCTCGGGCAGGAGTTTGGCGCCTACGCTCGCGCGGTGGAGCGCGACGCGGCGAAGATCCGCGAGGCGGCCGAGGGCGTGCGCCGGCTCGGCATCGGCGGAACGGCCACCGGCACGGGGCTGAACGCCCATCCGGAGTACCACGCGCGGATGGTGGCGACGCTCAGCCGGCTGACCGGGCTGAAGCTCTATGAATCGGACAACCTGTTCGAGTCGATGCAGAGCATGGGTGACCCGGTCCACTTCAGCGGGTCCATGCGCACGCTGGCCCAGGACCTGACCCGCATCGCCAACGACTTCCGGTTGCTGGCTTCAGGCCCGACCACGGGGCTCGATGAGATCCGCCTGCCGGCTGTGCAGCCCGGATCATCGATCATGCCCGGCAAGGTCAACCCGGTCATGGCTGAGATGCTCAACATGGCCATGTTCCAGGTCATGGGCAACGACCTGACGGTCATGCTGGCCGGCCAGGCCGGCCAACTGGAACTGAACGTGATGATGCCGATCATCGCCTATAACCTGTTCCAGACGATGGACGTCATCATCAACTCGGTCAACGCCTTCATCGACTTCGCCCTCGTCGGGCTCAAGGCTAACCCGGACAAAGCGACCGGCTGGCTGGCCAAGAACGCCATCCTGGTCACGGCGTTGAACCCGGTCATCGGTTACCTGAAGGGGGCCGAGGTAGCCAAGGAAGCGTTGGCGACCAATCGCACGGTGCGCGAGGTTGTCGTCGAGAAGGGCTACATAACGGCCGAAGAGGCCGACCGGCTGCTGGACGTCAGCGCCCTGACGGAAGGCGGCATCCAGGGCATCGCCGCCGGCGGGTAAGACCGTCCGTGCAGACCGCCGGCCCTCCGCCGGCGGTCTGCTGACCTGATATGATCATCCCTGGCGATCTGTTGCGGGCCATGCTTGACCACGTCCGGGCCCACTATCCGGAAGAAGCCTGCGGTCTGGTCGCCGGGCGCGACGGCCGCGCGACGGCCGTTTACCCGATCGACAACATTCATCGCAGCCCTGTGCTGTACGAGATGGACCCGCTGCAGCAGATCCGGGCCATGATCGACCTGGAGGCGGCCGGAGATGACCTGCTGGCCATCTTCCACTCGCATCCCGCCGGGCCGGCGCGGCCATCGCCGACGGATGTGGCCCAGGCCCATTACCCTGACGCGCTGCAGGTCATCATCTCGCTGGCCGATCTGGCGCAGCCGTCGGTCCGTGCGTTCACGATCGTTGACGGGCGGGTGACCGAGGTGGAGTGGCTGGCCGGCTAGCTGCGGCGTTGGGGCGGAGCAACCCGAGCGCGGCGGGGGTGTTATCTAAGTGACGCAGGCGCGCCCTGGGAAAGCATAACACTATGAACGCACTTTATTTCCTGCTTGCCGCGCTCATCGGCTACCTGTGCGGCTCCGTCCCGTTTGGCTATATCTACGTGCGCCTGTTCAAGGGCGAAGACCTGACCCAGATCGGCAGCGGCCGCACCGGCGGCACCAATTCGTTCCGGGCGGCCGGCCTCGGCGTTGGCGTGCTGACCTCGGTCAGCGATGTGTTCAAGGGGGCGATGGGGCTGCTCATTCCGACCTGGCTGTTCGGAGACGCTTTGGGGCCGGCGCTGCTGCCCTGGGCTCAGGCGCTGGCCGGGGTCATGGCGGTGGTGGGCCATAACTGGTCGATCTTCCTGCGTTTCAAAGGCGGAGCCGGCACGGGCCCGAATGTCGGCTGGGGCTCGGCCATCTGGTGGCCCATCTTCCCGATCGCCTTCCTGGTCATGGGCGGGTTGCTCTGGCTGATCGGCATGGCTTCCGTCGCGTCGCTGGCCATGGCAGGCGTGCTGATCGTCGTCTTCGCCATCCGCTACGTCACCGGCACGGACCCGACGATCGCCTACCTGACCGGCAGCCTGGTATCGGCCGCGGTGATCACGTTCGCCCTGAGGCCGAACATCCGCCGTGTCCTCAACGGCACAGAGCGGCGCGTGGGCCCCGCCGCGCGCCGGGCCGAGGCCAAAGCCCGCAAGTCCGGCGGCTAGGCCCGCCTTACTCCCCCTCTTTCGTCAGGGTCTCGTAGCGCATCAGCCCGAGCGCGTCGATCCGTACCCCATCCACCGCCGGCCGGGTCACTGCCTTGCGCGGTTCCTGGGTCAGGTCCAGCGTCGGCAGTTCGCTGGCCCATAGGTCCTGGATCTGGCCGTAGATAGCCAGGCGGGCGGCCGTGTCGGGCTCTTCGCGCGCCTCCTGCACCAGTTCGGTCATCCGCGCGCTCTCATAGTTGGAGCAGAACACCTCGCTGGTGTTCTCGACGAAAAAGTCGGTCCAGGCGGTGGCGTCGAGCACGGTCACGGGCTGGCCGGGCGACGGCCAACCGAGGATGTAGGCCGGGTAGCCACACTCGGCGATCTGGCCGCGGAAGGTGTTCCACGGCGCACCGGTGACGGTCACCTCGAAGACGCCTGTCTCCTCCAGCTGGGCCTTGATCGCGTTGGCATAGGCGTCTTCGACGGTGCTGTAGCGGCCGTCATTGACGAAGAAGATCTCGATCGGCAGCTTCTGGCTGGCCGTGTAGCCCGCCTGTTGTAGCAACAGCCGTGCTCGGGAGAGATCGCGCGCCGGAAGCGCGTCGATATGGCCGGGGATGTCGTTTGGCACCGGGCTGAGCAGCGGCAGCCGGTCGCCGCCGAAGATGTCGCGGGCCAGCGCTTCGCGGTCCAGCGACAGCGCGGCCGCCTCGCGCACGATCTTGCTGTCCCACGGCGGGTTGCCCTGTTCGAAGATGATGTAGCTCTTGAAAGTGGACGGTCCGGCCCATGACTCCAGATCGGGCTGGCCGTCGCCAGTCAGGTCGACGGCGGCCAGTTCGTTGTAGTCGGCCCGCGAAAGGCCGGTCCAGGCCACATCGACCGACTCGAACTCGGTCAGCGACCGTTTGACCGAACCGGCATCCTGATAGAAGCGGACGGTCAGGTTATCGAACACAGGCGAGGGCCGCCCGGGCCAGTTGGGGTTGGCCTGCAGCCGCAGGCGGCTGTTGGGTTCCCAGCTGGTGACGGTGTACGGGCCCAGCCCGCCGCAGCTGCTGCCGGGGTTGCCCGCGTCGCCCCAGCACTCGGGGCTGACCGGAAAGAAGGGAGGCGTCGCCAGCATGGCCGGAAAGGAGCCAGTCGGCTCCTGGAGCACGATCTTCACCGTCGCCGGGTCGATGATCTGGACGGCGTCGCCATCGGCGAAGTTGTTGTCGTCGCTGTCCTTCAGCACGTCGTTGACGAGATAGTTGCCGAGCCCGGCCGCGCGATCAAGCGACCACTTGACGTCCTCGGCCGTGAACGACGTGCCGTCCGGGAAGAGAAGCCCCGTGCGCAGGGGGATGGTGTATTCGAGCTTGTCTTCGGACACGGTGGGCAGCGCGGCGGCAAGCAGCGGCTCCAGTTCGCCGTCCAGATTGAAGCGGTACAGGCCGCTCATGATATTGTTCTTCACTTCCCACGAGATGAAGTCGATCGCCAGGCTTGCCGGATCCATGTCGGTGAACGTGCCGACGACGCCGACCACGATCTCTCCCTCCGGTGTGCCAACGCGCGACTCGCCTGGGTTGACAGCCGCGGCCGCGTTTTGCTCCGGGATGAGCCACTGGACCATCATCTGCTCCAGTTCGCCGCTTTGCTCGAGGGCATCCAGGGCGCTGTTGAGCTTGCCGAGCAACTCCGTGTTGTCGGCGGCGACGGCGATGCCATAGGTTTTGCGCGCCAGCCATGTCGCCGGATCGGCCGCGTCACCGACCAGCTTGAGCTGCTCGGGAAAGCTGCCCGCGAAATAGCCGCCCATCGTGCTATCGACGATGACAGCATCCACCGTCTCGTCGATGAGGGCCTGGACCAGCTGCGACGGCTGGACAAAATCAGCCCGGAGATCAGTCTCGGCGATGCCCAGTTGGCGGGCGGCTTCCAGCCCGCCGCTTTCGGCCAGGACGCCGACGGCGATGCCCGGACGCAAGTCAGCCGGGCTCGCGATCTCGGCCTCATCCACCAGGGTCATGACCACCTGGCCCGTCTCCAGATAGGGGCGGGTGAAAGCGATGCCGGGCGGTGGTGTGGAAGGGATGACCAGCGCCGACATGACGGCGTCGAAGTCGCGCGCCGACCCGGCGGCGATGCTGTCCAGGACTCCCTGGCTGGGGGTGACGACGAACTCAACCTCCAGCCCGGTCTGGGCCGCGATGCGCTCCATGACGGCGGCATTGAAGCCGATGACGTTGCCGAAGGCATCAAAGTCGCTGAAGGGAGGCAGCGGGGCATCGGTGGCGACGACGAGGAAGTTCGGGTTGCCGGGCACGACAGGCAGGTCGGCCGTTGGCTGGGCGGCGATGGTCGGCTGTGGCAGACCCTCGGCCGCGGGTTCGGACTGCTCGTCGCTGCACGCCGAGACGGCCGACAGGGCCGCCACAAGCAGGACGGGCAGGGCGATTCGCTTGAAGGACAGGCTCATGGAAACCTCTGGTGGCCGGAACGGCCGCCCACGTGCGGTCATAGCGGAGGGCGAGGCAAGTATAGCCGGGCGAGAGGCGCGGGCAAGCGGGACCGGGGCTTACGCATCGGGTTCTTATCCGCGGTTCGCGCCGGCGCGATGAGGCTGTGCCTGCGGATGAACCCACCTGTGGCGAGGCGCTCATCGCCCGGGGCGGGCAGGTCGGCGATGGGGCTGGCGAGGTCCGGCGCTGTCGAGGGTAGGTGGCCTACAGGGTCACGAGCGAGCCCAGCCCGCGAGCCAGGCCGTTGCGGAGGATGATCTGCGCCGCCATGCCGTCCTGGACGGCGACGCCGACGGACTTGAAGAAAGTGATCTGCTCCGGGCTGGTCCGGCCGGCCCGTTTCCCGGCCACAATCTCGCCCAGCTCGGCGTGGATGTGGTCGAGGCTGATGAGGCCGGCCCTTAGCGGGATGATCAGATCGCCCGCTTCGGCCAGGGCAGCCTCGCGCGAGTCAACAACGACCAGCGAGCGGCGCACGGTTTCGATATCGATCTCCTGCATCTCCGGCGTGAACGCGCCGATGGCGTTGATGTGAGTGCCCGGCCGCAGGTCATGGCCGTCAAAGACCGGCGCGCGGGCCGTGGTGGCGGTGCAGATGATGTCGGCCTCGCGCACGGCGGCCGCGGGCGTGCCGACGATCTCGATGGCGTTCGGGACCGGCCCGCGACCCGCCATCTCGGCCGCGAACTGCTCCGCGCCCATCAGGCTGTAGACCAGGACTCGTTCCACACGCCGGACGGTGCAGACCGCCTCAAGCTGGGTCCGGGCCTGGATGCCGCTGCCGAAGATCGCCACGACTGAGGCGTCCGGGCGGGCAAGGAGGTCAGTTGCCGCGCCGCTGGCTGCTCCCGTGCGGATGGCGGTCAGTGCGCCGCCGTGGATGATCGCCCTGGGTTCGCCCGTGTCCGAGTCGAGCGCGAGGACGAGCGCGTGGATGAGCGGCAGGCCGCGCGGCGGGTTGCTATTGAAGACCGAGACGACCTTCAGCCCCAGCGCACCGGCCTCGCCGGCGGCCGCTCCGGGCATGTAGACAGGCATGATCAGGGTCGCGTCCTGGCCCGAGATGGCGAGGTGGGTCCGCAGGGGGGCCTGGGCCTGTCCGGCTGACAGCAGCGCGTAGGCCGCCTTCATGCCTTCGATGGCCTCGGCCATCGGCAGAGCCTCGACGACCTCCGCCGCGGAAAAGAGACGCAACTCCATCGGCCGACTATTCGATGCCGAGGTAGACTTTCTGGATCATCGGGTCACGCTGCAGCGCGGCGGCCGAATTCGTCAGCGCGATCTCGCCGGTCTGGATGACGTAGCCGCGACTGGCGACCTGCAAGGCCATGAGCGCGTTCTGCTCGACGAGCAGAACGGTCGTGCCCGTCTTGTTGATGTCCTCGATTGTGCTGAAGATGACCTCGACCAGCACCGGAGCAAGGCCCATGGATGGCTCGTCCAGCAAGAGCAGATTCGGCCGGGTCATCAGCGCCCGCGCCATGGCCAGCATCTGCTGCTCGCCGCCCGACATCGTGCCGGAAACCTGCGTGCGCCGTTCTTTCAGCCGCGGGAACAGCTCAAACACCTTCTCCATGTCCTGGGCGATGCCGTCCTTGTCCTTGCGGTGGAAGGCGCCCATCTCCAGGTTTTCCAGCACCGTCATGCGCGAAAAGACGCCCCGACCTTCCGGGACCATAGCGATGCCCCTGCCGGGCAGGTCGCTGGCCTTGTACTTGCTGATGTCCTCGCCGTTGAAGGTCACGCTCCCCTGTGTGGGGCGCATCAGGCCGCAGATGGTGCGAAGCGTCGTCGTCTTGCCCGCGCCGTTGCCGCCGATGAGGGTAACGATCTCGCCCTTATCGACCGTGATCGAGATGCCCTTCAGGGCGTGGATCTTGGCGTAGTAGGCGTGGACGTTCTTGAGTTCGAGTAGTGTGGTCATGCCGCCACCTCCAGCTGCGCGGCGCCGGCTGCGCCGCGGCCGAGATAGGCCTCGATCACGCGGGCGTCGCGCTGGATGACCTCGGGCGGGCCCTCCGCGATCTTCGTGCCGTAGTCGAGCACGGTGATGTTCTCGGATATGCCCATGACGACGCGCATGTCGTGCTCGATCAGGAGGATGGTGATGCCGAGCTTGTCGCGCAGGTCGCGGATGAAGTTGGTGGTTTCGGCCGTCTCTTTCGGGTTCATGCCGGCCGTCGGCTCGTCGAGCAGCAGCAGTTTGGGCTTGCTGGCCAGCGCCCGCGCGATCTCCAGGCGGCGCTGGTCGCCATAGGGCAGATTGCGGGCCAGTACGTCGCCCTTGCCCCTCAGGCCGACAAAGTTCAGCAGGCGGTTGGCCTCGGTGACGGCGTCCTCTTCCTCGCCCCGTGTCTTTTTCAGGCCCAGGAGCGGCCCGAACCAGGGTGATTGCAGCTGCGGTTCCATGCCACAGAGGATGTTCTCAATGGAGGACATGAACGAGAAGAGGCGGATGTTCTGATAGGTGCGCGCGATGCCGGATCGGGTGATCTTGTCCGTCGTCTTGCCGGCGATCGAATGACCGTCGAAGACGATGTCCCCTTCGTCGATCCGGTAGAAACCGGTGATGCAATTGAAGAAGGTCGTCTTGCCCGCGCCGTTTGGGCCGATGATGCTGACGATCCCGCCCTGCGGGATGCTGAAGTCCAGGCTGTTGACGGCGACCAGGCCGCCGAACCGCTTGGTTACGTTGGTAGCGTCCAGGATGTTGCTCATGTCTAGCTCCCTTACATCAACGGCAACGTCTCTTCCTGTGTGGCGTACTCCAGCCCCGCTTCCTCGGTGTTGGCGTGGAGCTCTCGCCGCGTGACGGAGGACGGCCACAGACCTTCCGGCCGGACGAGCATCATGACGATTAACAAGACGCCGTACATCAGCAGGCGGTACTCCTCGAACTCGCGCAGCAGCTCGGGCAGGCCGACCAGGACGATCGCGCCGAGGATGACGCCCGGGATGCTGCCAACGCCGCCGACGATGACGATGGCCAGGACATTGATCGAGATGAGCAGGTTGAAGCTGTTCGGAAAGACCGAGCCGATCCGGGAAGCGAAGATGGCCCCGGCCAGGCCGGCCAGGCTGGCGCCGATGGCGAACGCGAGCAACTTGGAATTGACGAGGTGGATGCCCATCGCTTCGGCCACGTCTTCGTCCTCGCGGATGGCCATCCACTGCCGGCCGGCGCGGCCGTCGCGCAGCCGCGAGGCGATATAGACGGCCAGGATGCAGCCCGCCAACAGCAGGTAGTAAAAGTGTAGCGGTGAGACGAGGTTCAAGTTCAGCAAGCCCAGATAGGGACGGGCGATGTTGATGATGCCCTGCGCGCCGCCGATGATTCCCTTGAGCAGGTCGGACACGACCAGTACGCGGATGATCTCGCCGAAGCCCAGGGTTACGATCGCCAGGTAGTCTCCGCGCAAGCGCAGAACCGGTATGCCCAGGATGATGCCCGCCATGGTTGCCGCAAGAACGGCGACCGGCAACGCCAGCCAGAAACTGAGCCCCATGCCCAGGTCACCGGTCGAGGTCATCAGGGCGGTGATATACGCGCCGATGGCGAAAAAGGCGACGTAGCCGAGGTCCAACAGGCCGGCGAAGCCGACGACGATGTTCAGACCGAGCGCCATCAGGGCGAACGTCAGTACCTGGTCGACGACGTTCGTCAGGAAGGTGCCCAGGACGAACGGCAGGACCATCAAGACGGCCAGCAGCACGATCTGCATGATCTTGCCGTTGCGGGTCCGTTCGGTTTCCGTGAGTGTGGCCTGGCGCTTCTGATAGGCGGAACGGCCCCTCAATTCCCAGAGGAATGCGAGCAGCAACGAGATGAAGAAGATCACCACCGCCGCGATGAGGGTGATGCCCTTCGTGCCGAAGAACAGCCGGACCGTCGTGCGTGGCAAGAACTCGTTGGCGATGTTCAGCGGGACATCCGAGAACAGGGCAAACAAGAGCGTGACCATCAGCGCTGTGATGATCGGGCGGCGCACGCGGCCGGGGACTAGTTGGAGGGCGGCTCCGGCCAGTCCCATGCCGGTCATAACAAGCGCCAGCAGCACGCTGCCGACGGCCGTGCCTCGCTCGAAGGTCAGGATCTCGATCAGTCTGGGCGAGATGTTGACGAAGAACTCGCGAATGTTGGGCCAGATGGCGGCGACAAGGACCAGACCGATGACCGGGATCGCCGTCATCAGACCGGCGACGAGGCCGGAAAGAAGCGCGGATGCGGGTTTCTGTTCCCCGTGTCCGGCAGCGAGGTAACCGGCATAGAGCGGCGGGGCAAACAGCAGGACCTGCCCCAGGGTCAGGAAACCGGCGATCAGGTCCCGTTCATCGAAGGCCTCGACCATGCCGACGACGCTGGTCATCAGCACGACCACGCCCGTCAACAGGCCGATTCGAACCGCATAGCGTAGAGCTCGGTTATCCATGCTTGCCTCCCTTACGCCTTCTTCTCTGCCAGGCGCTCGCCCAGGATACCTTGCGGCCGGAAGATGAGGACAAGGACCAACAGGGTGAACGCGATCACATCTTTCAACTGGTGCGGGCCGGGGACGCCGAGGCCTTCAAGGATGAGCGGCGGCCCGACGGCTTCGATCACGCCCAGGAAGAAGCCACCCAGGGCCGCACCGGGGATGCTGCCGATGCCGCCCAGCACGGCCGCGGTGAACGCCTTGATGCCGGGGACAAAACCCATCGTGAACGACACTTGCTTAAACGTCAGGCCCCACAGCACGGCGGCGACGCCGGCCATGGCCGCGCCGACGGCGAAGGTCATGGCGATGGTCCGGTCGACGTCGATCCCCATCAAAGCGGCGACGTCCTTGTCCTCAGCGACGGCGCGGATGGCTTTGCCGGTCTTGGTCTTCTGTACGAAATAGTAGAGAGCGATCAGGGCAACGATCGACGCCACCAGGACAACAAGCCGCACCTTAAGGAAATCAAGGCCGAGAATTGTGACGCGACCTTCGAGGCTTTCCGGCACAGGATACGGGATGACGGCCGAGCCAAACAGGCCGCGGAAAATGTTCTGCCAGAAGAAGGACGCGCCGATGGCCGTGATCAGGGGCACGAGGCGGGGGGCGCGGCGCAGGGGCCGGTAGGCGATACGCTCGGTCAGCAGCGAGACCGCCATCGCCGTCAGGACGGAGACGACGGTCAACAACACGATGCTGAGGATCGGTTGGGTGTCGATGAAACCGGTGGAGACCAGTGTGGCGCCGACCAGAGCGGCCGACGTCATGGCTCCGGACATGAAGTACTCGCCGTGGGCGAAGTTGATCATGAACAGCACGCCATAGACCATGGTATAGCCCAGGGCGATCAGCGCGTACAGCCCTCCCTGCGACAGACCGGATACAAAGAAATCCAGCCAGTCTTCGACTGTGTATTGGGTTCCCGCGTCAAAGAACAGCTTTCGGACGATACCGACGATTACGAGGATGATGATGAGCGCACGGAATACCCACAGGACCAGATCGATCCAGTCCATTTCTTTGAGGCGCTGTGACAAAGCCATTGAGTGGCCTCCTGTTTTCAACGTGCTGCCGATGTATCCGGCGCGTCGCCAGGGCCGGAGAGTGGTTGAAGATCATGAATGGACAAAAGGAAAAGGCCCCGGCGAGGGCAAGCCCGAGTGACCGGAGCCTTTTCCCGTCTACGAACCGACCTGGGGCGCTGCCGCCCCAGGTCGGATTTGCCGATCTGGGCTTACTTGCTGCTCCAGATCTGGTTGAATTCGCCGCCTTCAACCTTCTGAATCGCGATGTTGGCGTCGGCGCAGTCGCCGGTCTCATTGCAGGTCAGCGTGCCGGTCAGGCCCTGGTAGCCGGAGGTGGCGTACAGGTGATCGCGCAGCGCCTGGCGACCCACCAGCAGCGTGCCGTCAGCCGTCTCCTGACCGACCGCCTCGATAGCGTCGAGGATCAGGTTGGTCGCGTCGTAAGCATGGGCATGGAACAGGTTGATCGGCTCCTCACCGAAGGCCGCAACATACGCCGGGATGAAGGTCTCGGTGTAGGCTGCGTTGGTGAACTCGAGGTTCGGGCCGGACATGTACATGCCCTCGGCCGCTTCGCCGGCGGCGTCGAGCAGCGTCTGCGACTGCAGACCGTCGGCCGCGGCCAGGATGGTGTTCTCAAGGCCGGGGACGATGCGCGCCGTGTTGGTCAGCAGACCGCCCAGCGGCATGAAGACCGGGTAGAACAGGAACTCCGGGCCGGCGGCAGCGATCGAGGTCAAGACCGGCTCGACGTTGGTCGCTTCCTTCGATTCGGCTTCGAAGGCGACGACTTCGCCGCCCAGCGCCGTGAAGGCGTCTGAGAACGCGCGAGCCAGACCCTCGGTATACGGGTCGCCGTCATGGATGGCGGCCGCCTTGCGGACGCCCAGCTCGTTGTAGGCGAATTCGGCCACCGCCTGACCCTGAACCAGGTCGTTGTGGGCCGTACGCAGGTAGCCGGCGGCGAAGGCCTGGGCCGGGTCGGTCAGCGCCGGGGAGGTGTTCGACGGGGAGATCATGACGTAACCCGCGTCGGAGATGATCTTGGCCGCGGGGACGCCCGCGCCGGAACAGGTCGTGCCGATCACGCCGACAACCTGCGGGTTGGCGACGATCTTGGTGGCCGACGTCTGGCCGCCTTCGGCGTTGCAGCCATCATCTTCCGCGGCCAGCTCAATGGGGCGGCCGAACAATTCGCCACGCTCGGCGATGGCGATCTCGACACCGCGCTGCGAGTCAGTGCCCAGGTCGGCGGTGTCGCCGGAGATGGACAGAGCCGAGGCCAGCAGGATCGGGTCGCCAGGGGCGATCTCGACGCAGCCAATCGCGTCGGTGCAGGCCACTTCTTCCGCGGGCTCCTCAGCCGGTGCTTCCTCGGCGGGGGCTTCCTCGGCGGGAGCTTCCTCGGCGGGAGCCGCTTCGGTCGCCATGACTTCTTCGGAGCCACCACCTGCGTCTTCGGCCGGCGTCGCCGTGCAGGCGATCAGGGCCAGCGACATCAAAAGAGACAGCAATGCAATCAGACTCAAACGCTTCATCTTCATATCTTCTCCTCTAACTGAACGGTGAGTACTGTCACCGTTTCGCGGGTGGGAGGGGAAGGTGGGTGCGCTTTCTTCCGACCCTAATGCAAGCGCCACGGGCTCGCTGTCTTGCGAATGAACCGTGGCGTCTTTCACCGAATCTTTCAGTTATCAACAACCCGCGCCTACCACTCCTGAACCGGGCTGCCAGCCCAGCGCCGCAAAACGGGCCCAATATTGGTGTGGAATTGTATTGAATGATCGCGTGTTGTCAACAAGATCGCCGCCCGGGGGAACCGCCGTTCGTCCGGAGGGCAAGGGCCAGGTGACGGCGATCTGCCCCTTCGGCGCTCGCCGCCGGGCTGCTCGCCAGCAGTGCCGAGGTTGCGAAGGCGCCGGATCGCCGCCGAAACGAAACGGGCGGCCGCCGCGCTCTGGAGCACGACGGCCGCCCGCCGGATGGTGTGGGTTGCGGCCAGCGATCAGGCGTAATCTTCCAGGACCTCGGTATACTGGCCGGTGACCATGAAGATGACCCGCTCGGCGATGTTGGTCGTCCGGTCGCCGATACGCTCCAGGTTGTGGGCCACCCAGAGCAGGTAAGTGGCGAGCTGAACCTGTTCCGGCGTGTTCATCATCGTCAGCGCCTCGCCGAAGAACTCGCGGTAATGCCGGTCCAGCTTCTGATCGCGGCGGACGATCTTCCAGGCGGCTTCGGTGTCCTGCTCGGCATAGGCTTCAATCGCCTTGTGAAGCATCTTGTGGGCTCGCTTGGCCATCTTCGGCAGGCGTGTCCAGTCGACGCCGTCTTGCGGCACGCCCTCCAGCCGGGTGGCCAGGCGGCCGATGCCGGCCGCATGGTCGCCGATGCGCTCGAGTTCCGTGCCGATGTGGAGCGCGGCGATCACCTGACGCAAATCGCGGGCCATCGGTTGCTGGGTGGCCAGGGTGAGCTGTGCCTTTTCTTCAATCTGGAACCTCAGCCGGTTGATGTCAGCGTCGCCGGCGATGACTTCGTTGGCAAGCGCGATGTCCTGTGTGGCCAGCGCCTGGACGGCCTTGTCGATAGCCTCTTCCAGCAGGCTGCCCATGCGCAAGATGTCTTCGCTCATGGTTTGCAACTCGTTGTCCAGCAGGGTGCGCGATCCAATGTTCGTCATGACTCTATTTTCCTATCCTTTGGCGAAGTTTGCCAAAAACCTGCGCGCGGGTCTCGGCCGCCTCGATTACCAGTGGCTTGCCGTGGCCGGCCGCGATGACGACGGGATCGAGATCGAGCAGGCGAAGCGCAGATCGGTCTGCGGCCGTTCTGTCGGCGGTGATCCAGTGCGGCGTGCTCCGCAAGCGGTCCCATCGGGTGTTCAGGGCGTCGCCGGCGAAGACGATGCCCGCCTCCGCGGCGCGAAATGAGAAGTGATCCGGCGTATGGCCGGGCGTGGCCAGGGCAACCAGGCCGCCGAGCACCGGCAGCGACTGGCCGTCGGAGAGCAGCCTGACTTGCCCCCGCGGGAAGGGCGGGTAGCGGACAAAGCGGTCGGCGAGGAACTGGATCGGGCCAGGCAGATGGGACGGACTCTGGCCCATGGCCAGGTAGTCGGCGGTCAGCCCGCCCGCCCAGACCTCCGCCCCGCTGCGGCGCTGAAGCTCGGCCACGCTGCCGGCATGGTCGAGGTCGGCGTGGGTTAGCACGATCCGCTTCAGGCCGGCCGGCGACCCGCCAAGTCCTTCGAGCGCGCTCAGGATGCGGCCTGCCGCGCCGGGCATGCCGGTGTCGATCAGCGTCCAGCCATCCGCGTCGCGGCAGAAGTAGACATTGCTTGAACGGGTGTCGATCCAGAAGACGTCAGGCCGGATCTGCATCGAGCGACTCCACCGCCAGGCCGGGCGCCTTGGCATCGAACGCAGCCCGCAGCGCGTCATACTGCTCGCGCGGCATGGGGACCTGGAGATCCTTGCGTTGTTTGATGACGCCGGCCAGCTTGCTGTGGTGAACGGCCGGGATGCGCGACTCCTTGATGTCCAGCGAATCAATGTTGTCGGCCGTGAAGACGATGATGGGTGTTACGGGCGCGCCGACGGCCTCCGGGGCGTGCTCGGCGATGAAGGCTGCCATCTTGCTGACATCTGTCTCGGCATCCTTCGTCGGGTTGCCGAGGTTCTCCTGCCCGAAGTAGCGGCGCATGCCCAGTCCGGCCTGCTTCCATTGGTCCCCATAGGCGGAGATGCGGCCCGTCTGGTACTTGGCGACGAGGACGATGACAGCGCCGGGCAGCAACAGCACGTGAGGCGCCGGTAGCAGGTAGTGATAGAGACGGCCGTCCTTGCGGGCGATCGGCTTGGCCGCCTTGTCCAGCACCTGGTCCGGTCGCGGCTTGCGCAGGAAGCGATGCGAGAGGTACAGCCCGACCTGGGCCAGCGCCCAGCCGATGACCAGGGCGATCAGTTGGTAGAGAAAGACATTCTGGTCCCGGATGAAGATGAATAGCAGCCCGGCCACCAGGGCCAGCAGTCCGGCCAGACTCAGCCAGCGGCCGAGCTTGCCCAGAGTAGCGATGCGTTTTTCGTCGCGCAGGACAACCATGATGAGATTCCTTTGTTAGCGAGTTGCCCGGCGCGGGCTAGCCTGGCTGGTTGCCGTTGCGATATGCACCCAGGACGAGGCAGGCATTCTGGCCGCCGAGGCCGAAGGAGTTCTTGAGGGCAACACGGATGGGCGACGGACGCGAGGCATTGACGACGTAGTCGAGGTCGCAGGCCGGGTCGGGCGTCTCGTAATTCCACGTGGCCGGGATCATGGCGTGGTACAGCGCGCTGGAAGTGAAGATCGACTCCAGCGCTCCGGCCCCACCCATAGCGTGGCCCATCAGTGACTTGTTGCTGCTGATCGGCACTTCGTAGGCCCGCTCGCCGAAGAGCCGCTTGATGGCCAGCGTCTCCGTTGCATCGTTGATCGGGGTTGACGTACCGTGGGCATTGATGTAGTCGACATCGGCCGTCGTCAGGCCCGCATCTTCCAGCGCCCAGCGCATGGCCCGGATGGCCCCGCTGCCTTCGGGGTCGGGGGCGGCGACGTGGAAGGCGTCGGACGAAGAGGCGTGGCCCAGCACTTCAGCATAGATGCGCGCCCCGCGGGCCAGCGCCAGGTCCAGGCGCTCCAGGATGAGGACGCCCGCGCCTTCGGCCAGCACAAAGCCGTCGCGGTCCCTGTCGAACGGGCGGCTGGCCTGGGCCGGGGTGTCGTTGAAGTGGGTTGTCAGGGCGCGCATGGCGCTGAACCCGGCAATCGCGGTGTAATGGATCAGACCCTCGACGCCGCCGGCCAGGATCATGTCAGCCCGGCCGTTGCGGATCAGTTCCGCGCCTTCACCAACGGCCTGGGTGCCACTGGCGCACGCGGCGACGGTCGTGTTGATCGGTCCTTGCGCGCTGTACATCAGGCTGGCGTGGTGCGACGGCATGTTGGCCAGGAACATCGTCATGGCGAACGGGTTGACCGCCTTCAGGCCGCGGCTGTGGTAGACGGCCATCTCCTCGAAAGCGCGCTCGATGCCGCCCACGGCCGTGCCGATCAGGACGCCGGTCCGCTCCGGATCGGCGGCAGTCTCCGGCAGGCCGGCATCCTCGATCGCCATGCGCGCGGCAGCCACGGTGAGCTGCGAGGCGCGCGACATGCGCCGCGCTTCCTTGAAGTCCATGTAGTTGCGGGCCTCAAACCCTTTCACTTCTCCGGCCACCCGGCAAGGCATGTCGGACGCATCGAACTGGGTGATGGTGGTGATACCGGAACGGCCGTTGACCAGGTTGTCCCAGCTTTCGGTCACCGTCAGGCCGAGCGGGCTGAGGGCGCCCATGCCGGTGATGGCGACGCGCGGCCGGCCCTTCCAATCGTGATAATTGTCAGTCATTCCTCTTCCTTAAACAGATGTCCATCACCCCGGGCGGGCGGTCACGCGGCTGCAACCGGCTGCCGGCGAATGCCCTCGGTGATGGCTTCAACGATCTTCTTCTCTGCGACGCGGCGGGCCTGGCCGATCGCCTGCTGGATCGCATAGGCGTTGGAACGGCCGTGGCCGACGATCACAACCCCGTTGACGCCCAGAAGTGGCGCGCCGCCGACTTCGTCCGGGTTGAGCTGGTTCCGGACGCGCTCGAAGGCCGGCTTCGCCAGCAGGCCGCCGATCTTGGTTGTGATCCCGCTCATCAGCTGATTGCGGATCTCGGCCGACATGTAGCCGGCGACGGCTTCGGCCGTTTTGAGCATGATATTGCCGGTGAAACCGTCTGTCACGGCCACGTCGGCCGCGCCTCCGACGAATTCTTTCGGCTCGATGTTGCCGACGTAGTTGAGGTTGCTGGCTGCCAGCAGGGGCATGGCTTCCTTGATCAGCAGGTTGCCCTTCCCCTCTTCTTCGCCGTTGGAGATCAGGGCCACGCGCGGCCGGGCCAGGTCAAGCATGCGCTCGACATACAGGCTGCCCATGATGCCAAACTGGAGCAGGAATTCGGGCTTGACGTCGGCGTTGGCCCCGTTGTCGATCAGCAGCGGACGGGTGCGGGTCGGGAAGATCACACCGAGGGCGGGGCGAATGACGCCGGCAATGCGGCCGAGGCCGACCTGGCGCAGCGTCGCCACGGCCAGGACCGCGCCGGTGTTGCCGGCGCTGACAAAGGCATCCGCCGCGCCTTCGCGCAGGAGCGCCAGGCCGACGTGCATCGACGAGTCGCGCTTGTCGCGGGCCGCGGCCGATGGGCTATCTTTCATGCCGATAGACTGCCCGGCGTGGCGGACTTCGATCGACAAGCCGGCGGTGTCATGGTCCCGTAACTCCGTTTCGACACGCGCCTGGTCCCCGACCAGGATGATGTGGTCGCCGAACTTCCTTGCGGCCATCACCGCTCCGGCCACGTCCGGCGCAGGATGGCTGTCACTGCCCATGGCGTCAACGACGATGCGCATTGAACCCTTCCCAAATCAGCTAATTGGGCAATTCTACCACAAAATGCGGAGGGCGGGCCGGAGCTTATCCCGCATCTCCGGCCAGCTGGGAGGCTGAACTGGGGCCGATGGGCACGCCATGTCGTTGGGCATAGAGCCAGGTGAACTCAGCGCCGTACAGCAGGATCTGAATCGAGTAGTAGACCCAGATCAGCAGGATGACAAGGGCGCTGGCCGCGCCGTAGATGGATCCGGTGCCGGTTTGCACCAGGTAGCGGCCGATGACGAACACGCCGATGGTGAACAGGACCGTCGTCAGCGCGGCCCCAACGAGGGCATCCCGCCAGCGGACGCGCGCGTCGGGGAGTGTCTTGAAGATCAGCGTAAAGGTAGTCAGGGCAACAAGAGGGAGCAGGACGTTCCGCACGGGTGAAATCAGCTCCGCGATCCTGGGCGCAACCTCCTCCAGGACCAGCCGGAACGTGTCGAAGATCGTGCCGAGGATGACAACGCCGACCAGCAGCAGGCCGGTCACGAACACCATGATCAGGCTGTCGGCCCGGCTGCGGGCAAGGACGAAAGCGTCACCCACCTGCCTGACTTGAATGGTCTTGACGCCCCAGATGGCATTGAGCGTGACCTTCAGGTGGTTGAAGAAGAACACAGCGCCAATCAGGGCTATGATCGCGCTGATGATCGCCGGCCAGGAGCTGCTTTCGGGGCTGACCATGCGCACGACCGTCTCCTGGATGAAGGCCGCCACCTCCGGCCCGACGACGGTCGCGATCTGGTCGACGAGTTCGCCCGCGGCCGCCGCCCGGCCGACGAAGAGACTGGCGATGGCAACGGTGACCACGGTCAGCGGGGCCAGGGCAAATATGGCGTAATAGGCCAGGGCGGCGGCATAGATCGACGCCCGGTCGGCAAACCAGGCCTTGCCCGCGTCGATCAGGAGTGAGACGGCCTTGCGTATGAAGTCCATCGAGCGTTTTCCCGCGGTCTGTTGGTCAGGACAATTCACTCCCGGCCGCCAGCGCCTGCTCCAGGTCGGCGATCAGGTCAGTCGCGTCCTCAATGCCGACCGAGAGCCGCACCAGGCCCGGCTCGACGCCGAAACCGGCGGCAAGCGCCTCCGGCCCGCCGACGGAGGCGTGGGTCATCGCGCCGGGCAGCTCGATCAGCGACTCGACACCGCCCAACGACTCGGCCAGGGTGAACAGCTTCGTGGACAGGGCCACGGCCTTTGCGGCCGCTTCGCCGCCGTGCAGGGTGAACGACACCATCCCGCCCGGCCCGCTCATCTGGCGGCAGGCGACCTCGAATTGCGGGTGGCTTTCCAGGCCGGGGTAGATGACGCGCTCCACGGCCGGGTGGCCCTCCAGGAAGCGGGCGACCTGCAGGCCGTTGTGGCTGTGGGCTCCCATGCGCAGGGCCAGCGTCTTCAGGCCGCGCAGGGTCAGGAAGCAGTCCTGCGGCCCGGGCACGGCGCCGACGGCATTCTGCAGGAACTTGAGGCGCTCGTAGATGGCCGCGTCGTTGACGACGACCGCGCCGCCGACCACGTCCGAATGGCCGCCCAGGTACTTGGTCGTGCTGTGGACGACGATGTCGGCGCCGAGTTGCAACGGCCGTTGCAGCGCGGGCGAGGCGAAGGTGTTGTCGACGGCCAGCCAGGCCCCAGCCTGCCGGGCTGCGGAGGCTACGGCGGCGATGTCGGCCACGCGCAGCATCGGATTCGTCGGCGTCTCCAGCCAGATGAGGCGGGGCGCCGGCTCCTGGCTGGCGGCCGCGGCCAGGGCGGCCGGGCGGGTGGTATCGATGAAGGTGAAGCGGATGCCGGTCGGGGCCAGGACCTTGTCGAACAGGCGGAAGGTGCCGCCGTAGAGATCGTTGCCGGCGATGACTCGCTCGCCCGGCCTGACCAGGCGCAGGACGGTGTCGATGGCGGCCATGCCGGACGAGAAGGCGAGCCCGAATCGGCCGCCTTCCAGCGCCGCAATGGCCGACTGGAGCGCCGAGCGGGTCGGGTTGTCGGTCCGGGCGTAGTCGAAGCCCTTGTGCTCGTTGATGCCTGTCTGGGCGTAGGTCGAGGTCTGGTAGATGGGCGTCATGATGGCGCCCGTGGCAGGGTCCGGTTCGACCCCGGCATGGACGGCCAGCGTGGCGAATCGCAGACCGTCTTGATCAGCTGAGGGTGGCATGCTTCATTCCTTCCGGCGCGCGGAGCCGGGAACGTTATTGTACCATCGGTCAGGCAGGGCGGTATGGGATGTTGCGGATGCGGGCGAACTTGCCCGCGCATGCCCACCGCTGTCCCTGATCGCACAAGCAGCTTCTTCTTGTTCCCTCTCCCTGTAGGAGCGGGTTAGGGAGAGGGTCCCATCAGGGGTACAATCCGCTCGATGTCGACACCCGGATTAGCGGTCGCCGCGTCCCGCGCCCGGCCTGGGCGTGTCCCCGGCATGGTCGCCCTGTCCTTCACGTGCCTGTGGGTGGGCGGGATGGCCCTGACGCGCCTGCTGTATGAGGCGCTCTTCCCCGCGGCCGTCTGGCTCGGCCGACCCCTGCCGGCGATGGCCCTGGCCGCCGTGCTCGCCGCGGCCATCACCGTCCCCGGGCGCGCGCTCTGGGGCAGGCCGCTTGGGGCGCTGGCCGTCGCGCCGCTCCTGCTCAACCTGTTCTACCTGCCGGCCCCGGCCGTTGATCTGGTCCGCGGCCGGCTGCTCTTCTTTGGCTCCCTGTGGCTTTGCGCCGTTCTGCTGAGCTGGGTTATCCGCCGCCGGAACGGCTGGCGGCCGCTCGGCATGCTCTTCCTGATCGCCGCCCTGCTGCCGATCTACCTGCTGACGATGTCCCACGCCGTCGGCGCGGCCGATACGTTTGAGTTCCAGGTTGTCGCGCCGCGACTCGGCATCGCCCACCCGACGGGCTACCCGCTCTACCTGCTCCTGGGCAAGCTGGCTACGCTGCTGCCGGTCGGCACGGTTGCCTGGCGGCTGAACATGGCCTCGGCCGTTTATGCCCTCGGCGCGACGATCGTCGTCTACTTCATCGGCTGCGAACTGACCCGGCGGCCGCTGCTGGCGCTGCTCGGTGCGTTGTGGCTTGGCGTCGCGCCCGGCTTCTGGAGCCAGGCTATCGTGGCCGAAGTCTACGCCCTCCACGCCCTTCTCGTCGCCCTGGCGCTGTGGATGATGGTGAGACTGGTGGAAGCGGACGACGGCCGTCGGCCGGCGGACCGCGACAAAACGGCCGTCGCCCTGGCGTTCGTCCTGGGTCTGGGCCTCGCCAACCACCTGACGACGCTCTTCCTGCTCCCGCCGGCGGCCGTCGCCCTTGTCGTCTGGTACCGGCGCGGGGCGAACCGGCGTCTGCGGTCCGTCGTCTGGCTCCTCGTCGCCTTCACTCTGCCGCTGCTGCTCTACGCCTACCTGCCGTTGCGCTGGGCGGCGGTCAACGGCGAACCGATGGGCGCGGCGCGGTTCGTCGAATGGGTTGCCGGCGGGCGCTTTCAAGGCGCGCTGCAGTGGATGGCCTGGCTGCGCGACCCGGCCCGCTGGTCGATAGTCGCCCGGCTGCTGCTCGACGCCTGGGGCTGGTTCGGGCTGGCCCTGGCCGGGCTTGGGTTGGTCTACCTGGTCCGCCGCCAGCGCCTGCCCGCGCTGCTGCTCGCCCTGGCGGCCGCGGGCTTCACCTTCTACGCGCTCAACTACTACGTCCCCGACCTGAGCGTCTTTCTCATCCCGGCTCACGTCGTCATCGGCGTGCTGGTGGCTTGCGGGGCGGCGCTGCTCGTTGAAGGCGGCGGCGCGCTGGAAACCCGGCTTCTCGGAAGAAACCGGGTTTCTACAGAGCGCTTCCGAGTGGGCCTGGTCTTCTTACTCTGCGCCTCGCCCGTCCTGCTCCGCGTGGCCGAGGCCTGGCCGGCGCTGGACCAGTCGCTCGACGACGGCGGCGAGCCGTGGGGGCGGGGCGTGCTGTCGCTCCCGCTGGCCGAAGGCGCGGCCGTCCTGGCCGACAGCGAGAAGATCGCCCCCCTCTACTACCTGCAGCAGGTCGAAGGGTTGCGGCCCGACCTGGACATCATGGTCTTGCCCGATGAGGCCGCCTACCGGGCCGAACTCGACCGGCGCGTCGCCGCCGGGCAGGCGGTCTACCTGGCCCGCTTCCTGCCGGGGCTGGCCGGCGCCTATCACCTGCGCTCGGTTGGGCCGCTGGTCGAAGCCAGCGACGAGCCGCTGCAGGTGGTCCCTGACGGCATCCAACTGGACGACAAGACCATCGGCCCACTTACCCTGCGCGGCGTCACGGTCGAGCCGCGCGCGGCCGTGGATGACGGCGCGACGGCGCTGACGCTCTACTGGCAGCGGACGGCCGAGGCGTCGTCTCCCCCGCCGGTCGTCTACCTGCGCTGGGTGACGCCGGCCGGAGCTGGGCCGCCGGTCGTGGCCACGGGCCGCCACCCGGCCGGCGACGCTTACCCGATCAACGCCTGGCGCGAGGGAGAGATCGTCCCCGACTATCACTTGCTGCCGCACCCGGTGTCGCCCTGCCAGGCCGGCGATCCCTGTCTCCTGAGCGTCCAGGTCGCCGTCGCGCCGCGCTTCACGCCCGCGGCCGAGCTGGACTGGCAGACCGTGGCCGAAGTCGACGTCCCCGCTGCCGCCGGGCCGGTCGGGCAGCCGCAACGGGCGCTATATGACGGCTTTGCCCTCGACGGGCTCGACGCGCCCGGCCGGGTCAGGGCAGGACAGCCGCCCTCCGTTGGCTTCAGCGGGTCGGGCGACGGCAACGGGCTGCAATGGCTGTTGGTGCCGGAGAGCGGGCTGGACAGCCTGATCATCCCCGCCGGGCGGCGACCCGACGGGCCGTGGCCCGGTGAGTCGAGGGCCTACGCCGCGGCCGCCGAAGGCGCGACGGCCGAGGGAACGCAGCACCTGCTGGCCCTGCCGCCGGTGACCGGGGACGGGACCTTGTCGGCCGTCTGCGGCTGGCTGGCCCGGCCGACGACCGGCTGCGTTGTGGCCGAGGTCGAGGTCAGCGGCGCGGCGCTGCCCGAGGGGGCGGTGAACTTCGGGGATAAGCTGGCCCTGCTGGATGTCGGATTGCCGGGTGAGAGACTGACGCCGGGCGGGCAACTGCCGGTGACCATCACCTGGCAGGCCCTGGCGGAGATGGCCGAGGACTACACGGTCACGGTCCAGGTGCTCGACGCGGCCGACCGGATCGTCGGGCAGGTCGATTCATGGCCGATGCAGGGGACGTTCCCGACGAGCCAGTGGCGGCCGGGGGAAACGGTCAGCGACCCATACCTTGTGCAGGTGAGCGACGACATCTCGCCGGGCGATTACCGGGTGATGGTCGGCGTCTACCTGCTGGCGACGCTGGAGCGGCTGCCGGTCGTCGATGAGAACGGCAACCCGATCGACGACAAGGTTGAGGTGCAGGTGATTTATGATTAGCCCGGCCCGTCATTTCGGCCAGGCTAGCCGATCGCCTCGATCCGGGCCAGCAGGCGGTCAAGATGGGCGGCTGAAAAGGCGTCGCCGGCCGTGGTGTCGATGCTAATGACCGGGGTGTCGCTAACAAGGCGCATCCACTCCGCGACGAAACCGTCCAGAAGCGCCAGATCGTCCAGCGTCGCGATCTCCAGCGCTCGGCCGCGGCCGGCGTGGCGAGCCTCGATGACCGCCACCGGGGCGGTCAGGTAGAGGAAGAGATCGGGCGGGCCGAGCAACGCCCGCAGGTTGTCGTAGAGCCGCTTGCAGAGGGCGAACTCGGCGTCGTCCAGATAACCCCGGCGGTGAAACAGGCGGGTGAAGCCGTGGAAGTCGAGGTCGAGGCCGCCGTCGACCAGTCCGGTCGTGCTCGCGGCGCGCAGCGCCCGTTCCTGCTCGGCCCGCAGCAGCAGGTAGTCGACCTGGTTGGCCAGGGCGTAACGCCGGTGGTCAGCGGCCATGAGCGCCTGAAACGGCCGCCCGGCGTGTTGCTCGAGCCCGGTGGCAAAGGGCCCGGCCTGGCACAAGGCGGAGACGAGGGTCGTCTTGCCGACACCCGACGCGCCGACGACGGCGATGAGCTTGCCCATCGGTCAGGCGGCCGGCTCGGTGAAGGTGAAAGCGCCGTAGCCGACGACGCGGTCGCGCGGGCCGCCGGTGTCGCCGCTGGTCCGCAGGTCGACCGTCTCCGCCAGCAGGCCGCGGGCGCGGGCCTCCAGCAGAAGGCCGCGGATGGGGATGCGACCGCAGGCGCTCTCCTCGAAGATGCCATCCGCGTCCAGGGCCTCAATGGCCGCGGCCGTCTCGCGGTCCAGCATCTCGGCCGTCCGCTGGGTGTGGTAATGGCTGAGGTCGGACGAGATGACGAAGCGCGTTGACCCGTCGCCCCACAGCGCCTCCAGCACGGCCGCGACCTCCTCCGGCCGCGCCGCCCCGACGAGCAGCGGCACGATGGTGAAGTCGGGACAGACGACTTGCAGGAAGGGGAGCTCGACTTCCAGACTGTGTTCCGGCGCGTGGGCCTCGTCGGAGACGCCGACGCCGGGCATCCCCAGCGCTATCTGGCGCGCGTCGTCGTCGATGCTGAGCGAGCCGAGCGGTGTGTCGAAGGCCGCTGCGCTGCTGACGGCGATGCCGCGCACATGGACATAGTGGGCCGGGCCGAGCAGCACGAATCGACGGATGGGCACGTCGCTGGCGGCCAGATGGGCGATGGCCACGGCCGCGGTCGGGCCGGAGTAGACGTAGCCGGCGTGGGGCGCAATGACGGCCTTGACCAGCGGCATATCCGGCTGGGTCAGGTCGTCTTCGAGGTGCACGTCTTGAAGGAAGTGCTCGATCATGCTCTCCAGCCGGGCTGGATCGTCAGGATAGAATGTGCCGGCAACGGCGGGCGGTCGAACGGTTAAGTGGCGCATCATGTCCCCTCTCCGACGGCCGCCGGCAAGAAGCGCGGCCGTCGTCTATAGTATAATAGGATTGTTGGGCTTCTGCCCGTGCCGTAACCGGCGCTGTAGCGCTCTGACCGCGTCACGCGAAGCGGGCGGGCAAGCGGGGCAGTCCCAATGGAGGTGCGACATGGAGCCGAACGAAAGATTCGCGGCCGCCGTCCCCACCACGCACTGGCACGCACTGGCCGACGGCCGGGTGCAATGTGATGTCTGCCCGCGCGCCTGCAGGCTGCATGAGGGGCAGCGCGGCATGTGTTTCGTCCGTGCCTGCGCCGGGGGCCAGATCGTCCTGACGACTTACGGCCGCTCCAGTGGATTCTGCGTCGACCCGATCGAGAAAAAGCCGCTCAACCACTTCCTGCCCGGCACGCCGGTCCTGTCTTTCGGGACGGCCGGCTGCAACCTGGGCTGCAAGTTCTGCCAGAACTGGGACATCAGCAAGTCGCGGGAGTGGGATACCCTGGCCGATGCGGCCGCGCCGGAGACCATCGCCCGCGCGGCCGAGCGGCTGGGCTGCCGCAGCGTCGCCTTCACCTACAATGACCCGGTCATCTTCATGGAGTACGCTATGGACGTGGCCGACGCCTGCCATGCGCGCGGCATCCAGGCCGTGGCGGTCACCGCCGGCTATATGGAGCCGGCGGCCCGGCGCGACTTCTACGCCCACATGGACGCGGCCAACGTCGACCTGAAAGGTTTCACCGAGTCGTTCTACCGCGACATCTGCGCCGCCAGCCTCCGGCCGGTGCTGGACACGCTCGTCTACTTGAAGCATGAGACCGGCGTCTGGTTCGAGACGACGACGCTGCTCATCCCCGGCCTGAACGACAGTGACGAGGAGATCGACGCGATGACCCGCTGGGTCGTCGCGGAACTGGGGCCGGACGTGCCGATGCACTTCACGGCTTTTCATCCCGACTACAAACTGCTGGACCGGCCGCCCACGCCGCCGGCGACACTCTCGCGGGCGCGGCGGATCGCTCTGGACAACGGCGTGCGCCATGCCTACACCGGCAACGTCCACGACGAGGCGGGCGGCAGCACCTTCTGCCACGGTTGCGGCCGGCGGGTCATCGGCCGGGACTGGTATGTCCTGACGGAATGGGGATTGACGGATGACGGCCGCTGCGTCGACTGCGGGACGCGGTGCGCCGGCGTCTTCGACGGCCCGCCCGGCGACTGGGGCGCGCGGCGGCTGCCGGTCAAGCTGGCGGCGGCCCGTCAGTAAGCGCCCCGCACTGCCGACGTGCGTTGCTGCCGGGCGGCAGATGACATCATGACGACCGAAACCCGCCACGAGTGGGGCCGAAACGCGCGAGCAGCGTGGCGCGACACGCTGCTCCTGTTGCGCCAGTTTGCCTGGCCGCTGTTGCTCTTCGCCCTGGCCGTCGCCGGGGGTGGGGCGCTCTATTCGGCCCTGTCGCGCGGCACGGCCCAGGCTGTCGGCTGGGTGGAGGGGGCCTACACCGTCCTGAGCGCCACGTTCCTGCAGCCGCTCGGTGACTTCCCCGACGCGTGGTACTTGCAGGCCTTCTACTTCGCCATGCCGGTCATCGGCCTGGCCATCCTGGCCTATGGGCTGACCGACTTTGGCACGATGCTGTTCAACCGGCGCGCCCGCAACAAGGAGTGGGAAATGGCTGTCGCTTCGACTTTCCAGCACCACGTTGTCCTGGTCGGCCTCGGCCACCTGGGCTTCCGCGTCATGCGTGCCCTGCATGACCTGGGCCAGGACGTGGTCGTCATCACCCTGGACCCGGCGGCCGACTTGCTCGGCACGGCCCGGCGGATGGGCATCCCGGTCGTCCAGGACGATGCCCGGCGCGAGGAGTCGCTCCTGGGGGCCGGCATCCCGAAGGCCAAGACGATCGTCCTCTGCACCCAGAACGACGTGCTCAATTTGCAGGTGGCATTCAAGGCCAGGCGGCTGAACCCCGGCATCGAGGTGGTCATCCGCATCTTCGAGGACCAGTTCGCCGACGAGGTTGGGCAGCAGTTCGGTTACCGGGCGCTGAGCGCGACGAGCATGGCCGCGCCGATGTTCGCCGCGGCCGCCTCAGGCATCGACATCACCCCGCCGATCACCGTTGAAGGCCAGGCGCTCAGCCTGGCCAGCTTCGAGGTGCGGCCGCGGTCGGGCTTCATCGGCCGCTCCGTCGGCGAGATCGAGGGCGCCTACAACGTCAGCGTCGTCCTGTTGCGAAAAGACGGCGTCTCGGACTTCCACCCGGCAGCCGGGCGCTGCCTTGAAGCAGGCGATGCGGTGGCCGTTCTGGGCGGGCAGGAGGCGCTGGGACAGGTGACGGCGGCGAATCAGTGAAGAAACGGTCACTGTCCGCCGGCCACTGGCGGCCATTGCTCGCCTGCTTGTGATGGGCTGAACATGATCGACCGCGCCGATCCGAACCCCATCGTCCTCCTTGCCGATGGTGGGTGGCACATCGTTGAGGACAGCCGCCTGTCGACCGTGGGTCGCTGCGGCCGCCCGTTGCTGAACCGGCGGGCCCACAGCCGGTTGCGAACGGTTGGCCGGGAGGCGGTCTGCCGGGAGTGCCTACGGCTGCACGGCGCGGCGGCCGAACCCGATGCTCGCACGCCGGACAGTGAGCAATAGCTATAGTTTGCCTGGGGCCCGTGGGCATAGGCATTAAACACTGCTTTGCGTGCATCTACCCCCTTGCTATTCGGACAAATATGTTGTACTATTTCAACACCTGAAAATAGGGCGCTTGCGCCTGCGCGCCGGAAGGGTGCAGGTGAGGCGGAGGCACATGGTTCTGGCCGCGAACGAACGCTTGGAACAGCCGGTTCAAATCAAAGGCATCCGTGATGGGTTGTTGATCACCTTGAGCGATCACCCGGATGCCGCCGTCTTTGACCACCTTCAGCAGGAACTCCACGACAAGCAAGCGTTCCTCCAGGGCGGCCGCGTTGCCATCGAAGTCGGCATCCGATCGCTGGACAGGCGGACGCTGAGCCGGCTTCAGACGATGTTTGAACAGCGCGGGCTGACCCTGTGGGCGGTGCTGTCGCTGGACGAGGGCACGCGTGAAGTGGCCCGCGCGATGGGGCTGGCCACGCGGCTTTCCGGCAGCCAGACCGACCTGGAGGGCAACGCCCTGCAGCCGGGCACGCCGGTCAGTTCGGTCGAGGAGCCCGAACCGGCGAGCGGAGACCGCCCGGCCTATGTCCCCAACACACTCTTGCTGCGCGAGACCGTCCGGTCCGGCCGCTCGATCTTCCATGAGGGCCATGTCGTCGTCCTGGGCGACGTCAACGCCGGAGCGGAGATCGTCGCTGGCGGGCACGTCATGGTCTGGGGGCGGCTGCGTGGGCTGGTCCATGCCGGGGCGATGGGCGACCCGACGGCCACGATCTGCGCCCTCGAGCTGACGCCGACCCAACTCCGCATCGCCGACCAGATCGCCGTCGACCCGGACAAGTCCAACGGCCGCCGCACCGTGCGGCCAGAGCAGGCCGTCATCCGCGACGGGCAGATCGTCGCCGAGGCATGGCAGCCGCGTGAGGGCGGGGAGAAGCGGCGCGGCTAGCCGCGTGAACGCGAACGCGTACCGAATGCAACCGCAAGGCCGCCGGCGCGGCCGCGGTTGAAGGGATGAACACGATGAGCGCGACAGTTTTGACAGTCACTTCGGGCAAGGGCGGCGTCGGCAAGACGACCGTCACCGCCAACCTGGCGACGGCCCTGGCCATGTTGGGCAAGAAAGTCACGGCCCTGGACGCCGATATCGGCCTTCGCAATCTGGACGTCGTCATGGGGTTGGAGAACCGCATCGTCTATGACCTGGTCGATGTCGTCGAAGGGCGCTGCCGGCTGCGGCAGGCGATGATCAAAGACAAGCGCCACCCGGAGCTATACCTGATCCCGGCCGCCCAGACGCGGGACAAGACAGCCGTCAGCCCGACCGATATGGTCCTTATCTGCGACCAGTTACGCGAGGAGATGGACTACGTCCTGATCGACTCGCCGGCCGGCATCGAACGCGGCTTCCGCAACGCCGTTGCCCCGGCCGACCAGGTCATCGTCGTCACCAACCCGGAAGTCTCGGCCGTGCGCGACGCCGACCGCATCGTCGGCCTGCTCGAAGCCGAAGAGAAAGGCCCGGCCCGGCTGATCATCAACCGGCTCAAGCCGGCGATGGTGGCCAAGGGCGATATGCTCTCGGTGGATGACGTGCTGGACATCCTGGCCATCGACCTGCTCGGCGTCATCCCCGAAGACGAGCGCATCCTCGTCGCCAGCAACCAGGGCACGCCCCTGGTCATGCACGGGCTGAACGGCGCCAGCGCCGGCCAGGCGTTCCGTGACGTGGCGCGGCGCATCGACGGGGAGACCGTGCCGTTCATGGACCTGACCGCCAAACAGGGTTTCATGGACAAGCTACGCGTCTGGGTTGGCGGACCGAAGTAAGGCGAATCGGCGGGCAGACCGCGGGTATGTGTGAGGCGTGGAATGAGTTGGATCGACCGGTTAATGGGACGCCAGGAGGCGAGCGGCAGTGTCGCGAAGCGACGGCTGCAGATGGTGCTGATCCACGACCGTAGCGACCTGCCGCCGGGGTTGTTGGAGCAGATCAAGGACGAGATCATCGAGGTGATCGCCCGCCACACGGCGGTGGATACGGAGAAGGTCCTCGTCCACCTCGAACATGATATACACGAGAATCGCCTTGTGGCCGAAGTGCCCCTGCTGGCCCCGGCCCGCCGCGCAAACGGCCGGCGAGCGTGATGACTGGTAGAGAGGCGCCGGGCATCGAGTCGTACTGGTAACGGGCGCCAAATGTGCCGCTTGCGAATAGCGAGGGCGCGCAAACGTAGTGGAAACCGGCTCAACGCCGCAGCGGTGAGAAAATCCGCAGATCACGCAGATTGATGCTCGGAAACAGGAGGAGGGGAATTCCTGCAACGGCCTCAATCTGCGAAATCTGCGGATTTTCGTTTCTATGTCCGGTGTGTCGGTTGACATAAATAGAATGCCGGCCGGGACTCGCTGCCGAACGGTCCGGCTTTTCCGTTTCGATGCGGCGCGGATTCATTGGTGTTCGGTGAAATCAGTCGATTTCTGGCCGTCTATCACTAGAATGGCGGGCTGTGTTAGGTAAGACCTCGGTTTGGCGTTATTTTGACCTGTGGCTGTTCGCGGCCGTGCTGCTGCTGACGGCTTACGGCATCTTGATGATCCGCAGTGCCGTGACCGGCGCGCCCGCCTTTGAGGGCTACCCGCGGCAGCAGATCATCTGGGCCGTCCTGGGTACAGCCATCCTGCTCATCGTCGCGGGCATCGACTACCGCATCCTGACCTCCGGCCACTGGTATCTCTACGCCTTCCTGGTCGGCCTGCTGGTGCTGGTGGTCGTCACCGGGCAGGTCAATAACGACGCCCGGCGCTGGATCCAGATCACGCCCAGTTTCCAGATCCAGCCGGCGGAGTTCGGCCGGATATTCATCGCCATCACCTTTGCCCAGTTCCTGGCGAACCGGCGCCACCTGATGGACCGTTTCTCCAACACGCTGGTGACGATGGCCTACTTCGGCCTGCCGATGGCGCTGATCTTCATCCAGCCAAACCTGGGCATGACGACGCTGTTCGCCTTCCTGTGGTTCGTCATGATCTGGCTGGCCGGCCTGCGGCTGTCGCACTTCCTCGTGCTGGCAGCGGTCGCCGTCCTGGGCGCTGTGATCGTCTTCCCGTTCCTGGCTGACTACCAGCAGGAGCGGATCACCACCTTCATCAACCCCGAAGCCGCGGCCGAAGAGGACATCTTCAACATCAACCAGGGGTTGATCTCGATCGGCTCCGGTGGCTGGTGGGGCAAGGGCTACTTGCAGGGCACGCAAAGCCAGCTCGGCTTCCTGCGCGTCCAGCACACCGACTTCATCTTTTCTGTCATCACCGAGGAGATGGGGCTGATCTTTGGCTCCCTCGTCGTCATGGGGCTAATGGGTTTCATCTTGTGGCGCATCCTGCGCGCGGCCGCGCTCAGCCCCGACCCGGCCGGCAAACTCATCTGCGGCGGCATCGCCGCCATCCTCTTCTTCCAGACCGTTGTCTCGATCGGCATGAACGTCCGCGTCTTGCCAGTCACCGGTCTGACGCTGCCCTTCGTCAGTTATGGCGGCAGCTCGCTGATCACTCTCTTCCTGGCCATCGGCGTCGTCGAATCGGTGCTGATGCGGCAGAGGAAGCAGGAGTTTGGCTAGAGCCCAATACGCAGCTTTGGCGCGACAACAACAGGGCTATGCCTCCTTGGAACCGGCCGGACTGGAGCGACCCCAGGTTCGCTCCGCACCCTTGAATGAGATCGCATTTCTGTGGGCGAGCCGCTGCGCGACCACTGGGGTGTCTGCGAAACGCGAGCGGGAGATCGGCGACGATGTCCGGATATTTGTGTGCGAACCGGACGAGCGCGCGCGTGAAGATGCCGCCAGGAGAGCGCGGGGATCAAAACGGCCGCGCCCGGTCCAGGATCGGACGCGGCCTCCGTTCTGCCCTGCCATCTGCCACCGGCAGGGCGCCTGCCAGTCCGGTCGGGAGCACTACCGGACGGTCTGGGCCTTCAATAACTGATACCACTGACTCGTGAAGCGCTGCGCCTCTTCCACGGGCGACACGGCCATGGGCGCCGCGACGCCTGTCAGCTCCCGATACCACTCGGTTGTGAAGCGCTGCCCTTCTTCTACAGACGCCACGGCGACTCGAGCCGCCGCGCCGCCCGTCCGATCCCAATACCAGACCTTCGTGAAGCGCTCGGCTTCCTCAATGGGTGACACCGCCACGCGGCCGGTGACCCCACCGCTCAGGCCTTGATACCACTCGCTGGTGAACCGCTCCGCCTCTTCGACCGGCGCGACGGCCAGATCGCCCGAAACCAGCCGGCTCCAGGCGGCTTCGAGCGGGTTCTGGGCCTGGCCGCCCCAGTCGCTCAGGCCGATCACCGCGAAGAGGGCGAGGACCAACAACCCGATCCCCAGCCACAACAGGAGGTGTTCGTGGGGGTGCGCCGGTGGCGGCGCTTCAATTTGATTCTTGGATACGAGATTGGCAGGCATGGCACACGACTCCTTTCGGTCCGCGACCGAAGCCGGTTAGGCCTGTCCGTCGACAGGCGCTCCGCTTACCAGGCCAGACCCCGCCGCTGCGTTGAAGCTACCATTGAACCCAGACCGTTCCGCGTCCCCGCAGTCGCGGCGACGCCTGGCCCGTTTGCCACCAGTATGCCACTCGATCGCGATGAGATTGTGATGGGATCGTCAGGAGATCGTGAAGGCTTGATTGGCGCAATCAGAGCCATTACAATGAGAATATACCGCTACAGCAACAGCACGCCCGGCGCGGCTGTGACCGGCAGGTGGGGGAGACACCATGCCAACCTTGTACCTGTCGTTCCTCGGGCCGTTCCAGGTCCGCCTGGACGACACGCCTCTAACAGCTTTCGGGTCCAACAAGGTCAGGGCCTTGCTGGTGCTCCTGTCTGTGGAGGCGATGTGGCCTCATGCCCGCGAGCGGTTGGCCGGGATGCTGTGGCCCAGCCATTCCGAGCGCGCCGCCCATGTCTGCCTGCGTTCGGCGCTGGCCAACCTCCGACACGTCATCGGCGACCACGCGGCCGATCCGCCCTATCTGCTGGTGACTCGCCACACCCTCCAGTTCAATCCGGCCAGTCGCAGCGTGCGGGACTTCGCCGGTCTTCAGGCGCTTCAGGATCAATCCATCGAGCAGATGGAAACTCTGGCGGCCGCTTATCACGGCGAGTTCGTGGAAGGCTTCTCGCTGCCCGACAGCCCTCCGTTCGAGGAGTGGTTACGCCAGCAGCGCGAGCAGTTCGCGCGTCAGTTCATTGAGATGCTGCGCGCCCTGGGAACCTATCATCAGTGGGGCGGCGACTACGAGCGGTCGATCGTCTACACGCGCCGGCAATTGCAGCTGGAACCGTGGGACGAAGAGGCCCACCGGCGGCTGATGCGCCTGTTGTTCCTGTCAGACCGGCGCAGTCTGGCCCTGGCCCAATACGAGACCTGCTGTCGTCTGTTGCGGGAAGAGCTGGGCATTGCGCCCGAACACGAAACCACGGAGCTGTACGAGCGCATTCGCACTGAGACGCTGTAGGCGTCGTCTTGCGGTTGAATCCCCGACCAAAGCACCTGCCAACTTCCCTGATTTCTGCTATCCTTATCCCTTGCATATCCCTGAGAAACTCGGTTTCTTCGAGTGACCGGGTTTCTCGTAGCGCCTGAAAGCTGTCACATGACCGTTCGCGTCCGTTTCGCCCCCAGCCCGACGGGGTATCTCCACATCGGCGGGGCGCGCACTGCGCTCTACAACTGGATGTACGCCCGGAAAACCGGCGGCCGCTTCATCTTGCGTGTCGAAGACACCGACCAGAAGCGCCACGTCAAAGGGGCGGTCGAGAAGCTCATCGCCGACCTGCGCTGGATGGGGCTGGACTGGGACGAAGGCCCGGACATCGGCGGCCCGTACGCGCCCTATATTCAGAGCCAGCGCGCGCCGCTCTACCGCGAGTGGGCCGGTTGGTTGCTCGACCACGGCCACGCCTACAAATGCTTCTGCACGGCCGACGAGTTGAAGGCCCGTCGCCAGTCGGCCAGGAGCGGCCGCGGCGACCAGGGCTATGACCGTCGCTGCCGCTCGCTCTCTCCGGACGAGGTCGCCGCCAGGGAGGCGGCCGGTGAGGGGTACACGATTCGCTTCAAAGCGCCGCTGGAAGGGGTGACGGTCATCCCGGACGTCATCCGCGGCGACATCACCGTGCCCAACAGCCAGATCGCCGACGCGGTCCTGCTGAAGTCGGACGGGTTGCCGACCTATCACCTGGCCAACGTCGTCGACGACCACTTCATGCAGATCAGCCACGTCCTGCGGGCCGAGGAGTGGATCAGCACCGCACCGCTGCACATCAACCTGTACGCGGCCTTCGGCTGGCAGCACCCGATCTATGCCCACCTGCCGCTGGTGTTGAACCCAAGCGGCAAGGGCAAGCTGAGCAAGCGGGCCCAGGCCTTTGACGACCACGGCCGCCAGGTGCTGGTCAAGGTCGAGGAGTTCCGCGAGGCGGGCTACCTGCCGCCGGCGCTCAACAACTTCCTGGCCAACGTCGGCTGGTCGTTCGGTGACGACCGCGAGGTCTTCCCCATCGAAGAGGCCATCCCGCGCTTCGAACTGGAAGACATCAATCCCGCGCCGACACGCCTGCCGTATGACAAGCTCGACTGGCTGACCGGGCAGTGGATCCAGGACATGGACCCGGTCGAACTGGCCAAAGCGACCAAGCCCTTCCTGGACGCGAAGGGCCACGAGGTCAGCCCGGAAGCGCTGCTGGCGGTGATGCCGGCCATGCGCGTCCGGATGAAAAAGCTGACCGACGCCGAGGAGTTCCTGCGTTTCCTGTGGGATGAGGAAGGTCCCGCCGCGCTGACGGCCGAACGGCTGAGCAGCCCCAAGCTGTCGCCCGACGCCGCCCTGCGCGGCTTGCAGCAAGCCCGTGCGTTTCTGGCCGAGGCCCAGCCGTGGACGGCCGAGACACTCAGCGCCGGGCTGTATGCCATCGGTGAGGGTGTGACGGCCAACGGCAAGGCCGGCCCGTTCCTGGGCGCGATGCGCCTGGCGGTGACGGGACAAGACGTCTCGCCGCCGCTGTTTGAGTCGATCCTGGCCCTCGGCCGCGAGCGGACGCTTGAGCGGCTGGACAATGCGATTAAGATCATGAGTTGACCACGGCTGAAACGGATGAGGATGGCGTGGGGGCTTCTGTCCGCGCGAATCCGCTATTGATCCGTTCATCCGCATACCATTCTGAGATTTGCCATGACAGACACTATGAACGACACGACGGCCGCGCCGCCGGCGGCGAGCTCGTCGAACTTCATCCGCAACCTCATCGATGAGGACAATCGCACCGGCAAGCATGCCGGCCGCGTCCACACACGATTCCCACCGGAGCCCAACGGCTACCTCCACATCGGCCACGCCAAGTCGATCAACCTCAACTACGGCCTCGCTAAGGACTACGGCGGGCTGTTCAACCTGCGCTTCGACGACACCAACCCGGAGAAGGAAGAGCAGGAGTACATCGACTCGATTATCGAGGATGTGCGCTGGTTGGGGGCGGACTGGGACGGCCGGCTGTTTTATGCCTCTGACTACTTCGAGCAGCTGTACCGGTGGGCTGAACAGCTGATCCTGGACGGCAAGGCGTACGTTGATGACCTGAGCGCCGAACAGATCCGCGAGTATCGGGGCACGCTGACCGAAGCCGGCCGCAACAGCCCCTACCGCGACCGGAGCGTCGAGGAGAACCTCGATCTCTTCCGCCGGATGCGGGCCGGGGAGTTCCCCGAAGGCTCGCGCGTCCTGCGGGCCAAGATCGATATGGCCTCGCCCTTCATGGTCTTGCGCGACCCGGTCATGTACCGCATCCTCTACGCCGAACACCCGCGCACGGGCGACGCCTGGTGCATCTACCCGACCTACGACTGGGCCCACGGCCAGAGCGACTCGATAGAGGGCATCACCCACTCCATCTGCACGCTGGAGTTTGAGAACAACCGCCGCCTGTACGACTGGTTTCAGGAGGCGCTGGGCATTACCCGCTCGCAGCAGATTGAGTTTGCCCGGTTGTTCCTGACCTACACCGTCATGAGCAAGCGCAAGCTTCTCAAGCTGGTCAAGGAAAACTACGTCAGCGGCTGGGACGACCCGCGCATGCCGACGCTGCGTGGCCTGCGCCGGCGCGGTTTCACGCCGGAAGCGATCAAGGCCTTCACCGACCTGATTGGCGTCAGCAAGGCCAATAGCGTCGTCGAGTGGGAGGTGCTGGAGAACGCCGTGCGCGAGGACCTGAATGTCCGCGCTCCACGGGCCATGGCCATCCTCGACCCGTTGAAGGTGGTCATCGAGAACTACCCGGCCGGGCAGGAAGAGACCGTCGAAGTGCGCTCATTCCCGCAGGACAAGACCCGCGAGGAAACGCGCCTCGTTCCTTTCTCGCGCGAGATCTATATTGAGCGCGACGACTTCATGGAACAGCCGGTGAAAGGGTTTTTCCGGCTGGCCCCGGAGACCGAGGTGCGGCTCATGAATGCCTACTTCATCACCTGCACCGGCGTCGTGAAAGACGAAGCGGGCAACATCGTCGAACTGCGGGCCGTCTATGATCCGGCGACGCGCGGCGGCAATGCACTCGACGGCCGCAGGGTGAAGGGGACGCTGCACTGGGTCTCGGCCGCCCACGCCCAGACGGCCGAAGTGCGGCTATACGACATGCTGTTCACCAAGCCCTTCCCCGAAGAGGGCGACGAGGATTTCCTGCAGAACCTGAACCCGGACTCGCTCAAGGTCGTCAGTGCGCTGGTCGAACCGAGCCTCCGGTCGGCCGCGCCGGGCGACCACTTCCAGTTCATCCGCCACGGCTATTTCACAGTCGACAACGTGGACTCCCGACCGGATCACCTGGTCTTCAACCGGACGGTGACGCTGCGAAGCTCGTGGGAGAAGCAGAAGGGGTGAGGCGCCTGTCGACAGCAGATCGAAACGAAACGGCCGGGCGAAAGCTCGGCCGTTTGTGTTGTTGCCTGGTAACTCATTGTCTACTTGCCAGCCATCGTTCGAACGAACGCCTCGATTCGCGGCTGGGCACGCCTGCCAGGAGCGACACGGCCGGGATCAGTTCATCCAGGTCTTCCCAGAAGATGATGTCGCGGCCGTCGCTCGCCATCAGGCTATGCCACGGTCTCGACGGCCAGCGCGACGGCCTCGCCGCCGCCCAGGCACAGGCTGGCCACGCCCCGGCGCAGCCCGCGGTCCTTCAGGGCATGGAGCAGGGTCGTCAGGATGCGCGCCCCGGTGGCCCCCAGCGGGTGACCGAGGGCGATAGCGCCGCCGTTGACGTTGACCTTGTCCCAGTCCCAGCCCCGGTCTGACAGCGCGTAGCCGTTGGCCAGGATCTGGGCGGCGAAGGCTTCGTTGACTTCCAGCAGGTCGACGTCGTCCAGTGTCCAGCCGATCTTCTGCAGCAGGCGGGGAATGGCCTGTGCCGGGGCGTCAAAGATATACCTGGGCTCGACTGCCGCCTGGGCGTAGCCGACAACGCGGCCGAGCGGCCTGACGCCGAGCGCCTCGGCTGTGGCTTCTCCGGCGACGACCAGCGCCGCCGCAGCGTCGTTCAGGCCCGGCGCATTGCCGGCCGTCACGCGGCCGCCCTCCGTGAAGGCCGGTCTCAGCGCGCTCAGCGCCTCAAGCGACGTGTCGCGCCGGGGCGATTCGTCAGCGGTGATGGTCTGGGCCGTCCCCTTGCGCCCGGGCACGGCCACGGGCACGATCTCGGCCTCAAACCGGCCGGCGTCGGTCGCGGCGATCGCCTTCTGATGACTGCCCAGGGCGTAGCGGTCCATCGCTTCGCGCGTCACTTCGAACGCCTCGGCGATGAATTCGGCCGCGTTGCCCATGCCCCAGTCTTCGAACGGGCACCACAGCCCATCGACGACCAGGGCGTCGCGCAGCGGGGCGTTGCCATAGCGGAGCTGGCCCATGCGGCCGTCGACCAGGTAGGGGGCCTGGCTCATGCTCTCGACGCCGCCGGCCACGAACAACTCCCCGTCCCCGGCGCGCACCGCCTGCGCCGCCAGCATGACTGCCTTCAGACTGCTGCCGCAGACCTTGTTGATCGTGGTCGCGCCGACCGTGGCGGGCAGCCCGCCGTGGATGGCCGCCTGGCGGGCGAGGCTCTGGCCCTGCCCGGCCGAGACAACGTTGCCCAGCAAGACCTCGTCGACGGCCGCCGGATCGGTCAGGGCCGCGCGCTCGACGGCGGCGCGGACAGCCGCCCCGGCCAGCTCGCCGGCCGGGATCTTGCCCATCGGGCCCTGGAAGCGGCCGATCGGCGTGCGGGCCGCGCTGAGGATGAAGACTTCAGGTTTGCGGTTTGTACTCACGGTGTGTCTCCTTCCCATCCGCGCCGGTGGATGCTCCATCGTCGGGCAGCGGGGATGGCGCTTGCCAGGCGGAACGGGCGGCGGCGATCAGGCGGCTGAACCCTGCCTGGCGTTGTAAACGAGTGACCGGCTGGCGGCGAACGCACGGTAGACGTCGAGCGCTTCTTCGCGCAAGACGTCTTGGATGACCTCGATCCCCCGCTTCTCCAGTTCGCGCCGCCAGTCGGGGTGAACCGGCCCCTCGTCGAAGCCGGTGATCTGCTCGAGTTCCGGGCCGTCTCCGGCCACGACCAGCGAGCGCACGCCCGACCAGGGCACGGCTCCATAGCACATGGCGCACGGCCGCCAGTTGACGACGAGCTGGTGCGCCGGCATGCCCGACCCGCCCAGGTCGTACGTCCCCAGCCGGGCCTGGGCGAGCGACAGGGCCATGATCTCGGCGTGGGCCGACGAGCAGTTATGGGCGACGACACGGTTGACGCCGATGACGACCAGCCGGCCGGAGTCGCGCTCAAAGACGCCGGCCGCGAACGGGCCGCCCGTCTGATTGACGAAGTTGAGCCGGGCGAACTCGATCACCGCCGCCATACGCGCCTCCAGGGTTGGGAGGTGGGAGGGCAGCGCGTCCATCGCTTCGGTCGCCCATCCGGGAAGTTCGAGAAAAAGACGGGTCGTGTCTGCGCGAGCGAGTGGAGTATCCACGGGGTTTGTCCTCCTGCTGACTCAATAGCCTTCATGGACGGTGTAGTAGGTCGCCAAGGACCAGGCTCGCCCAACCGCATCCCTGTTCATGAAGGGGAAGGCTCTTAGAAGCTGTTTCTCGAAGTCGTGATAGCTGCCCGTTCGCGGAAGCCCGGTCTCCGCGATTCGCCAGACCTCTCTTTCGACTGCCTTGAAGTCGGCGATCCACCCAGCCCGTTCCGTGGGCGTGGTGTTCGGGAAGAGGTCGGCCAGTCGCTCATCGCGTGGAATGGAGCGTGACGGTCCCCATTCGGAGTAGACCAGATAGGCCCGGGACTTGACCTCGTCAGGTGCAGCACGTCGCACGTTCAGCATCTCTTCTCGTCATCCGGGCCGGGTCACCCGCTCAAGGGCGCCCAACCAGGCCATCGCCTCGCCGGCCGAATGGCCGCACATCTCGGCATCCGGCCGCAGGCTGACGCAAACCGCCGGCCGCTCGAGTAGCCCGAACAGGCGGCAGTGGTTGTCGGGAGTCAGCTGGATGCAACGCACGCCGGCCGGCTTGCCGTCCGGCATGCCCGGGATGGGTGATGAGATGGACGGGGCGATGCAACAGGCACCGCACCCCACGCGGCAAGGGAACTCAGCCGTGTTCAGTCTGCCGGAAAGCGTCAGCATCACCCGGCCGATTATACTCGGCTTTGACGATCGTGAAATCGCCGTAGGTCAACTCCCCCTCCGGCAAGGCCCAGCCAACCGTGCCGCGAACGGGAATGTTCAGCCCGCCGCGCAAGCCATACTCGAGGTTTGGTGTGTGCCAGGGGGTCAGCGTGTACGTGTCCCTGTCGCCCATGTAGCGCATGGTCTCGAACGTCTTCGGCCGGCCGAGGTCGTCAAAGAACATGCGCCCGGTCACGCTGCGGCCGTGGTCCGTCAAGGTGACGTCTGCCGCATGGTCATTGACGGCCGTCCAGGTGATATAGTCGCTCAGATAGGCGGTCGGGAACCAGATCATCTCGCTCAGCAGGCGGGTCTGGGTTCCCAGCGTGAGCTTCTCGCTGCGGTCGTCGAAGATCGTGAACAGCCCGGCCGCTTTGCCGAACATGTGGCCCTGGCCGTCCCTGTAACTGTCACGAGCGCGCATCAGGGGCAGGCCGTACATCTTGAACCGGGCATTCCAGACCATGCCGGGCGGGTCGACGGTGAAGACCTGTTCGGCCGACATGGGCATCCAGGGCTTGTCGAGTCCCTGGCGGAAGCGGCCGGTCTGCTTGACATAAGCAGTGTATATCCATGGCCTGCCGATGACGCCGGACCAGGCCATATAGCGTTGCACCGGCTCAGGCAGGTGCGCGAGCATGTCTTCGGTGACGATCTTGCCGGTGGCGAGCGATTCCTGGATCATGGTCTGTCTCTCCGGTTGGGGTTTCGCGCCCATTATAGGCGGCGCCGTTGTCTGTGATCCTCTACCAAAAGGTATGGGTCGCCCGGGTCAAACGCCGGCTGAAGCTTCAAGGCGAGTTGAGGTATGATGGGGCCACAATGACCGCGAGCGCGACTTCACCGACCATTGCAGACGTGGCTCGTATCAGTGCGATGCGCGATGCGGTGCCGCGCAACCGGGCGATCACCCAGTGCTATCACGATCTGGCGGTCGCGCTCGGCCGCCGCATCCCGGGCGGCGCCAACTGGTGCGCGGTCGCCACCTGGGCCTCGCGCCAGGCGGGCCAGTCTATCCGCAAAGAGGACCTGCGGCGGGCGCTGGAACGGCTGTTGAGTGAATCGGACGCGGCGGGCAGCGCGGTCGAGACGCTTCAGACGGAGGTCGCGGCGATCCGCGGGGAAGGGCCGGAGAGCCTGCTCGGGGCGCTTGAGGCGCTGCATGACGCGCTCAGTCCGGCGGCCGCTTTCGAGCGCTCCAGCGATGCCGTCGCCCGCGGCAACTTGAAGGTCTTTGAGGAGATAGGCGCGGCGTTCGCCCGTTTCCTGACGTTGTTCGAGGGACGGACGCCGGATGAGGCAACCGTGTCCGCGTTTTGTGCCGAACTGCGTTCGGGGCCGCCCCCGGAGGGCCAGGACCTGCTGCGCCGTGCCTTCGGCCATTACTATCGGGCGCTGAACGCCTCGGGAAAGGCGCGGGCGGAGTGGCTGTTGCTGGCCAATCTCGAGGTTGGCTTTCACGAGCAGACCCGGCTGCAGCCGGAGATCCTGGAGGCGATGAACGCGCCGGTGGTTGAACCGGCGGACTTGCGCGGCCGGCTGCTGGACGAGCTGCTCCCGGACAGCGGCTCGCGGGCGCGGCTAGCCCTGGCTCGGCTGCGGGGCGAGGCGGCGCCTGTGATCGAAGCGGCCGACCGGCTGGCCCACGAGGCCCAGCGCCTCGGCCGCGAACTGGTCACCGAGCGACTGATGACGCTGGAATTACCGGGAGGCCGGGTGCTCCGCCTCGGTAGCGACTTGCCCACGGCCTACCCCGACGCCCTGCGCGTACTGGATAACCCCGAACTGCGCGCCTTCCTGGCCCGCGTCGACCCGACACCCGACAGCCCGCTCCGCTCAGGCGCGGGGGACTGGAGCCGGCTGCCGGAGCGGATGCACTACATCGCCGATTTGTTCCGCGCATACCACCAGGACGCGACGCTTTTCTCGCCGCCGTTTGACCCCACAGCCCGGCCGGCGATGGCGTGAGCGTCCGGTCGAGAACAGGACCGCCCGTCATCCAGGCCTGGCCGTCACTTCCCGAGCGATAGCCACGACTGCATCGACACGCGTATCGAAGTCCTCGGTGCGCTCCTATTTCGCTCTGTAACCCCTATCGGGCCGGATGGCTTCATGCTCAGCCCTCAGCGCACGAGCGCCAGGGCCATGCCGTCATAGCCCTTACTGCCGACTGACTGCAGGACGACCGCTTCGACGCGCGGCTCGGCCGCCAGAAGCTCGTTGAAGCGGCGCGCGCCGAGGACGTTTGGGTCTTCGCTGGCGGTCTCGACGATCTTCCCGTTGCGCACGACGTTGTCGGCGATGATAAACGTGCCGGGCCGGGAAAGACGCAGCGACCAGTCCAGATAGACTGGGTAGCCGGCCTTGTCGGCGTCGATGAAGATCAGGTCAAAAGGCTCCTCGCCTTCAGCGACCAGAGCCGGCAGGGTGTCCTGTGCCCGGCCGACCCGAATCTCGACGACCTCGGCCAGCCCTGATCGGGCGATGTTGGCCCGCGCTACTTCGGCGTGGACGGGACTGTACTCCAGCGTCACCAGGCGGCCGCCGGTCGGCAGCGCCCGCGCCAGCCAGATGGTGCTGTAGCCGCCCAGCGTGCCGATCTCCAGGATGCGCTGCGCGCCACGCAGGCGGGCCAGCAACATCAGGAACTTGCCCTGGGCCGGGGAGACGGCGATGGACGGCAGCCCGGCCGCCTCGCTGTCGGACAGAGCCGCGTCCAGCGCGGGGTCATCCGGCAGAAACAGGTCTTCGATATAGCGGTCAACGGCCGTCCACACTTCCTTACTCATTGTTTGTGTCTCTCCTGATTGGCCCGCTTTGCAGGCGGTTCACGATCATCCGGCGCTGGCTGCCGGCCGGGGCCGGGTTCCGTTCAGCCGATAACGACGCTAATGTCGATGCGGTGGTAAGCGATGGCCTCAGCGGGCAAGGGCAGATGCCGGCCACACGCTCCGGGCGATGAACCCGGTCGGGTCAACCCGCCCGGTCCTCGATCTCCCAGGCATGGTCCAGAAGATGCCAGACGGCGCGACGGGTGAACGTACGGGCGGACCAGCGCTCGCCGCCGCGCGGGCCGGTGTCAGGCAGCTGGCCGCGGGCCCGGGCGGCAAGCCCGGCCACCGAGGCCTGGCGCAGTTCAAGACGTGCTTCGGCCGTCCAGCCATGATCGATCCGGGGCGGCGAGCCGCCGAGAAGCTTCAGGTAGTGGGCGTGGGCCTCAAGTACATGACGCCGGATGGAATCCAGATCGCGGCCGCCGCCGCGCGGGCCTCTTTGCAGTTCGACGCCTTCGGCCATCGCCTCCGCGGCCTCGAACGCGCCCCAGGCCGCGTCGAGCAGGGCCAGCAGGCGGGCCACGTCGGCTTCGTCGGACGGCAGCCGGTCGGCCGCGGGGATGGCGGCGGGCGCGCCGAAGTCGGTCGTGCTGTCGCCCGGCAGGCGCTCGACGATGATCAGCGCGCTTGCGCCGGCCGGCGGCTGGAAGGACAGGCCCGACGGCCGGATCGCTTTCGCATAGCGGGGCGCGTAGTTGATCAATGCATCCACGGCCGAAGCCTCGTCGCGGCCGCTGCGGCTCAAGCCGGGCCAATCGACGGCGCAGGCGAAGACGCGCTTCTTGCCCAGTTCCAGGTAGAGGTCCACTCCCAATCTCCTACTGCTCCAACGTCCGTTCGATCCGGCGATCGAGGTCGTCGAGCAGGGGGGCGTGTGGCCCCGGATCGGTCATAGCGCCTGGTGTGGCAAAGTATTCGGGCGAGCTGGTCATGGGCGCACCATAGCAAGGAGGCGGCCGGGGCTCACCGCGTTGCGGCCCCCAGCACAAGCACGAACTCCTCAACTTCCTCGCCGCGGCCGTGGGCGAAACCGCGCTCGCGGCCGGCGACGACGAAACCGTTCTTCTCCAGCACGCGCAACGAGGCGACGTTGTCGACGGCAACGCGAGCGTAGATGGGGCGCGCTGTCTCTTCGCGCAGGAAGGCGGCCAGCGAGGCCGTCGCGATGCCGCGTCCCCAGAATTCTCGCCCGAGCCAGTAACTGACCTCGCGCCGCTCATCCGCCTCATAGCTCAGGACGCTTCCGGCGACTGCCCCATCGGCGAAGATGGTGCGGATGGTGATGAACCGGTCAGCCAGGAACCGCTTCCACCTCGTGTCGAAGGTGTCCCACTCGTCCATGCCTTCCGCGGTGAAAGCAGCCATGCGGATGGCAGCCGGGTCGGCCTGCTGGGCGAAGAAGATGGGCAGGTCCGACGCGACAACGGAGCGGAGGGTGATGGTCGTCATAGCGGGCAGGTGCCGTTTGGCCGGGGACGGCCGTTGATTCGTTCCCGCCTCATGCCGTTGCGGGCAGGTCGTAGTCGAACGTGTAGAAGTGGCCCTCTTCGGTGATGCGGATGGACAGGTCCCCGCGCAGACCGGCCAGACTGCCGGTAGCCGAGTCGGGCACGACCGTCACCGTCAACCGCTGAGCGCCGCGGTCCATCAGGCCGGCGTGTTGCAGGACGAACGTGCCCTGGCGGCCGCCCAGCGTCCCGCTGACGCGCTCAATTGCGACGTAACCGGCCGAGCCGTCGACGGCCGTCATGGCGGTCAGCATCTGGCCTTCGGCCGTCGCCTCTAGGTCGCCGTGGTACTGCTTGGCAATGGTCAGGCGGCCGAGGTCGGGATGATCGGCCGGCTGCGGAGTCAGGTTGACGTCGAACGAGCCCTGAGCGTGATGGTCCATGAATGCCTCTCAGTCGCGCTGCCGGCGGGGCGGCAGGCCCTGGTCGAAGTTATAGTACAGCGTCTGATACCCCTGCCGGAAGTCGACCACGTCTTCCATGACCGTCTCCGGCGACTCTTTCTCGACCAGGACGCGGGCCATGAAACCAGCGATCGTCCCCATATCGGTCTCATCCATGCCGAAGCGGGTGACCTCGATCGTGCCCATGCGCAGCCCGCCGGGGCGGTCCCAGTCGGCGGCTGCGTCGCCGGGGATGAGGTTCTTGTTGGTCACCAGGTTGGCCCGGGCCAGCAGGTGGGCTGTGTCAAGCCCGCCGCCAAACGCCCGGACGTCGGCAATGACCTGGTGGGTGCGGGTGTAGCCCTTGTGGGCAGCCAGCACGGAGACGCCCCGCTGCTCCAGCGCTGCGCCGAGGGCCTGGGCGTTGCGAACGATCTGGGCCATGTACGCCGCGCCGAATTCGATCATCTCCGCCGCCGAGACGGCCAGCGCCGCGACGCGGTTGACCTGATGGGTCGCGGCCAGGACGGGGAAGATCGCGTGGGTGAGTGGCTCGGTCAGCGCCGGGTCGTCCCAGACGATCAGGCCGCTCTGGGGCCCGCTGAAGGTCTTGCCGGCGGAGCCTGTCATGACCGCCGCGCCCTCGCGCAGCGGGTCCTGGAACTGGCCGCCGGCGATCAGACCGACCTGGTGCGCGCCGTCGAAGAACAGCTTCCCGCCCCATTCCGCCATGATCTCGCTCATCTCGCCCAGCGGGAAAGGGAAGAGGGTCATCGACGCGCCGAGGGCGACCAGCTTCGGCCGCACGAGCGGGGCCATCCGGCGGAACTGGTCCAGGTCGACGGTCAGCTCCTGCGGGTCCATCGGCAGGTCGACGACCTTCAGGCCGCGCACGCCGGCCGGGCCGTCCGGCCGGTTGCTGGAGTGGCCGCCGAGGGGCTGGGCGATGCTCATGATGATGTCGCCAGGCTCGGTGAGGGCCGTGTAGACGGCCAGGTTGCCGATCATGCTGGCGACAAGGCGATGGTCGGCGTAGCGGGCGCGAAAGGCCTGCTTGAGCAGCTCCACGCACAATGACTCGATCTCATCGATGTACCGGGTGCCGGCGAACCAGCGGTTGACCGCGCCGATGTGGCCCTCGGCGGCGCGCGTGCCGACCTCGGCCGAGAGCAAGGCCCGCACTGCCGGGCTTGTCGGGGCCTCGGGCGCGAGCAGGTTGATGCATTGCTCGCCGCGCCACCGTTCGTTGCGGCGGACAGCGGCGATGACCGCGTCCTGCATCTCGCGGCCGCTGCGGCAGGCATCGAGAACGGCCCGCGCGTTGGCGAGGATGGCGGGGTCGTGGACTTCGAACGGGGAACCGATGGGCGGGGCGGGCGTCATGGTCAGGTCTCCTGCAATGAAGTAGGGAACCAGAGATTACATCGTTGTGGCCGGTCGAGCCATCAGATGCCGGCCGCGCCGAGGCCCGACCCGCAACCGGGCACGCGGGCACGAACCGTCCGGATACGCGCAGCGGCGACGCCGGACATGGCAACTCAACGGGTCATTGCCGTCGCTAGCCACCGGCGATCGCGCCGATGATTCGGAACGGCTCATCACCTGCTGCCACCGCCGCCGGCAGGAGGTCGTCGGGCGGGGCGTGGGAGAGGTCCTCCATGCAGGCGAAGAAGCGCAGGAACGGCCGGCGCTGCCCGGTTGCCTGGTCGCGGATCGTCCCGCGCAGCATCGGGTAGCGGGCCTCCAGCGCGTCGAGCACGGCGCGCTGGGTAACCGGCCCCTCGACTTCGAGCATGACCTCCGCCCCCGTGCCCGCCAGGTTTCGCAGGTGGTGGGGGATAGTGACGCGGATCATGCCAGCGTCTGAACTTCGACCGAAAGCACGGCCGGCAGGTCGTGGACGATCGCCGACCAGTTGTCGCCGCCGTCGGCCGACGCGTAGACCTGGCCGCCGGTCGTGCCGAAGTAGATGCCGCACGGATCGAGCCGGTCGACGGCCATCGCGTCGCGCAGTACGTTCACGTAGCAGTCCTTCTGCGGCAGCCCGTTGGTCAGGGCTTCCCACTCGTTGCCGCCGTTTCGACTGCGGTAGACGCGCAGCTTGCCCTCAGGGGGATAGTGCTCCGAATCACTCTTGATCGGCACGACGTAGACCGTCTCCGGTTCATGGGCATGGACGTCGATCACGAAACCGAAGTCGCTCGGCAGGTTACCGCTGACTTCGTGCCACAGGTCGCCGGCGTTGTCGCTGCGCATGACGTCCCAGTGCTTCTGCATGAAGAGCGTTTCCGGTCGGGACGGATGCAGGGCGATGCGGTGAACGCAATGGCCCACGGGCGCTTCGGCGTCCGGTATGTAGTCCGAGTGCAGGCCGCGGTTGATGGGCTTCCAGGTCTTGCCGGCGTCGTCGCTGCGAAAGGCGCCGGCGGCCGAAATGGCGACGAAGATGCGGTCGGCGTTGCTCGGGTCGAGCAAGATCGTGTGCAGGCAGAGGCCGCCAGCCCCCGGCTGCCAGATGCCGCCGGTGTCGTGCTGGCGCAGGCCGGCAAGTTCCTCCCAGGTGTCGCCGCCATCGGTCGACCGGAAGAGCGCGGCGTCCTCGACCCCGGCATAGACCACGTCCGGGTCGTGGAGTGACGGTTCGAGGTGCCAGACGCGCTTGAATTCCCAGGGGTGGTCCGTGCCGTCGTACCACTGGTGGGTGCCGGGCTGACCGGCATAGTTGAAGGCGTTGCCAACGGGCGCCCACGTGCGGCCGCCGTCGTCCGAACGGTGGATGACCTGCCCGAACCAGTCGCTGCTCTGCGAGGCAAAGAGCCGGTTCGGGTCGACCGGCGACCCCTTGACGTGATAGATCTCCCAACCGCCAAAGTGGGGGCCGTCAACCCGCCACGTCTCGCGTTTCTGATCAGAGGTCAGGATGAACGCCCCCTTGCGGGTGCCTACCAGAACTCGTACGCCGCTCATGTTGCTCTCCTTCTGCTGAAAGTGTCTGACCGATACCGTTTGCCGCTTTGCCTCAGCGGCCGCCGAAACGGCGAATGGCGATAGGATAGAACATATATTCTAATGTGTCAATGGGTTTGTGTGGTCGGGAACCGGGAATGTCGCTGAACCTGCCTCAGGATCGGCGGGCTCAGGCGACCGATGCCAGCCCGTGACGGCAGTGGCGCGCGTGAAAGACGCATCGGACGCGCCGGCACCGCCATGACTCATGCAAATGGGCGATCGTCTCTTTGTCGTCGGGCAGTTCGTCTGCGTCCAGTCCCATCCACCGGCTGGCCAGTTCGAGTGCCGACCGGTCCTGCGCGTCCAGCCCGGACGCCTGCTTGCTGAGAAGGTGGGCGTACAGGGACCAGAGCGTGCTGTAGCAACCGCTCGTCATCATCCGGATGGCGTTGTCTGTTCTGAAGCCGAGCCGTTCCGTGAATTGCAGGGTCCGCATCGGCATCTCTTCCGGGTGGATCTCAATCGGGTTGACGTGCAGGGGCATCTGGTGGTCGATCAGCTCCTTCTGGTCGTCCTTCAGCTTGTCAATCCGCCCGGTCACGCCCAGGCCATCGTCGCCGGGCAGCGCCTCAGCGATGCGAGCGTCCAATGCCGAGCGCAGGGCCGCCTGCTGGTCGGGCGTCAGCCCCAGTGTTTCGTCGTTCGGCAGATAGGCTCGCAGGTCCTCGAGCGCGGTCGCCAGGCTGATCAGGGCCCGGCTGGCATCCTCACTTTGCTGGGCTGCTTTGTTGACGAACCGAACCTGGGCCGCGTCTGTGTCCAGCACCGCGGCCGTGCGTATTTCCATCGTACGACGTACGGTCTCGATCGACGACGGCAGCAGCTCGGACACGAGTTCGCCCGGATCGGGCGGGGGGTGCAGGAAGACGGTGTAGAGGTCCAGCCGCAAGTCGCGGTAACCGATGCCGTTCTCGTCCGCGTAATCTTTGACCGCGTCGATCGCGCTGTTGGTGGGCGTGTTGTCGATCGCCCCGCCATCCACATAGCGGTCGTTCGCCCGTGGAAAGAGGCGGGCCAGTTCATCTGAAGACTGCCAGAGGCGCATCAGTTCATCCGGCACGTCGACCGCCGCGCGGCCGGAGGCCGGCGGCGTCGTGCGCATGGCCTCCCGAACGGCGCTGTCGTCCAGCCAGTCGACCAGCAGGCTGGAGAGCAAGACGTTGTCCCGGTCGTCGAGGTTTTCCAGGTCGTATATCTTGCTGATCGGCATGGGGGAGAACACGCCGGGAAAGCGTCCGGAGGCCAGGGCCGCGTAGACGGCGTTCGGATTGCCGAGTACGTGCAGGCGGGCGTTGCCGAAGGCGGGCAGCAGCCCTTCCTTCCGGTCGAAACGAAACCAGTGGCGTTTGAGAAACGCCGCGAATTGATCCGGCGAGTTGTAGACTGACACCTCGAGCCGGCCGGTGCGGAAATTGGTGCGGGTCAGTCGCACGTCGATGCCGGCTTCCCTGAAATCGCGCAGCGTCCGATCGGCCGGGATGAGCGCTTCCGGCGCGGCGTCGGCGTCTGTGTCTCCAGGATCGTCGATGTGTTCGTCTCGCAGGGGGGCGATAGACTGGGTGAAGTAATCCCTCAGTCGTTCTGCCTGGTCATCCGGAACAAGGGCGTGTTCCATCCCGAAGCGGTTGAGGTAGGTGCGAACCGCGGCATCGAACGGCTTCACCTTGTCATCACGCCACCGGCGCCATATCTCGATCACGCCTCGGCCGCCGGCCAGGCGCTCCGGCAGCTCGTTGACGATCGCTGACACGTCGGCCAGTACCTGGGCGTCCGGGATCCGGTCGGCCTGTGGGTCGGTGTACCACCAGGCGAGTCGCACGAGGCTGGGCAGCGAGATATCCAGCTTCAGCATGTCGTCCTTCAGCATGCCGAGCGGTCCGGTCGCGCTGTCGTCGATGATGCCCATGCGCGGCATCTCCCACCAGGCATGCATGAAAGCCCAGATCAGCGGATCGAGCGCCTCAATCGTCCTTACGGGGTCAGCGAGGACATCAGCCGGAAGCGCGCGCTTGCGGAGTTGGTACTCGGCGTAGAAGATGCTGTTGATCGCGCCGATGGAGGAGCCGGTGATGACGTCGAACTCCATGCCGCACAGGTGAAAGGCGTGGATGACACCGGCCTCGAACAGGCCCTTGGCGCCTCCACCCGTCATGACAAAACCGCGCTTCGTTCGCTTCGACTGGACTTCCGTCATTCAATTACTCCGCCGCAGCCGGGATAGGCCCGCTAACGAATGAACCTGCTGGAGATACGCCTGGCGAGGATCATAGGGGGCGAGCGTCGCCTGTCAACATTGGGAAATCGTGCACAAACACCGGCGGCCCGGAGCCATCCGCGATCCGGTCAGAGGGCCGGTCAGCGCACGTAGATCCGGAACGCCCACGGCTCGAGGGATAGCCCTGTCCCGTCCGCAAAGGTCACCGTCTCGCCGGCGAAGTAATCGGTATACCTGCCGTGATGCAGCGCTTCGCTGAAGGTCACGGTCTGACTGAGCGCCGAGAGGTTGAAGACAGCGAAGACGGCGTCGCGGTCATTGCGCCGCACGAAGCTGAGCACCCGCTCCGGAGCGCTGTTCGGCGCGTTGATCATCCGCGCCCCCCAGGCGGCGTTCCACAGCGCCGTATTCTGATGTTTGAGCGCGAACAGCCTGCGGTAGAGGTCGCCGAGCGGGTGCTCCCGCCAGACGATCGGATCCTTCTCGAAGAAGGCCAGCCGGCGATCATTTCCCGCTTCCTGCCCGTTGTAGATGAGCGGCATGCCCTCGCCCACGACAGACAGGGCGATCGCCGCCTGCACGCAGTCGCCGAACTGCTCGAATTCTGTGCCCTCCCAGGCGTTCTTGTCGTGGTTGCTGACGAAGGTCATGCGCATGATGTCGCGCGGGTAGGCCTTCTCGTTCCACGAGTAATAGATATAGAGCGCGTTCACGTCGAGCTGGCCCATGGCGATCTTGTGGACGACGTCGTTCCAGTGCCAGGCGTAGGTCATGTCGAACGCTTCGGCGTGCAGATCGCGGGCTTCCCATTCGGCCAGCATGAAGACGGGTTTGATGGCGTCCAGTTCCGCCCGGACGTTGTTCCAGAAGTCAGTGGGGACGAAGCCGGCCACGTCGCAACGATAGCCGTCGATGTCGACTTCGCGCACCCAGTACTTCATCGCCTCGGTCATGTATTCGCGTATGCCTTCCTGCTCGTAGTCGAAGTCGATGATGTCCGGCCAGTCCCACCACGGCGTTGGCCGGAAGTCGCCTTTCCAGTCGCGGGCATACCACTCCGGGTGTTCGTCGACGAGGTTGCAGTCCCAGGCTGAATGGTTGGCCACCCAGTCCAGGATGACGTGAAAGCCCAGGGCGTGGGCCCTGGCGACGAAGCGCTTCAGGTCATCAAGTGTCCCGAATTCGGGGTTGACGCCATAGTAGTCGCGGACGGAGTAGGGACTGCCGAGCGTGCCCTTGCGGTTCTTCACGCCGATCGGGTGGATGGGCATCAGCCACAGAATGTCGGCGCCCAGCGCTTTGAGTCGTGGCAGGTGGGATTCGGCCGCGCTGAAGGTGCCCTCGGCCGTGAACTGGCGCGTGTTGATCTGGTAGATCGTGGCGTTCTTGCTCCACTCAGGGTGAGTGAGGCGAACCGGGCGGGCGGGCCTGTAGGGATTCAGAACGGGCATGGTGGGGATAGAGGGTCGCGCTAGATGGCTGCGAGCAACCCGGTTGCCCAGGCTGACGCGCGCTCCAGTTCGCCCGGAGCCAGCGGCCCTTCGGTATCCTGGACGTAAAAGCCCGCGGGCGGCCCGACCAGCGTCGCCCCGTCCTTCTCAAGCTGGTCGGCAATGCGTGTCGCAGCCCAGGCGTTGTCACCGGCGACCTTGACGGCCATCTTAAAGACGCGCGAGTCGGCCCTGGCCATGTCGATACGCGTATCGAACGCGGCCGCCCGGATTCCGTCCAGCCTGTGGCCTTTCAACAGGCCCTCCATTGGCTTGGTGGCATGAAAGGCCTGGGTCGGCGAGCCGATGACCAGCAGGTCGCATCCAACCAGCGCCTCGGGCGCGAACGCAGCCGCATGGCATACGGTTGTTCCTGCCTGCGCGCTCAAAGCCTCGGCGATGGCTCTGGCGATCTTCTCGGTATTGCCATACTGCGAATCATACACGACGACCGCTTTCATGGTGGCTCCTTCAACGGGCACGGTCAAACGGGACTGTCCGGCATTCGACTGCACTTTAGCAGAGCAATCTGTGGCGGGCAAGCGCGGGACGGGGACAGGCCCGCAACCCTCTTTTGAGCCGCCAGGGCGCGGGCCTGTCAACTATCGGTTTCGGAGAGGAGGAACACGCAGTCACGGTAGACCGCGCCTATCGAGCCTTCGACTGGCTGTGGAGGAACACATCGCCTGCGAGGTTAGCCCCCGATAGAACATCCAGGTCGTTGTCGCGGTCAATGTCGACCGCAAAGACCCAGTAGGCCCCTTTCGTCGTCCTGTCGATGATCTGCTTGGTGAAGTTGCCGCGTCCGTCGTTCCTGTGCCAGGCAACGGTGTCATCCTCAACGCTGGCCGCTACCACGTCAGGGTCGCCGTCGCGATCCATATCGGCGGTGATAGCCATGCGAGCGGCGTTGGCATTGGTATCGATGTTGCGGACGGTGAACACGCCGCCCCCATCGTTTCGATACCAGGCGATCGTGTCGTCAAGCCGGCTCGCAGCAACGATATCCACATCCCCGTCGCGATCAATATCGGCCGGGGCGACGTAATAGGCGCCCTTGGCTGTATTGTCAATCACGATTTTGGTGAACTCCTGCCTGCCGTTGTTCCTGTACCAGGCAATCTCGCGGCTGCGGTAGCTGGCGGAAACAAGGTCGATATCACCGTCCTCGTCCAGATCGGCCGCGTCGGCCATCTTCGCCTTCAGCGCCTTCGTATCAACAACCTTCTTGGTAAACTTCAAGCTACCGTAATTCTGATACCAGGCGATGGTATTGGAATCCTGGCTGGCGGTCACCAGATCCATCTTGCCGTCCCTGTCGACGTCCCGAAGAACGATCGAGTGAGCGCCGTCGCTGTCCGCATCGATCACCCGCCGGGTGAAGGTGCCGCCCCCCGCGTTCTGATACCAGACGAAGTCATCCGCCACGTAACCGCCAGCCAGGATATCGACGTGGCCATCCTGGTTCACGTCACCGACTGACAGCGGATAGGCCCCGGCCAGACTTGCGTCGAGCACCTTCTTTTCATACTCACCGGCCGCATCGCGCTGATACCAGTAGACCTTGCCATTCTTGAAGTCGGCCGCGGCGATGTCGACGTCACCATCCCGGTCGAAATCGGCCGCGACCACGCCGTGGACCCGGGTGACACTGCCGTCGATGAGCTGTTTGCTGAAAGATATCGTGGTAGCCGGCTCATCTGGTCCGCTTGCCTCCACCCAGGCAGCCTGGGCGGTGACAAGTGAGGCCAAAAGCAGCAAGACGTGAAGAATCGCGCGTCGAACATGACGTGTCATCATTGTTATCATCGTTGTCAAAGGTCTCCTGTTTTTGCTTGGGTGTTTGTCGAGTCAGAGCCTAAGATGTGGAATAACGAATGCGCGTTGGCGTCATCAGCACCCTGGGGAGCCTGAGCGACACCTTCGCTGGTACTTGAGGCGTGACCTTGTCGTTAGACATCGACAGCACGGATCACTCCTTCAGGTTGAAGACAAATGTCCCGTCCAGCGAACGCGCCCCGTCTTCTCCGCCGTCGGCGACGACGAAAGTGAAGCGGTCGGACGGCCCCGCACCGCCGCCGTGAACGTAGCTGACCAGCCCGGCGTTGATGTCCGCCTGGGTGAACGTGTCCCCGGGAGCCAGTGCCGTGCCCGCCACCCGGAGTTCTCCGGCGGTGGGCGCCAGGGTAAGCGTGTAGACCAGATCGGCCGGGCCGTCGTCCGGGTCTTCGACAAGCAGTCGTGTTTCGTCCAGGACAAGGACGCCGCCGCGCTTGACGTTCGCGGTGTGGGCGCGGGTCTGGCTGTGCAGTGCGACCTCATTGCTGATCTTGCTGGCCGAGAGCACGTCGATGTCGCCGTCGAGATCCATGTCGATGACAAAGAGGCCGTAGGCTCCGTTGGCTGTTGTGTCGATCGCCTGTTTCTCGAACGCGCCGTCACCGTCATTGACGTACCACGTGATCGTGTCATTGATGACGCTCGTGCCGATGGCGTCCATGTCGCCGTCCTGGTCGAGGTCCGTGGCGAGGACGGTGCGCGCCCCGGGAGACGCATTGTCGATGACCCGTTTGGTGAATCCCCCTGCGCCGTCGTGCCGGTACCAGGCGATCGTCCCGTCGTCGCGACTGGCGGCGAAGAGGTCCACGTTTTCGTCGCCATCCACATCCGCCGGCGAGACATAATAGGCCCCGTCGGCCGCGTCATCGATCACCCACTTGGTGAAGCCCTGCGCGCCGTCGTTCTCATACCAGGCGACCTCATCGCTTTTGAAACTGGCCGAGACCAGATCAAGGTCGCCGTCACCGTCCATATCGGCCGCTTCAGCTCGCTTGGCATCGATCGCGTCATCGTCAACCAGCCGGCGCGTGAAGCGTTCGCTGCCGTCGTTCTCATACCAGGCAACGACATTGGCGTCCTGGCTGGCGGTCAACAGGTCTGCGTCGCCGTCCCGGTCGAGGTCAACCGCCACAATGCTGTGGGCGCCGTCCGAACGGTCATCGATGACAACGCGCGGCAACTGCCCACCGCCGTCGTTGCGATACCAGACGAACGTATCGGCCAGATAGCCGGCTGCCAGGACGTCGGCATCGCCGTCCCCGTCAACATCGCCCGTGCCGATGGGGTAGGCGCCTTCCAGATCACCGTCGAGGAGTCTGGTCGTGAACGCGCCCTTGTCGTTCTCAAACCAGTAGACGGCGTGGTCCCGGTAGTCGGTCGCCGCGGCGTCGAGGTCGCCATCGCCGTCCAGGTCGGCGGCGATCACC
>CAYRBP010000003.1:37444-129425 GCA_964422535.1 uncultured Ardenticatenaceae bacterium | reverse complement strand
ACCCACCCGCAGTACGCCGGGCTGCTCAAGGTCGGCTACACCACCGGCTCGGCCGAAAAGCGCGTGGCCCAGCAGTACCCCACCAAGCGGCCGGGCGAGACGCCCTATCGTATCGTCCTCGTCGAACCGGCCATCCGCAACGACGGCACGACCTTCACCGACCGTGACGTCCACCGCGTCCTGCGCGCGCACGAGATCCGCAACCCGGCCGGCGAGTGGTTCACCTGCGACGTGGACACGGTCCGCGCGGCCATCATCGCCATCCGCCGCGGCGAGCGCCTGGAGATCGACCGCACGCTTGACTTCGCCCTGCGTCCCGAGCAGGCCGAGGCGATCGAGAAGACGGCCGACTACTTCGAGGCCATCACTCGCGACGAACCGGGCAAGGTGCCCCACTTTCTTTGGAACGCCAAGATGCGCTTCGGCAAGACCTTCGCCGCCTACAAGCTGGCCGAGCGGATGGGCTGGCGCAAGGTGCTGGTGCTGACCTTTAAGCCTGCCGTCCAGAGCGCCTGGGAGTCCGATCTGCGTCACCACGTCGACTTCAAGGGCTGGCAGTTCATCTCGCCCGGCGGCCTGTCTTACGAAGACGCCGACAAATCAAAACCCTTTGTCTGCTTCGGCTCCTTCCAGGACTATCTGGGCAAGAACAGCGCCGGCGGCGTCAAGCCCAAGAACGAGTGGGTCCACGCCATCAACTGGGACTGCGTCATCTTCGACGAGTACCACTACGGGGCGTGGCGCGAGCGGGCCAAGGAGCTGTTCGAGGCCGAGAGCGCGGGCGAAATCGAGTATGCCGAGGGCCAGGACATCGAACTGGTAGATGAGGATATCCTGCCCATCACGACCGGGGCTTACCTCTACCTGTCGGGCACGCCCTTTCGGGCCATCGCCACCGGCGAGTTCATCGAGGAACAGATCTACAACTGGACCTACTCCGACGAGCAGCGGGCCAAAGCGAGTTGGGAAGGGGCCGACAATCCATATGCCTCTCTGCCGCGCATGGTTCTGCTGACCTACCAGCTGCCGGACGCCATCCGCGAGATCGCCATGCAGGGCGAATACGACGAGTTCGACCTGAACGTCTTCTTCGCCGCCGAGGGCCGGGGCAAGGAAGCGCGCTTCAGGTATGAGAACGACGTCCAGAAGTGGCTGGACCTGATCCGCGGCGCGTTCATGGAAACGACCGTGGACAATCTGAAGCTGGGATCGAAGAAGCCGCCGCTGCCGTTTTCGGATGTGCGGCTGTTGCGCGTCCTCAACCACACCTTCTGGTTCCTGCCCAGCGTCGCCGCCTGCCACGCGATGGCCAATCTGCTGGCCCAGAAGCAGAACACCTTCTACCACGACTACAAGGTCATCGTCGCCGCCGGGCCGCGGGCGGGACTGGGTCCAAAGGCGCTGCCGCCGGTGCTGGCGGCCATGGATAACCCGCTGGAAACGAAGACCATCACCCTGTCGTGCGGCAAGCTGACCACCGGCGTGACCGTCCGGCCGTGGACGGGCATTTTCATGCTGCGCAACCTGTCCACACCGGAGACGTACTTCCAGGCGGCGTTTCGCGTCCAGTCGCCGTGGACGGTCAGCAACCCTGAGCACCATTCGCCCAGCCAGGAACAGGTCATCAAAGAGGAGTGCTACGTCTTCGACTTCGCTCCCAACCGCGCCTTGCGACAGATCGCCGACTACAGCTTGCGGCTGAATGTCAACGAGCACAATCCGGAAGCGAAGGTGGCCGAGTTCATCCAGTTCCTGCCGGTGCTGGCCTATGACGGCAGTTCGATGAAGCAGATTGACGCGGCGGGCGTCCTCGACATGGCCATGAGCGGCACGACGGCGACATTACTGGCCAAGCGATGGGAAAGCGCCCTACTGGTCAACGTCGACAACGACACGCTGAAGCGCCTGATGGCCAACGATGCCGCGATGAAGGCGCTGAATAGCATCGAAGCTTTTCGTGGCCTGAATCAGGATATTGAGACGATCATAAACAAGTCGGAGGCGGTGAAGGCGGCCAAGAAAGAAGCCAACTTGCGTGAACTCGACGACACGGAAAAGAAGGTCATTGACGTGATAGACAAAGAGGAAAAGAGCAAGCGCAAGCAGATTCAGGAGAAGCTGATCAAGTTAGCCACTCGCGTGCCGGTGTTCATGTATCTGACCGATTACCGCGAGCATTCGCTCAAGGATGTCATTACCCAACTGGAGCCGGGTCTGTTCAAAAAGGTTACCGGTCTCGACGTCAAGGACTTCGAGCTACTGGTTAGCCTGGGCGTCTTCAACAGCGCGCTGATGAATGACGCCGTCTACAAGTTCAAGCGCTACGAAGACAGCAGCCTCGAATACACCGGCATCAACAAGCACGCCGGCGAGAGGTACGTTGGCGGCTATGACACCGTCATCAGCAGACAGGAGTATCTACAGACGTTTGAGAATGTGGCGGAGTTGGCCTAGCCAAGTTCCACCAAGGAGGTCACGATGGCAAACGCGCGCAATCTGGGTCGGAGCGAGTACCGGGAGAACCAGATCAACACAACGCCCGTTTTATGGCTGGTACAAGACGTGCTGCGCACCAGGTTCAGCCCGCCTTACCCGGAAGACATCACCGAGCAGGTCTGTCTGGCGATCGAGGCCAATCCTCAATGGCTGCGGCAGTACGAGACCCTGGTCGCGGACGCGAGAAGCATGCGGCCGGACACAGGGCTTGACGTCATCAACAACAGCATCGGCTACTGGGTCAAGAAAGAGACCGGCATGGTCACCGTCAAGCAGGGCGTCAAGTCCAAGAAAAGCAGGCTGATCAAGTCTTACAGCCGGCTAGGCTACGGCGGCTGATCGCCCCCCAAGAAACCGAGTTTCTCGCAGAAACCAGGCTTATACGCTTCAGCGCCGTCTGGCTTGCAGACCGCGCTTCCGCTATCATCCTTCCGAGAGGTTAAGGTGATGAAGACACTGCTATACAGAGTGATCCTGCGTCCGGAACCGGAAGGCGGCTATACCGTGCTCGTGCCGGCGCTGCCCGGCTGCATCACGTATGGGGCAGGCGTCGATGAGGCGATGGCCATGGCCCGCGAAGCCATCGAATTGTACGTCGAGAGCCTGGTGGTTCACGGCGAGGAAGTGCCCAACGAAGAAGGCACGCTGGAATACGCCCTGACGGTGACCCATGCCGAAGCTACCGGTGCTGACGTCTAGGGACGTCATTCGCATACTGGAAAAACGCGGCTTTGTGCTGGATCGGGTCAAAGGCAGCCATCACATCTACCTCAATCCCGAGACAAAACAGCGTGCCATCGTGCCGATCCACCGCGGCGATCTCCCGCAGGGCACGCTGGTTTCTATCCTCAAGCAAGCCGGCATTGATCGCGAGGAGTGGGAGAACCTCCGCTAGTCGGAGGCGATGCTCCGTCCTGCGCGTAGAAACTCGGTTTCTGCGAGAAACCGAGTTTCTACTCACTCCCTACGGACAAAACTCCCCCGCCGTCAACCCCGGGTTCCCATACCCCAGGTCGGCCAGCGCCCCGGTCGGGTTTTCGCGGGCGGCCAGCGTCGCCTCGATGCTCTCGCACAGCGCCGCCTGCCCCTCCGGCCCCGTCCAGCCGCCTACCAGCGCCGCCGCCCCGTCGGCCGCGGCCGTGCCCGGATACGTCGCCGCCAGCCAGGCCAGGCGCGCCCCCGCCCGCCCCGCGTCCCCGCGCAACAGGTCGATCAGGATCAGCCGGAAGGCGGCGAACTGGCTGATCGCGGCGTAGGTCTCCTCCGGCGTCGGCATGAAGAAGGCGTCGTTTCGCAGCGCCGGGTCGTTGATCGCCGCCTCATACAGCAGCAGCGCCCCGTCCAGGTCGCCGGCGGCCATCCGGTCGTTGGCCTCGTACAGCACGTGGTGGCGGTACTCGGTTGGGTCGAGCTGGGTGTCGGCCAGGGTCACCGCCGCCCCGTCCCAGGCCCAGATCTCCGTCCGCGGCCGGACGACGCCGGCCCCGGCCGAGCCGATCGTGCCGCCGTGGACGAGGAACTCCGCCCGGCCGTCCTGGTTATAGTCCTCCAGCCGCGGTTCGGGGTACGACAGGCTGATCGTGTCCCCCGCGTCCCCCTCGCCGACCGGTTCGCGGCTGACCAGGTTGCGGTAGCCCCCCTCCGCGAAGCCGATGATCCGGTAGTTGCCGTAGCAGGTGTGGGCCCCGCAGACGGTGGCGTCGGTGACCAGCTCCGGCAGCCGGTCGCCGGTCATATCGGCCACGCCGATGATCGTCGGGGCCAGGAACTCGTAGATGTCCTGGCTGGGGATCGGGTACTGGCGGTAGACGACACCGTCGCCGTTGACGATCCACAGGTTTCCCGGCGAGCCGAAGGGCGCACCCGGCAGCGATTCGTCGTAGAGGATGACGGCCCACTCGTCGCGCAGGTCGCCGTCGAAATCGGCCGCCAGCCAGTCGTTGAAGTCGCGCTGCCAGCCGGCGGCCTGGAGCGCGGCCCGCACGGCCGCCGGTTCGGCGCTCCCCCGCCACAGCCCGGCCAGCCAGCCCTCCAGGCTGTCCCAATCCGCCGGCGCGGGGGCGATCTCGCCGGTGACGGGCGTGACTGTCGGCGCGACGCAGATCGTCCCGCACCCGCCGGGGCAATCGCCGGGGCAGGAATAGACTTCGCCCGGGGCGCAGGCCGGCGGGGTGCACATCAGGACGGGTGTCTCGACGACCGCCGGGTCAACGCAGACCGTCCCGCACCCGCCGGGACAATCGCCGGGGCAGGAATAGACCTCGCCCGGGGCGCAGGCCGGCGGCGTGCACATCAGGACGGGCGTTTCGACGGCCGCCGGGGTGGCGGGCAGCGGCAGGAGGTCGGTCAGTCGCTGCCCGCTACAGGCGGTCAGGACGGCGGCCGCCAGGGCGGCGGCGGCCAGGGCAAGCGGCAGGGCGCGGCTGCGCGAGAGACGGTTCATGGGGCATCTCCTCCGGGCGCGGCCCGGTCGGCCGGGGCCGGCAGTTCGAGCGTGAAGCGGAAGGACACGCGGCCGATGGTGACGGCGTCGCCGTGGGCCATCCGGCGCGGGGCGAGGCCCAGCCGGTCGTAGTTGAGAAACGTCCCGCCGGCGCTGCCTTCGTCGTAGAGCCAGAACGTATCGTCGGTCCTGCGCCGGACGCGGGCGTGGAGGCGGGAGACGCTGGGGTCGTCGATGATGAATGTCGCATAGTCGGCGTCGCGACCGATGGTCAGGTCGCTGCCGGTGATGGCCGTCCGGGCGACGACCGCGCCGGACGCGTTGAGCCGCTCCAGGTACGGGATGTGGGCGTCGTCCGGCCGCCCGGCGGGGGCCGGCTGCGGCGGCGGTTGGGCGGCGGCCGCCTGGGCCGCGCGCGCGGCCGCCCGGCGGCGGAAGGCCCACAGCGCCAGCAACCCGGCCAGCAGGAGCCCGGCCGCGCCGAGCGCCAGTTGTTGCCGCGGATCGTCGAGGTCTATGGGAAGCGGCAGCGCCGGCGGCGGGACCGGCGTCGGGGCCGGCTCGGGCGTCGGCGGGCGCGGCAGGCTGACGGACAGCGTTACGGGGACCGGGTCGCTGCGGAAGGTGAAGCCGAGGTCGTCGCGGCCGCGGGCCTCCAGCGTGTAGGTCCCCTCGCCCAGGTCGCTGACGTCCCAGGCCAGCGGGATGTGGCCGGCGGCGTCGGGCGCGGCCGGCCCCGGCAGCGGCTGGGCCACGCCGTCCACCAGGAACGAGAACTCGGCCAGCCCGCGCGGCAGGCCGTCGGGCCAGGCCAGCGCCGCGACCAGCGGCACGACCGCCGGCTGCAGCAGCGGCAGCGGCGTGTCGACCGCGCTGCCCGCCCGGGTGATCTCCGTATCGGCTATTTCGAGGCGGATGACCGGCGCCTGGAGATCGAGCGAGAACGAGCCGGTGGCGGCGCTGTTGCCCAGGTTGACAGCGACCTCGTGCTCGCCCGGTTCGCGGGTCAGCGAGCGGTACTGGACTTCGGTCTGCTGCCCGAGTTGCTCGAACAACTGATAGAACGGGTCCGTCGCCTCCGGCTCGGGCATGTGGACGACCTGGCCGTTGGTCGGCCCGCTCAGACCGTTGACCGCGTCCAGCTCCTCCGGCGAGGCCTCGCGCCCCAGGATGACCGAGAAGATGGGGATGCCGGCGCGGAGGGCCTGCTCGGTGATCGCCGCGTAATCGAGCTGGCCCGGCAGGCGCGCGCCGTCGGTGAACAGGAGCAGGGCCTGCATGCGGCCGTCGTCGCGGCCGTCTTCCAGGTGGTCGAGCGCGGCCAGCATCATGTCGTTGAGCGGCGTCACCCGCGGCGGCGCGGGCGCGTAGCCGGCCATCGCCGCGTCAAGCTCGGCCGGGCGGGCCACGTCTTCGGCGAGGAAAGCCGGGGCCGTCCCGGCCGCGTCCGGCGCGATCACCGAGATCCGGTCCAGGCCGCCGGGGTTCATGTGATCGGCGCTGAAGCGGGCCAGGCTGGCCACGACCTTGTCGCGCCGGGTCACGCCGCTGTTGTCGTCGGCCTGGATGAACGCGGGGTTGGCGTCGAGCACGACCGCCAGGTCGATCCCGGCCGGCACGCTGGCCAGTTGCCGATCCGGGATCGGCACGCCGTCCTCGCGCAGCACGAGATCGCCGATGCCGGTCGCGGGCACGCTGTCGCCCTCAACGGCGATGAGGCGGACATGGACGGTCGGGAAGGCGGAGATGTCGACGTCGGTGACGCGCAGGCGGGCGTCGTCCTGGGCGGCCAGCGGCCCTGCCCCTGACAGGATCGACAGCAGCAGGAACGCGCCGAGGAGGGCCGCCAGCCGGGTAGAACTGTTTTTTAACAGACCCATGTTTTCATCAAGCCCGTCGTCTGATATTATAGCAAGTGATTCGTTGCCGGATAATCGCCGCGAAGGGAAGTCAACCATGGCACGTTCCGCGCTTTCGACCGATCGGGCTATTCGCGTGACACCGGGCCAGAGGATCCGGGTGGCGGGGCGGGTCGCCCGCTGGGCCGCGCTCCTGCTGCTGGCCGCGGCCGTCCTGGTCCCGGCGGTTTCGGCGCAGGACGAAGAGCCGACGGCCATCCCGCTGACGGCCAAGCCGATCAGCCAGTTGTTCATCACCGGCACCAACCCTGGCGCGTTCCCGAACGTCGAACTGCTGGCCTACGGCCGCGACCCCCAGGGCAATCCGATCAACTTCGCGGCCGAGTCGCTGGTCGTCACCCATGACGGCATCCCGTCCGACTTCGTCAGCTACGAGGGCGCCAGGCCGGTCGGCACGCTGACCGTCTTCCTGATCGACGCGCCGACGGGCATCGCCGACCAGTTCGGGGCCATCCGCGACGCCATCCAGCAATACGCCAGCGCCGGCAACATGCAGGAGCAGCTTGACCAGGTGGCGGTCTACCAGATCGGCCCGGACGGCCCGCGCGAGCTGCTCGCCCCGACCTCGTTCTATAACGCCGTGGCCAACCTGTTCGTCAGCGATCTTGTCCCGGAAGAGGGGCTGACGGCCCTGATCGACAGCACGGTCCAGCTGCTGGAACGCATCCCGGGCCTGCGGACGAATCCGACCATGGCGGCCCATCTGGTGGTCATCAGCGACGGCACCGACGCGGCCAGCACGCAATACCAGGCCGGGGACGTCGCCGCCCGGTCCAGGGAAGTCGGGGTGCCGGTTCACACGATCCATGTCACGAACCCGGAACTGGGCGAAGCCGGCAACGCCCTCGGCACGCGCTACCTGGGCGAGGTGGCGGCCGACAGCGGCGGCGTGGCCGCCGAACTGGGGACCCCGGAAGGCCTGCCCGGCATCTGGAACCGCATCACCAGCTTCCGCGACCACGCGCTCATCCGCTACACGGTGCCGGTCGCCGCGGGCGGGACGTTCCCGGTTGAGTTGTACCTGCGCGACGAGCCGAACGCCCGCGCCTCGAGCGAGGTGACCATCTCGGCCGCGCTGCCGAGCGTCACGCTCGACCTGCCGCTGGATGCCCGCCTGCTGAGCGTGCCGGCGCTGGACGAACCGATCGACATGCGCCTGAGCGCGGCCGTCACCTGGCTCGACGGCCAGACGCGGGCGATCACCGACGCCGGCCTCATCGTCAACGACGAGCGCGTGGCCGACATCCCGATCGACCGCCTGGACGATTTCCGGGCGCCGGTCAGCAACCTGATCTACGGCGATAACCGGCTGGAGATCGCCGTCACCGATGACCAGGGATTCACGGCCTCCAGCGGGCCGGTCGTCGTCACCGTGACCGAGGGCGAGCGGTCCGTGCCGGAAGCGCTGGCGCCGTCGGGCATCCCGCTCTGGGCCAGCATCCTCGGCCTGCTGGCCGGGCTGGCGCTGGTCATCGGCGCGGGCACGCTGCTGTGGCGGGCCCTGCGCGGCGGCCCGACCACGGCCAGCGAGCGCTCCCGCCGCCGCCGGGCGCAGCAGGGGGTCGAGGAACCCGTGCCCTACGTGCCGCCGTCGCCGGCTGAAGGCGGCCTGGCCCCGGCCCAGGCGGGCCCGTACGCGCCGCGGCCCTTCGTCATGGCCCACCTGCAGGTCCTGCAGTCGCAGACGCTGATGAACGAGGAGATCACCCTCGGCGAAGCGGAGGTCCGCATCGGCCGCTCGCCGACCCAGAGCGACATCATCTTCCGCGACGACATCACCGTCTCCCGCGCCCACGCCATCATGCGCCTGGAAGGCAACCATTACCGGATATATGACGCCGGCAGCACCAGCGGCACGTTCGTCAACGACCGGCGCGTGCCGGATTACGGACTGGAGCTCGCAGACGGCGATCAGATCCAGCTGGGGGCCGTCCGCCTGCTGTACCACCAGTTGTAGGGTCAGCCCTTGCCCGACTTCACCTTGTCCCCGCTGCAGCGCGATGCCGTTCGCGCCGGCGGGCGCCACATGTTGGCCGGCCCGGCCGGGACCGGCAAAACGACCGTCCTGCAACAGCGCCTGCTGGCGCTGCTCCGCGCCGGCGAACCGGCCTATACCGTCCTCGTCCTCGTCGCCGAGCCCGAACACCGCGACGCCTTTGTCGAGGCCGTCCAGTCGTCAGGCGCCGGCTCCTACAGCGGGCTGAGCGTCAGCCACTACACCCGGCTGGCGCAGGAGATGGTCTCGCTCTTCTGGCCGCTGGTGGCCCGCGACGCCGGCTTCGCTCGCCCTTACCAGCCGCCGGCCTTCCTGAGCTATGACCTGGCCCAGTTGCTGATGTGGCGGGTCGTCACGCCGCTGCTGTCGCAGGGGGCCTTCGCCAACCTGCGCCTGCGGCCGCAGCAGATCGTCAGCCAGCTGCTCGACACGCTCAACCGGGCGGCGCTCAACGCGCTGTCGCTCGAAGACGCCATCGACCGCCAGCTCCGCACCTGGGCCGGGGAGGCCGACCGCCGCTTCCACCTGGAGGACGCCGCCACGGCCGCGCGCGCCTTCCGCCGCTATTGCCTGAGCAACAGCCTGCTCGACCTGTCGCTGTCGGTCGAGGTCTTCGACACCCAGCTCGTCCGCCACCCGGAGTTCCACCGCTACTTCCGCGAGCGCTACCGCCACCTCATCGTCGACAACATCGAGGAGCAGACGCCGGCCGGCCAGAACTTCGTCAGCAGCCTGATGGCCGAGACCCAGACGACGGCCATCGCGCTCGACAGCGACGCCGGCTACAAGCGCTTCCTGGCCGCCGACCCCCACGGGGCCGAGGCCTTCCGGCTGGACGTCGACCGGGTCTTCGACTTCACCGAGAGCTTCGTCTCCCGGCCGGAGCTGGCCGGCCTGGCCAACCTGGCCGAGAACTACCTGTTGCGGACCCAGCACCCGGCCGGCGACGCGCCGCTGGTCATCCACGACGTCGTCGGCGGCCGCTACCGGCGCGAGATGGTCGTCGCCCTGGCCGCGCGCCTGCACGCGCTGGTCTATGAGGAAGGCGTGGCCGAGCGCGACATCGCCATCGTCGTGCCCTATCTCGACGGCGCGCTGCGCTACATGCTGACCCGCGCGCTCCAGGAGGCCGGGTTGCGCTACCGCATCCTGCGCCGTCGCAGCAGCCCGCGCGAGGAGCCGCGCGTCCGGGCCTGGCTGACCTGGCTGGCGCTGGCCCACCCCGGCTGGGGCGTGCGGCCGGCCGCTTTCGACGTGGCCGAATCGCTGACGCTCAGCATCGCCGGGCTTGACCCCGGCCGGGCCCAACTGCTGACCGACGCCCTCTACCGGGCCGACGGGGCGGGACTGCTGCCGGCTGAGACGCTATCGCCGAAGCTGGTCGAGCGGATCGGGCCGGAGCGGGTCGAGCGCTACGAGGAATTGCGCCGGTGGCTGGAGGCCAACGGCGGCGAAGACACCATCGACCGCTTCCTCCACCGGCTGTTCAACGAGCTGCTGGCCCAGCCGCGCTTCCAGCCCGTGCCCGATGTGGCCGGTGCGGCCGTGCTCGACTGGCTGGTGCGCTCGGCCGCGCGCCTGCGCCGGGCGGCCCCCGCCATGGGTCTGCGCGGCATGGGCGAAATGGGCGCGGCCTTCATCGAAGCCGTCAACCAGGGCCTCGTCACCGCCAACCCACCGGACTGGGGCGAGCCGCCCGACCCGGACGGCATCACCGTCGGCACGATCTACGCCTACCTGCTGGCCGGCGAGCCGGTGCGCTATCAGGTCTGGCTGGAGACGGCCGCCCAGGGCTGGTGGGACATCCCGCGCCAGCCGTTGAGCAATGCCTTCGTCCTGGCCCAGAGCCGTTCGCCGGAACTGCCCTGGACGGTTGAGGAAGACTTCGCCGTCCGCAACGAACTGCTGGCGCGGATCATCCGCGGCCTGGCGGCGCGGGCGCGCGACGGCATCATCCTGGCCAGCAGCGACCTCGACCGCCGTGGCCAGCGGCAGGACGGGCCGCTGTGGCGGGCGCTGGGGCCGGCGATCCGGGCGCGTTCAGTTACATGAGGGCGTCGGTCGTCCGATCCATCGCCATCTGTGTCTTTCACCACAACGGCCGCATCCTGGCCGCCGAAGGCTTCGACCCCACGAAGCAACAGCCCTTCTATCGCCCGCTCGGCGGCACGATCGAGTTTGGAGAGACCAGCGCTGAGACCGTGGCCCGCGAATTGCGCGAGGAGTTGGGGGCAGAAGTGACAGGTCTGCGCTACCTGGGGACGCTGGAAAACATCTACACCTACGGCGATGAGATGGGCCACGAGATCGTCATGGTCTACGACGGTGGCTTCACCGATCCCGCGCTCTACGAACGACCGTGGCTTGATGCGCAGGAAGATGACGGCATGCCGTTTCGCGCCGTCTGGTTGTCGCTGGCGGCGGCCGCGCGGCCGGAGCACCCGCCGGTCTACCCAACCGGGCTGCTGGAACTGCCGGCGGCGGCCTCATTGCGTTGACGCCGGACATTCTCATCCCTGGGAATTATTGCCACCCCCGCTTAACCCTACATTATCGGTTGCGGTATCGTTATCAGCGATGATAAGATGTCGGAAGGGGCCGTCTTCCATAGAAAAACGGGCGAAGGAACCGTTCCTTCGCCCGTCTAACACCGTGTGTTCGGTCCGCAGTCTGTGGTCTGGCTTCTATGCGGCGACCTTTGCGGCTTCCTTGTGCTCGCGGACCAGTTCGCGCTTCAGCACCTTGCCGACCGTCGTCTTCGGCAGCTCATCGCGGAACTCGATCTCGCGCGGGTACTTGTAGGACGCCAGCTCGCCCTTGCTCCACTCGATGATCTCATCGGCCGTCGCCTTCGCGCCGGGCTTGAGGACGATCCAGGCCTTGACGTTCTCGCCACGCTTCTTGTCCGGCACGCCGGCCACGCTGACTTCCATCACGGCCGGGTGGCGCGCCAGCACTTCTTCCACCTCGCGCGGGTAGACATTGTAGCCGCCGCAGATGATCAGGTCTTTCTTGCGGTCGGTGATGTAGAAGTAGCCGTTCTCGTCCATCTTGGCGATGTCGCCGGTGTAGAGCCAGCCGTCGCGCAGGCTGTTGGCGGTCTCATTGGGCATGTTCCAGTAGCCCTGCATGATCGTCGGCCCCTTGATGACCATCTCGCCCTCGCCGCCGGGGGGGATCTCCACATCGGGGTCGGTCGGGTCGACGATCCGGACTTCCACGTTCGGGACCGGCAGGCCGATCGAGCCGGGCGGGTTCAGGCCGTTGATCGGGTTGGCATGGGTCGCGACGTGGGCTTCGGTCAGGCCGTAGCCCTCCACCAGCTTGCCGCCGGTGATCTCCTCGAAGCGCCGCTTGGTCTCAACCAGCAGCGGGGCCGAACCCGACAGGCAGGCGCGGATGCACTTCAGGTCGTACTTGCCCGCGGCCACGTCCGGGTTGTTGTTGATGGCCACATACATGGCCGGCACGCCGGGGAAGTAGGCCGGCTGGTACTTGTTGATGCTGCCCAGGACGTCTTTCTGGTCGCGCGGGTTCGGCACGATGATCAGGCGGCCGCCGATCGAGAAGGTGAAGATCATAGCCGTGATCATGCCGTAGGAGTGGAAGAACGGGATGGCGCCGAGCAGCGTCTCCTTGCCGTACTCCCAGCCGACGATCCAGGCGGTCACCTGCTTGCAGTTGGCGACCAGGTTGCGGTGCAGGCCGATGGCCCCTTTGGAGAGGCCGGTCGTGCCGCCGGTGTACTGCAGCAGGGCGATGTCATCGCCGGTGACGCTGACGTTCGGCTTCGGCAGCTTCTGGCCCTGGGCGATGAAGTCGGGCAGGGTCATATCGCCCGCGGCCAGCGTCACCCTGTCGCCCGCCTTCTTCTCCTTGGCCAGGCCGTAGAGCAAGTGCTTGACGCCCGGCAGGTACTCCTTGATATTGCTGACGATGATCCGCTTGACCCTGGTGTTGCCCCCGGCCTGGACCTGCTTCAGCAGCGGGTAGTAGCGGCTCAGGACGAACACCGTCTCCGCACCGCAGTCGTGCAACTGGTGGTCCAGTTCGCGTTCGGTATAGAGCGGGTTGGTGGCGATGACGATGCCGCCTGCCTTGAGGATACCGAAGTAGGAGAAGACGAACTGCGGGCTGTTGGGCATGTAGACCACGGCCCGGTCGCCCTTCTTGAACCCATTGGCGGCGAGGGAAGCCGCCACGGCGTCCGTGATCTGGTCGAGCTCGCGATAGGTGATCGCCCGCCCCTGGAAGACCATCGCCGCGTTGTTGGGCACGCGCTGGGCCGCTTCCGTCACGAAATGGTGAACGGCGTGGTTAGGGATCTCCACGGTATGGGGCACGCCCTTCTCGTAGCTCTTGAGCCATGGCTTTTCGGCGTAAGTCAGGTTCATGGGCAACTCCTATTGTTTTGTATGTAGCCGGGCATGGGGTCGACCCAGGTGCCGGCTCGATCCAGAACGAGTGTAAATGAGCAAACGCGTTGTGGTGATCAGGGTCACCGGCGAACGACGTGAGGCGGCGTCAAGAGACTCTGATCCAACGTAGCGCCAACTATAACCAATTTCTTCAACTTTTCATAGTTGCATTTGGTATGTGATCGGGGTGATATATGTCATGTCACCGGCGACGTGCGGCCGCCGTCCGCGACCGTTCGGCCGCGCGGCGCGAATGTCGCCGCCGCCCGCCCGCTACAGTAGAATCCCGCCATGGATCACCATACCATCGTCGCCTTCCAGGGAGAGCACGGGGCCTACTCCGAGCAGGCCGTGCGCCAGCACTTCGGCAACGAGGTCACCACGCTGCCCTGCCGCTCCTTCCTCGACATCTACCACGCCCTGCAGGACGGCCGCGCCGGGTACGGCATGCTGCCGGTCGAGAATTCGCTGGCCGGCACGGTCATCTCCGCCTATGACCTGCTCGTCGACTATGACCTCCACATCCAGGCCGAGGTCATCCTGCGGGTCGAGCACTGCCTGATGGCCCCGAAGGGCACCGACCTGGCCGACGTCCGCCGGGTCATGTCCCATGTCCAGGCGCTGGGCCAGTGCGAGCAGACCCTCCGGCGGATGAAGCTGGAGCCGGTGGAGCACTATGACACGGCCGGGGCCGCCCGCGACCTGGCCGCCAACCCGCAGCCGGCCACGGCCGCCATTGCCAGCGCCCTGGCGGCCGAGACGTATGGCCTCGAGGTGCTCGTCCGCCACCTGGAAGACCATGAGTTCAACTACACCCGGTTCTTCGTCCTGGGGCTGACTGCGCCGGAGCGACGCGAGCCGAGCAAGACGTCGATCATCCTGACCACCCGCCACGTCCCCGGCGCGTTGTACGAGGTCATGGGCGAGCTGGCCAAGCGCAACATCAACATGACCAAGATCGAGTCGCGGCCGCGGCGCAACCGGCCGTGGCACTACCTGTTCTACGTCGACTTCGAGGGGAACGAAGATGACCCCGAGATCCGCGAGGCGCTCCTCGGCATCCTCAAGCACGCCTCATTCCTGAAGGTGTTGGGGTCCTATCCGGCCGCGGCGATACCGGCGGAGCGGGGCTGAGTCCCTTTCCGCCAATCTGCCCTCTCGTTGATTTCGACGCATCCGCGGCGGGCTGGATCGCCTGTTTCTGAACCGGTCCGCCCGCTCCGGCCCCACCCACGGCCGATCACTCCTCCACCACCAGCGTCTCCAGCCGGAGCGCGTCCTGCCCCGGCTCGCCCGGCGTCACCGGCAGGCGCTGCCCCGTCGCGGCCATGTACAACCCGATCTCCATCTCGTACTCACCCGGCGGGACGCTGATCGTGTAGCTGTCGGCCACGACCTCCCCCGGCCGCCAGCGCGTCGTGGGGTAGGCCCCGCCGCGCGGCAGGGCGTCGGCCTGCCAGGCGCAGCACGTCCCGTCCGCGTTCAGGGCGTGGACGAAGACGGTGTAATCCTGTCGCGGTTGCGCTTCGGCCTGCCAGTACAGCGTCAATTGCGCGCCGCCCGCGTCCGGCAGGCGTTCGTACCCCAGCAGTCGGACTTCATCGCCGAACAGGGCGTCGACGGCCGTGCCGACCGTCGGCACCGCATAGACCCGGTCGGTCTTGACCACGTCGACCTGGCCCAGGTCGGCCGCCGCTCCCGGCACGCCGTTCTCATCGATGACGCGGGCCAGGTAGCGATAGGTCCCGGCCGGCAGGTCGTCGGGGATGACGGCCGTCTGCCGGTCGATGACGAAGGCCGGCGCGGGCCATTCAGCGAACGGATAGCGGCCGTAGGCCGGCTGGCCGTCCACCAGGACCGTCTCCTGGCCGCTCTCGTTGACCAGCGACAGCCGCCGGCCCAGCGCCGCCAGCGCCCGGTCGGCCGCCCACCACAGCCCGAACCCGACCGTCTCGCCCGTCTCGACCCGGCTGCCGCCCCGTTCGTAGCCGAGCAGGGTCAGGCCGCCGGCCATCGGCTGCTCGTGCGGCTGCGGCGGCTGCGGGAGCGGGTCGGGCACTTCCCCGGCTTCGACCGTGATGCCTTCGAGCGTGACCGCATCCCCGGCATAGCGGCCGCCTTCGTCGGCCGTGCCCAGGGGGCGGCCGCTGCCCGGATCAAACAGGCCGATCCGGGCGCGATACGTCTCGCCGGGCGGCATCCCCGCCGGCAGCGGCAACTCGACCCGCTGGATGATCGTCTCGCCCGGCGCCCACTGCTCGGCCGGGTAGGCGTCGCTCTCAACCTGGCTCCAGCGGTGGCCTGCCTCGTCTTCCAGGTGGACGAAGGGCACGGCGCGGGGAGCGCCGCCCGGGGGCAGCGTCTCGGACACGCGCCAGACCAGGGTGATGGGGAGCGTGTTTCCGGCCGCGGCCGGCTCCGCTTCGGCCGCCAGCAGGGTCACGGCGCCGGCAAGCTGGAGGGGCAAGCCCGACGCGGGATCGGCGGCCGGTTCGACCAGCGGCGGTTCATCCAGCCGGTAGACGCGGAACAGCTCGTCGCCGCTCGCCCCTTCCATGATCTCCGGTTCGCCGCCGCGCTCCAGCCACGGCAGCACCCAGTCCGGCGCGGGGCTGTTGAGCGGGTAAAGGTACAGCGCCGGGCCGCCGGCCGGGAAGACGACCGCCCTGCTGCCCGGCAGCCACTTCAGTTCGTCATAGCGCTCGCTGAGGAAGGCCACCGTCGGATGGCGGTAGTGGGGCGAGGCAACATAGGCCGTGGGCGGCGGGTTGGTCTCGCCCAGCGCGGCGTCCAGGTACGGCGCGGCCGCGGTCAGGTCGCCGTCGGTGATGGCCACCAGTTCCGGCTCGCGCCCCCAACGGTTGTAGAAGAGGTCATAGGTGGCGATGCCGCTGACCAGCACCAGCAGGACGACGACGTTGACGGCCTGGGTCAGCGACGGCCGCTGGAAGCGCCGTTCGACGTCGCGCAGCAGGGTGATCAGGCCGATGGCCGGCAGGTAAAAGATGAAAGGGATGAGTCCGAGGGCACGCAGGTTGCTGGGGACGATCTCATTGACCGCCAGCGCCGTCGGCAGGACCATGATCAGCGGCGCGGCAACGAGCAACAGCAGGGCCGCTCGCTGCCAGTCATAGGGCTGTCGCCGCTGGCGCAGCACGATGAACACCCAGCCAACGACCAGCAGGCCGCCCCAGATGAAGTCGAACAGCGGCCGTTCCGGGATGTTGAAGCGCAGATACGGGTCGCCCGACAGGAAGAACATGCCCAGCGAGCGCAGGAAGCTGCGGCCGAGCGTCAATTCGCTCTGGCCGGGCGCGACCTGGGTGATGCGCGTCCAGAACGCATCCGGGTGATTGTAGAAATAGGCCAGCAGCGGCAGGGCGACGAGAAAGGCGACCAGGGCGGTGAAGAGCAGCTGCTGCCGCCGCCGGCCGGCCCCCGGGTGGTCGAGCAACAGCGGCAGCAGGCCGATGAGCAGGACAATTGGAAAGAGGCGCGCCGCGAGGTAGGTGTAGGCGGTCAGGCCGATCAGCGCGCCGGCCACGGCAAACCACGGCCAGCGATGGGTGCGCAGGGCGCGGAAGAGCGCGGCCAGGGCCAGCGCCTGCAGCAGCGGCTGGCTGATGACGCGGAAGCCGAGATGGCTGAACAACACATGCCAGAAGCTGACGGCCAGCAGCGCCGCCGCCAGCAGGGCGATGCGCCGGTCGGCCAGCATCTCCCGGCCGAGCCAGTAGGTCGCGGCGACGGTCAGCAGGCCGAGGAAGGCGGCCGTCAGCCGCAGGGCGAAGAGCGTCGGCCCAAACAGGCGCATCATCCCGGCCACGAGGTAAAGAAAGAGCACCTCGCGGCCGGTGTAATCGGGGACAAAGATCGGCCGCGCGCCGCGAAAGGCGATGTCGATGGCGTTGACACCGTAGGCCGCCTCGTCAAAGTGCACGCCGGGCGGCAGCGTCAGCAGCCCGGGCAGGCGCAAGGCAGCCGCGACAAGCAGGCAGAGGATCATGAAGGCCAGCGCATGGGCGCGCGTGAGGCGGTTCATGGGACGGATTGTACGCCGATAGCGCGGATGAACACGGATGAAGGCCGATGATTCCTCTTCGCCATGCCTATGGCCGTCCGGGACCTCCGCGCGCCGGCGCCCCGGTTCACTTTCATGCGGCCGAGGCCCCTATTCTGATTGTGATTCATTTCACAAGCGTAGGTTGTGCGTATGCCGCGCGTAGTGTCGGCGTACAGCGGGCATTGACATTCCGTCATAGAATAGTCAATGAAGGGTAAAAAATCTCTTCTTCTTCTCCTCCTTTTGACGAGAGTCAGGTTTCGGCGTTCCTGACTCTCACCAAATGAAAGGGGCCGGCGCAGGTGCCGGCCCCTTTCGCTTTGTCGCGCCCGGTGTGCCACCCGACCAACCTAGTCGCCCGGGTCTTCCCGGCCGGCGACAGCCGGTCCCGTTCCCGCTGCCTCGTCCAGTCCCGGCGTTCCACTGCCAAACGACGCCAGCAGGTCGGCCGTCGCCGCCAGTTCGCCCGCTTCGACCGGCTCGGCCGGTTCGGCCGCCGTCCCCGCCACCGTCCGAATGACCGTCATGGCCGACACCTTTTCTGTGCCGCGCAGGTCGATGACCCGGACGCCCTGCGTCACCCGGCCGTGGGGCGGGATCAGGTCGATCGATGTCCGCAGGATGATGCCGCCGCTGGAGATCAGCGTGATCTCATCGCTCGGATGGACAACCCGGGCGGTGACGATGGCCCCGGTGCGTTCCGGCGTCAGGTGCATGGCCTTGATGCCCTGCCCGTAGCGGCTCTGGACGCGGTACTCGCTCAACGGCGTGCGCTTGCCATAGCCCTTCTCGGTCACGATCAGCAGGTGGCCGTCGGGCGTGCAGACGTCGCCCCCGGCGAGCTGGTCCCACTTGTCGAGCTTGATGGCGCTGACGCCGCCGGCGGAGCGGCCCATCGGCCGCACCTCGCGCTCGTTGAAGCGGATGCCCTTTCCCTGCTGGCTGACCAGGATGATGTCCTGGTCGCCGCCGGTCAGCTTGACCCAGCCCAGGCTGTCGCCCGGCTCAAGCGTCAGGGCGATCAGGCCGCTCGGCCGGACGTTGGCGAAGACGCCCAGCTCGACCCGCTTGATCCGCCCCTTGCGGGTGATCATGATCAGGTACTTGCCGTCGGCGAAGTCGCGCACGGGCAGCGCGGCGGTGATCTTCTCGTCCTGGGCCAGCGGCAGGACGTTCATCAGCGACACCCCCTTCGCCGTTCGGTCGGATTCGGGGATGTCATAGCTCTTGACGGCATAGATCTTGCCGAGGTCGGAGAAGAAGAGGATGGTGTTCAGCGAGCCGGCCGCAAAGAGGTGCTCAAGTTCGTCCTCGTCGCGGGTCGTCATGCCGATCAAGCCCTTGCCGCCGCGCCCCTGAAGGCGGTAGGCTGAGACAGGCGTGCGCTTGATATAGCCGCGGCGGGTGATCGACACGAAGACATCCTCGTCCTTGATGAGGTCTTCGATGTCGAAATCGCCCTCCAGCCCCGGCATGATCTGCGTCCGGCGGGCATCGCCGTACTTGTTCTTTAACTCCTCAAGGTCGACCTTGATCAGGGCCAGGACCTTCTTCTTGTCTTCCAGCAGCCCGCGCAGGTAGGCGATGTGGTCAGACACCTCGCGGTATTCCTCTTCCAGCTTCTGGCGCTCCAGGCTCGCGAGGCGGCGCAACTGCATATCGAGGATGGCATTGGCCTGGGCTTCGCTCAGCTCGAAGCGGCCCATGAGCTGGGCGCGAGCGTCGTCGACATCGGCCGCCGCGCGGATGATGGCGATGACTTCATCCAGGTGGTTCAGGGCGATCAGCAGGCCTTCCAGGATGTGCTGGCGCTTCAGGGCCTTGTCCAGGTCGAAGATCGTCCGGCGGGTGATGACCTCGACCCGGTGGTCGATGTGAATCTGCAGGGCGCGCTTCAGCGACAGCAAGCGCGGCTGCTTGTCCACCAGGGCCAGGAATTGCACGCCAAACGTTGACTGCAGGGCGGTGTGTTTATAGAGCTGGTTCAGCACCTTGAGTGGCTGCGTGCCGCGTTTCAGCTCGACGATGATCGAGATACCTTCCCGGTCGCTGGCGTCGCGCAGGTCGGAGATGTCGTCGATGACGCCCTTGTTGACCAGTTCCGCGATACGCTCGACGAGCAGCGACTTGTTGACCTGGAAAGGCAGTTCCGTGATGTTGATCTGCATCCGCCCGGGGGCCCTGGCGAGCGGTTCGATGCTGGCCACGCCCCGCACGACCAGGCGGCCGCGGCCGGTGGCATAGGCATTGCGGATGCCCTCCGTTCCGAGGATGTGGCCGGCGGTGGGGAAGTCCGGCCCTTTGACGAACTGCATCAGGTCGTCGAGCGTGACTTCATCCTCGTCGTCCTGGCGGTCGATCAGGTAGCTGATCGCATCGCACAACTCGCCCAGGTTGTGGGGCGGGATGTTGGTGGCCATGCCGACGGCGATGCCCGACGAGCCATTCAGCAGCAAGTTGGGCAGGCGTGCCGGCAGCAAGTCGGGTTCGGTCAGGGTGTCATCGAAGTTGGCGATGAACTCGACCGTCTCCTTGTCGATGTCTTCCAGCAACTCCATCGCGATCGGCGCGAGGCGCGCTTCGGTGTAACGCATGGCGGCCGGGCTGTCGCCGTCGATGCTGCCGAAGTTGCCCTGGCCGTCGACCAGGGGATAGCGCATGGAGAACTCCTGCGCCATGCGCACCATCGCGTCATAGACGGGGCTGTCGCCGTGCGGGTGGTACTTGCCCAGGACTTCGCCGACGATACGGGCGCTCTTGCGGTGCGGCGTGTTCGGCCGCAGCCCCATGTCGTACATGGCATACAGGATGCGGCGGTGTACCGGCTTCAGGCCGTCGCGGGCATCCGGCAGCGCGCGCGCCACGATGACGCTCATGGCGTAGTCCAGATAGGAGTTACGCATCTCCTGGTTGATGTCGACGCTGGTCACTGTCCCAATATCCAAAGATACCTCCAACGCGAAAGGCTATCGCGTCCGCCTGGCGGGGCGGGCTGTGGACACGCCCCGCGGCCGCAGCCTGCGGGCCTGCGCCCGCCCGCACAGGCTATCGCCGGCGAGTGCGAACCTGACCCCGGGTCATGGCGATGTGGTGCATCGTGGCGGCGAATACGGACTTCATGCGGGCTTATCGTTGAGGCCTTTCGCGACCCGGATTATACCGCAGATGGGCGATGTTAACGAATTCACCGGGGGTGCGGCGCGTGGAACTCACTGCGGCCGTCGCGCCTAGTCCAGACCGGGCGGCGGCCCGGCGGTGGCCCGGCGGCGGCCCGGCGGTGGCCCGGCGGCGGCCCGGCGGTGGCCCGAAGGTGACCCGAATCAATGCCCGCGAGCCGCCCGTCCGGCGAAATGTCATATCGCGGTGTGACATTTGTCACTAGTGTGCCTTTGGATCGACCGTTATACTATGGTCTAATTGGTCGGAAGCCGCTCCGCCAATGACTGATAACGGGATGGAGGCTTGGAATGCTAGACCGTGAACTGACGTGGCGTAGCCCGTTGTTCTGGCCCATCGTGCTTGCGCTGCTGGTCGCTCTGGCCGGCTGCGTTTCCGGCCCGGGTCCCCAGGGGCCTCCCGGCCCTCCCGGCAATCAGGGTCCGCCGGGGCCTGCCGGTCCGGCCGGCGAAACGGGCAAGCCCGGCCCTGCCGGGGCTGATGGCGTGAGCTTCACCCCGGCCGCCTTCATTGGCTCCGAGGCCTGTGGCGAATGCCACACCGGTGTCTATGAGACTTTCCTCCAGAGCGGTCACCCCTACATTCTCAATCCCGTTGTTGACGGCGAAGCGCCCGAATACCCCTTCAGTGATGTCGAGCTGCCGGAAGGCCTGGCCTGGACCGATGTCCGCTATGTTGTTGGCGGCTATCGCTGGAAGGCGCAGTTCATCGGCCAGGACGGCAACCTGATCACCGGCGACGCGGCGCAGTTTAACCTGGAGAATGAAGCCCTCCGGATCCGGGAAGGCTTCGTGCCCTATCATCCGGGCGAGACGTTGCCATATGACTGCGCCGGCTGCCACACCACCGGCTATAGCCGTGTGGGCAACCAGGACGACCTGGCCGGCATGGCCGGCACGTTCGCCTTCCCCGGCGTCCAGTGCGAGGCCTGCCACGGCCCTGGCAGCCTGCACGCCAACAACCCGCAGTCGTTCCGGCCGGTCGTTGACCGCGACTCGGCCGCCTGCGCCGACTGCCACTTTGAGGACGGCGATGCGATCGCCGTTGCCGAGGGGTTCATCCAGCACGACGGCGTCTATCAGGACCTGTTCCAGGGCAAGCACGCCTCGCTCGACTGCGTCACCTGCCATGACCCCCATGCCGGCGTGACCGCACCGGAGCAGGCCAACGAGCCGGCGACGGTTGTCTCGTGCGAAGGTTGCCACTGGCAGCAGGAGGCGGCGAACCCCGTCCACAAACGCTTCACCGTCGACTGCGTCGATTGCCACATGCCCCGGCTGATCCAGAACGCTGTGGCCAATCCGGACCAGTTCAGCGCTGATGTCCGCACCCATCGGGTGTCGATCGACCCCGAGCAGGTGGGCCAGTTCGGGGACGACGGGCAGATCCTGCCGCAGATATCCATTGACTATGCCTGCCGCAGTTGCCACAGCAGCCCCGGCTTTGCGCCGAACCTGTCAGACGACGAACTGCGCGCCGTCGCCATCGGCTATCATGAACCCGCAGTCGAAGAGACGCCGGTCGAGGAAACGCCCGCGCCGTAGGCGGCCGCCGGCAGAATTGGCCGCGGAACGAAGAGGAGACTATTTTGCGACGGACTGAACGAGCCGATGGAATGAGCGCCTTGTCCTGGCCCCGCCTGGCGATGATCGCCTGCGTGGTCGCGCTGGCTGCCTATTTCTTTGGTCTGCCGCTCCTGGCGCACGCGCAAGCGCCGCAGCGTGGGGCGTCGATCAGCGCCCCGGTTGTCCTTGCCGCCGCGCCGGTCCTGCAGACTGATCAGCCCGCCTCTCATCCGCAGACCGGGGACCTGTCCTGCCGCTCCTGTCACAGCGACACGGATGCGGTCATCGAGTTCCCTTCCGGTGAGGAATTGCCGGTAGTCGTGGACCTGGCCGAAGTTGACGCCTCTGTCCACGGCGTCGCGTCCGACCCCATTGTGGGTTGCACCGGCTGCCACCGGCCGGCCGGATACCAGTACCCGCATCCGGCCGTCGATTTCCCGGACCTGCGTAGTTATGAGATCACCCGCGCCGGGTTGTGCGAGAACTGCCATCAGGACCCGCACCTGACCGCCCATCCCGGCCCTGAATCTGAGGATCCTGTCGTGTGCACGGACTGCCATACCTCCCATTCCGTGCACGCGGGGAGTGTCTGGCAAGAGTCAGCGACGGCAACTGCCCCGTGCGTAGCCTGCCATTCCGAGGTAGGTGTGGAAGTTGTCGATCCGGCTGTCTTGACCCAGCGTATTCAGAGCGGTTTGTTTGTCCAACAACGGGTCAATAATGACTTCTGCCTGGCCTGCCACGGACCTCCGGGCCAGACCATGCAATTTGAAAACGGAGACACGGTATCGATCTCCGTTGATGAGCAGGCCCTGCACGCCTCCGTGCACGGCGACAGCAACAGCTGGCAGGCGCTCGCCTGTGTCGATTGTCACGAAAGCTACAACTACCCCCACACGCCCAAGAAGGCCACATCGGCCCGGGAGTACACCCTACAACAGACAGAAACCTGCGTCGAGTGCCACCAGACGCAGCATGAAGGCCAGTTGACCAGCGTCCACCAGGAAGCCCTGGACGAAGGTAACCTGGAGGCGGCCGTCTGTGTCGACTGCCATGGGTTCCACGATGTCCCGGTCCCGAACGAGCCGCGCACGCGCATCGCCGAGACGTGCCGCCAGTGCCACAGCACCATCCACGACGAATTCGCGATGAGTGTCCACGGTGTGACCCTCGCCGAAGGCGACCCAGACGTGCCGACGTGCATCAATTGCCACGGCGTCCACAACATCAACGACCCGACGACGGCCCTCTTCCGCAATCAGTCGCCCGAGCTGTGCGCGACCTGCCACGCCGATGAAGAAATGATGGAGCGTCACGAGATTTCGACCGACGTCTTCAACACCTACGTCGATGACTTTCACGGCACGACGGTGACGCTCTTCCAGAGTGATGACCCGAACCACCCGACGAACAAGGCCGTCTGCTACGACTGCCACGGCGTGCACGCCATCATGGACCCGCAGGACCCGGAGGCGGGAATCAAGGAGAACTTGCTGGTCACCTGCCAGGAGTGCCACCCGGACGCGACCACGAACTTCTCCGATGCCTGGACGGGCCATCACCAGCCGTCTCTGCGCGACAATCCGCTGATGTTCCTGGTCAACGTGTTCTACGCGATCGTCATCCCAGTCACGGTCGGCTTCCTGCTCTTCCTGGTAGGGACGGATATCTACCGCAAATTGCGCGGCCGATAGGTATGGAGCAAGCAGATCAAGCTCATGAGTGAAGCAACGTCCGGCGCGACCCCGAGTTCCGGGGTTCACGAGAAGAAGGAGTACCCGCGGTTCCGCCTGATGGCGCGGATCGAGCACATGATCCTGCTCGTCAGTTTCACGATCCTGGCCATCACCGGGTTGCCGCAGAAGTATGCCGTGCTGCCGATCGCCCAGGACTACATCAACTTCCTCGGCGGCATCGAGCAGGTGCGCATCATCCACCGTTACGCGGCCGTCGTCCTGGTCATCGGGTGCATCTACCACCTGTTGACGTCCGGCTACCGCCTGTTCGTCAGGCGCGAGCGCAACCGGATGCTGCCGACCGTCAAGGACGGGGAAGACCTGCGCGATACTGTGCTCTACAACATCGGCCGTTCGGAAACGCCGCCCCAGATGCCGAAGTTCAACTTCGGCGAGAAGTTCGAATACTGGGCGGTGGTCTGGGGCACGGCGGTCATGGTCATCACCGGGTTCGTGCTGTGGAACCCGATCGCCGCGTCGCGGTTCCTGCCGGGCTCGTTCATCCCGGCTTCTCTGGTCGCCCACGGCTGGGAAGCGGTGCTGGCTGTTGCGTCGATCGTGATCTGGCACCTGTACAACGTGCTGATCAAGCATCGCAACCTGAGCATGTTCACCGGCGTGCTGACGCACGAACAGATGGAAGAAGAACACGCGCTGGAGTTGCAGCGACTGGAGGCGGGCGGCGAGGCCTGGCCCAGCATCGAGCCGAATACGTTGCGCCGCCGCCGCATCGCCTATTTCGCCGTCGCGACGGTCGCGGCCATCATCATGCTGGCGGCCGCCTACTGGATGTTCACCTTCGAGGAGACGGCCATCACGACGGCGCCGCCTGTGCCGACGCAGGAAGTGTTTGTCCCGCTGGCGACACCGGAGCCCTGAGGCCCCGTCGCCGGCGTTTTTATCGTCTGGGAAGATGAAAGGCCACCGCTCGCCCGACATCTCCCCAAGATTCTCATGGATAGGAGGTAGATTTCTATGAGACCCGACAAGCGTCTGATGATGCTGCTGTTGGGCGTCCTCCTCCTGGCTGCGGTCTTGCTGGCTGCTTGCAGCACGCCGGCCGCGGAACAGGTTGAGGTCACCCGCATCGTCGAGGTCACCACCGAGGTCGAGGTTCCTGGTCCTGAGGTCGAGGTCACTCGGATCGTCGAGGTTGTGCAAGAACCCGTCATTCCTGTGATCCCCTTCGCCGATGAATGGATGAATTCGCCCCACAATGACAAGGAGGCGGAAGCGTTCAACCATTGGAACGAAGAGGATCCGGCGGAAATACCAACCGAGTGTGCCAAGTGCCACAGCACCCCAGGTTACCTTGATCACCTTGGCGCTGACGGCAGCGCGGCCGGTACCGTGGACGCTCCGGCGCCCATCGGCACGACTGTGCAGTGCCAGGCATGCCACAACGAGCAGACGTTGGCCAAGACAAGCGTGGTCTTCCCCTCGGGGATCGAGGTCACGAATCTGGGCGACGAAGCGCGCTGTATGGAATGCCACCAGGGTCGCGCGTCCACCGTTACGGTTGACCAGCGGATCGCCGACGCCGGTCTGACCGAGGACGTGGACACGGTGAGCGCCGACATGGGCTTCACCAATATCCACTACTACGCCGCGGCCGCTACGCAGTACGGCACGCAGGTCAAGGGTGGATATGAGTACGCCGGTAATGCCTATGACGCGCGCTATGACCACGTTGAAGAAGCCAATACCTGCATCGAATGCCACGACATGCACACGCTCGAGGTCAATCTCGAGCTGTGCCAGGGCTGCCACACAGACGTGGAAACGGCCGATGACCTCGTGAACATCCGCATGCCGGGCTCGCTCGTCGACTATGACGGCGATGGCGACATGGAAGAAGGCGTCTACTTCGAAATCGAGGGTATGCGTGACCTGCTGAAGCAGGCCATGGCCACTTACTCGACCGAAGTCGCCGGCACGCCGATCGCCTATAACGCCAGCGCCTACCCGTACTTCTTCATTGACACCAATGGAGACGGCGAGGCGAGTGAGGACGAATCGGTCTTCGACAACGCCTACAATGCCTGGACCGCCCGCCTGTCCAAGGCTGCATACAACTACCAGGTCTCCCTCAAGGACCCGGGCCGGTATGCCCACGGCAGCAAGTACGTGATCCAGTTGCTTTACGACTCGGTCGCGGACCTGAACCAGGCGCTGGCCACGCCCATCCCCCTGGATGCGGCGAGCCGCATTGACCACGGCCACTTCGCCGGGTCCGAGGAAGCCTTCCGGCATTGGGACGGAGAGGAAGACGGCGGCATCGTCCCCGGTTCCTGCGCCCGCTGCCATACGGCTACCGGATTGCCGCAATACGTCGCGGAAGGTGTGAACATCAGCCAGCCGGCCACCAACGGCCTGACCTGCACGACCTGCCACACCAGCCTGACGGAGTTCACCATCCTGGAGACTCCGGAAGTCGAGTTCCCGAGCGGCGCTACGGTGTCGTTTGGCGAAGATGACCTGGCCTCCAACCTCTGCATCAATTGCCATCAGGGTCGCGAGTCGGGCGCCAGTGTGGCCCAGCTGATCGGCGACCAGGATGACGACACGGTGTCGGAGAGCCTGCGCTTCCTGAACATCCACTACTACGCCGCCGGCGCGACGCTGTTCGGCAGCGAAGTCGGGGGCGGTTATGAGTACGAAGGTCAGGAGTACGCCGGACGGAACGAACACGTTCCCGGCTTTGATTCCTGCGCCGAGTGCCATGATGTTCACGCCCTCAAGGTTGTCGCTGAAGAGTGCGGCGACTGCCACGAGGGTGTCTCGACCGAGGAAGACCTGGTCAACATCCGCGTCCGCGAGGACGACTTCGATGGCGATGGCGACGTTGAAGAAGGCATCGCCGGCGAGATCGAGACCATGCGCGAGAAGTTGTACGCTGCCATCCAGGTGTATGCGGCCGAGACGGCCGGCACGGCGATCGTTTACGATTCGCATGCCTATCCGTACTGGTTCGCCGACACGGACGGCAATGGCGAAGTCAACGGCGAGGAAGGACGCTACGCATCGTGGACGCCCCGCCTGCTGCGCGCCGCTTACAACTATCAGGACGCCTCGAAGGACCCGGGCGCTTTCGCCCACAACAGCACCTACATCATGCAGTTGCTGTATGATTCGATCAGTGACCTGGGTGGCGACACCACAGGCATGACTCGCGCGGTACCACCCCCGCCCGAGAGTTAGCCACTCCCATGTAATCGAAACCGGGTTCCGAGACGCACCGGAACCCGGTTTCGAAAGCAAGCGAAGGGCCGGCTGCCGAAAGGGAGCCGGCCCTTTTGCCTGTCTGGCGGGCCCCAGCGCCGCGCCGCCCGCGATCAAAAAAACGGTTCCGGGCACACGTTGCGCCTGGAACCGGTTGGTCAACCCAGATCGGGCCGAGGCCGTTGCCGGCCGGCTGAGGGGAGAGAGGCGGGATGCAGCTTGCTAGCCGCCAGACTGGATGGTGGGCGTCGGTGGCTCCTGGTGCTTTTCCATCCGGTTCAGCCAGTAGTTGGCCAGATAGCCCGTGCCCAGAATGGCCAGGATGGGCGTCGCGAACCGCAACACGAACAGCGTCAGGACGATAGCGATAGCGGTAAACTCGTTCATGATCTCCCTGCCTCTTGCCTCCCGGCTAACTCAAATCGCGTGAATCTTCATCCGGCGGTCGCCTGGTGACCGCTACGATCAGGATAGTCCGCCCGAGGCTGCGCCACAATCCGGTGAGACCGCCATTCTCGCGGCGGCCGCTCACCCCACGCTGAACGCGCCGAACTGGGTGCAATTGCCCCGCCGCGGCCAATGACGGGCGGTTTTCCCCATGCGAACGGGGCCGGCTTCAGCGGATCGCCCCACCCGTACCCCAACCGCGCATGGGGAAGCTCCCCATCCGCTCCCCATCCTGCGGGCGGATCACCCCACCGTTTCGCACCCCATGAAGCCCCATCGTCTGCCCAAGATTGGCAGTTCACCGGATTTACCCGGCCCGCTTCCGGCTGTTACACTGCAGTCAAGTTGCTCACAGATCGTCGGGCGAGCCATAGCGTCTGACGAAGGGAGATCCCGAACGAAGATGAACCACAGAAGCCGCCGACACGTCCTCGCCGCCGTGACCAGCCTGGCCCTCCTGGTCTTCGGTGTCGGGGCTGCCTTCGCCCAGGACGCGACGCCCGAGGCGGGAGCCGAAGAGTGCATCGGCTGCCACGAAGGGTTGCGCGGCCACTGGGACGACAGCGCCCACGCGAACGCTTTCGCCGACCGCGACTTTCAGACCGCGTGGCAGGAGCAGGGCAACCCTCCTGCGTGCCTCCAATGCCACACGACCGGCTATGACGCGGCCACCGGCACCTATCAGGAGACGGGTGTGGCCTGCCTCGCCTGCCATTACCCGGTGCCGGGTAACCATCCCGACACGTATATGCCGACGGATGTCTCAAGCCGCCTGTGCGGCACGTGCCATACCGACACCTTTGGGGAGTGGGAGATCAGCGAGCACGGCACGCAGGGCATGACCTGCAACACGTGTCACAGCCCGCACACATCCAGCATCAAGGGCGGCAATTCCAACGAGCTGTGCCAGAGCTGCCACGACACACAGGGCCACTACTATTCCTTCACCGGCCATGCATCCAAAGGGCTGCTCTGCACCGACTGCCACCTGCGCGTCGCCGGCCCTGCGGAAGTTGGGGAGACGGGTCACGGCCAGCGCCACCACACCTTCCAGGTAGACCTGGCAACGTGCAACGGCTGCCACATCGAAGCGATGCACGCCTCGCCGGAAGAAGTGGCGATGGTCCAGGCGACGGTCACACCGCTGCCTCAGCCGGCTACTGAAGTGGTCCTGGTGCCCACGCCCGTCGTCGCCACCGCTGTGGTCGCCACACAGACGGCCGCGGCCCCGGTCAGCGAAGCGCCCCACGGTCCAAGCCCGTTCCTCTATATCCTGCCCGCCGGCATCGGCCTCATCTTTGGGATGCTGATCGCCCCGTCGGCCGAGCGCTTCATGCGCCGCAACCGCGAGGAGAAGTGAGATGACCGCTCCGACCATCGACCGCCGCCAGTTCATCAAGTTGGGCGCAATCGGCCTGGCCACGACGGCCGTCGGCCTCGGCGTCGCCGGGAACAAGCTGGGCGCCATCATGCCCCCCGCCGCCGCTCCGGCTGCCGCGCCCGCGGCAAGCTCCGGTCCGGCCGAGACGAGCCCCCACCAGTGGGCGATGGTCATCGACCAGAGCAAGTGCACCGGCTGCGAGTTGTGCGTCAAGGCCTGCCAGGCCTACAACGACGTGCAGCCCGACCGGGCCTGGGCCCGTGTCGAACAGGAAGCGGCCGCGGGCCAGGTGGGCGACAGGCCGGTTTTCCGGCCGGTCCCCTGCCAGCACTGCGCCGACGCCCCGTGCGTCGAGGTCTGTCCCGTCGGCGCCACCTACCAGCGGCCCGACGGCATCGTCATGATGAACTACGACCGCTGCATCGGCTGCCGTTACTGCCAGCTGGCCTGCCCCTACGGCGCGCGCTCCTTCAACTGGGAGGCCTTCACCGGCGATAACCCGGTCGTGCCCGCCTATGGCCAGCCGGAAGTCCCGCGCCGTCCCCGCGGCGTGGCCGAGAAATGCTCGTTCTGCTACCAGCGCATCGACCGCGGCCTGGCATTTGGCATGAAGCCCGGCGTCGATGCCGCGGCCACGCCGGCCTGCGTCGTGGCCTGTCCTGAAGGAGCGCGCCTCTTCGGCGACCTGAACGACCCCGAATCGCCGGTCAGCGTGGCTATCGCCGCCGCGGGCGACCGGGTGTACCGCCTGCGCGAGCACCTCGGCACCGAACCACGGGTCTACTACCTTGCCGCCGAACCCGCCCCGGAGGAGGAACTTTCATGACCAGCCTGAGCCTCCCTGCCATGCCGCACGTGAACGCGCGCGAGGCGGCCCGCCAGCCGTTCTTCTGGTGGCTTGCCCTCCTGTTAAGCCTGATGGCGGCCGGACTGGCCGCGGCCATCCTGGTCTTCTGGAAGGGTCTCGGCATCACCAACCTGACTGACCTGGTCCCCTGGGGCCTGTGGATCTCGATCGACCTGTCGGCCATCGCCCTCAGCGCGGGAGCCTTCAGCGTCTCGGCCATCGCCTACCTGCTGCGCCGCAAGGACCTGCAGCCGGTCGCCAGGACGGCCGTCTATGTCGGCCTGATCGGCTACAGCATCGCCATGATGATGCTCCTGCTCGACATCGGCCGCCCGGACCGCTTCTGGCACGGCTTCGTCTTCTGGAATATCCACTCCCCGCTGTGGGAAGTGACGATGTGCGTCGGCCTGTACTTCACGGTCCTGCTCCTCGAAGTATCGCCCATCATCGGCCAGTGGAGCCCGTTCGCCGGTCGCTTCCCGAAGGTCGCCCGGCCCATGACGAAGGTCCATCACTTCGCCCCCTTCCTGGCCATCCTCGGCCTGTGCCTCTCGACGCTGCACCAGTCGTCGCTGGGCCTGACCTATGGCAAGCTGGTGGCCCGCCCGGTCTGGTACGGGCCGTGGCCCATGGCCGTCCAGTTCTACATCTCGGCCATCGTCGGCGGCCTGGCGCTGGTGACGCTGGTCAGTCTGGTCGCCGCCCGGCTGTCGCCGAAGGCGCGGGTCAACATGGCCGTGCTCGACAAGATGGCTCGCCTCGTCGGCTGGCTCGTCCTGGGCCTGCTGGTCCTGCGCTGGGTCCACCTGATGGGCACGCCGGTCGACTACACGCCGGCCGAGACCGAAGCCATGGGCATCCTGACCCGCGGCCGGCTGTCATTCAACTTCTGGGGCCTGGAGATCGTGCTCGGCATGGTCGTGCCGGCCGTCCTGCTGCTGGTGCCGCGACTGCGCCGCCAGCCGCGTTTCCGGATGTTCGCCCTGGCGCTGGTCGTCATCGGCGTCATCGCCTTCCGCTGGGACACGAACCTGGTCGGCCAGCTGGTCGTCTTCGGCCAGATCGCCGGCAGCGACGTGCCGCTCTATACCACCTATTCGCCATCACTTATTGAGATGCTGGCGGCAGCCGGCGCGATTGCCTATGGCCTGCTGGCGATCACGTTCGGTGTCAGATATCTCAATGTGATTGACCACGGAACTGTAATGGAGGCGCCAGCCGAGATTACACCGCCCGCCGCCGTGGAACCCTCCTCCTCCCGTTGAGCAACTCTTAAAAGGGTGGGCAAGGAAGCGCCGGAGTGGGGCAACCTGCTCCGGCGCTTTTCTGTTTGATTTCCCGGGGCCAGCGCGCTTCACACGCGCTGTGCCCCTGCGTCAGGCCAGAAAGCGGCCGCGTAATTCCGGCGTCGGCAGCAGGCATACGTCCTGGCGGCCGAACCAGCGGTAGCGGTTGCGGGCGATGAAGCGGTAGACCCGGTCCCGCAAGGGCTTCGGGACGAACCGGATGAGGGAGAGAGTGCGCCATGGGCCGTCCAGCTCGCGGGCGATCTCGGCCGCCGCATCGCTCTCCGTGAACAGCTTCCCGTCGCGGAGCAGGACCACACTCTCCAGCGCGTCGGGGTCGATCCCGTGGCGGCGCTGGAGGGCTTCGCCCAGGGGGGTCTGGGCGGCCACGAAACGGAACGTGCCGGCCGCGTCGTGGCGAATGATGAAGTTGACCGACGCATCGCACAGGTTACAGACGCCGTCAAAGATGACGACATGGCTGAACCCGGTCGCTTCGGCCAGAGGATCCACGGACGGCGCAGCGCGTTCCATGCCCTTGATTGTAGCAAACAAAGACCACCGGTCGCGTGCTGGTCGGGAACTAACGAGGCGGCAGAGAGAAATTGGACGCGGGGACCGTGGGAAGTGCCGCGCCGGCATCTACCGGTGGGCCGGGACGGGCGCGAGGCGCGCGCGATAGATGGCGCAGTCGGGACAGCCGGCCGGCAGCGCGCCTTCGGAACGCATCCGCGCCAGCCAGCACGGGATGACCTGATTCTTGTACGCCGGGCAGCCGGCCCGCTTCGTCTCGGTGCAGTTGTTGAACACCCAGCACGGCAGCGCGGGCTTGGCGGCCGCAGCCGCAGAGGCCGGCGCGGGCGCGGCAACCGGCGTCGCCGCCTTTTCGGCCGCTTCTTCGCGTTCCCAGCGGTCCACCAGGCGATTCATGAGGTAGCCGACCAGTAGCGTCAGCGCCAGGGGCGCGACGCAACGCAGGGCGAAGAGGGCTGCGAATACCGCTGTGGCCTGGAACTCGTTCACGCTTACGCTTCCTCGCGCCGGAACGCCCGGCGCCTGGGGCTTCCGCCCCTAGCGTCAGCATACGCCGGCGCGGGCCGCGCGTCTATCCGGTGAGGGGAGTATCTTGGGATGGGGTATTTCGGACAGGGAGTGGTCGGTGGGCAGCAGCCGGTGGCCAGTGGTCAGTGGACAGTCATGCTGACCACTGACCACTCACCACTGATCACTCATCCAGATCGATCAGACCCTTTCGAATCGCATACTTGACCAGTTCGACCCGGTTATGGAGGTTCAACTTCCGCATGATGTTCTCGCGGTGGCGGTCGACTGTCTTGGCGCTGATCACCAGCCGGTCGGCGATCTCGGCGTTGCTCAACCCTTCGGCTACCAGCACCAGCACCTCGCGCTCGCGCGGCGTCAGGTCGTCATTCACCGCCGGTTGCGTGCCCGCGGCCGCCCGCTGCAGGTAGTCCTGCACCAGCCGCCCGGCCAGCGACGGATAGAGGAAGACCTCGCCCCGGCTGGCGGCGCGGATGGCCGAGACGAGTTCGTCCGGCGCGGCCCGCTTGGGGATGTAGCCCGCCGCCCCGGCGTGGAGCATCTCGAAAAAGTACTGGTCGTCCTCATACATCGTCAGCGCCAGGACGGCCGTGGCGGGGGCCACCTGCTTGATGCGTTTTGTGGCCTCGATGCCGTTCATGTCCGGCATCTCGATGTCCATCAGCACGACGTCCGGCTTCAGCACTTCGACGCGCTCCACCGCCTCGCGGCCGTTCTGCGCTTCGCCGACGATGGTGATGTCGGACTGCGACTCCAGCAGCATCCGCAAGCCCGAGCGAACGACGGCATGGTCATCGGCCAGTAAGACGTGGATATCACTCATGGGCTACCTCTTGCACGGGGGGTTGGACCGCCGTCGCTGTCGCCGGCCGCCGGGACACCGGGCCGGTGGCGTCCTCGCGCCGCTCCGGGTAAGGATCGGGCACGGTCAGACGCACGGTGGTGCCCTCGTCGGGGCGGGAGCGGATCTCGCTTGTGCCGCCGACCAGCGAGGCGCGCTCGGCGATGCCCATCAGGCCCCAGGCGGCCCGGCCGGCATCGCGGGTCGCCAGCGCCGCCTCCGGGTCGAAGCCGCAACCGTTGTCCCGCACGATCAGTTCGACCAGCTCCGGGCCGAAGGTCACGTCGACCTCGACCCGACCGGCTCTGGCATGCCGGGTGACGTTGGTCAGCGATTCCTGGGCCACGCGGAAGACGGTGGTCTCGACCTCCGGCTTCAGGCGAGCGCTCTTGCCGTGGACAGCCAGCTGGGTGGCGATGCCGGTGCGCGTCTCGAACAGGCTGAGCTGGCCGCGCAGGGCGGGCACGAGGCCGAGATTATCGAGCAGCGACGGCCGCAGGTCGGCGATGACCTCGTGCAACTCCTGCAACGCGCCGGCATTCAGCTGCTTCATGTCCAGCAACTGCTGCCGGGCCAGGGCTGGGGCGCTCTCGACCCGGTCGGCCGCCGCCGCCAGCCCCAGGCCGAGGGCCGTCAGCGTCTGGCCCGTGCCGTCATGGAGCTCGCGGGCGATGCGCTTGCGCTCGGCTTCCTGGGCCGAGACGACACGGTGCAGGAATTCGCCGCGCAGCTTGTTGTTCTGCTCGACTTTCTCATACAGTGTAGCGTTCTCAAGGGCGATACTGAGCTGGTCGGCCACGGAGCGGACCAGGGCCGCGTCGCGCAGGGTGAACGGCTGCGCGTCATAGAGCGTGCAGACGACTAGCGCGCCGACCACGCCCCGCTCCGTCGCCAGCGGCATGGCCATGGTATGGCCGCCGGGCGCGTCGGAGAGCGTTTCATCGCTGCCGGGCAGGCCCTCGTCCCCCAGCGGCACGATCGTCTTGTCGACCATCCACGCCGGGTGGCCGCCGGCGATCACCGCTTCCGCCAGAAGGAGGCCCTGTGCCTTGCGCTCGGCCACGGCCGCCGCCGGGTCGTCACACTCGACGATGGAGACGATCTCGGCCGGCTGCTCCCCCGGCGTCCCCTCGCCCGGCAGCAGCAAGACCATCCCGGCCTTGATCTGCGGCAGGGCGTCGACCAGCATCGGCATGGCCTGCTCCAGCAGCGCGCGCCGGTCGAGCGTGCCGGCCAGCTTGCGGGACAGGTAGAACAGCAGTGACAGGTCCTGCACGGCCGCCTGCAGGTCGCGGTTCAGGCGTTCCGTCTGGTACCGCGCCTGTTCCTGGACGTGGGTCGCCTCTTCCTGGGCCGCCAGCCGGGCGTTGTTGGCCGATATGAGGCGCTGTTGCGCTTCCACGCCAAAGGCATTGAGCGCCCGGATGATGAAGAAGGCGATCAGCACGCCTGTGGTCGCGCGGAGGAGCTGGACCGGGACGCCGAACCAGTTCAGGAACAGGTTGGTATTGATGATATTGCTCGGGAACAGGAAGCTGGGGGAGGTGAAGACCTGGCCGATGACGCCGTAGATGAGCAGGGCGATGGCCGCGCCGAGCAGCGCGCGGCCGAACGTCGGCATGCCCCGGTTGCGAAACGATGACTGCTCCAGCCAGATGGCCCAGGCGGCGATGATCGCGCCGGGGATGGCCAGGGTATAGCGCGACAGGACGTCGGCCACGGCCAGCTGCTGCTCTTCGTCGGGCTGGTAGACCGTCCAGGTCAGGGTGACGCTGAAGGCCCAGAGCATCAGGAACAGGCCCGCGCCCAGGATGGCGAAATACCACTCGCGGCCGTCGCTCCGCCGGTTGACATAGAGCAGGACGACGCCGAAGACGATCAGCAGCAGGAAAGAGACGATCAGATGCCCCAGGCGCAGTTCGTCCGACAGGAGCCAGGCCGGCAGGTTGGTCGCCCCGGCCCGGTCCATGCGCTGGAACATCTCGAACCACTCATTCAGCCCGTGGACGATGCCAAACAGGGCCAGCGGCCAGAGGGCGTAGGCCAGCCGCAGCTCTGAGGTGCGGTAACGGGCCGAGGTCAGCAGGATGGCCAGGCCCATACTGAAGAAGGCCAGTCCGTATACAAAGTAGATGGCCGTGAGGTTGTGGGCGAACGCCTGAGCCATTGTCATCGGACTCGCCCCGCGGCCGCGTCAGTCGCCGGCCCTTGAATCAGGCAAAGCCAGCCGGACGTCCCCGGCCGTCAGTTCGGCCCCGTCAGCCAGTGCGCCGGTCCGCACGTAGCCCAGCGCCAGCGGGCCGACCGGCCCATCGGCGGCCGAGGTGACCGTGCCCGCGCCGCGGCCGCCGGCGGTGATCTCCGTCCCGGCCTCGACCGGCGCGTCGGGCCGCAGCCGCACCAGCCGCTTGGCCAGCTTGCCGCGGCTCTCCATCCGGGCGATGATCTCCTGGCCGGTGTAGCAGCCCTTGGCGAAGGAGACGTCGGCCCACAGACCCGCCTCCAGCGGGATGTAATCGAGCGTCAGCTCGCGGCCGAAGCGTGGCAGGCCGCTCTCGATCCGCAGGTAGTCGAATGTCTCCTCGTCGATGGGGACGATGCCCGCCGCGGCCAGGCGGTCGCCCAGCGCCGGCAGGTCGGCCGTGGCGCTCATGACGAAATAGCCGTCACCCGCGACCGGGTCCGTCCGGTGCAGGTAGGCGGCCGACCCGCCCACTTCCGTCTGCCGCCAGTGATGCAGAGGGATCGCCACATCCGGGAAGCCGGCCGCGGCCAGCATCTCGCCGGCCCGCGGGCCGTAGACGCCGAGGATGCCGGTGGTCGGGCTCAGGTCTTCGAGCCTGAAATCGTCGTTGAAGAAGACGTTGCGCATCAGGAAGCGGGCCAGGGCGCCGGCATGGTCCTCGCCGGTCAGGCAATAGACCGAATCGGACGCGGCGTAGAGGATGAGCCGGTCGATGATCCGGCCGATGTCGGTCGTCATAACCGTCGCCGCCCCTTCGCCGGGCCCGAGGCGCTTGACGTCCTGGGTCGACATGCGATGGATCAGGTCGAGCCGCGTCGCGCCGCTCAGCTTCAACATGCCGAGGCGCGAGCGGTCGACGAAGACGGCCGTTTCGTGGGCGGCGCGGTACCCTTCAGGCGCGGCCGTTGTCATGGTTGCCGTTGTCATGGTGGCCATTGTCGTGGCTTCGTTCATCAGTGTCCCCGTCACCGGCGGGCGTGACGTCCAGGCCGGCCAGCGGGATGAAGGTGGCAGCTTCCTCGTCGGCCGCCGCTTCCTCGGCCGCTTCCCATTCGGCGGCGAAGGTCTTCAGCAGCGGCAGGTAGCGGGCCTCATGCTTGTAGGTGGCGCTGGCGACGACGTCGAACAGCGAGCGACCGTCGAGCGACTTGAAATGGTTCTTGTCGGTCAGGGCGCGCTGGTCGAAGGCGTCGAGCCACTCCTCCAGCTTGACCCGCGCCCCCTGGAAATCCTCGAAGACGCCGTCCAGGTCGCGCTCGCGGTTCTCGGCCACCCGCCGGCGGTTGTAGGCGGCCGGGTCGGCCAGCGCCTTCAGCAGCCCGTCCGGCGCTTTGCCGATCTTGAGCTTCATCATGCCGGTCACGACCTCGGCGTCCCAGGCGGTCAGGACGTTGAGCAGGTCGGCGATCGACCACGGGCCGACCGCTTCCGGCCGGAGCAGGGCCTCATCGGGCAGGTACTCCAGGGCCATGAGCAGTTGCTCGCGGGTGTTGTCGAGGCGGTCGAGCAGGTCTTCCAGGGCCGGCATGGGCTGAACCTCAGGGGATTATTGTAACCCATGTTGGCGCTGGAGTGGGCATGAATCGCGGCGGGGAACAGGGCAATCGCCTGGCCCCTGCAAATCACCCCGTGTGCGGCCGCCCCAACCCATGACATCCATCACCCCGCAAAGGTGATCAATGACCCCTGCGCAACCGGACGCCGGCCCGTATAATGAATCCTGAATGTCGGACCCGCAGGCCGCCCACTTCGGCATTTGCTTAACGGACTAGAGTCAATGGTGAAAAGGCGCTATAATCAGGGTGCTTGGATAAGTCGCCCGTTCCGGGCCTTTTTGGTCTAAACCTATGGCACTTGAAAACGCACACCCCCTTCCGAATGATGAAGACCGCGAGAAGACGGCCGGCGTCCGGTATGAGCACTGGGAAGAGGTCGCCCGCACCGACGGGCTGACCATCGCCGAGATCATGGTCGGCCGCCTGCGGGCTGAGGGCATCCCCGCCCGCGCCTGGCAGGAAGGCGCCGGTCACGCGCTCGGCCTGACGGTCGGGCTGCTCGGCATGGGCCACGTCGAAGTCCCCGAGGAGTTCGCCGCCCAGGCCCGCGACATCCTGGCCGTGGGCGAGGCCCTCGAGCTGGACGACGAGGAAGAGGAGTAATCGGCCGCGCCCGGCGACCCGTTTCGGCCGCCGCGCCCGGTCACCCTGTGGCTGTTCATAAATAAGGAGTCAAGCTTCAATGGCAGATGTGTCGTGGACCAACAACGATGAGTCGCTCGCCCAGGAGAAGTCGGGCAAAAACCGTCTGTTCTTCGTCGCCGGCGGCATCCTGCTGATCGCGGCAATCGTCTATCTCGTCGTCAACGCGATGAGCGGCAATACCCAACTCTACAAGACCGTCGGCGAGTTCTATAGCGAGCAAGACCGGCTGGTCGGCCGCGAACTGCGCGTCGCCGGCTGGGTTGTCGGTGACACGATTCAGTACACCCAGATCGATGACCACAACTCCCGCCTGGAATTCGACATCGTTGATGACCTGAACAACCCGGGCCAGCGCTTGCACATCGTCGCGTTCAATGAGCCGAAGCCGGATCTGTTGCAGCACGAAGCCCAGGCGCTGGTCGAGGGCAAGGCCGATTCCAACGGCATCTTCACCTCGAACCCCGGCGGCCTGATGCTGAAGTGCCCGACCCGCTACGAAGAGATGGAGCAGCCCACCGGTTAGGCGGGCGAGCTGTTTCCCGATCTGTCCTTTCCGGGCGGCCGGCGCTCAACCCGGCCGCCCCTAAGCCAACCAGTGGAAGTGGCCTATGCTTGCTGATGTCGGGTTCATCACCCTTGTTCTCGCTTTCCTGACGGCCGTCTACGCCTTTGTGGCGTCCATCATCGGCATCCGGCGGAAGGATGAACGCTGGACGAAAAGCGCCCGCAACGCCATCGTCCTCATCTTCCCGCTTGTCGCCCTGGCCTGCGGCCTGCTGATCGCCGCCCTCCTGACCGGCGACTTCTCGATCGAGTACGTCTGGCGCGTCAGCAGCCGCGGCATGCCGACCTACCTGAAGGTCACGGCGCTCTGGGGCGGCCAGGCCGGCTCGCTGCTCTTCTGGAACCTGCTGCTGGCGGGCTTCACCGCCGTGGCCATGATGACCAAGTGGCGCGAGCAGCGCGACCTGATGCCCTACGCCATCCTGGTCGCCTCCATGACCCAGATCTTCTTTCTGCTGGTCACGACCTTCCTGGAGAACCCCTTCGCCCTCTCGGCCACCGTCCCGGCCGACGGCCAGGGCCTCAACCCGCTGCTGCGCCATCCGGGGATGATCATCCACCCGCCGATGCTCTACCTGGGCTTCGTCGGGTTCACCGTGCCCTACGCCTTCGCCATGGCGGCGTTGATGTCGGGCCGGGTCGACGACACCTGGATCCGCACGACGCGCCGCTGGACGCTGGTCGCCTGGCTGTTCCTCAGCCTGGGGCTGATCCTGGGCGGCCGCTGGGCCTATGACGTCCTCGGCTGGGGCGGCTACTGGGGCTGGGACCCGGTCGAGAACGCCTCGCTGATGCCCTGGCTGGCGGCCACCGCCTTCCTGCACTCGGTCATGATCCAGGAAAAGATGCGCATGTTCAAAGTGTGGAACATGTTCCTGATCGTCCTGACCTTCTCGCTGGTCATCCTGGGCACCTTCATCGTCCGTTCCGGTGTCATCTCGTCCGTCCACTCCTTCGCCCAGTCGGCCATCGGCCCGTTCTTCTTCGGCTTCATCGTCATCATGTTCATCTTCTCGGCCTACTGGATCACCGTCCGCCGGGACAGCCTGAAGTCGGAGAACCATCTGGTATCCTACGCCTCGCGTGAGGCCGCTTTCCTGTACAACAACTTCCTGATCATCGCCATCCTGGCCGTGGTCTTCCTGTTCACCTACTACCCGATCTTCTCGGAGCTGGTCACCGGCGAAAAAGGCTTCGTCGGCGCGCCGGTCTATGAACAGGCGCTGGGCCCGCTCTTCGCCGCGCTGGTGCTGCTGATGGGCGTGGCCCCGCTGACGATGTGGTACCGCACCAGCATCCAGAAGTTCGGCAAGGCCATCCGCATCCCGGCCATCGTGGCCACGCTCATCGTCGCCGCCCTGCTCATCTTTGGCATTCGCCTGTGGCCGGCGCTGCTCGGCTTCTGGATCGTCAGCTTCTCGATGGGGCTGACCATCATCGAGTTCGTCAAGGGCACGCGGGCGCGGATGGGCAAGGGCGAGAACGTCTGGACCGCCTTCAGCACCCTGGTGGCCCGCAACCGCCGGCGCTACGGCGGCTATATCATCCACCTCGGCGTGCTGGTCATGGCCTTCGGCATCACCGCCCACGAGCTCTACCAGCAGGAGACGCAGCAGCGACTGCTCGCCGGAGAGAGCATCAGCCTCGGCCGCTATGAGATGGTCTTCAACAGCATCAGCCGCTACCCCGGAGCCGACGACCTGCTCATCACCGAAGCTGACGTGGACGTGTATGAGAACGGCGAGTTCGTTCAGAAGCTCAGCCCGAAGATCGACTTCTACCAGCGAACGGGCCAGCCGATGACCATCCCATCCGCGCGCTCGACGTTCCTGGAAGATTTCTACGTCCTGCTGGTCAATTGGGAACCGACGACGGCCGACGCTGCCACGTTCCGGGTCTACCTGAACCCGCTGATCAACTGGGTCTGGTTCGGCGGCATCATCTTCATCATCGGCACGCTCGTGGCCGCCTGGCCGGAGCGCGAGAAGGCTCCGGCGCGCGTTCGCAAGGCGGTGACGGTCCCGGCCGCGGGGGACTGATAGATAGCCCGGCAGGCGGGTTGGACATGGCGATTCCGTCCGGCCCCATAATCCGCCTGCGTTGTCTCGATCAAAAGATAGGACTATGCGTAACAACATTCGCTGGCTCTTCCTGATCCTGCCGCTGCTGCTCGTGCTGGGCGGCGCCGGCCGCGCGCCGGCGGCCCTGGCCCAGGAGGAGATCACCGACGACGAAGTCAACGAGGTCGCCAAGGAGCTCTACTGCCCGGTGTGCGAGAGCACGCCGCTGGACGTCTGCCCAACTCAAGCCTGCGCTGACTGGCGGGAGCTGATCCGCGTCCAGTTGAGCGAAGGCGCGAGCAAGCAGGACGTGCTCGACTACTTCGCCCGGCAGTATGGCGACGGCGTGCTGGCCAACCCACCCCGGCGCGGGGTGAGCCTGATCGTGCTGTGGATCCTGCCGGCTCTGGCCATCGTGCTGGGGCTGATCCTCTTTGCCTGGCTGCTGCGCGGCCTGCGCAGTTCGGCCCCGGCCGACGCGCCGCCCGCCGGCGCCCCCCAGGCCGCGAAGGGAGCCGCGGCCGCGCCCAGGCCGCCGGCCACTCCGCAGACCGGCACGGATCTGGATGACTACATCTCGATGGTCGAGCAGGAAGTGAAGAAATAGCGGCAGGACGCCGCGCGGACCGTTGCTGAATCAAGCTATCATGAACGAAACGATATCCACCCCGACCCCGGCGGAAGAGCCGGCCCCGGCCCCGGCGCAAAAGAAGTCGATCCGGCTGACGACTGTGTTATTGTGGGCCGCCATCATCGGCCTGCTGGCCCTGCTGGGCTGGGGGCTGGTCAACGTCAACGCCAGCCGGCCGGAAGCCGGCTCGCAGGCGCCCGATTTTACGGTCGAGTTCTTCAACGGCTATGAGTGGGAAGGGCGGCCGACGGCCACCCTGCAGGACATGGCCGGGAAGGTCGTCGTCCTCAACTTCTGGGCCTCGTGGTGCGTCGAGTGCCGCTATGAGACCGATGCCCTAGAGCAGGCCTGGCAGCGTTACAAGGACGATGCCGTCTTCCTGGGCGTCGCCTATGCCGATGTGGAACCGAACTCGCTGGCCTACATGAAGGAGTTCGGCGTCACCTTCCCCCACGCCCCCGACCTCGGCACTGACATCTCGCAGACCTATGAGATCACCGGCGTGCCGGAGACGTTTTTCATCGGCAAGGACGGCACGATCGCCCATGTCCAGATCGGCCCCCTGAACGAGGCCACCCTTGACAGCATCATCGGCGAGTTGCTGGCCCAGTAACCGGCGCGATTTGCCGCCGGACGGCCGCGGCCGCTTTCGGAGAACGTGTAGTGATTAGCGGACTGACGATTGGTTCGATCCTCATGGGGGCGGCACTGCTGCTGCTGGTGCTGTTCTTCCTCGCCCGGCCGTTCCTGGATCGGCGCGAGACGCAGGAAGAGCTTGCCCTCGATGAAGTGGACGCCCTGCGCTACCAGCGCGACACACTGCTGCAGCACATCCGCGAACTGGACGACGACCTCGAGTCGGGCAAGGTCGCGCCTGAACTGGTCCAGCGCGCCCGCCCGGCGCTGGTCATGGAAGCGGCCCAGATCATGAAGCAGCTCGATGCGCTGGGTGTGGACAGCGCGTCGCCTGCCGGGGCGCCGGTCACTGCGGCGGCCGCCATCAGTCCCGACGTGGACGCGCAGATCGAAGCTGCCGTCCGCCGCCTGCGGACACCGCAGGAGATCGACGACGATATCGAAGCCGCTGTCCGCGCCCTGCGCGCCGAGCCGGCTGCCGCGGCTGCTGCCGCCACGGCTAGTGCCGCCACGGTTGCCGCACCCGCCAACGGGCTGCGCTACTGCCCGACCTGCGGCCGCCGCATCGATGCGGACGACCGTTTCTGCGCCGGCTGTGGCCGCGACCTGAAAGCCGAGGCGGCTGCGGCCCGCGCCGCCTGATTCCCGACCACTCACTATGAACCACACAGCCCTTTCCCCGGCCGCCCTGCGGCGGACATGGCTCGCCCTCGGCGCGGCCGTCTTCGCCATCATCTGCCTGCTGCTCCTCGCCTTGCCCGGCCAGGCCCAGGACCCGCAACTGCCGCCCGCGCCGCCCAATTCGCTCAGCGGCCTGGAAACCTTCGAGGGCCGCTGCGCCAACTGCCACGGCGTAGCCGGCCAGGGAGACGGCGAACTCGTCGCCCAGCTGCCGGCGCCGCCGCGGCCGTTCGACGCGACCTACATCCGCACGGCCCTGCCGTCGGCCATGTACAACCAGATCACCAACGGCAACCTCAACGTCGGCATGCCGCCGTTCGGCCCGGCCAGCCAGAACCCGATCGACGAGCAGGGGCGCTGGGACCTGGTGACGGCCGTCTACATCCTGGCCACCGAACCGAAATCGGTTGAAGAAGGGGAGCGGATCTACCAGCAGAACTGCGCTGCCTGCCACGGCGTGAATGGCCAGGGGGACGGGCCTGAGTCGGCGGCCGCCGAACCGGCGACCGACCTGACCGCGCTCGACTACTGGTTCAACCGCAGCAACGAAACCGTCCTGACCGCGCTGGCCCCAGGGGCCGTCGCGGCCCACGATTACACCCTGAGCGAGGCCGAGCTGGTCAGCGTCGTCGACTTCAGCCGGACGTTCAGCTATAGCTACGTCGACCCGGCCGTCCTGTTCGCCCCGATCCCGGCCGGCGTCATCCGGGGCACGGTCACGAATGGCACAACGGGCGAGGTCGTCCCCTCCGGCGAGGTCGTCCTGCGGGCCTTCACGCCCGACTTCAACGAGACACTGACCCTGACCACAACCGTCGGCACAGACGGCGCCTTTCGCTTCGACGTGAACGACGTGCCGCCGGACTGGATCTTCATCGCCGGCGCGCCCTATGACGAGCTCAATTTCAGCAGCGCCGCCAACCAGCTTGACCGGGCGACGCCCGAACTCGACCTGCCGATCACGGTCTATGAGAAGTCGACCGATGCCTCCGCCGTCAACATCGCCCAGCTCCACGCCGTGCTGCAGTTCGCCGGCGATCGCGTGCAGGTCAGCGAGCTGTACATCGTCAACAACGACCAGAACCGGGTCTTCATGGGCGCGACCGGCAACCCGGACGAGGGCGTCTTTGAAGTCGGCCTACCGGCCGGGGCGGAAAACCTGTCGTTCCAGCGGTCGTTCGGCTCGATGGACTCGTTCATCCCGGCCAACGACTTCATCCAGACCGAGCGCGGCTGGGCCGACCCGCAGGCGCTTGGCCCGGGCGCGGGTGCGCTGACGCTGCTGGTGCGGTACGAGCTGCCCTACAGCAGCGGCATGAGCATCGCTCACCCGGTCTTCTATAATGCGGCCTCCAGCACCATCATCCTGCCGGACGCGGGTGTCGAGGTATCCAACGCGGACTGGGTGGCCCAGGAACCGCAGAACTTCGGCCAGGGCGAGACGTTCCTGAACTACAGCCGGGCGCCGATCAGCGCCGGCGAACCGCTGACGATCGAGCTGGAAGGCCGGCCGCGTCTGGTGACGGACACGTCGGGCCAGACGGTCGTCAACCGGGACCAGACGACCGAGTTGATCATCGGCGGCACGGCATTGCTGCTGGTTGCCGGGGCCGGGGTTTACTTCTGGCGCGCGTCGCAGGCCCGCCAGGCGGCCGAGGCCGACGAAGCCTATGTCGCGGCGGTATCCGCGGCCGCCGGGGCCGATACGGCCGATAGCCTGCTGCGCCAGATCGCCGATCTGGACGCGGCCTACGAAGCCGGACAGGTGGCTGAAGATAACTACCGCGAGTCACGGGCAGCCCTGAAGTCGCGGCTGGCGGCCGTCTGGAACCGTTAAACACATGCTCGGGATGCGGCCGGCCGCGTCCCGTTTTTGTGATTCGCCATGTTCAAATTCGTCGTGATCTACTACCAGGTCGATGATCCGGCCGCGCTGGAGGCGTTCTTCTCCGGCACACACCTGCCGCTGGCCGAGTCGCTGCCCGGGATGACCCGCTGGGAGGTCAGCCGGGTGACCGGCAAGCCGGGCGGCAGCTCGCGCTATTACCTGATGACCGAGTCCTACTTCGAGAGCCGCGAGGCATTCGATATGGCCCTGTCGACGGAGGGGGGCGTCCAACTGGCGGCCGCGCTGAAGCAGTGGGCCGACGCGAAGCTGATCACCTGGTTCTATGCCGACTCGTTCGTGAAGTAGGCGCGCCTCGCCCCGGCCGCGCAAGAACGGCGACGGGCCACCAGGCTCCCCGGAACCCCCACCCATACTAATGGGGAAGAATTGACCAAATCTGAATATTCGCCTACTAATGGGTTTACATTTCCGAAAAACCTGCCATAATACGGCCTGTCGTTAGCCCTCAAAGGACGCAATCCCCCGAGCAAGCAGACAACCAAAATACCTTCCTATAAGGAGAACCTGTGCGATGAAAGATGTGTATGGGTTGCATCTCATGATGCGTGTTTCCAAGGTGGACAATCGCGCCGCCCTGGCCGATGGCGAGACGATCACTCGCTTCCTGGTTGACTTGGTGGATGCTCTGGGCATGAACGTCCTGGCCGGGCCGCTGGTGACCCAGGAGGCGGGCGAGCCGCAGCGCGCCGGCTATTCCGGCGTGATCATCCTGTATGAATCACATGCCGCGATCCACACCTACAGCAACCTGGGCGAGGCGTTTGTCGATGTCTTCTCCTGCAAGCCCTACGATGTCGAGATCGTGGAGCGGATGATGGCGGAGACCTTCGGCGACTACGAGGTTGTCGAGCAGACGATGCTCGGCCGCGGCGTCCACTGGGGAACGAACGTCGAGCGCGAGATGGATGCGTGGCGCAGCGCGCGGCTGGCGGCCGAAGACCGCCCGCTGGCCGTCGGCTTTGGCTGAGTGGCGTAGAGACACAGACGACTGGCGGCTGGCTTCTTCTACATCACTCACCCTGATTGAACGGACAACAAAGGAATCACCGATGGCAAGCTCGAAACCGAACCCGGCGCTCGGAGGGCACTTGCTGGCCTACGCCGGCATCCCGACCTTCATGCGCCAGACGCCAACGCGCGACCTGGCCGGCGTAGACGTGGCGATCGTTGGCGTGCCGTTCGACAGCGGCGCGACCAGCTTTCGCAGCGGCACGCGCTTTGGGCCGCGGGCGATCCGCGAGGCGTCGCTGGCCCTCTGGGGCTATCACCACATCCACGAAGTCGCCCCGGCCGAGGTGCTGCGCCTGGCCGACTATGGCGATGTCGAGATCGAGATGGCCTACATCGAGAAGACGATGGCGCTGATCGAGGCCGAGGTCGGGTCGGTGCTCGCCCAGGGGCCGAAGGTGGTCACGCTCGGCGGCGACCACTCGATCAGCCTGCCGCTGCTGCGGGCCCACGCCGCGGCCGCGCGGCAGGCGGGCGACGGCCCGCTGGCGCTCGTTCACCTTGACGCCCACACCGACGTCGAACCCGGCAATTACGAGCATGGCACCGTCTTCCGCCACGCCGTCGAAGAAGGGCTGGTCGACCCGGCCGCGACCATCCAGGCCGGCATCCGCGGCTCGCTCTACTTCCGCGACGACCTGGCCCTGGCCAGGCAGATGGGCATCACGGTGCTGACGATTGACGACTGCTTCGAGATGGGCATCCCGGCCGCCATCGAGGCGATTCGCCGGACGGTCGGCGGCCGCAAGGTCTACCTGACGCTCGATATCGACGCGGCCGACCCGGCCTTCGCGCCCGGCACGGGCACGCCGGAACCGGGCGGCTTCACCAGCTACCAGATGCTCCAGCTTGTCCGCGGGCTGAAGGGGCTGGACCTGGTCGGCATGGACCTGGTTGAGGTCAGCCCGCCGTTTGACCCGTCCGGCGTGACGGCGCTGCTGGCCGCCAACCTCATCTTCGAATTCCTGTGCCTGCTGGCGCTCCAAAAGGAGCAGGGCTAGATGTCCCGGCGCCCGGACGCCGGGACGCGAAGGAGAGCATGACCATGACAGACGGACCGATCAGCCGCTATCTGCGGCATCATTACCGGCATTTCAACGCCGCGACGGTCATCGACGCGGCCGACGGCTACAAGCGCCACCTGGAGCGCGGCGGCGTGATGATGATCACGCTGGCCGGGGCGATGTCGACGGCCGAACTGGGCCTGTCCCTGGCTGAGATGATCCGCCGGGACAAGGTCCAGGCCATCTCCTGCACCGGCGCGAACCTGGAAGAAGACCTGTTCAATCTCGTCGCCCACGACTTCTACGAGCGCGTGCCCCACTACCGCGACCTGACGCCGGCCGACGAGGCCGCGCTGCTGGCCCGGCACATGAACCGCGTCACCGACACCTGCATTCCCGAAGAAGAAGCCATGCGCCGGCTGGAGAAGGCCCTGGTCGACGAGTGGACGCGGGCCGACGCGGCCGGGGAGCGCTACTTCCCGCACGAGTTCATGTACCGCGTCCTGCGCTCCGGCGTGCTGGAGCCGTATTACCAGATCGACCCGAAGGACTCCTGGATGCTGGCCGCGGCCGAGAAGAACCTGCCGATGGTCGTGCCGGGCTGGGAAGATTCGACGATGGGCAACATGTACACGGGTCACGTCATGACCGGCGACGTGAAGAACGTCCACACCGTCCGCACGGGCATCGAGTACATGGCTTTCCTTGCCGAGTGGTACAGTGAGACCGCCCCGCGCAGTCCGGTCGGCTTCTTCCAGATCGGCGGCGGCATCGCCGGGGATTTCCCCATCTGCGTCGTGCCGATGCTCCACCAGGACCTCGGCCGGACGGCCGTGCCGCTGTGGGGCTACTTCTGCCAGATCGGCGACTCGACCACCAGCTACGGCTCCTACTCCGGGGCCGTGCCGAACGAGAAGATCACCTGGGGCAAGCTGGGAATCGACACGCCGAAGTACATGATCGAGTCGGACGCGACCATCGTCGCCCCGCTGATCTTCGCCCTGGTGCTGGGGCAGTAAGGGGAGCCGCGCGCCGCGACGCGCAGAGCGAAGAAGGCTCGAAGCCCGGCCTCATCGTGAGACCGGGCTTCTTTCATCCATAGCGTTCGCGCTGCTTATGGCCGAACGCTCAGCCGGCCGCCCGGCCTGTCACCTGAACCGGCAGGACCGGCCACTGACCACTGGCCACTGACCACCGGCCACTTTTTCTCTACTGCCCCTTGATCGCCGTCCACATCTCATCATACGTGAAGACAGCATCGCCGACGTCCTCGATCCACTGCAGCTTGGCCCGGACCTCCGGCGGCGGGTAGATGCCGGGGTTGTTGAGGATCTCCGGGTCGATGAACGGCTCGGCCGCGACGTTCGGGCTGGGGTAGTAGGTGAAGTTGGTGATCGCCGCGGCCACTTCCGGCTCCATCAGGTAGTTCATGAAGTGCAGCGCCGTCGCCTGGCGCTGGCTGTTGGCCGGGATGCAGATGTTGTCCTGGTAGCGGAACGCGCCCTCTTCCGGCACAGCGAAGTACCAGTTGCCATCCTCGGTCGCGTCGTCATAGGTCTCCCAGTAGGCCTGGGCCGCGTCGCCGCTCCAGGCATGCGACAGGGCGACCTCGTCGTTGACCATGAGCGTGCTGTAGTAGTCCTCGCTGTTGAACGTCTTCCAGAACGGCTTGGCCCGCAGGATCAGGTCGCGCGCCTCTTCGAGCTGGGCCCGGTCGGTGCTGTTGGGTGAATACCCCAGGTAAAACAGCGCCGCGCCGATCAACTCGCGCTGATCGTTCAGCACGTTGAGGCCGTCCGGCGCGATCTGCTCCAGCTTTTCCGGGTCGAACAGGTAGGCCCAGCTCGCCGGCGCTTCCTCGAAGCCGGGATAGCCCGCCCGGTAGGCGATGCCCGACATCCCCCACTGGTAGGGCACGCAGTGGGCATTGCCCGGGTCATAGGGCGGGTCCTTGAACTCGTCGCCGATATTGGCGAAGTTGGGCAGGGCGGCCGTGTCGATCTCGGCCAGCAAGCCCAGGTCGATCATGGTCGAGACCATGTAGTCCGACGGGAAGATGACATCGTAGCCGCTGGCCCCTGCCTGGAGCTTGGCCAGCAGGTCCTCGTTGGACGCGAACGTGTCGTAGATGATGCGGACGCCGTATTGTTCTTCGTAGTCCTTCAGCACCTGTTCGTCGATGTAGTCGTTCCAGTTGTAGACGCTGAGCTCGTCGGCCAGCTCCACGTCTCCGGTCGCGCCGCTTTCGCTGCCCGATTCTTCACCGCCGGCCGCCGGCTCCTCACCGGCCCCGGGACCGCCGGAAGGCCCGCCGCTCGCCGGGCCGCCGCCACATGCGACCATCAAGGCCGCCAGCCCGGCGACCCATACCGTCAATAACCAAAAGCGTTTCATGCTCAATACTCCTCCGAATCAAACTACAGCAGTATGTCCTGCCTGGCGTCATCCGCCCGCCACCGTCGTCGGATGACAGGCTCATGCGCCGCAGCCCGCTCCCAACCTCTCCCGCGGAGAGAAGGCCCCGATGGCCGGTGGTCCGGGAGCCGGCCGCTCACACCTCGCGGCGCTGCAGGAGCAGCGAGATGACCACCAGCACGGTCGAACCCAGGAGCATCAGCGACGAGATGGCGTTGACCTCCGGCGTGACGCCGAACTTGATCATCGAATAGACGCGCACGGGCAGCGTGGTCGCCCCCGGGCCGGAGACGAAGAAGGTGATGACGAAGTCATCGAGCGACAGGGTGAACGCCAGCAGCGCGGCCGAGACGATGGCCGGCGTCAGCAGCGGCAGCGTCACCCGCCGGAAGGTCGTCCACTCGCTCGCCCCCAGATCGGCCGCGGCTTCCTCCAGCGTCCGGTCCATCTCCGCCAGCCGCGCCCGCACAACCACCGCCACGAACGAGATGTTGAAGGCGATGTGGGCGACCAGGATGGTGTAACGGCTGAGCGGCACGGCGACCAGGACGAAGAACAGCAGCGTCGACAGGGCCATGACGATGTCGGGGATGATGACCGGCAGGTAAAGCGTCGCATCGAAGGTCAGCTTGCCACGGAAGCGCCGGTAACGTTCCAATGCCATGGCGGCCAGCGTGCCCAGGACGGTGCTGATCAGCGTCGACCAGAAGGCGACCCACAGGCTGACCCGGAAAGAGTTGATCAGCAGCCGGTCTTGCAGCAGCTCGCTGTACCAGCGCGTGCTGAACCCGGACCAGACGCCCACCGTCTCGCTGTTGCTGAACGAGTATATGACCAGCACCAGGATGGGCAGGTACAGAAAGAGGAAGATGGCGCCGGCCAGCAGGGTCAGGGCCCGACTGCTGAACGACCGCCGGACATCATCACGGGCCCGCGCGCGCGGGGCGGTGAGGGAGCGGGTCCGCTCGCCTGCGGCCGGCGTCGGAGCGGTAGCTGAAGTCACTCGTCGACCCTCCTCTCCGCCTGCTCGGCTTCGGCCGAGACGCGGAAGTAGACCAGCGTCGCCGCCAGCATGACGGCCATCATGATGAAGCTGATGGCCGACCCGAAAGGCCAGTCGCGCACGGTCATGAATTGCTGCTGGAGCAGGTTGCCCAGCAGCGCCACCCGCGCCCCGCCCATCAGGTCGGGCGTGACATAGGCTCCCAGCGAGGGGATGAAGACGATGATCGAGCCGGCGATGATGCCGGGCAGCGTCAGCGGCAGGAGGATGCGGGTGAACCGCCTGAACCGGTTCGCGCCCAGGTCGGACGCCGCTTCCAGGAGCGACCAGTTCATCTTCTCCAGGTTGGTGTAGAGCGGCAGGACCATGAACGGCAGGTAGCCATAGAACAGGCCGAGCAGGACGGCGCCGAAATTGTAGAGCAAGGGCAGCGGCCGCGAGGTCGCTTCGGCGATCCAGTTGAACAGCGGCGAAGCGCCCGACAGGGCCACGGCGATGTCGTGCAGGCTGCCGGTCCAGACGTTGTTGATCAGCCCCGAATCGCGCAGGATGAGCATCCAGGCGTAGGTCCGCACCAGGAAGTTGGTCCAGAACGGGATCATGACCAGGAAGATCCACATGTTGCGGCGGTTGGCCGGCTGGCGGGCGATCCAGAAGGCGAGCGGATAGCCGAACAACAGGCAAAGCCCCGTGTTCAGCAGGGCCAGCCAGACCGAGCGCGCGAAGATGCGCAGGTAGATGAAGTCGCCGCCGACCCGGCTGAAGACGCGCGCGTAGTCGTTCAGGTAGACGCCCAGGTTGTTCCACTCGAACGGCGGGAAGGCGACCGTGCCGAGCCGGGTGCGCTCGCCGAGGCTGACGAAGAAGACGATCGACAGCGGGATGAGGAAGAAGACGAGCAGCCAGAACGCCGCCGGGTAGGCCAGCGACCAGGGAGCGTTGCGCGTCAGCAGCACGAACAGGAAGCCGGCCACGGCCACAACGACGAACGCGCCGTAGAACTCGCGGGTGATGGCGTAGTAGACCAGCCCGCCGACGAACGTGGCCACGGCGTAGGCGATGCCGAACGAATTCGCCCAGCGCGCTTCGCGCAGTAACCCGACGGCCGCGACCAGCGCGCCGGCAAGCAATAGCCCGAAGACACCATAGCCCAGCAGGGGGGAATGTGCGGCCAGCGCCAGCTCGGTCGGGAGGGGGGTCCAGTCAAAAAGGCCGAAGGTGGCCCAGCGGAACAGGAGGACGGTCCAGAGCAGAACCTGTGACAGGAGGACGTAGATGGCGAGGCGGCCGAAGAGGTCACGGCCGGGCGTCATCCAGCGGATGCCGTCGGGCGCCGTCAGTCCACGGTCAGTCGTGACAGCCATCGGCTCCTCCTGTTTCGAACCCGGCGGCCGCCGGCGTGGTGGTAACAATTGGTTTTGTTCATCGACATCCTTCCCTTAGAGACTCGGTTTCTTCAAGAAACCGAGTTTCTCTTCAAGAAACCGAGTTTCTCTTCAAGAAACCGAGTTTCTCTTCAAGAAACCGAGTTTCTAGTCGATCAAGATCTGCGCGTTTTCGGCCGCCCACTGGACATAGACCTGGCTACCTACATCGTACGGCAGGTCGTAGCGCGGGCCGTAGTTCTGCTGGCGGACGACGAGCCTGGCCCCGCCTTCCAGCGTCACCAGGAAGCGCGTGTCCGTGCCGATGTAGTACGCTTCGTTCAGCACGCCGTCGAGGACGACGTTCTCCGGCTCGGCCAGCAGGAACTCCTTCATATCGACCGCCCCGGGGATCTTCGCGCCGAGGATCCGCTCCAGTTCTTCCGACTCAAGGCCGCTTTCCGCCTTCAGCACGTCGACCTTGCCCTGCGGGTAGAGGTTGATCCGCTCCGGTCGCAGGGTCAGGGTCACCGGCTGGCCGAGGACCAGGTCGTGGCCCTGATCGGCCGCCAGGACCTGCACCCCGCCCGCCAGCGCGACCATCGGGTGCTCTTCCTCCGTCTCCAGCCGCGTCACCGTGGCCGGCAGGAAGTTGGTCTCGCCGATGAAGTCGGCCACGAAGCGGTTGACCGGCTGCTCGTACACCTCATGCGGCGAGCCGACCTGCTGCAGGTAGCCCTCGTTCATGATGCCGATCCGGTCGGACATGGTCATCGCCTCTTCCTGGTCATGGGTGACATAGATGAAGGTGATGCCGACTTCTGACTGGATCTGCTTCAGCTCGATCTGCATCGCCCGGCGCAACTTCAGGTCGAGCGCGCCGAGCGGCTCATCGAGCAGGAGCACCTGGGGCCGGTTGACCAGCGCCCGCGCCAGGGCGATGCGCTGCTGCTGGCCGCCGGAGAGTTGCTTCGGCTTGCGTTCGGCCATTTGCGGCAGGCGCACCAGTTCGAGCGCCTCCTCGACCCGTTTCCGGATCTCCGGCTTGGGCACTTTTTGCATCTCCAGCCCGAAGGCGACATTCTCGGCCACGGTCATGTGGGGGAACAGGGCGTAGTTCTGGAACACGGTGTTGACCGGCCGGCGGTGGGCCGGGACGCCCGCCACGGGTTGCCCGCCGATCCAGATCTCGCCGTCGGTGGGTTGCTCGAAGCCGGCGATCATGCGCAGCGTCGTCGTCTTGCCACAGCCGCTGGGGCCGATGAGCGAGAAGAACTCGCCGTCGCGGATCTGGAGAGAGAGGTCATGGACTGCCACGGTGTCGCCAAAGCGCTTGACGACATGCTGCAGCTCCACACGGAACGAATCAGTCACAGCCTACTCCTATCAACCACGTCGCTGCTATGACACAGCCGGTGCTTTTGCCGCCGGCGGAGACCCGGGCGGCCCGCAGAGTCCCCTGCGGTCGCGCGGCCCCGCCGCGTTCCGCCGGCCTCTGCGGATAACTGGGCAACAAAAAGGCTCCGGCGCCTCTCGCCTGCGTTGGCGCTGCACCAGAACCTGCCCTGTTCAAAGCTTGTTGCCACCGGACCGGCGCTGTAAGAAGCGTGATTCGTCCCCCGGTGGCTTGCGATATTCCGTTAACTTTGTACCATACTACGATACCCGACAATTGGCAAGCGGCACGCCCCCTTAGCCGTCTTTTATCTGGCGTGCGCTGCCGGTTGCCTGCGGGTCTGACGCGCGTCGCGCGTGCCTGGCACGCCCATCGTCATTCGACCATCATTTCCGGCCCCGGCCACGCCGTTGCCGGCCAACGATCCAGGAGTCTCACGCATGCTGTACGGCTTCACGGGCAAGATCCTGCACGTCGATCTGACCGACCACCTGTTGACCATCGAGGAACCGGACGAATCCTTCTATCGTCTCTACCCGGGCGGCAGCCTGATGGGCCTCTATTACCTCTGGCGCCACACCCCGACCGGGACGGACGCGCTCAGCCCCGATAATACCCTGACGTTCGCCCTCAGCGCGGCGACGGGCCTGCCGGTCAGCGGCCAGAGTCGCTGCACCGCGACCTGCAAGTCCCCCACGACCGGCGGCGTGGCCGACAGCCAGGCCGGCGGCTTCTGGCCGGCCGAGCTGAAGTTTGCCGGCTTCGACGCCGTCGTCATCCGCGGCGCGTCCCCGACGCCCGTCTATCTATGGATCCACAACGGCCAGGCCGAACTGCGCGACGCTTCGCATCTGTGGGGCAAAATGACGCTTGAGGTGGACGAGGCGCTGAAGGCCGAGTTGGGCGACAGCAAGGTCGAGATCGCCCAGGTCGGCCCGGCCGGCGAGAAGCTGTCGATGTTCGCGGCAGTCATGAACATGGCCAACCGCGCCTGGGGCCGGACGGGCATCGGCGCGGTCATGGGCAGCAAGAACCTGAAGGCCATCGCCGTGCGCGGCACGATGCAGCCGGCGCCGGCCGACAAGAAAGCCATCAGCGCGCTGTCGAGGCTGGGCCCGAAGCGGCTGCCCGGGAGCGACGTCGAAGCCCTCGGCCGCTATGGAACGGCGGACAGCGTCTCCGGTCAGCAAGGCGTCGGCGGCCTGCCGACCAACAACTGGGACTCGGGCGCGATGGCGACGACCGACGACGCCGAGGCCATCAGCGGCGCGCGGCTCTATGACGAACTGCTGCGCGGCGCGGCCGAGGGCAAGCAAGACAAACTCGGCCGCGACACCTGCTACGCCTGCATCGTCCGCTGCAAGCGCGTCGTCGAATCCGAATACCAGGGTATCCCGCTCGTCCCGGAGTACGGCGGGCCGGAATATGAGACGCTTTCGACGTTCGGTTCCTACTGCGGCGTCAACGACTTGCACGCCATCACCTATGCCAACCAGCTCTGCAACCAGTATGGCGTCGACTCCATCTCCTGCGGGGCGACGCTGTCGTGGGCGATGGAGTGCTTCGAGAAGGGCGTGCTGACCACGGCCGACACCGACGGCATCGAACTGCGCTTCGGGGACGCCGGGGCGATGATCGCCATGTTGGAGAAGACGCTGAAGCGCGAAGGCTTCGGCGATGTCCTGGCCGAAGGATCGGAGAAGGCGGCGGCGCGCCTCGGCCGGGGCCAGGCGTACGTCCTGACCGTCAAGGGCCAGGAGTTGCCGGCCCACATGCCCCACGTCAAGCGCAGCCTGGCGCTGATCTACGCCGTCAACCCGTTCGGGGCCGACCACCAATCATCGGAACACGACCCGATGTATCACCCGAAGCTCTATGAAGGGACGCCCGACGCGCCCGGCTACAAGCGCTTCCTGGCCCAGATCGGCCTGAACAAGCCGACCGCGCCCAAGGTGATGAACGCCGACAAGGTCGAGTTCGCCCTGAAGACGCAGTACAACTACAGCGCCACGGACGTGCTGGACGTCTGCCAGTTCGTCTACGGCCCGTCGTGGCAACTCTACGGGCCACAGGACATGGCCGAATTGCTGGCGGCCGCCACCGGCTGGGAAGTGAGCGTCGAGGATATCCAGGCCATCGGCCGCCGCCGGCTGAACCTGATGCGCGCCTTCAACGCCCGCGAGGGGCTGACCCGCGACCACGACACGCTGCCGAAGAAGCTGTTCACGAAGCCGCTGAGCGGCGGCCGCTCCGACGGCATCGTCCTCGACCCGGCCGAACTCGACGCCGCGCTGACGATGTACTTCGAACAGGCCGGCTGGGACGTGGAGACCGGCGTCCCCCGGCGCGAGACGCTGGCGGAGGCTGGGCTGGCGTGGGTTGCGGATGAACTGGGGGTCTAGCAGGGCGCGCCGGTGCGAACGCTGATCCCCGTGCATCCGCGCATGGGTTCGGCAGTCTGACCGGCGTTCATCCGAGCTGCGCTCGCCGCTCCGCTTCCGGGTTCTCCAGCGCTACCGTCTGAGAGCCGGGCGCGTCGCCCGCGGCCGAAAAGGCTCGGTCTCGTCCGGATCGCGTTTCGCCGTCCCGGGCTCCTCACGTCGACATGGGGAGCGCCTTCGGCTTCGCCCGCAGGACGACGTACGTCCGGATCGGCTCAGCCTTGCCCGCGACGAGCAGCGGTTCCCGGGGCAGCACGTCGAAGATGCCGCGGACGTGGCGGTAGGTTTCGTGGGAGATGAGGACGCTATCCACCGGGGCGGCGCGTTCCAGCCGGCTGGCAACGTTGACCGCGTCGCCCGTGGCCGTGAATTCGGCCGTCGTGCCGATGGACCCCAGAAGCACCGGTCCCGTGCTGACGCCTACGCGCAACGCGAAAGGGACGCTGTGGGTCTCGCAGAAACGTTCGAGCGCTGTCTGGACGGCCAGCGCGGCGCGGACAGCCATCTCCGCGTCATCCTCGCGCGCGCTGTCGGTCCCCCACAGGGCCATGACCGCGTCGCCGATGTGCTTGTCGATCCGGCCGCCGTGGTCGATGATGGCCTTATCCACCAGCGCCCACAGGTCGTTCAGTATCTCCGCCACGACTTCGGCGTCCATCGTCTCTGACAGGGCGGTGAAGCCGGAGACGTCGGCGAAGAGGACCGTCGCCAGCCGGCGCTGCTGGGCGGGCTGGGATTGAGCTTCGAGGGCGGCGAGCTTCTCGCGGATGAGCCCCAGAGCGGTATCGACGATCGCGTCGCCGAGGACGGGACGCTGGCCCTCAAGGGCGGCGATGGTTGCCCGCAGCTGGGCGATCTCGCTGTTCGTCGGCTCCATGAGACGTCTCCGCCGGCGCGACCGGATACCCTGAATTGTAACCGAGAAAGACGGCGGCTGATAGAGAAAAGCCGCCCGGGGAAGGGCGGCGGCTGATGATCAGGAACGGCCAACCACGGGCGGTTGGCTCATGTCATGGGATGACTGCCGGCCGGTTGTCGTCGCCCGCCTGCCGCAGCCAGACCGTCACATGTTCCGGCTGCATCGTCTCCTGGATGACGTGGACCAGTTCGGCCGTCAGCGCATCGAGGTCCGTCTCGTCGCGAGCGGTGGCGGCGAAGCGGGCCAGCACCTGCTCGGCGTCGTACTTCTTGCGAAAGAAGCGCCGGTCGATGGCCTCCTGTACCCGGCGGCGGAGGGGCAGGAACAGGGCGGCGATGAGCAGGGTCGACAGGACGATGGCTGCGTTCGACTCGCCGGTGAGCGGCGAGAGCAGGCGTTGCAGGACGACGACGCTGCCGAAGTAGACGATCGCCAGGAGCGCGGTCAGGAGCGCGTATGACGTTGTCCGGCGGATGATGACGTCGATATCGAACAGGCGGTAGCGCAGGATGCCGACGGCCAGGCTGATGGGCAGCGCCAGCGCGGCGATCGACAACAGCGCGTCCACTCGCTCCCCCATGTTCCAGCGAGATATCACGAAACCAAGCAACGTCGCGACCGCCTCAAGCCCAAGGCCGATACCGAAGCCGAAGGTCATCCAGCGCACCTGGGCGCGGCTGGTCGGATCCTTGACCGTGCGGAAGTTGTAGAACAACGAGCCAAAGATGGCCACGACGGTGAGGATGAAGAAGATGCCGAACGTCAGCCCGCCTGACAACAGCTGGAGGCCATTCTGGGTGGTTGCCGGGTAGCGCGGTACGGCCAGGAACATGGTCACGAATGGGACGGCGTGGAGCAGCGCGGGCAGGGCGCGGGGGAAGCGCCGCAGCGGCGGCAGGCGCACCGGAAAGACCAGCACCAGCAGGATGATCGAGGCCATGTAGGCCCATGAATAGCCCGTCTGGTAGAACGACGTCAGGAAGATGGCCCACGGCGGCATGGCATAGACATACGGGTTGGCCACGATCTCCAGAAAGGCGGTGCCGGCCAGGAACGTGAAGGCGATCAGCATGTGACGGGAGGCGGCCATCTCCGGACGGAGAAAGAACACGACCGCGGCGATGATCAGCGTGAGCAGGGTCGCGATCGTCTGGACCGGATTGTGGAGCCAGATGGCTGCATAAGCGGCTAGGTCAGTCTGCACCAGGGTGACGTCGGCTTCAACGATCCCTTCGCCGCGCTCGACGGTATAGCGCACGGTCTGTCCGGCCTCGAGTGGTTGCGGCAATGGCGGCAACTGGCCGACGACGAGCGGCCGCCCGTCGATCGCGGTGACGGTGTCGCCCTCGCGCAGGGCGTCTGGTTCCCCGGTCAGGCTGTAGTCCAGTGTGAAGGGGCCGTCGAAGAAGCCCGTTTCCGTGTAGCTGGCCCAGCCGTCGGTGGGATAGGTCGAGAAGACCACGCTCAGCACGATGGGCCACAGAAGGAGCACGGCGGCCGCGGCCAGCGTCAGCCACGCGCCGAGATCAAAGCGCCGCTCGTCTCGCTCCGTTGACGGTGAACGGTTCATGCCGGGAGTATAGCGGCCGATCGTCTCCAAAACGTTACGAAAAGCGATCGCTGGTAGAGCGATCCGCTAAATCGACTTACAATAGACTGCAAACAAGAGCGCCAACACGCGATTTGATGCGATGAGAACATTACCAACAACAAGAATGCCTGCGTCAGCGATCGTTTTTGACATGGACGGCCTCATGGTTGACACGGAGCCTCTGGCCCGTGCCGCCTGGGACGAGGTCCTGGCCCCCTACGGCCGCGCCGTGAGCGACGACCTGTACCGGCGCATGCTCGGCCGCCGGACCGTCGAAAGCGCCGGCTACGTCCTGGATGCCTTCTCGCTGCCGCTGACGGCCGACGACCTGATCGCGCGAAAGACGGCCGTCTTTCTCGACAGCCTGAACGGCGGCGCGCCGCCGATGCCGGGTCTCTTTGACCTGCTGGGCGCGATCGAGGCTCGCGGCCTGCCCTGGGCCGTGGCTACCTCGACGCCGCGGCCGACGGCCGAGATCATCCTCGGCTCGCTCGGCGTCCTCGACCGCCTGTCGGCGCTGGCCACGGGCGACGAGGTGGCCCACGGCAAGCCCGCGCCGGACATTTTCCTGCTGGCCGCCGGGCGACTGGGCGTTGACCCGGCCCGCTGCCTGGCCCTGGAGGACACGCCAACCGGCTGCACCGCCGCCGCGGCCGCGGGCATGCGCGTCATCGCCGTCCCCGGTGAGTGGACCGACCGGGCGGCCTTCGGCTGCGCCTTTCGCGTGGCCGGTTCACTGGTCGACGTCGCGCGCGACCTGCCGGACTTGCTCTCGGGCGCGGCGGGCGACACGGGTTAGGCGGCCGTCGCTGCCCCGGCAGCCCGCGGCCCGTTATGCTCTTTTTGACGCCCCGGGGCAGTTGCGCGATACGGGCCACTATGGTATACTACCGTCACTACAGTCTGAGGTCGCCGGCGTCGAAAAGTGGGTCCCCCCACTTTTTTGTTTCCTGGACCGGGCGCGCAGACTGCATCGAATCGGCTAAAAAAACTGAATAGAGTGGAAAGAGTTGAACGGGTTCAATGAAAAGCGAATTTATCCTGGCTTTCAATGAAATCTGTGAGTCTCGGGGGCTGCCCAAAGAGGATGTCTTTGAAGCCCTCAAGACGGCACTGGTCTCCGCCTACCGGCGTGACGCAAATCTAAGCAATAACCAGCGCGTGCGCGTGGAGATCGATCCGCGCACGGGCGAACCGACGATCTACTCGGAAAAGGAAGTGGTCGAGGACATCTTCGACAACCGGACCGAGGTCTTGATCGAGGATGCCCGACGCGAGGGCTACGTCGATGTGGAGTTGGGCGACCTGGTCATGGTTGACAGCACGACCGAGAGCTTCGGCCGCATCGCCGCCCAGACCGCCAAGCAGGTCTTGCTCCAGCGCGTGCGCGAGGCCGAGCGCGAGCACCTGTTCGAGGATTTCAGCGGACGCGAGGGCGAGCTTGTCAACGGCACCGTCCAGAGCATCAGCGGCCTGAACATCACCATCGGCCTCGGCCGGACCGAAGCCGTCCTGCCGAAGAACCAGCAAGTGCCCTCCGAGCGCTACCGCCCGCACGACAAGATCCGGGTCTACGTCCTGGAAGTGCGCCGGTCGGCCCGCGGCCCGCAGATCGTCGTCAGCCGCAATCATCGCAACCTGTTGCGCCGCCTGCTCGAGCTCGAAGTGCCGGAGATCTACAACGGTCAGGTCGAGATCAAGAGCATCGCCCGCGAGGCGGGCCAGCGATCGAAGGTCGCCGTCCAGGCCCTGCAGCACGGCGTGGACCCGGTCGGCGCGTGCGTCGGCATGCGCGGCGTCCGCATCCAGAGCATCGTCCGCGAGCTGAACGACGAGAAGATCGACGTCATCGAATGGGACAGCGACCAGCGCGTCTTCATCGCCAAGGCGCTCAGCCCGGCGCGCGTCTCGCACGTCTTCCTGGAAGAGCATCCCGAAGAAGGCAAGACGGCCATCGTCATCGTCCCCGATGACCAGTTATCGCTGGCGATCGGCCGCGAAGGGCAGAACGCCCGTCTGGCGGCCAAGCTGACCGGGTGGCGGATCGACATCAAGAGCCTGACCGAGGCGGCCGGCGATGCATTGAACAACATCGACCACCCGGCGGCCGACCCGCGGGTGGCCAAAGACCCGGCCTTCCTGGCCCAGGTCCAGCAGGTGCTGGACAAGAAGGCTGCCGGCCGGCCGATCACGGCCGAGGACTACCTGACGCTCGACCGGCTCGTGGCCGGCATCGAGGGCAAGATCGTCGCCGAGCGGGCCCAGAACTATGAATCGGTCCGGCGCCAGCGAGTCGAGATGCGCCGCCGCGTGCCGGATGCGGCCTTCCAGCAGCCGCTGGACGTGCTGGACCTGCCCGGCCGCATCCATAACCTGCTGCTCGACGCGAGCGTCGAGACGGTCGGCGACCTGATGTACGTGCTGGAGATGGGCGACGAGTACTTCCTGAAGCTCCGCGGCCTGGGCGATGTCGCCCTGGAGACGGTCAAGGAAACCCTGGCCAACTACCAGTTGCCCGAACCGGTCGAGGAAGAAGTGGCGGAGGTGGCCGAAGGCGCGCCGGTCGAGGCAGAAGCGGCCGCGGTCGTTGAGGACGTGACCGAAGAGGTCATCGACGAGACGATCGAGGAGGCCCTCGAGATGGGCGAGACGGCCGTCGTGACCGAAGAAGATGTCATGGAGGCGGAAGAACTGCCGATCGACATCGACATCGCCGAATTCGCGCAGATCGCCGCCGCCGAGGAAGCAGCAGCAGCCGCCGCGGCGGCCGCCGCGGCTGTCGAACCCGCCCTGCCGATCGACGACCTGTCGAAACCACTGGTCGAGATCAAGGCGGAACCGGCCGCGCCAAAGAAGGAAAAGAAGCCGACCGTCGTCATTGTTCGCCCGGCCACCCCGGTGGCCGAGGAGAAGCCGGAAGACGCCGGCAAGAAAAAGAAGAAGAAGCCGCGCCGCCTGGGCGATGACCCGGAGGATACGACGAAGCTGCCGAAGGGTGGCGGCCGCAAGGAAGACTGGGTCGACGACATCGACCTGGAACGGTTCTAAGCGGAGCGAATGGCCGGCAAGCAGACCCAGGCGCACGCGCCCCGGCGGACGAAACACGTTCCCCAGCGGACGTGTGTCGTCTGCCGGGGGCAGTTTGACAAACGGCGGCTGACGCGGGTGGTCCGCGCTCCGGGCGGTGTCGTGGTCGACCCGACCGGCAAGCTCAGCGGCCGCGGCGCCTATCTGTGCGATCAGGCGGCCTGCTGGGACAAGGCCCTGCGCCATCCCGGCATACTCAACAGCGCGCTGAACGCCCAGGTCACCGACAGTGAATTAGCCGCCATCGCCGAGGCACGGCCCGCGCAGGCAGTCGTGGCGGTCCACGAGCGCCGCGACGCCGACGCCCCCACGGACCCGGGTTAGGGTCCGAAGTGTGAGAGAACGAAGCCTATGGCAGAGACGAAGACAATTATCGAACTACCGCCGTTCGTGACGGTTCGCGAACTGGCCACGATGATGGGCGTCAGCCCGATCAACGTCATCAAGGAATTGATGACGAACGGCATCATGGCCAACATCAATCAGCAGATTGATTTTGACACGGCGGCCATCGTTGCCGGCGAAATGGGCTTTGACGCCATCGCCCTGGCCGACGCGGCCGTGGCTGAGGCGGAGCCGGAGGAAAAGACCGGCTGGCGCAAGGTTGTGTCCGAGGAAAGCTCGGCTGACCTGGTCGCGCGGCCGCCGGTCGTCACCATGCTCGGACACGTTGACCACGGCAAGACGTCGCTCCTGGATGTCATTCGCCAGACCAACGTCGCTTCGGGCGAGGCCGGCGGCATCACCCAGCACATCGGCGCTTACCAGGCGGTCAAGAATGGCCAGCTGATCACCTTCCTGGATACCCCCGGTCATGAGGCGTTCACCGCCATGCGCGCCCGTGGGGCCCAGGCGACGGACATTGCCATCCTGGTTGTCGCCGCTGATGATGGCGTCATGCCGCAGACGCGCGAGGCGCTTGACCACGCGCGCGCCGCGCATGTGCCGATCATCGTGGCCATGAACAAGATCGACCTGCCCTCGGCCCGCCCGGATCGCATCAAGCAGCAGTTGTCCGACCTCGGCCTTGTACCCGATGACTGGGACGGCGACACGATGTTCATCCCCGTCTCGGCCCGCACCCAGGAAGGTATTCCTGACCTGCTGGAGGCCATCCTGCTCGTCGCCGAAGACCTTTCGCCGAAGGCGAACCCGGCAGCGCCCGCAACCGGGACGGTGCTGGAAGCCAAGATCGAGCGCGGCAAGGGCATCATGACCACGCTCCTCGTTCAGAACGGCACGCTCCACACCGGCGACACGCTGCTGATCGGCGACCATTACGGCAAGATCAAGTCGATGTTCGACTTCACGGGCCGCCGCATCCAGGAGGCCGGTCCGGCCACGCCCATCTCGGTCTCCGGCATGAACGGCATCCCCGGCGCGGGCGACCAGTTCCACGTGGTCGATAGCGAGAAGACGGCCCGCCGGCTGATCGACGAAGCGCAGGAAGCCGCGCGCGTCATGCCGACCCAACGCGGCCGCACGACAACGCTGGACGAGTTCTTCTCCCGGCTGGTGGAGGGTGAAACCAAGACGCTTTACCTGATCATCAAGGCCGACGTTCAGGGTTCGCTGGAGCCGATCGTCACCTCGCTCCAGAAGCTCAATTCGGACGAGGTCGAGCTGGAAGTGCTGCGCGCCGCGACCGGGCCGATCACCGAAAGCGACGTCCTGCTGGCTTCCGCCTCGGGCGCGGTCATCCTCGGCTTTAATGTTGACGCCGACCCGGTCGCCCGGAGCGCGGCCGCCAGCGAAGGCGTGCAGATCCAGACCTATACCATCATCTACAAACTGATCGAGGACGTTGAGAAGGCATTGCTCGGCATGCTGGCCCCGGTCTACGAGGATGTGGTCATCGGCCGGGCCGAGGTGCGGGCGGTGTTCAGGATTCGCGGCACGGGCAATATCGCCGGCTGCTACATGCGTACGGGCGAAGGCCGGCGCAGCGCCAAGGTCCGCCTCATCCGCGGCGGCCGCCTGCTGACAGATGGCGCCGTCGGAAGCCTGAAGCACCTGTCCGAGAACGTCCGCGAGGTGAAGGCCGGCTTCGAGTTCGGCGTTCACATCGAGGGTTGGGAAGACTACGCGGTCGGTGACATCATCGAGTTCTATACCTCGCAGCGGGTGAGCCAGTAAGATGAGCAAGATCCGCCAGGAACGGACGGCCGAGCAGATCCAGGTCATCATCAGCGAGCTGCTGATCCGCGAGACGCGCGACCCGCGCCTCCACGGCATCACCGTGACCGACGTGACGATCGACCGCGAGTTGCAGTACGCCACGATCTTTGTCAACGCGTTGGGCGACGACGAGCGTCAGGAGGAGGTCATGGCCGGGCTGGACAGCGCGGCCGGCTACTTCCGGCGCGAGGTGGCCCAACGGCTGCAACTCCGGTCCGCGCCGACGTTGCGGTTTCGCTGGGACCCGCGGCTGGCCTATGTCGAAGAGGTCAACCAGTTGCTCAACAGCCTGGAGATCCCGCCGGAGGAGACGCCCGAACCGGGCGAAGCGTCCGGCGATATGACGTCCGCCTGATGCCCCATCTGTCCGGCCGTCCTGCGTAGGGCGGCCGGACGCTTTTCACCTGCCCACGATGCAAGAAGCCATAGAACAAGCCCGGTCGGTGCTGGTCATCGCCCACCTTGACCCTGACGGCGACGCCATCGGCTCGCTGACGGCCGTCGGCCAGGCGCTGGAGGCGCGCGGCAAGTCCGTGACGCTGGCCTGCGAAGACAACGTGCCGGCCCGTTTCAGCTACCTGCCGCTTGCCGGGCGCGTGACGAAGTCCGCGACCGGCCCGTTCGACCTCGTCATCGCGCTAGACTGCGGCGACGCGGGCCGGATGGGCAGCCCGTGGGCCGACCTGGGCGAGCCGAAGCCGCCGTTGATCAACATCGACCACCACATCACCAACGACGATTTCGGCCAGTACAACCGGGTCGTGCCGGAGGCCAGCTCGACGGCCGAGGTGCTCTACACGCTCTTCGGCGAACTCGGCTTTGAGATCACGCCGGGCATCGCCATCAGCCTGTTGACCGGGATCGTCACCGACACGATGGGCTTCCGGACCAGCAACGTCGGCAGCGAGACGCTCCGCATCGCCGGCGCGCTCGTCGAAGCCGGCGCCGACATCGCCGACATCTCCTTCGTTGCCCTGCACCGGAAGCCCCTTTCCGGCCTGCAACTGTGGCAGATCGGCCTGCGGGAGATGCAGTTCGAAGATGGCCTGCTCTGGACGGCCATCAGCTACAAGGACATGCGCGCCACGGGCCTCGTCGGCAATCCGAGCAGTTCGGGCCTGGTCAACTTCCTGGCTGACGCCGAGGACGCGGCTATCGGCGCTGTGCTGACCGAGACGGCCGACGGCAGCGTGCGCGTCGGGTTGCGCTGTCGCCCGCCCTATGACGTGGCCGCGGTCGCCCGCCAGTTCGGCGGCGGCGGTCATATCCTGGCCGCCGGTTGCACGCTCGACGGCCCGCTGGACAAGGCGGAGGCCCAGATCGTCTCGGCCTGCAAAGAGGCCATCCGCCGCCAGCGGCCGCGGAACCAGTAGGCCGGCCCCGTGTCTTATTCAGGCCTGCTCGTCGTCGACAAACCCCTGGAGTGGACGTCACACGACGTGGTCGGCCGCGTGCGCCGGCTGGCGGATGAGCGACGCGTCGGCCACGCCGGCACGCTTGACCCGCTCGCGACCGGGGTGCTGCTGGTCTGCGTCGGCCAGGCGACGCGCCTGGTCGAGTACCTCGTCGGACACGACAAGAGCTACGAGACGACCATCCGCCTGGGCCAGACGACGGCCACGTATGACGCGGAAGGGGCGGTCGTCCTCGAGCGGCCGGTGGAGGTCAGCCCGGCCGAGATCGCCGGCGCCCTCAATCGCTTTCGCGGCCACATCCGGCAGCGGCCGCCCGTCTACTCGGCCGTCAAGCAGGACGGCCAGCCGCTCTACAAGCGCGCTCGCCGCGGCGAGACGGTCGAAGCCCCGTTGCGCGAGGTGGTCATCCACAGCCTGGAGTTCCTCGACTGGCGGCCGCCGCTGCTCGACCTGCGCGTCGTCTGCTCCAGCGGTACGTATATCCGCTCGCTGGCCCACGACATCGGCGAGGCGCTCGGCACGGGCGGCCACGTCGCTGCGCTGCGCCGGACGGCCGTCGGCGACTTCACGCTCGACGAGGCCGTGGCCCTCGGCGACCTGACGCCGGAGAATCTTGCCGGCCATCTCCGTCCGCCTGAGACGGCGGTGCGCGCCCTGCCGCGGCTCGAGCTGGACGAGGACGAAGCGCGGCGGATAACCCAGGGCCAGCATGTTCACGCCGACCCGGCCCGCGCCATGAGCGGGCTGCGCCGGGTCTATGGACCGGACGGCCGCTTCTTGGGGATCATCTCCGCCTCCGGCGGCGTCTGGAAAGCGGAGAAGATCTTCCTCTGATCGCCTAATCGTTCCCCTTCAACACGTCAATCAGGATCGGGTAGATCACATCCGGGTCATTGCCGGGGCGGCCGGTGGTGATGAAGTCGTGGGCCAGGCGCAGGTCGGCCGGCATTTCGAACAGCGTCGATCGGCCCGGCGCCTGTTCTTCCCAGGCTTCCTGCAGCGCCCTTGCCACCGGGTTACTGATGGACGTTTCGTTCTGGTTGATCACCATCGTCGACCCGGCCGCTGCCTGGGGCGCCCGACCGGCATCGGCCAGCGTCGCGAACCCCAACCGCATGTACATTCCCATGGACCGAAACGGGTAGCCGACATAGGAGTACGGCGCTGAGGCCGGGTTGTTCTCCTTGCTGATCGGGTCCCACCAGCGATAGAAATTGGGCAAGAGCCCGATCAAGTTGGTGAACCCCCTGTTCAGGAAGACGCCGGGCACCAGCTTGATGCCGATGAAGGGGGCCATCGGCACGGCCAGCTCGATGTCCTCTCGCTCCTGACCCAGCCAGGCGGCGACCGCCCCGCCGCCGGAAATGCCCGACACCGTCACCCGCTCGCCTAATCCCTGGGCGATGTCGGCCGATTCGGTGCCATAGACGGCCAGGTCTTCGACTGTCAGGTTATTGAGCGCCATTCCCCTGCGGTCGCGCAGGCCGTGGTACGGCGCGAGCGGGATGTAGACATTGTGGCCCTGTTCGAACAGCGCTTGCCCCAGTTCGCGATACTGCGGAGGGCAACTGGTGAAGCCGTGGTAGAAGACATAGACCTCGGCCGTCGGCTCGCCGTGGGTCAGCAACACGCTGTGGCACTCCGGGTTGAAGTCCTCAGTCGCCCGTTCGGCGGCGACGATGGCCTCAAACTGCCGGATGGCATCGCCATAGGACGCGACGGGGTTCGGTGGGGGAAGCTCGGCCATGCGGACCGGCAACAGGCCGAAGATGACGATCAGGAGCAACAACGCTCCCAGGATGGCGGCCAGCGCGATGAAGATGGCGCGGACGATTCGCCACAAACGGTGACGCGATGATGGGGTTGACGATGGGGTGGTCATAGCTTCGTTTCTCATGAGGGCGCGATAGATTGCGGTGATGCGACGACCGGCGGGCGCCCGATCGGGACTATAGCAACTGCGCCCGGCTGCCGCCAGACCGGGCGGGCAAGGCCCCCGGCGGGAACAGGCCGGGGATTGCAGGGCAGTTTCACAGCGTCACCCTGATGTAGGAAAAGACGCCGCCCAACGCGCGCCATTCTTCCCGATAGGTCAGCCCGGCCAGCAACGCCCGCGGGATCGGGCGCATTCCATCCGCCAACCAGGTCAGCGCCCGCCGCCAGTAAAAGCCTTCCCTCTCCTCCAGCGGCTCCAGCAAGCGCAGTTCACGCCGCCCAACGCGCGCCAGCTCGCGCAGGGCAGTCCCCAGGAGGGGGCGCGGCAAAAGCCCCAGCGCGCCCGTCACCAGGACGTAGTCGAATGATCGATCAGCAAAGGGCAGGCGGGCGACGTCGGCCTGGACCAGTGCCGCCGGAGACAGCCCTGCCCCGGCGAACCGCGCCGCCGCCCGCGCCAGCATTTGCGGGGCCAGGTCGAACGCATACACATCCAGGCCGCGCTGCCGCAGCATCAGGGCCAGCGACCCCGTGCCGCAGCAAGCCTCCAGCACCCGCCCGGAGACGCCCTCCGCAATCGCGGCCTGCCTGTCCGTCCATCCCACGCCGCGCAGCGCGTCGTCGTAGAAACGGGCCACGCGGTCCCAGTACGTGTTCAAGGATAGCCTCCCCAATCGTCAGGGCCCTGCCTGCCTCGCCGGAAAGGTCCGCAACGCCCGCGACGGATCCACCTCGGCCGCCGGCGAGTTCAGGCTCGACAAGGCCGCGGCCCGGCTTCAGCTTCTGGCCGCCCCGCTGACGCAGGTCAGCGACACGCTGATCGCCTCCCCGCAACAGGGGCATATCAGGGCGCTGGTCGTCTTCGGCCGCGAGTCGTCAGCGGGGTCCGGCGGGGCCATCATCTGGGCTGAGATGACGCCCACGATCCGGCGCAGGACCTCCAGGTCGGCCTGATCCAGCATCTGGGGCTGCCCACCCTGATTCATATAGGGATCCGGCGGGCTCATGCCGATCAACATATGGCCGCAGAGCTCCAATCGCTCGCGCGCCGACATCCGCGCGAAATAGGGTCCAACCAGATCAAGCGCTCGCCTCACGTCATCCATCACGATTCGTCTCCTTGCCGGCGGCCGCCGGGCTGCCAGCGCAGCACTGAGCCATCTCCGTCCAGTAGACCAGGTCACGAGCCATCGGCGGCGCGGCTGCGACCCATGTATAGAAAACGCAAATCGCCGTCGTGAGGCCCAGATCACGCATGAGCGCTTCTTCGACCTCGCCGTGGTTGAGCAACGTCGCGGCCGCCTCCAGCCAGTTGCCCAGTTTGCGGATGCGGTGGCGTTCCGTGCCGGTCAGTCCCTCCCCTGCCCGTGCCAGAATCTCCGCCACATCCTGGAATTCGTCGAACCGGTCAAGGTAGCCCTCGGCGAGGTGGACGGTCAGGTCCGTCTGGCGCTGCCGGCGTTCGACATGGCGCGTGAAGTAGACGGCGAAGATCGTGCCGCCGAGCGCAAGCGCCAGGGGAACGACGAGCAACTCCAGCCAATCCCACAGAGTCTTCCCGGCGAAGCCGGTCCCGTACTCGGTCGCGAAAGCCCAAAAGGCCAGCGTCGCCGCCAGCGCGGCGACGAGCGCCAGCGCGACGGCCGTATCGCGCTTCATCCATCCTGCTCTCCTTCGACGGGCGCCGGTTCGCGGCGGCCGTCGCCAGACTGTTCGAACGCGTACGCAAAAGCCAGCATCCGGGTGTCGCTGCCAGGTTCGGCGAAGAACGTGGCGCCGAACGGCTCGCCCTCCGGGCTGTAACCGGCCGGCACCGTCACCGCCGGCGCGCCGGCCAGGGCATACATCAGCGAGACGCTGTTGCCGAGCCCGACCAGCGCCTCGACCTCGTGGCGCTCCATCAGGTCGCGGATCAGCCCGGCCATCTGCACCCGATGCTGTTCGGCCAGCGCCGCCACCGCCTCGGCGCTCATGGTGCTCGCCACTGACGCTTCCAGCAGGTCCTGGCCATAGGGTGCGCGGGCGGCCGGGTCGGCGGCGTTGAAGGCGACCACCTCCGCCAGCGAGCGAACGGGCGCGTTCGTCGCCGCCAGATAGGCGTCCACATCCCGGCGCATGCCGCCGGTCAGGACGGCCAGAGCGTCGATGCTCTCCAGCGCCGCCGTCTCAAGCTCGACCTCGACGACCGTCGCGCCCGCCTGTTCCAGCGGCCCGCGGAGCAGCGCGCCGGCGCCCCAGCGCTCGCCTTCGTCCGGCTGAAAGCGCAACAGGCCGACCCGCGTGCCGCGCAGCGCCCCGGCGTCCAGCGCGGCGGTGAAATCGGCGCCATGCAGTCCGGCGGCGCGCGGGCTGAACTTATCAGCCGGATCGACGGCCGACAGCGGCCCGAGCAGGACGGCCGCATCAGTCACGCTGCGGGCGATCGGCCCGGCGCTGTCCAGGCGGTCGGTGATCGGGATGATCAGGTCGCGGCTGACCAGCCCCAGCGTTGGCCGCACGCCGGCCAGCGAATTGGCCGAGGCAGGGGCGATGACCGAGCCGATGGTCTCCGTTCCCACGGCGGCGGCGGCGAAGCGCAGGGCCACAGCGGCGGCCGAACCGGAACTCGAGCCGCTGACGTCGAACCGGCCGTAGGGGTTGCGCGTCGGCCCGCCGAGGGCGGAGAAGCCGTTGACCAAATTCCTGGTCATGAAATTGGCCCACTCGCTCATGTTCGTCTTGCCCAGGAAGATGGCCCCTTCCTCGCGCAGGCGCTCGGCGATGAAGGCATCGCGGCCGGGGAGCGCGCCCGCCAGCGCAGCCGCGCCGGCCGTGTTGGCCATGCCGTCGCCGGTGGCGATGTTGTCCTTCAGCAGCAACGGGATGCCGTGCAGGAGTCCGCGCACGCTGCCCGCGGCCCGCTCGGCGTCCAGCGCCCGAGCCGCCTCCAGCGCGCCCGGGTTGAGCTCAAGCACGGTATGGTACGTCCCGTCATAGCGGCGGATGCGCTCAAGGTAGTAGAGCGTCAACGCTTCGGCCGACAGGGTGCCGGCAGCCATCATCGCCGCCAGGTCAGGAATATCGGCGTTCAGCAGCAGGGCGTCGAGTTCGACCGTGCGCTGGGCGGGGACGGCGTCGAGCGCCGCGGTGAAGGGGCCGAAGTCGAGTGGCTGGCGCAGGGTCAGATGGGCGTCGGACCACTGTTCGGCCGCCTGCCGCTGGGCGCGGTCGGGTGGCGGTTCGCCGTCGCCGGGCGCCGATTTGACTTCCGGTTCATTCGCGCCAGCCCCCCGGGCGTAGTAGCGCCAGGCAGCGGCCGTGACCAGGACCAACCCGGCCAGAACAAGGATGGATGCGAGCATAAGTCTTCTCCGTTGATGTCGCATTGGCCACGTGTGCCGCGCGTTCGTGAAGCCGCCAGGAACGTCGAGACGGGAGCGATGGCCCCCGTGCGCCGGTGATCGACAGGTTTTCAGTCTCTGTCAGGCCGGGCGGGCCGTGTTGCCGCGGCAATCGCCGCCGGACACGACACCGGCCGCGGCTGTCTATCCTCCGAGTGGGATGGCCACGAGGACCATCGCCAGGCCGAGCAAGACCAGGAACAGCCCCGTCTGCAGCGGCTTGCCGCCGGCGTGCCGTGCCCAGCTATAGCCCAACATGAAGAGCATGATGCAGGCGACCAGGTTGGACAGGCGAACCGCCAGGGTTGGATTGGCGCTGAAGATCAATAGCGGCAAGACGACCGGCAGCGCCGAGCCGAGGGCGACGAGAAAGATACCGAGCGCGCCGGCCAGATCCTCGCGCTTGAACCCGGCCTCATGGGGTAGCGGGGCATCCTGCAGGCGGCGGTAGAAGCCGGCGTAGAGCTGCCGGCGTTCATCCTCGCTCGCCACCAGCGACAGGCTCTCATCCAGCTGGTCCGCGATGGCGGCCACACCCTCGGCCTCGCTCGCCGCGTCGCGGACACGGCGGGCCAGGCGCAGGTTCTCGCCGCGGCCGGCCGTGCTGGACAGAATGTACATCGCGCTGTCGATCAATCCCCAGGCGATCGCGCAGCCGAAGCAGGCCCAGAACAGCTGCTTGACAAGGCCGGACAGGACGCTGTTGGGCACATTCGCCTCGGTCACCGTCACGGCCAGCGTGAAGGTGAGGATGATGAGGACGGTGTAGATGGCCTCAACGAAGCGGTCGAGCGGGTCGAGCAGGCGGCCGAGCAAGCTTGGTTCCTTGCCCCCATCGCCGGCAACCGGCTTGGTAGAAGCGGGATCGGTCCTTGTCGTCATCAGGAGTTTCCGGGCACGGCGGTCAGGGTGCCGGCGCTATTCTGACCGACATTGAAGCTGAAGGCAAAGACCGCGGGCCGGTACGGCGATCGCTCGCGCGAGAGACCGGCAGGGCATCCGGCCGGCGCGCCGGGCGCTCAGGCGCGGCCGCCCGGCATCGCTTCTGTCTGCGGCTGCGCGTCCGGCGCCGGCTTCTCAACCCGCCACGCCGGCCGATCGATGGCTTCCAGCGACTGGTGCCGGAAGTAGGTGTTGTACAGCTCGGCGTAGTGCCCGCCCTCGGCCATCAGCTGGTCGTGCGTGCCCTGGGCGATGATCCGCCCGTCGCGCATGACGATGATCCGGTCGGCCCGCCGCACGGTGAACAGGCGGTGGGCGATGACGATCGCCGTCCGGTCGCGCATCAGGTCTTCAAGGCCTTCCTGGATCTGCGCCTCGGTAAACGGGTCAACGCTGGCGGTGGCCTCATCGAGGATGAAGATGGCCGGGTCTTTCAGCACGACGCGGGCCAGGGCGACAAGCTGGCGCTGGCCCATGGACAGGCTGCCGCCGCGCTCGCCGACGGCCGTATCCAGCCCTGACGGCAGCGCATCCAGCCACTTCCCGCCGCTGATCGCCCGGGCCGCTCGCTCGACATCCTCGCGGGTCGCCTCGGGCCGGCCGTACCGGATGTTGTCGGCCACGCTGCCGTCGAACAGGAACGGGTCTTGCGGCACCAGCCCGATCTGCTGCCGGTACTGGCCCAGGTTGAGCCGGCGGATGTCGCGGCCGTCGATCAGGATCTGCCCGCCCTGGAACTCGTAGAAGCGGGTGATGAGCTTGCCGATGCTGCTCTTGCCCGCGCCGGTGTGGCCGACAAGGGCGACGGTCTCGCCCGGCCGGATGTGGAGCGAGAAATCGGGCAGCACGACCTCGCGCTCGGTGTAGCTGAAGGAGACCCCGCGGAAATCGATGTCGCCTTCGGTGAACAGTGGCGCGTGGCCGGCGGCCGGCGTAGAAGCCGCCCGATCACTGACCACTGACCCCTGATCGCTTCTCCTCGGTCCCACCGGTTCATCCCCGGTCTGCTTCACCTTCGGTTCCCGGTCGATCAGGGCGAAAACGCGCTCGGCCGCCGACAGGCCGTCCTGGAACTGGCTCCAGAAGGAGGCGATGGAGGTCATGGGGAACCAGAAAAAGCCGACGGCCTGCATATACAGGAACCACTCGGAGGTGGTCAGGCCGCCCGGCCCGCGGGTGGCCAGGCCGGCGGCATAGGCCAGGATGGCCGTGCCCAGTCCGGAGGCCATGCCCAGCAGCGGGAAGATGCCGCTCAGGGTCAGGCCGCGGGTCAGGCCGACGCGGTAGCCCTGCTTGTTGTTGGCGTCGAAGGTGGCGTAGATGGCCGGTTCCTGGCGGAAGGTCTTGGCGACGGTGATGCCGCTGATCGACTCCTGGATCTGGGCGTTGATGGTCGCGTTGACCCGGCGGGCGTTCTGCGTCACCCGGCGGGCCAGGCGGCGGAAGCTGAGGGCCAGCGCGGCCGCGAACGGGGCCATGGCGACCAGCAACAGCGTCAGCGACACGTCGATCGTCAGCAGGTAGCCCAGCAGGATGACGACCAGCAGCACCTGGCTCAGCAGGTTGAGTGTCAGGTTGACGACCTCGGCAAAGTCCTGCGTGTCTGAGGTGACGCGGCTGACGATCTTGCCGGACGGGTGCTCGTCATAGAACGACATATCGTGGCGGACGGTCGCGGCGAAGACATCCTCGCGCAGTTGCAGGACGACGTTACTCGTCACCCGGGCCGAGAGCCGCTGCCGGATGTAGTTGAAGACCCATGCCGACGCGCCGATCAGGCTGACGCCGAGACCGATGAGGGCCATCGCCGCCGTCGTCTCGTTCCCCTCCAGCAGACCGATGGACCGGGAGATGACGATCGGCCCCAGCGCGCCCATGAGCGAGTTGAGGGTGATCATGACCGCGACGGTGACCATCTCGCGCCGGTAGGGCCGGAAGTAGGAGACGATCCGGCGCAGCAGTTCCCTGTCGTCGTACTGCCGGTCGTAGCTTTCGCTTTCGAGGCCGTCGAGGATGAAGCCCATCAGTCGTACCTCGCGAAGATGCGCTGGTAGTCGGCCGAGCGCGCCAGCAACTCTTCATGCGTGCCCTGGTCGGTGATCTCGCCGTGCTGCAGGACGAGGATGCGGTCGGCCCAGCGGATCTGGCTCAGGCGGTGGGTGATCAGGAACGTCGTTCGCTGCCGGCTGATGCGCCACATCGCCTGCTGGATGCGGTCCTCCGTCGCGCTGTCGATGGCGCTGGTGCTGTCGTCGAGGATCAGGATGCGCGGGTTGGTCAGGAAGGCGCGGGCGATGGCGATGCGCTGGCGCTGGCCGCCGGAGAGCGTCACGCCGCGCTCGCCGACTTCCGTCTCGTAGCCCCGCTCGAAGCTCATGATGAAGTCGTGGGCCTGGGCCTCTTTCGCCGCTTCCACGATCGCTTCGCGGGTCGCCCCAGGCACGCCGAAGGCGATGTTCTCGGCGATGGTGCGCGAGAAGAGGAAGACATCCTGCTCGATGGTCGAGATCTGCGAGCGCAGCGACTCCAGGTTCCACTGGCGGACGTCGATGCCGTCGACCAGGACGCGGCCGCTGTCTGCGTCGAAGATGCGGTTGATCAACCGGGTCAGGGTGCTCTTGCCCGACCCCGTCTGGCCGACGATGGCCACCGTCTCGCCCGGTTCGGCCCGGAAGCTGACGCGTTTGAGGATGTGCTGCGGTGAAGCGCCGTCTGCCGGCGGCGCGGGGTGTTGCGCGCCGGGTTCAGCCGGAGCAGACGGAGCCGCCAGGGCCGCCCGGGAGCCCGCCCCGTTCTTGCCCGCTGAGACCCGTGGCGAATCGTTCGCGGCCGTCTCATAGCCGAAGCTCACATCGACGAACTCGACCGCGCCTTCGATGGTCTTGCTGACCCCGCCCTCGTTCTCGTCCAGTTCTGTCTCTGCGTTGATCAGCTCCAGGATGCGGCGGGCGCTGGCGATGCCGAGCTGGGCGAGCTGGAAGGAGAAGATCGAGACGAACGTCGGAAAACGCAGGAAGCCGACCAGGCCGACGTAGCTGACAACCTCGCCCAGCGACAGGTCGCCGGCCCGATAGAGCAGCATGGCATGGAAAAAGGCCGCGCCCCAGCAGATGCTGAAGACGAGCATGGGCAGGTAGCGGGCCTGGATCTCGCCTTCACGGATGGCGAAGTCCCGATAGACGGCCGCGTCGTGGATGAACTTGCCCTGCTCCTGCGACTCCTGGGCATTGCCCTTGACCACCTCGATCCCGTTGACCGTCTCGGCCAACCCGGCGTTCATGACGCCGAAGGACTCCCGCAGGCCCTCGCTGACGGGGCTCAGTTGCCGGGCGTAGCCGCGGATGGTGAAGTAGAACAGGACGAGAAAGATGACCGGCACCAGGAGCAGGCGCGGGTCAATCTGGGAGATGAGGACGATCGGCGCGACGATGCCGATGAGCGAGTCCATGATCAGCATCAGCCCCGGGCTGAACATGATGTTCAGCGTGCGCACGTCGTTGGTGGCGCGGGCCATGATGTCGCCGATGCGCTGGCGGTTGTGGAACGTCTGGCTCTTGCCGAGCAGGTTGACGTACAACTCGTCGCGCGAGTCGCGCTCGACCCGCTGGGCCATGAACTCGAAGCTGGAGTTGCGGGCCAGGCCGAAGATGCCCTGGACCACGGCCGAGGCGAAGATCGCCAGGGCCAGCAGGAGAAGCGAGCGCGTCGTCCAGCCGGCCGTATTGAGCAAGTCAAAGCCGCGGCCGATGAGCACCTGGATGTAGCTGGCGGCGAAGTTGTTGAAGACGGTGGCGATCAGGGCCAGGGCCGGCAGGTACCAGTAGTGGGCCAGCTGCGAGGCGATCCAGCGCACCGGCCCGGTGCGGTCGAAGGCATGTTCGGTTTCCAGCCGGAACTCACGGTTTGCCACGGGACGCCTCGGGGGTCGGCGGCCGCAGAGGGTAGAGGGGTTGGCGGGCGACCGTTACGACCAAACGTTCTAGTGAGTGGGATTGTACACCGCGACAGCGCAAAGGCAAGAAGTCGATTCAGCCGGCCCGCCGCCCGCCCCAGACCCGCTTCTCCCGGTCCAGCCGCACCACCAAATCGCGCTCCACGACGACCTGACAACTGAGCCGGAGATAGCCGAAGCGCTCGGCCAGCCGGTCGTGCCAGTGGACGGCCGCCGGGGCATCGTCGATCCAGACGCCGCACGTCGCACACAGGCCGCGGCCGCCGCAGTTGGCCCGGCGGGTCAGCGCGGCGTAGGGAGAGAGCCCGGCTTCCAGCAGCGCCCGCCGCAGGTTGGCGCCGTGCGGCACAGACAGACGGTGGACGGCATCGCCGTCGAGGACGGTGAGGCTGTGGTGGGTCAGTTCGATGGGGACGTCTCCTTACCGGCGGTCATTGACTTCTCGGTCTCCTCGACCTCATGCTGCAGGCCCATGCGCTTGAACAGCTCGAGCGCGTGAGTGAAACAGGTCGCCGACTCTTCGGGCCGCCCGTTGTCACGGTGCAGCGCGCCCAGCGACCGCTGCAGGTAGGCCTCGATGAACGGGTCTTCGTTCATGCGGGCGTTGTTGATCCCCTCGCTGAAGCTGGTCTCGGCGTGGGCCGGGTTTGCTTCCTTGACGTAGATATGACCGAGGGTGTAAAGGGCGTAAGGTCGGGAGCTCGCGACCTCCATCCGAAGCGCCCTGAAGGCGTACTCCCTTGCCTTGACCAGATCGCCGGTTTCCATGTAGGCCTCGGCCAGGTAGGTGGCGATACGAACGATCCATTGGTCATGCTTGATCCGCTCGAAATACTGCAGCGCCTGAGAAGCCGGCTCGATCACAGACTCGAACCTGCGGACGTTGAGATAGCTACCCGCCAACTCGGCCCTGACACCCTCGAGCTGCATTCGATCGCCGATCGAAGCGAGATACTCCATCGCCTGTTCGGAATGGGCAAGACACAGGTCAATCTGCCCCTGTTGGCCGGCAACCAGCGCCAGGTGGGCGTGGGTCCTGGCGATCCTGTCGGCGTCATTGAGTTCCTGGGCAAGCGCCAGCGCAGACGAGAAGTACTGCCAGGATGACTCAAAGGCGCCTGTCACGAGTTCAATGGTGCCCTGCATCCGCAGGATATCAACCGTCGCCACCTTCGCCTCGTGGCGCGCCGCCTGTGCGTCCGCTTCGTTCACATACGTGAAGGAGCGACGAAGCCGCCAGCCGGTGGACCTGGTCGTTGCCCGAGCCAGGACCGCGATCGCTTCCTCATATTTCTCCAGCGCGCGGCCGGGCTGATCGCGACGTTCATAGGCCAGAGCCCACTGGCCGAGGGCCTCGGCGACCGTTGGGTCTTCTTCCTCCCAGCGGAAGCCCTCCATCCCCTCCAGGACCTGCTCCGCATCGCCGGCCAGGAGCGCGAGACGGTTCTGGATCACGCGCAACTCTGTCTGCCGCGGCTTGCCTACTTCGGAGGGCTTCAGCCCCTCGAAGACCTCGGTTGCCGCCATCATCTTGCCGGCCAGGATCTCCTGATCCTGATGGATGGTCCAGACCTGGACGGCCGCGTCCGCATCCCCTGCCTGCCGGTAATGATAGGCGGCGGCCGTATAGTCACCCAGGCGCGCCCGGATCATGGCCGCCTCTTCATGAAGCGCGCGCGTCCGGTGACGCGGAAGCGCCTCCAGGACCAGGTCGCGGACGAAGGGCAATAGTCCCACGCCGCCGGCGAGATCGGCCTTGACCAGGGAACGCTGCATCAGGCTGGTCAGGACATGCCGTTTGCCGGCAACCGCATCAGCCGGGGCAAAGGAACGAAAGACGGACAAGGCTCCCAGTAGCGCGCGCTCATCGTCGTCCAGACGGCGCCACAGCCGGCTGAACAAGGGTTGGGCAGCAGACTCATGCGTCATGCCCAGAAGATCGCGCCCCTCATCGCCACTGCTCCGCAAGGCAGCATACAGTTCGAGGATCCGCGGGTTACCCTGAGTGAAGGCCAGGACGCGCCGGAGCGTCGGCCCGTCTGCCTCAATCCCCAACCGCCTCAGCAACAGGTACGATTCGTCAACCGACAACGCATCCAGGGCCACGTGAACGTCTGTGTCGACATAGGTGCGCTGCCCGATCAGCAGCAGGGCAGCTGCCCCGCTCAGGCTTTCGAGCAGTTCCAGCAGTTGGGCGTGCTGTCGTCGCCGCGGGGCTCCGGTCGATGTCTGAAGCAGGTCAACTTCATCGAAGCAAAGCAGGGGCCTTTGGCCGGCGATGGCGTCCAGATCCATCCGCAGCATGCCCAGTGCCTGGCTGACAGGCACGTCCTTCCCATCGGTGGCCAGCAGTTGGGCCCAGAGGGTCGGTGTGCCGTGCTCCCGCGTGAAGTGACCGAGACTGAACAGCAGGCTATTGAGGTCGTCGTTGAGCCCGGGCCGAAACGTGTGCCAGAACACGGGCCCCGGCCAGTCCGCACTCAGAGCAGCGCCGACCGTTGTCTTGCCGATGCCGCCCGTACCGGTCACCGCAACCGAACGCCCGGCCAGAAGCGCTTCGCGCAGCGTCGCGATGACGGCCGCGCGGCCCTGGAGCTCGGTGACCGGGCTTGGTTGCTCCAGCCGCCAGGTCGGGTTCAGTCGCTCCAGCAGGTGCCGGCCCAGGTCATCGATGGCCTCTTCAAGGTGGATGAAGAACCGCGAGGTGCTGACATTCACAAAGCCGGCCATCGATTCGACCGTGTTGGGAAAGGCGGTGGGCGGGAAGTGGCGCCGGAAATAGCGGAGTTCCAGAAGCAGGTAGCGGTACCGTTGCGAGCGGCTCCCCTGGCTGAGGCGTTCGTCGTCGACGGCCGCAACCAACGTCTGCCGCGTTTCCGGCAGCGCGCCGGGCCACATCTCCCTGGCCGCCTCACGCAGGGCAGTTTGCAGCGTGTGTCCCCATGCGGGCGGCCCTGCGCCGCCGTACCTTTCGGACAGGAAGTAGGGCGAGGCGAGCGGGGAATACCGGGCCAGCCAGTCCGGGTCTGAGATGTGTTCCAGCGCCGAGCGGACTGTCGCGGTGAAGGCAGTTGCCGGCGTCACCTTCTTCTGCCGCGCCATTCGGGTTCCTCCCGCCGGTGAATACGGCCGTTTCCCAACTGATACGGTTATCGAAGCCATATTAGTATAGGGCTTTCGATCCTGCTCGTCTACGGGCGGTTCGGTCTCGCCGTTGTCGCGGCGAATGGCGCACAGGCAAAGGATATGCCCGCAAAAAACGGGATATTGGCCGTGTGCGATCACCTATAATGTAGGTCTCTAGGCACCGATGGCGCCCAGGTGGTTCAGTCCAATGGGGTCTTACCTAAAAGGAGGTGAAAATGCCCCCGGCATCCGAAATCGCAAAGTGGAGATTCGTCTGGAAGCTTGTATTCAAGGTGTGTGGTGAGCAACCCTCCATGACGTTGACGCTTGAGATCTGGAACATCGAAACGGTGACGATGATCGGCCGGGAGGTCGTGAGCCTGAGCCCGGTGGACCAGCGCAACGTCGGATTCACAAACGACACCGCTGTTTTTAAGGATGGCTACCTCCAATATAAACTCGACCTCAATCAGGCCAGCGAGGACCTGCTCAATCGGCTGTTTCCCGGAAACGGCAGCAACATCATGGCGGGGCTGGCCCCTGCGGCGACAGCCCTGCATGGAGAGAACGTCAGCATTGCAGCCGACATCAAGACCGATCCAGCCGATGGCTCCCAGTTCCCTATTTTTCATATGGGACAGCCCAGCACGAACGGCATCCTGCCGGCAGGCACCGCAACGGGAGGCGGCACCGATGCCGTCAGCCTGGTTGAGGAGGTTCGGGGAACCGATCGTAACCTTCTCTGGTCGATTTCAGGTCCGCCGCCCTACGAGGCACGCCTGCAGCCCTATGTCATCGACCCGAATGTGTCGCAAGGTGGCTGGCATACCGTTCGCGTTCGCCATGACATCGCGCCGCTTCCGGATCGACCCTTTACGCTTGTGGCAGGAGGCATACCGGACGGGCTCGAAGGTCCACTGTACGAGTGGTTGCTCTCCTGGCTCCACCTGTTTCCAGGCTATGGCATCGAGTTTCTTGTCGGGGGACTGCAGTTGGGAGACGCTGTTCCGGACCGGAACGGGCAAACCCACTACTTCGAGGCCGGCGCGCCTGTGGACTTCTACATCGGAGGCGTCCCGACCGGCCCCGGAGCGACAATGGGATTGACAGGCGAGATCTCCTACCTGGAGTTTGATCCGAAGCAGGTGTGTGGCGGCTGTGTCTCCATGCCGGTACCGACGGAACAATTGAAGGCCATGCAGTAAACCCTCCCAACGTGCCAGTCGCCTGAAGCGGCCGCGCCACCCACCGGTGGCGCGGCCTTTTCGATCCGGCCGGCCTGGCCCCCCCAGGCTCAGCCCGCTCCCCAGGACATCCGGGATTTGCCGCGTTCTTGCGGGATATTGCCCCCTCCGTCCGGCGCTATCCTGCATGTATCGAGCTGATGGCATTTCGCCGGAAGCAACCAACCCTTTAGTCGCCGGGCTGACACCATGCAGGCCGGCAGGAGAGAATCTCGTGAGTAGTCAGACATCAGGATTGAATGGACTGGGGAAAGCGGCCCAACCTTCTACCGGGAAGGCGCCGGTCGTCGTGTTCGTCGTGTTGTTGGTAATGGCTGTGGTCGCGGCGGGAGCTGCGGTTTCAGCCAATAGCCGCGCCGGCCGAGAGGCGGCGCGGATGGCTTCGGAGAGCGCGCACCGGCAACTGGAGTCCGCTCCGTTTACGGCCCGCGTCACCGGCATCCCTGCGTCGGAACTGGCGATCTCGCCTGTCGAAGAAGGGTATCGCTTCCCCGGGCTGAAGCCCGCCACCGGCCCGGCGCCGGCATTCGCAATGCCACAGCACGGGACCTCATACTTCGACCGCCCGGAGACGCTACAGGCGCTGGAAGCTGGTCTCGATGTGACATCCGTGATGGCCGTCTCGCCGGTCGAGGAAGGGTATCGCTTCACCAGCGAGGCATACCTGCGGCGCAGGGAAGCGATGAAGGCGCGCAATAGCGATGCGCCGGCCGGTACGCTCTCCGCCGAGATCGCCGCCGCCGAAGCGGCCCTGGCGAGCGCGGAAGCGCGGCTGGCCGAGCTGTCCTCGCCCGCCAATGGTGAGGCGTTCAAGTACCGGGAACTGGACGCCGTTTCGGCCGAGGTGTCGCAGGCGCGCAAGAACCTGGGCCAGCTTCGGGCCCAACAGGGCGCTGTTGTAACCGACGGATCGGCCCGCAGTCTGGCGGCGGACATCACCGCCGCTGAGGCCGCCCTTGCCGTCGCGGAAGCCCGGCTGGCCGAGCTGTCCTCGCCCGTCAACGGTGAGACGTTCAAGTACCGGGAACTGGACGCCGTTTCGGCCGAGGTGTCGCAGGCGCGCCGGGAAGTGGAGATGCTCCGCGCCCGCCGTCGCCTGGTCCAGATGGGCGAACCGGCCTTCAGCACCGAGGTCTACTGGGACAAGGCCGCCGAGTGGGCTGAATCCAGCGGCCCGCCGGATGCCGGCGAGCAGACGCGCGAAGAGCGCCAGTGGATGGAACGTTATTGGGAACACGGCCGCTAGCAGGCCATGAACTCGCCGCACCAGCGAGCGCATGTCCGGCGACAGGCTGACCGAGGCGCGAAGCCCGGCCGGTGGGGCCCACCCCGCCGGCCGGGTTGTTACCAAATCAGGCAAGGGCCGGGCATGCCGGCCACATCGATTCATTTGGAGGAATGAGACATGCAACCCTACTTTTCGGAGAACGAAGTCAGCCGGCGAAAAGCGGAGACGAAGGCGATAGGCGACCAGTACCTGCTGACCGTCCACCTGCGGAAGCCGCGGCGGAACTGGCTGGCGCGGCTGGCCGCGGCCCTGCGCGAGATGCTGGGCGGGCGGCGCAGGCCGGCCCCGGGCGTTGACGCGCCTGTCCTGACCGACCGGACAGACTTATTAGCGACCTGAGCCATGGTACCCATCGCTCTTGGCGACTTCGTCGCAGACCGCACCCATCGACCGTGGCTGCCGGAACCGAACCCGGCGGCCACGTTTCATGTTGGCGGCCGCGAGCCGGCCGCCTTGCGCCGGGCCACGAACACCCGGCTGAGGGCGAACAGGCCGATGGCGATCCAGAAGACGTTGACCGCCACCGAGGGCATCGCCCCGTGATAGAAGGAGTTGATCAGCACCAGCGTGCCGCCGATCAGGTTGAGGACCTGGTAGGGGACGCTGTCGCCTTCCAGCCTTCGGGTCGAGACGAGGCCATAGGCCAGCAGCAGCGCGGCCGTGCCGATCCAGCCGCCGATTTCGATGAAGAGGGAAGTAGGCATCGATAGAGGCGTTACTCAATCCAGAGTTCGTGGGCAGGGCCGATTAGACGTAAATCGAGTTGGTTCAGAACGTCACGGCCGATGACTGCCTCACTTCTGGCTGGCATAGCCACGGCCATGATCCCCGGCATCACATGCTGGCCTAGTTTCACAGTGACCAAATAGGTGTCTACCGCAATAGTGCTTCCCGTTATTCCGCGGAGACATCGCGACCTCACGCACAATGCTCTAGCCTCAGTAAGCACGTCAATCGGCAAGATGGAGACATCAGACCCTGTGTCAACAATAGCCATGACCTGCGTTTGGGCATCTTCGCCAGCAGGTGATAGTAGCCCCAATTCGACCACAGGCATGGCAGGCGCATAGTCTATGTCATTGTAGGGTTGGCTATAGCTCGGCATCGACTTCAGTCAGCAAAGCGGGGGTACGAACACGAAGCTCCGGCTCATCAAGGGACGCTTCTACCTGTCGAATATGGACAACCTGATCCGCCAATCGCTCATGAACACGCTGCGCCAAGATGGTGATATCCGGATCGTGGTCCACCAGGGCTTCAGCATGGATGGCAACGTACTCGCCCAGATAGCGCGCGACGAGTTCGGCATGCATACGCTCATAGGCGCGCTGTTCCCGCTCCATCTGTTCGCGTTGCGGACTGACGGAAAAGGACGGAAACGCCTGCGTGATCACCTCGGCCAGCACATCGGGAAGCGGTCGCCGCGCCTGTCGCGCGGCCGTTTCCGCCTGCTGGTAGACCTCATCCGGAAGGTTGAGTGTGACTTTGGTACCCATGACTTGATTATAGCAGACCCCGCAACGGTGCCGCCTGGCGACCTGGAGCCACAGACCGTCCGGCAAGCCGCGGCGCGGCCGTGCCGATCCAGCGGCCGAGTTCGATGAGGAGTTGGGTGTTCATTCCACCACCACCACCGGTATCTCCCGCCCCTCCGTCCGCGCCGCATACGCCGCGTAGCCCGGATAAAGCCCCACGGCCGTCGCCCACAGCGCTGCCCGCTCCTCGCCGCTCGTCTCGCGGGCCCGGTACGGCCGCGTCTCGCCCCTGTAGGTGACGGTCACCGCCGGGTTGGCCTTGATGTTGTGGTACCAGGCCGGGTGCTTCGTCCCGCCCCAGTTGGAGGCGATCAGCACCAGGCGGCCGTCGCCGGACGGGATGCCGACCAGCGGCACGGCGCGCGGCTGGCCGCTCTTCGCGCCGGTCGTCGTCAGGGTGATGATCGGCAGCCCGGTCAGAATGCTCGACGGGGACACGCGGCCGTTGGTCAGCCCCATGACGGGCTTGTCCATCCGGTGGCCGGCCACGGACAGGCCCTTTGCCACGATCGGCAGCGCGATCAGGCGGCGCATGCCGCGCTGAATCAGGTTGGGGGCGTCGCGGAAGGCTGCGTCGGTCATTGGCGCTGGCTGATCTCCTGCACGGCTTCGGGATTGACCAGGCTGCTGACGTCGCCGGGGTCGTCGCCCAGGTAGGCGCTGCGGATGACCCGGCGCATGACCTTGGCGTTGCGGGTCTTGGGCAGGTCGCGCACGAACCAGATCTCTTTCGGCCGCAAGGGCTTGCCCAGTTCGGCGGCGACCTTGTCGCGCAATTCGTCGCGCAGGTCTTCGCTCGCTTCCGCGCCGGGGGCCAGGACGCAGAAGCAGACGACCTCGCTCCCCTTGACCTCATGCGGCACGCCGACGGCGGCCGCTTCGGCCACCGCCGGGTGGTTGACCAGGACCGACTCGACCTCCGCCGGGCCGAGGCGCTTGCCGGCGACCTTGATCGTGTCGTCGGAGCGGCCGAGGATGGTCCACTGCCCGTCAGCGTCGATGGCTGCCCAGTCGCCGTGGACCCAGACGCCGGGGAAGCGCGACCAGTAGGTGTCGAGGTAGCGCTGCCGGTCGCGCCAGAAGCCGCGGGTCATGCCGATCCACGGCGCGCGGATGACCAGCTCGCCGACCCGACCGCGCACCGGGTTGCCCGACTCATCCACAACGTCGGCGGCCATGCCGGGACAGGCGGCCGAGAAGGCGGCCGGCTTCAGCGGCAGGATGGGGTTGCCCATCAGGATGCCGCCGCTGATCTCCGTCCCGCCGGAGTAGTTGATTATCGGCCGCTTCCCTTCGCCGGCGATGGTGAACAGCCACAGCCACGGGTCGGGGTTCCACGGCTCGCCGGTCGAGGCGAAGCAACGCAGCGACGACAGGTCGTGGGCGCGGACGGGCCCGTCGCCGTGGGGAACGAGCGCGCGGATGAGCGTCGGCGAGACGCCGAGTTGGGTCACCTGGTGGCGTTCGACGAGCGCCCACAGCCGGTCGGGGCCGGGGTAGTCGGGCGCGCCGTCGTAGAGCAGGCAGGTCGCGCCGAGCAACGTCGCCCCAAAGACCAGCCACGGGCCCATCATCCAGCCCATGTCGGTCATCCAGTAGATCGTGTCCCCGGGGTGTACGTCCGTGCCGAAGGCCATATCCTGGGCGGCCTTGACCGGAAAACCGCAGTGGGTATGGACGGCCCCCTTCGGCCGGCCGGTCGTCCCGCTGGTGTAGATGAGCATCAGCAGGTCCTCGGCCGCTGTCGGCTCCGGCCCCGCTTCGGCGGATTGTTGCGGGATGAGTTCGTGCCACCAGTGGTCGCGGCCGGGCCGCATGGCGATCGCGTTGCCGGCCCGGCGCAGGACGATCAGGTGCTGGAGGGAGGGGACCTGGGCTGCTGCTTCGTCGGCCGTCGGTTTCATCGGCGCGACCCGGCCGCGCCGGATGGCCCCGTCGGCGGTGAAGAGGGCTCTGGCTCCGGCGTCTGCCAAGCGGGAAGCGACCGCCCCCGGGCCGTAACCGGAGAAGAGCGGCAGGATGACGCCGCCGATCCGGGCGATGGCCAGCAGGGCGACGGCGATCTCGGGCGTCATGGGCATGAAGAGGCCGATGGCGTCGCCTTTGCCCAGGCCGAGGCCGCGCAGGGCGTTGGCGCAGCGGTTGACTGCGGCCGCCAGCTCGCCGTAGCTCAACACGCGGGTCGCGCCTTCCTCGCCCTCCCAGACAATGGCCGGGCGGTCGCGCGACGCCGGGTCTTCCGCCCACCTGTCGAGGCAGCTTTCCGTGATGTTAAGCTCGCCGCCGGCGCACCAGACCGGCCACTCGATCCCGGCCGAGAGGTCGACGACCTGGCTGTAAGGCACGCGGAAGCGGATGTCGAGGAACTTCAGGACGGCGTCGGTGAACCAGGCGACGTCTGCCGTCGAGCGCGCCATCAACTCGTCATAGGTGGCGATACCGTGGGCGCGCATGAAGCGCGTCAGGTTGCTGCGCTCGATGTCCTCAGCCGAAGGACGCCAGACGAATGGGGTGTTCATGGCGGAAAGAATAGCACGCTGATGGCGCTGATGTCAGCGCTGATTGACGCAGATTTTCAGAATGGTCCGGTGTTGCGAACTGTGCGCTGCCTTACGCGCGCAGTGTCAAAAACCTTCCGACGGACTTGCGGATGAGGACCAAAGTTCAGGAGTAGCCCGACCTTGATGCCCGATGCCTTCAGATAATTGAGCAATTGCGCCTCGTGCTCCGGGGCAAGCGAATCTGCTGCCTTGAGCTCAAGAATGACACAATCATTCACCAGAAGATCAACATGGTATTCTCCCACCTTAACACCATGATAGGTTATGGAAAGGGGAGCCTGTTGCACGACTTGATGCCCACGCTCGCGCAGCTCCAGTAGGAGTGCATTCTCGTAGACCTTTTCGAGAAACCCATAGCCCAGCTCATTGTAGACGTCGTAGAATGCCTTGATGATGGCGCTGGTCAGTTCGCTGTCTACGTAGTCAGTCATCACGGCCCCCATAGTTGCGGGAAAGGATCAGCGTCAATCTGCGCTTCAATCAGCGTTCATCAGCGTGCTATTCTTCGTACCTCGTCAACATCGGCCGCGATCTGCGCTTTCAACGCCTCGAGCCCGGCGAATCTCGTCTCCGGGCGGATGCGGGCGACGAATTCGAGCGTCATCGCCTCGCCGTAGATGTCTTCGTTGAAGTCGAGCAGGTGAGCCTCGACCGTCAGGCGCTGGCCGTCGACCGTCGGCCGCACGCCGACATTGGTCGCGGCGGCAAAGCGGCGCTCGCCGAGGTGGGCATAAGTCGCATAGACGCCATTGGCCGGCAAGAGCAACTCGTCCCACAGGGCCAGGTTGGCGGTGGGGAAGCCGATCGTCCGGCCGCGCTGATCGCCCTTGGCGACGATGCCGCGCACGGCGAAGGCCCGGCCGAGGCAGCCATTGACCTCGTCCATGTCGCCCGCTTCCAGCCCGCGCCGGACCCGACTGCTGCTGACCAGTTCGTCGCGCCACATGACCGGCTCCTGGTAGAGCTCGACGGTGAAACCCTTTTCCCGTCCCTGGGCCTGCAGGAAAGGGATGTTGCCCTCGCGCTGGTAGCCGAAGGCGAAGTGGGCTCCCCACAACTGTCTCATGTCCAGGGCGGCCAGCATCTGGTCGACGAAATCGGCGGCGCGGATGTGGCGCACCTCGTCGTCGAACGGGTGAGTGATGATCAGATCGACGCCGGTCGCGGCCAGCAGGCGGGCGCGGTCGTCGAGGGTGGTGATGTAGAAGCGCGGCGGCAGGGTCTGGAGGACGCGGCGCGGGTGCGGGAAGAAGGTCAGCACGGCCGAACGGGCGCCGTCCGCCCGGGCCCGGGCGGCCATCGCATGCAACAGTGCCTGGTGGCCGCGGTGAACGCCGTCGAACGAGCCGATGGCGACGTAGGTCGGCCGCTTGTGGTCGACCTCGTTAAGGTGAGAAACGCGAACAGTCGATTGGGTCATACGTTGGAGGATTGTATCAGATGCGTCCGGCTAGCCCGCACCAAATGCGAGGCGGCCGCCGACGGCCGCCGGGACGAGGTCATCAGCCCGTTGGACTTCGGAGCGCCGCCGTCGCAGCGCCAGGACAAACGGCCGCCCGGACCGCGCGAGCGCCCCGGACGGCCTCTGTCGCCAGGAGAGGCTGCTTGCTGCGGCTCCAGACCGGCTAGAAGCCTTCCAGCAGCGACAGGTCCGCCACGCCGCTTGCCAGCCCGGACACGCGCTGCAAGAGCGCCAGCCGGTTCTCGCGCACGGCCGCGTCCTCGTCCATGATCAGCACCGCCTCGAACAGGTTGCTGATGCTCGGCTGTATCCGGCGCAGCGACTCGATGAACGTCTCAACCGTGCCGTCCTTGTCCGCCTCGGCCTGAAGCAGCGCCTCCAGCACGGCCCGTTCCTCGGCCACGTTCAGGGCATCCGGGTGCAGGGTGTAGGTCTCTTTCAGCGGCCGGGTGATCCGCACGCAGCGGGCGTAGGCATTGAGCAGCGACGGCCAGTCGGCCGCCTTCGTCGCCTCCGCCAGCGCGGTCGCTGCCCGGCGCGCCGCGTAGGGGTCGTGGGCCTGCTCGGCCAGCACGGCCTTGACGACGCTTGTCGGGTAACCGGCCTCGCGCAGGACGACGTCCAGCCGCCCGGCGATGAAGCCCAGCACCTCGTCGCGCGCCGCGTTGCTCCAGGCGACGGGCAGGTGCGCGCCGGCGGCGTCGAGCCCGGCGCGCAGGTCGAAATGGCGCTCGTTGGCCGTCAGGTTCTCGATGATGTGCAGCGCGGCCCGGCGCAGGCCAAACGGGTCGTTGGAGCCTTTCGGCCCCAACCCGGCGGCGAAGAGCGCGGCCAGGCTGTCCAGCCGGTCGGCGATGGCGACGGCCATGGACGGCGGCGTGGAGCTGACCGCGTCGTACTGCTCGGCGATGGCCGTGGCGACCGACATCGGCTCGCCGCCGCGCAGGGCATAGTGGCCCCCCATCGCCCCCTGCAGCGAGGTCATCTCGACGACCAGGTTGCTGGCCAGATCGGCCTTGGCCAGCGTGGCCGCCCGACCGGCGACCAGCCTGTCCGCCGGGTCAAGGCCGAGCATGTCGGCCACGACCGGAGTCAGCGCCTCCAGCCGGCGGGTCTTGTCGAGCATCGAACCGAGCTCGGTCTGAAAGGTCAGCGTGTCAAGCTTCGGCAGGAACTCTTCGAGCGTGAGCCGGCTGTCCTTGCCATAGAAGAACTCGGCGTCCGAAAAACGGGCCCGGATGACATGCTCGTTGCCGTCGGTCACGATGTCCAGGTGCTCGCTGTCACCGTTGCGGACGGCGATGAAATGCGGCAGCAGCCGGTCGCCCCTGTAGACCGGGAAGTAGCGCTGGTGCTTGCGCATGACCGCCACCAGCACCTTCGGCGGCAGGGCGAGGAAGCGCTCCTCGAATGAGCCAAGCAGTGGCGTGGGCTTCTCAACCAGGTTGGTGACCTCGTCCAGCAGGCCGGGGTCATCGGGGATGGTCCCGCCGACCGACGCGGCCAGCGCGGCCGCTTCGGCGGCGATGGTTGCCCGGCGCGTCTGGCTCTCCAGGACGATGTTGGCCGCGGCGATACGCTCGCGGTAATCGGCCGCGGCGGCGATCTCAAGCGCCGGCGAGCCGTACGGCCGCAGGCCATAGCTCGTCCGGCCGCTGGGCACATCCGCATAGCTAAACGGGATGACGACCGGCCCGTGCAGGGCAACGATCCAGCGCAATGGCCGGCTGTAGGCGATGTTGCTGGCGTTCCAGCGCATGCTTTTCTCGAACTTCAGCCCGGCGATCAGCTCCGGCAGTTTTTCGGCCAGTACCTCGACCGACGGCCGGCCCGCCTCGCGCACCAGGGCCGAGACATAGCGGCGGCCGCCTTCCTCGACCACGCTCAGGTCGTCCATCGACAGGCCGCGGCTCCTGGCAAAGCCGATCGCCGCCTGGGTCGGCTTGCCTTTGGCGTCGAAGGCGCGGCCGGCCGGCGGGCCTTTGACCACGCTCTCCTGGTCAGCCTGGCGCGCGGCCAGCCCTTTGACCATCACGGCCAGTCGCCGCGGCGTGCCCTCCACATCGATGCGCTCGTAGGACAGGCGGGCGGCGTCGAGCAGGGCCGGCGCGGCCTGGCGCAGCTGGCCCAGCGCCGAGTTGAGGTCGCCGGCGGGCAGCTCCTCGCTGCCGATCTCCAGCACAAAGTCGGCCCTGTCGGCGGCGACGGTATCGAGCCTGGCGGGGCGGCCGCCGCCCGAAGGGACGGCCTCGGTCGTGGCCCAGCGCGGGTTCTCGGAGAAGGGGTACTCGAGCCGCTGGCGCTGGTCGACGTAAGCCTGCGAGACCTTGTTGGCGACGCGGCGCATGCGGCCGAAGTACTGCGCTCGCTCGGTGACGCCGATGGCCCCGCGCGTGTCGAGGATGTTGAAGATCTGCGAGCACTTCAGGTTGTAGTCGTGGGCCGGGACGACCAGGTTGTTGTCCAGGCAGCGATAGGCCTCGCGCTCGTAGGTGTCATAGACCGCGCGCAGGGCGTCCACGTCGGCCACGTTGAAGTAGTACAGGCAGTGCTCGATCTCGGCCGGCAGCAGGGCGTCACCGTACTTGACCCCGGCGCCGTAGTCCATCTCCCAGACGCTCTTGACCCCCTGCAGGGCCAGGCCGATGCGGTCGAGGCCATAGGTGATCTCGACCGAGACCGGGTTCAGTTCGAGGCCGCCCGCCTGCTGGAAGTAGGTGTACTGGGTGATCTCCTGCCCGTCGAGCCAGACTTCCCAGCCCAGCCCCCAGGCGCCCAGGGCCGGCGACTGCCAGTTGTCCTCGACGAAGCGGATGTCGTGCTCGCGCTGGCTGATGCCGATCGCCTCCAGGCTCTTCAGGTAGAGGTCGATCGGATTGCCGGGGTCGGGTTTAAGGATGACCTGCAGCTGGTAGTGCTGCTGCATGCGGTTGGGGTTGTCGCCGAAGCGGCCGTCGTCCGGGCGGATGCTCGGCTCGATGTAGGCGACATTCCACGGCTCCGGGCCGAGGACGCGCAGGACGGTCGCCGGGTTCATTGTGCCCGCGCCGACCTGGATGTTGTACGGCTGCCAGATCAGGCAGCCCTGGTCCTGCCAGTACTCTAGCAGGCGCAGGATCATCTGTTGAAAGCTAAGGTTCGATTGCATAGGTGGCGATTATTTCCGTTAGGGCAATGAGCAGCCGATTATAGCACGAAGAACGCGGCGCGGATGAACGCCGATTAGACCGCCGGTTCGTGCCGGTGACCGGCTTGCCGGCCTTCGGCCGGGCAGGCCCGCCAACGCGCTAGGCCGGCTCGTCGGACGGATCGTCGGCCGGATCGTCTCCCGAGAATAACGACGCCTCGCGGCGCAGGCGGTGGAGAAAGTCGACGGACTTCAACGCCCGTTCCAGGGTGTGGGTCAGGTAAGCGTGCATAACCCGCTCGATCTCATGCAGCAGCGGTGGGGGAAGGCGCAGGGCGTAGACCGCGTCGGGCGGGCGCGTCTGCAGGTAGCGCATGACCTTGACCGCCGCGGCCGAGACGGGAAGCGAGCGCATGTCGGCCGGGCGATCGTTCGGGCACAGCAGCCCGCCCAGTTCGGCGCTGAAGAACTGGTCTTCCTCGCGGATGGCCTCACCGCACGAGACGCAGTTGAACAGCCGCGGCTGGAAGCCGGCCAGCGACAGCAGGCGCAGTTCGAAGTAGCGGGCCGCCAGCAGCGGGTCGCCCCCGTCGGCCAGGCAGCCGAGCGAGCGCACCAGCAGGTCATACATGTCGCGGTGCGGGTCTTCCTCGACAGTGAAGCGGTCGAGCAACTCGACGAAGTAGCCGGCGTAGGTTGCCCGGACGAGGTCCTCTCGCAACGGGGCATAGGTGTCGATCGTCTCGGCCTGGGTGACGATGCCGAGATCGCGCCCCTCGGCGATGAGGAACTTGCTGCGCATGAACAGCTCGACATGGCCCGTCTTGCGGCTCTGCGGCTTGCGGGCGCCCTTGGCCACGGCCTTGACCTTGCCCAACTCCGGGCTGAAGAGCGTCAGCAGGCGGTCGGCCTCGCCGAAGTCGGTCCGCTTCAGGACGACACCCTCGGTGCGGATGGTGCGTTCGCGCGACATGACGCCGATTGTCCCTCAAAACGGGCCACAGGGGCAGCCCGCGGCCGGAGTTCCTCATTCGGAGCGCCGGGCGTTCAGGATGGCATACATGTCGGCTGAGTTGCTCGTCGGCGGGACGGTCATGCCGGCCGGGTGGAGCAGGAACGTATCCGTCTGCTCGCCGCCCAGACCGCCGTGGCTCCCGATCTGTTCCTCGAACGCCGCCACGGTGCCGTCCGGGTAGACCGCACTGATGATGAGCAGATCGCCGGCGCTGGGAAAGCCGGCCACGCGCCGCAACTGGCGGGCGCGCAGGTCGGCGTCCCCATAGGGCAGCAACGGGTCGCCGCCGGAGATCGCCCCGGTGCGCAGGTTGCGGGAACCCGTCTTGCCGAAGACGACCGCGTCGTCGCCGTCGATCGCGACGACCAGGCCGACGCCCTCATGCCCGGCCAGGGCCTCCACAAGGCCCGGAAAGGCGGCGTTCAGCTGGTCAAGCGTCGCCCGCTGCGGAATGGCATGGAAGTAGACCTGGGCCAGGTTGCCGCTACCGCAGAAGGTGACATCGGCCGCCGGCCCGCCCGTCGCCCCGCCGTCAGCGAACTGCGCGGCGGCACTCTCGGTCGCTTCCTGCAACCGCCCGGCCGCCGCCTGCCCCAGGCTGCCGCCGATATGTTGCTCGCGGACGTTGCCCAGTTCGGCCGCCGTCGCCAGCACGGCGTCGGCGCCATCGTCCAGGTCGCGCACGTGGGCCGTCACCGTCCCCGACGGCAGGCGCTGTTCGATGTAGTCCAGCAGCGTGTAGCCGTAGCGCATCTTGAAGGTCGCGCCAAACGACTGGCCGTGGTCCGACAGGAGCAGCAACTCGTACGGCCGCGGCGCATCCCGGGCGATGATCTCGCGCAGTCCGTCGATGAACCGGTCGAAGCCGCGCAGCGTGCCCAGGGCATGGCCGGACCACGGACCGGCGTAGTGGGCGACGGTGTCATAGCCGGGCCAGGTGGTGTAGATGATCGGCTCGCCACGGACGACCTGCATCATCGTCAGAAAGCCCGACACCTCGCGCATGAAGACCGTCGTGGCGGCCCGCTTGAGCGGATATCCCTTCTTCAGCCGGTTCAGCCGGGGCTCCACGCCGCGGACGACATCCAGCGCGTACTGCCAGACCTCGGTGATCGCGTCGCCGGCGACCAGCCCGACCACGCGCAGGAGGAAGTTCGGGTTGAGCAGCAGCAGGTAGACATCCTGGGCCCGGGCCCGCTTCGCTTCGCTCGTCCCGCCCGTCAGGTCGGCGGCGGTCAGCAGGGAGTGCCTGGCGTCGCCGTCGAAGAGATTGTTGATGCTGACGCCGCCTCGCAACAATCCGTTCCCCCGGGCGTAGCGGGCGTTGAGCTCGGCCGCGTCCTTGCTGGAGACATAGAGCTTGCCTTGCGCCTTGTCGTACCAGCGGAAGGCGGGGATGTCGTCGTTGTCGCCGAAGAGGATGCCGGCCTGGGAGGCCGACGTCATCGAGGGCAGGCCGCAGTCGGTGGCCGACAGCGCGTAACCTTCGTCGCGGATCAGGGCCGCCGCGTGGCGCATGATGCCTTTGTCCATGGCGTGGCGCATGTGGTGGAAGCTTAGGCCGTCGATCTGCAGGATGACCAGACCGCGCCCCACCTGGCCCGAAGCGCCGGCGCGTTGCCCGGCGAGGCGGCGGGCTACGACACCGCGATAGAATGAACCGCTGTCTTCAACGCCGGCCAGCGTGGCGACAACCATGTTGATCACGGCCAGCAGGACGGCGGCAACGATGGCCGTGAGCCAGCCGTCGATGATCAGGCCGCCGCCCAGGAGGGCGGCCGCGAGTCGAAGCGTGACGGCGTTGACGAACAGCCCGGCGATGAAGAGGACAACGAAGCCCAGTGGCAGCGCCAGCAGCAAGATGAGCGGCCGGACCAGCAGGTTGACCAACCCGAGCACGAACGCCACCGCCAGGGCAACCGCCCAGGTCGGATAGCCTCCGAACGCGCCGAGTTGCATGCCCGGCAGCAGCCAGGCCGTCAGCCACAGCGAGACGGCGTCGACGGCCCAGACGACGGCGAATCGAGCTGCCCAGCGCAGGGCGGCGCGCAGCGCGTGACTCAAGGCCCCGGCTCCGGGTCGGGTTCGCCGGCCGCCCCGGAACGGTCGCGCAGGCCATCCCAGAGGATATCGATCTGCGCGGCCGCGAGGGTCTCGGCCGGGCGGCCTGCCTCGATGTCGGGCGGGATCTTCTGGGCGATCAGGTTGCTGCTCAGGCCGTGGAGCATGGACCAGATGGCCAGGGCCAACTGAGCAGGATCGCCGCCGGTGATGCGGCCGGCGCGCTGCCCGGCGGCGACGATGCCGACCAGGCGCTCGAACGAGGCGCGGGCCATCCTTGCCAGGTCGGGGTAGGTCGACTGGGCCATCGGGCCGAACATCATCTGGAAGTGGGCCGGATGGTCGATCGCAAAGCGAACATAGGACTGCCCGGCCGCGACCAATGTTTCCCGCCGGCCCGGTTCAAGGCCGGACTGGCCGGCGTCGATCTGCTCGCTGAGGATGCGGAAACCCTCCTCGGCGATGGCCGCGAGCAGCGCCTCCTTGTCGGCGAAGTGCTGGTAAGGTGCATTGTGGCTGACGCCGGCCCGGCGGGCGACGCTGCGCAGGCTCAATGCCTCGGCCCCTTCTTCAGCCAGCACGCCGACGCCGATCGCGATCAACGTTCGGCGCAGGTCTCCATGATGGTAGCGATCCGGTTCTTTCTTCTCGACCAATGTTGACACTGTCAATATTTCCTGCTAGACTATGTTGACACTGTCAATAT
>CAYRBP010000003.1:29187-37344 GCA_964422535.1 uncultured Ardenticatenaceae bacterium | reverse complement strand
ACCAATGTTGACACTGTCAATATTTCCTGCTAGACTATGTTGACACTGTCAATATACTGCTGAATGCGCCCCGGCGCAACACGTTGAGGACCACAAATGATTCGAGTCAATCTCTCCATCGCCAATATGTACATCCTCCGCGGCCGCCGCACCGTTCTGGTGGACACAGGGACCGCCGGTACGGCCGACCGCGCCTTGCGGGCGCTGGCCGGGCATGGCGTCCGTCCGGATGAGGTCTCGCTCATCCTGCTGACCCACGCCCACAGCGACCATGCCGGCGGCGCGCGTGCCCTGCGCGAGGCGTTCAACGCGCCGGTGGCAGTTCATCGCGCGGACGCTGACATGGCTCGACGCGGAGACAACGGCCGCCTGATCCCGATCGGCCTTGAAGCCCGGTTCAGCCAGCGCTTCGTCGACCGGCCTTTCCCGCCCCTCGAGCCGGACATCATCTTTGATGATGACTTCGATCCGGGGCCATTTGGCCTCGACGCAACCGTGATCCCGACCCCCGGGCACAGCCCGGGTTCAGTCAGCCTGCTGCTTCCCGGCGGCGAAGCCATTGTCGGCGATATCCTGCGTGGCGGGATCATGGGTGGCGCGCTGCTGTCCGGGCGGCCGAGTGCCCCCTACTTCCTGTATGACCTGGCTGACCGGAGCGTCCTGGTCGACAGCGTCCGGCGCGTCCTGGATGCCGGGGCAACGATCCTGTACACCGGCCATGGCGGGCCGCTGAAGCGAAGCGCGGCCGGCGCCTGGCTTGCCGGGGCTGTCTCCGGCCAGGCAATGCCGGCCCGGTCCTGACCCGGAAGTAGCCCGGTCGGCCGCTTGGTCGGCGGCCGGTTTCCGGTATAATTAGTAGCCTGGTTGGGCCATTAGCTCAGTTGGCAGAGCAGGTGACTTTTAATCACTTGGTCGCAGGTTCGAGTCCTGCATGGCCCACTCTGTTCGGCGGCGCTCCGGGAGCGCCGTTTTGTTTGGCGAGACGCCGGGAAAAACAAAACAGCCGCCTCGAAAGAGGCGGCTGAAGTGGACCTGGTGCCAGGAGGGGAGCACCTAAGCCCGTCGGAGGTACCCCGATGAGGAGGGGGTAGGGTACCGCCTGGGCTTAGCCGGAGTGTTCCAGTCGCGTTTCTCTCGTGCCAGTTTGGGGGGAGGAGTTCCTCAGTTAACCAGCTAAGCTTGCTGTTAGTATACAAGTTAGCACCTAGTTTGTCCAGACTTTGATGCCCTGTTTATCAACATGTTAAGCATCCTGTACGGATTTGCTAATCCGGGAGCCGGGAACGGCCGGACCCGTGCGCGTTTTCGCGCACGGGACATAAGGGATAGACGCATTTCGGCAGTCGATCAAATACGTATCGATCAGACGGTCCTGGACCGTCCGGGACCGTCTGGGACCGTCCGGGTATGGTGGCCCTATCAGTCAAAAGACGCAGTGGATGGCCCTTTCACCCTCGCCTCCGTGGCCTGGCTCCGGGCTCCGGACTCCGGACTCCCTGGGGGACAGGCGCTCGCCCGGCAGGGCCGGGGCGGTTGGCAATTTCCCGCCCCGCCGCCATAATAGCGATCGTCGCCGCGCTTTCAGGCCCTGCCTGATGGAGGCACCATGACAACTTTGCTTCAAGAAGCCAAAGGACTTTACAAGCTGAGCCGGCCGCTCAGCACCCTGACCGGCGTGCTGGCCACGTTCCTGGGAGGCTACGTGGCCGGCACAGAGGCGTGGCTCGACATCGGCCTGGCCTGCCTGGCGACGCTCTTCATCTCCGCCTCGGCGAATGCCTGGAACGACTACCGGGACGTCGAGATCGACCGCATCAACCAGCCGCAACGGCCGCTGCCGTCCGGCATGGTCCGCCTTGAGACGGCCCGCAACTTCTCCTTCATCCTGGCCGCCCTGTCGCTGGTCATCGCCGCGCTGATCAGCTGGCCGGCTTTTGCCATCGGCCTGGCCTCGAACGCCATGCTCTACCTGTATTCGATCCGGCTGAAAAGCACTGTCCTGCTCGGCAACGTCACCGTTGCCCTCATCTCGGCGCTCAGCCCGGTGTTTGGCGGTGTGGCGGCCGGCAACGTCGGGCCGTCGCTCTGGCTGGCGGCGATCATCTTTCTCGGCATCCTCGGCCGCGAGATCCTGAAGACGCTGGCCGACTATGAAGGCGACGCCTACAACCACGTCAGGACCATCTCGACCGTCTGGGGCCCGCGCGCCGCGCGCACGGCGTTCTTCCTGCTGCTTGGCCTGACGGCCATGATCATGCTCGCGCCCTACTTCTACGACCAGTTCGAGCCGATCTACGCCTACATCGTCGCCCTGGGGGTCTTCCCGGTGGCGATGTACGTCATCATCCGCGTCACCCGCGAGCGCAGCGGCCCGCAACTCGAGCGGCTGAGCCAGATCCTCAAGTACGATTTCCTGATCTGGTTCGTCGCGGTGCTCATCGGCGCGACCGTCTAGGGCATTGCGGCCGATCCGCGTGCCCGCGGGGACGGCAGTGCGGCCCGGTTGTGGCCGGCCCGGTCTCATCCGTGCCAATCCGCGCCGAATTCATTACACTCCGTCTCATGACCTATTACGCTCAGACGATGCCGGGGGTCGAGGAGATCGCCTGGCTGGAGATCCGCGACCGGCTGAAGGGCTCGCACTTCCTGCGCTATCTCTTCGCCAAAGACCAGAACGGCATCGTCGTCTTCGACTACAAGGGCAACCCGGCCGACCTGCTGAACCTGCGGGCGACGGAGGATGTCTTCTGGCAGGCGGCTTTCGTCGATGACCTGGCCCGTACCCATCGCGACCTGGCCCGCATCGGCGAGTTGCTCGAGAAGGGAGAAGAGGTCGGCCGGGTCATCAATGATTTCATGCGCTTCCGGCGCTACGCCGGCCCGCCCACCTACCGCGTCATCACCCGTCAGTACGGCAAGTTCGGCTACCCTCGCTACCAGGTGACCAACACGGTCGTCAAGGCGCTGAAGGCCCGCCTGCCGCGCTGGACGCCGGTCGCTGACGATGCCCAGGTCGAGTTCTGGGTCAACCTGCTTGGCTCGCAATTGCTCGTCGGCATCCGCCTGAGCGATCGCGGCATGCGCCACCGCTTCGAGCGCAAGGTCGAGTTACCCGCCTCGCTCCGGCCGTCGGTCGCCGCGGCGATGGTCCTGCTGACCGGGCCGGAGGGCGGCGACGTCTTCATGGACCCGATGTGCGGCAGCGGCACCATCCTCTTCGAGCGCGAGAAGGCCGGCCCATACAGCCAGATACTCGGCGGTGACGTGGTCAAGGAGCGGGCTGAGGCGGCGAAGAAGAACCTGGCCCGCCCCGGCCGCGGCCCGGACAAGCTGCTCATCCGCACCTGGGATGCGCGGCAGCTGCCCCTCGACGCCGCTTCGGTCGACAAGGTGGCGACCAACCTGCCCTTCGGCCAGCAGATCAAGGGGCCGGCGGCCCCGGAGCGCCTCTACCCGCCCGTCCTGGCTGAACTGGAGCGCGTTGTGCGGCCCGGCGGCCGGATCATCCTGCTCAGCAGCCAGTACGAATTGGTCAAGGAAGAGGTCCGCAAGCGGCCGCGGCTGACCATCTCAACCGGCTATTCGATGGCCATCCTCGGCAAGTGGGGCCGGATCTACATCATCGAGGTGAACTGATCGCCCGCAAGGCGGCCCCGCGCCGGAAGCGCGTGGCGTCAGCGCGCCTCGTAGAAGCATCAATGTCGTCTAGGCTTATGCGCGTACACCTTCACAGCATCGGCTGCCGCCTGAACCAGAGCGAGATCGAGACGATCGGCCGGCGGCTGGCGGCCGCCGGGCACGCGCTCGTCGCGGACCCAACCGAGGCGGACACGGTCATCCTCAATACCTGCGCCGTGACGGCCGAAGCGGCCCGCGACGCCCGCAACCTGACCCGGCGCTTCAACCGGGCCAACGAAGACGCGGCCATCGTCGTCACCGGCTGCTATGCCACCATCGCCCCGGACGACATCCGCGTCCTGCCGGGTGTCAGCGCCGTCGTCGGCAACGCGGACAAGGACAGCATCCCGGCGATGTTCGACCCGCACCCGGCCGATCCCCCGGCCGCGTTCGACCTGGAGCCGCTTCGACGCGAGGCGACGCCCGGCGCGGTCGGGCGCACCCGCGGCTTCATCAAGGTCCAGGACGGCTGCGACAACCGCTGCACCTTCTGCGTCACGACCATCGCCCGCGGCGACGGCCGCAGCCGGCCGTTGGAGCAGGTGGTGGCCGAGGTGGCCGCCTTCGTCGAGGCAGGCTACCGCGAGGTCGTGCTGACCGGGGTCCACCTGGGCAGCTACGGCCGCGACCTGGGCCAGGCCGCCGGCCTGCGCGATCTGGTGGAAGCGCTGCTGGCCCGCACGGGCGTGGCCCGCCTGCGGCTGTCGTCTCTGGAACCGTGGGACATCGCCCCCGGCTTCTTCGACCTGTGGGCGGACCCGCGCTTGCTGCCCCATCTCCACCTGCCGCTGCAGTCCGGCAGCGACCGCGTCCTGCGCCGCATGGCCCGCCGCACCAGCCGCGCCGGTTTCAGCGCCCTCGTGGCCGAGGCGCGAGCCGCCATCCCCGACCTTCACCTCAGCACGGACCTGATCGTCGGCTTTCCGGGCGAGACGCACGAGGAGTTCGAGGAGAGCCTGGAGCTTGTCGAGTCGCTCGGCTTCGGCCGGCTGCACGTCTTCAGCTACAGCCCGCGTCCCGGCACGGCCGCGGCGCGCATGCCCGGCCAGGTCCCCGGCCCGGTCAAGAAGGCGCGCGCGGCGCAGATGATCGCCCTGGGAGAGCGGCTGAGCCTCGACTTTCATGCCCGCTATGACGGGCAGGCGCGGCCGGTGCTGTGGGAACAGGCGGCCGGCGCGGAACCCGACGGCCTGCGCTGGGTCGGCTACACCGACAACTACATCCGCGTCGCGGCCGTCGGCCCGGCTGACCTGATGAACCGCGTCACCCAGACGCGCCTGCGCGACCCGCGACCGGATGGCATGCGCGGAGAGATAGCCTGACTTGAACACGGCGGTCACGGACTGTCACGGATTCGTATGTCTGTGCCGGGTTCGTCCGTGTCCTGCCGCGTTATCCGCGCCCCATTCGGCCGAGGACTTCATCCACGCCCGGCATCGGCGTCCGCAGCACCCGGCGGGCCAGTGACAGGTCCATCTCGCAGTCGAGCGGCCAGCGACCGCCGGCGTCGGCGGCGACGGTCAGGGTCTGCCGTTCACGGATGCCCCAGGCGTCCAGCATCCGCAGCCCGAATTCGGCCCGGGTCATGACCTGCGACCCGGCGACATGGAGCAGGCCCCGGTGCAGGTGGCCCGGCGCGGCCAGTTCCAGCAACGCGGCCGCCAGCGCGTCGGCCCAGACCGGGTTGCGGCGCTGGTTGCTGAAGAGCACGACGGGCTGACCGGCCCGCAACGCCTCGACCATCCAGGCTGTGCCGTTGTCCATCTCGTCCAGGCTGTAGATGAGCGACGTGCGAACGATGGCGGCCCCGGCGGCGCCTGCCAGCACCCCCCACTCCGCTTCGAGCTTGGCCCGGCCGTAATCGTTGATCGGCCGCGCCTCGGCCCGCTCGTCATAGGGCGCGTTCGCTCCGTCGAAGACCGAGTCGGTCGAGACGTGGACGAGCCGGGCCGCCGGCGCATGGGCACGCAGCGCCTCGACCACGGCCGCCGTCCCCTCGGTGATGACCGCGGCCATATCGGCCGGGCGGTTGGAGCCAACGGTGTGGATGACCGCGTCAGGTCGGAACGCCGCCACCAGCCGGGCCACCGCCGCCGCGTCGCGGACGTCGAGCCGCGCGCCGGATGGCAGGCCATGGGGGTCGGCGCTGTGGAAGGTGTAGGCGAACGTCCCCGGCCAGCGGTCAGGTTCGCGCATCAGCAGGCGGACCAGATGGCGGCCGAGGTAGCCGCTGCCGCCGGTGATGAGCAGGCGCGGTGCGGTCTCTCGCTGCGCGGTCAACCGTTCTCCGCCGTTTCCATATCCAGAATCGCCCGGTTCCGTCGCCAGCTTGCGCTGCTGAGGCGGGGCGAATCGGGCGCGCTGAGCACGGCCAGCCTGGCGCGGATGGGCGCGATGCCCGCGTCCACGACGGCATCGCCCAGGAGCGCCCGCTGCCCTTCCAGGGCGGCGATGGCCTGTTCCAGTTGTTCTCGCTCTGTCATCACTGACCCGGACGGACCCATCCAGCCGGTGACTACTCTAGCGCATTTCGCGCGTGGTTCAAGGCGGGTTTCGCCAGGCAGCCACCCGCGGGCCCGGCTACGGCCGATCCGCGCCGCCGGTCTGTCGTTGATTGGGTCGATGCTCTGTGCCTCTGCGGGCCGGCGTGCGTCTACGGGCCGGGTATCAGGGCAGGACTTCGACGACCACACCGTCCTCGGCCCACTCGTAGAGCTGCCTGGCGTTCTCCGAACTCAACAGGATGCAGCCGTATGTCACCGGGCGGCCGAGGTCGCCCGTCCACAATAGCTGCGAGTTGCCGCGGGTCGGGAAGCCGTGGAAGCCGTTCATGAAGTCAGAGGCCGGCACCGGCCGGTAAATGCCCATGAACGACGGCATCCACAGGTCCCAGTTGCCGGCATAGGCGTTGGGCTCGTGCGACTGCACCTGGAAGATGCCGGGCGCGGTCGGGCTGCTGTCGATGCCCGTGCTGGCCGGCCACTCCCACTTGATCTGCCCATTCTCAAAGACGCGAACGTTCTGCTCGGCGATACTGACGACGATACGCTTGTTCTCGACCGGCGGCAGGGGCATCATCACGTCCGGAGAGGGGATGGTCAGCGTCTGGCCGGCCGACAGGCTGTCGACCGACGGGTTGGCCTGCTGGATCCACGGGTACGGGATGCCGTAGTCGCGGCCGATGCTCGAGAGCGTCTCGCCCGGCTGGACGACATGCTGCCGGGCCGGATGCAGGACGCGCGCACTGACCGACGGCGTGCCGGCCCGGATGGCGTCGCTCAGCGCGGCGATGGTTGGCCCGGCCTCCAGGTAGCGGCCGTCGGTCAGCGTGTCGTTGGACATGCGAGTCAGGTATGACTCGGCCGACGCGGGGTCGAGCGTCCAGGTGAAGGGATCGGCCGCCGCCGGGTCGACGTGCAGCGCCAGCCACGGGTTCCACGTCGCCGGATCGACGGTCCAGGTCACCGTCTCGTCGCGCACCGGGTCATACGCGCGCAGGGTGACGGTCGTGGCGAGCATCCGGTTGGCCTCGTCCACGGCCGCGCTGACGTCAGTGACAGCCGCCGGAACGGGCCGGGTGACCAGGGCCAGGCGGCCGTCGGTCAGCGCGGCGGCGGGATTGGCCGCCAGCGCCGCCACCGTCGCGGCCACGTCCAGTTCGCGCCCTTCCGTCGCCGGGCTGGCGCCGGCAACGCCGTTTTGGATGACCACGCCGGCGTCCACCGGCGCGACGGCCAGTTGAGGGGCCAGGCCGGCGAGCGTCGCCTCGGCCACGGCCGGATCGAAGCGCCAGACGGGCGGGGTGTTCAGGTAGCTCGCGCCCTGGCCGAGCAGTTCGCCGATCGCCGCCGGCGACCGCCCTTTGTCCCGGGCCGCCTCGGCCGTGGCTGCGGCCTCGAGCGTCATGCCGAGCTGCTCGGGCGTTACCGGCCAGGCCGCATCGCCATTCTCCAGCACCACCGTCCGGGCCGACCACTCGCGCTGCAGGGCAACCGCTGCGTCTTCAACGCTCAGGCCGGTCAGCGGCCGGCCCAGGGCGTAGACGCCGGGCAGGATCAGCCCCTTTGCCGCGACATAGGCGAAGACGCCGCCGGCCAGCCCGACCAGCAGGGCGATGGCGAACAAGACGAAGAACAGCAGCCAGAAAAAGCCCGAACGGCCGCGTGACGGCTGTGGGGCCGGGACCCAGACTTCTGTCGGGTAGTGGGTGATATCCCGGCCGGGTTGGGCCGGGGCTTGCGGTGCGCGCTTCACACTCATAAGGTCGTTTGCCAGCCTTTCAGACACAAAAGCAGGCGCGTCCACTGCGCGCCCCTAGTATAGACGCAAACCCGTCCCCGAAAGTTCCCGGTGGCTAAACTCTGAGCAAACAAAAACCTCGCGCGGCCGAAGGATACAACCGATGCAGGGGTAGGGGCGGGTCAGCGCGGCGAAGGGCAGGCGCCGCGGCCGAGAGGCCACGCCGCGCTGGCTCGCCCT
>CAYRBP010000003.1:0-29087 GCA_964422535.1 uncultured Ardenticatenaceae bacterium | reverse complement strand
GGGCTGGTGAACAGGACAGGCACGCCGCGCCGGTTGACCCGCCCGTACGCGCGGCGAAGGGCAGGCGCCGCGGCCGAGAGGCCACGCCGCGCTGGCTCGCCCTCGTCGGCTGGCGCGGGTGGGGCGAGCCAACCGGCGGGCGACGGGCTGGTGAACAGGACAGGCACGCCGCGCCGGTTGACCCGCCCGTACGCGCGGCGAAGGGCAGGCGCCGCGGCCGAGAGGCCACGCCGCGCTGGCTCGCCCTCGTCGGCTGGCGCGGATGGGGCGAGCCAACCGGCGAACGACGGGCTGGTGAACATGACAGGCACGCCGCGCCGGTTGACCCGCCCGTACGCGCGGCAAAGGAGAGGCGCCGCGGCCGAGAGGCCACGCCGCGCCGGTTGACCCGCCCGTACGCGCGGCCGAAGGACGTCCCTTGCGCGGGTGGGTCGCCTAATAGGTCAACTTGGGCGGCAGGGTTTTCGCCTGGGCGACCCAGTCGGCGACCTCGGACTCAACCGGCAGGCGCTCAACCAGTCCCATCGTCGCGTTCGTGCTGGCAAGCGCCCTTGTCAGGTTGCCCGGGTTCCGGGTGGCAAGTTCCCTCACCGTGTCAACGCCGGTGCGCTTCAAGAGCCAGGAATAGGCGACGCCAACGCCCTTGATGCGCTGCAGGTCGAGGGTGTTGAGGTACTCCAGCAGCCGGTCCGGTTCTATCCCCGTCTTCGCGGCCAGCGCCGCGCGGCCGGCCGGCGTGGCGCCGGCGTCCAGCAGGCTGCCGGCGGTGGTGACCTCGGCCGCCTTCAGCTTCTCGATCTCGGCCGGGCTGAGGCCGGACACGTAGTCGCGCAGCGAATCCACGCCGATCTTGTCCGGCTCGATCGCCGCGGCCGCTTCGACCGCGACAGCCTCACCGGCGTCCACCGGGCTATCAACCGCCCGGGTGGCGGCGGCTGCGCCCGCGGCGGCGGTTGCGGCGGCCGCTGTAACGCCGGTCACATTCGCGGCGGCGGCCAGCCTGGCCTTCTCGGCCGTCATCCCGGCCGCGATCAGGCGCTCGCGCTCCGCTTCGATCTCGTTCTGCAGGCGGCGGGCCCGGAACGAGTCCAAGATGGCGATGAGACCGCCCACGATCGCCACGATGCCCAGCGTCCAGGGCAGCGAGATCGTCACGCCCCAGAAGTTGGCCAGCAGGACCGCGCCGATGATGATGCTGACCACGCCCAGGACCAGGACGCCCCAACCTTCTCCCATGATGCCGCGGATGATGTTCATGACACCCATGACGATGCCGAGGATGCCCAGCCACAGCGTCAGCGAAGCGCCGACGACGAAGGTCGAACTGATCGGGTGCTGGAGGATGAGGATACCGGCCGCGATGCCCAGGAGGCCCAGCAGCAGTTTCCAGAACCAGTTGTGGTGGTTGAGGAAGATGCCGATGATCCCCAGAATCCCGGAGATCAACCAGTACAGGCCCAGCACGGTGACGACTGCGACGGCCGTCGCTGCCGGGTTCGTGAGAAAGAGGATACCGAGGATGATCAGCGCGACGCCCTCGATCAGGATGAGCCACCAGGGGACCAGGACTTTCCTGGCATCTCGTCTACTCATGGTCACGGTTGACATACGAACCACTACCTCCTTGCGTGAATCCGGGCGCCAGGCCGGTGGCGTCGGGCCCGTCGACTGTCCGGGCGCGAACGGCCCCGGCTTGCGCGACCACCTGGCCGGCTATGATTATACCGCGTGCGCGCAGGCTGCAGTAGCCCTGCGAAGTGAAGGCAGCGGGGCCGCGGCGGGGACCGTCGCGAGCGATCGCCAGACGCGCGACGGCCCGGGAAGGCGCTCGACAAGGCAATCCTTCCCGGGCCGGGACAGGCCGGATGCAGCCGGATGCGGATGGGACGGGCGGGGGCGGTTCAGACGAAACGGGGCCCGCTGCCTCGCGCTCGCCGGCCGGATGGGTCAAGACCCGCGCGCGAAGGCATCACACCCAGCCGCGCAGGCGGACGGCCTCGGCTACGCGGTCGACGGCCACCAGGTAGGCGGCAACGCGCGTCTCGACCTTCTTCTGTTTCGCCATCTCATGCACGGCCTGGAAGGCGGTCGTCATCTTCTGGTCAAGACGCTGCTGGACGAGCGCCTCGTCCCAGTAGAACTGGTAGGCGTTCTGGACCATCTCAAAGTACGATACCGTCACCCCACCGGCGTTGCAGAGAAAGTCCGGGATGATGTAGACCCCCTTCTCGGTCAGGATCTTGTCCGCCTCCGGCGTCGTCGGCCCGTTGGCCAGCTCGGCGACGATCCTGGCCTGGATCCGGTCGGCATTCTGACCGGTGATCTGGTTCTCAATCGCCGCCGGGATGAGGACATCGACCTTCATCTCCAGCAGGTCCGCGTTCGTGCACGGGTCGGTGCCGACGCATTCGTTCAGCTTGCCGTGGCGGCGGATGTGGGTCGCGACGATATCCGGGTCGAGGCCGTTCCCGGCGTAGACGCCGCCATATTCGTCACTGACGGCGATGACGTTCAGCCCCAGGACCTCGACGGCCAGCTTGTGGGCAAAGCTGCCGACATTGCCGTAGCCCTGGATGGCGCACGTCGCGCCGGCCAGCGGCAGGCCGAGCACCCTGGCCGCCTCGCGGATGGTGACCATGCCGCCCATGGCCGTGGCCGGGCTGCGGCCGGCCGACCCGCCGAGGGCCAGCGGCTTGCCGGTGATGACGCCGGGCTCGCGGTGGCGGGCGATGACCTCATACTCGTCCAGCATCCAGGACATGATCTGCGGGTTGGTGTTGACGTCCGGCGCGGGCACGTCCTGGGTGATGCCGACGATGCCGGCGATGTTGCGCATGTAGCCGCGGGCCAGCCGCTCCAGCTCGCCGGTCGAAAGCTTGCGCGGGTCGCAGACGACGCCGCCCTTGCCGCCGCCCAGCGGCACATCGGCCACGGCCGTTTTCCAGGTCATCCAGGCCGCCAGGGCCCGGACGGTGTCGATCGTCTCATCGGGGTGAAAGCGGATGCCGCCCTTGGCCGGGCCCCGGGCATCGTTGTACTGGACGCGGAAGCCCTTGAAGGTCTGGACGCGGCCGTCGTCCATCCGGACCGGGATGGTGAAATGAAACTCGCGCATCGGCTCGCGCAGGAAGGCATGCATGTCCGGGTCGAGTTGCAGGATCGACGCGGCCTTGTCAAGCTGGGCCTGGGCGATGGCGAACGGGTTCAGGTTCTCGCTCATACGAAAAGTGTCTCCTGTGAGAAGGATAGTGGGATTGGCGGAACGACAACGCCGGGCTGGTGACCAGCGCCGGCGACGAGACTCAGATTCGAAATGTTCGGATTCGGGCGTATCAGGCGGAGCCGCCGCAATTCGGGGCCCATCTGCCGTATGATACCAGAGTTTCGCGCGTGTGGAACGGGCTTCTTGATGACGCTTGCCCGCCGCCGCGCGTCGCGGCCTGCCCGATTCACCGGATGGCGAACAGGTGATAGCCCCACGGCGGCAGGTCGACGAACAGGCCGGCGTTGAGGATCTCGTCCCCGTGCCAGGGATAGGTCGCCCCCGAGAGCAGGTCCTCCAGCACCCACTCATCCGCGGCCAGCTCCGGCCAGGCCAGTTGCAGCCGGGCCTGGCTTTGCCGGGCCGACAGGTTGACGACGACGACGCGCCGTTCCTCCCCGGACTCCCAGCGCCAGGCGACGAGGTTTTCGAACGTGGCATTGTCCGGCCAGCCTTTGGCTGCGACCAGCCGCCACTGCCCGTCGCGGAAGGCGGGCGTCTGGATGGCGGCGAGGAGCCTGCGGTAGAAGGCGGCGATGCCGGCGTCGGCCGCTTCGGCCGGCCGCCGGGCCAGAAACACGGGCAGCTTCACCTTTCGCCCCTCGAATTGGCCCTCGTAGAAGAGCTTCGCCCCGGGCAGCGTATGGGCCACCACGGCTGCCGCCCGCAGCTTTTCCGGCGCGAACGTCGCCGCGGCCCGCGGCTCGTCGTGGTTCTCGATGAAGCGGACGAGTCGCTCCTGATAGGCCAGATCGGCGTGAAGGTGCCCCCGGACGGTCTCAGGGCCTTCGTGCTCTAGCCGATCATAGAGCCGTTTGTCGTAGCAATAGTCGAAGCCCTGGGCCATCATGGTCCACTCCATGTCCCAGTAGACCTCGGCGATGAAGCGCACGTGGGGGTATGCGGCGCGAACCGGCGGCAGGACCTCGTGCCAGAACTCAGTCGGCGGCGCTTCTCCGGCGCGCGCGCCCCAGGTCCGGCTGAAGACGTCGGTCGTCAGCAGCATGGCCATGTCACAGCGCATCCCGTCGCACTGCGAAGCGATGTCAAGCAGGGTCTCGACCACGGCCGCGCGCAGGCCGGGGTCGAAGGTATTGAGCTGGGCGACGTCGGGCCAGGGGGCGAAGTAAGGGTCGCGGCCGTTGGCGATGATCCGATCCCCGGCGCGAAAGAACTCGGCCGGGGCGCGGGCCAGGTCCTCGTCCGAGCCCAGGATGAAGTACTCCGGGTGCTCGGCCGCCCAGGGATGATCCGGGGCGACGTGGTTGGGCACGTAGTCGAGGATGAGGCCGATGCCCCGCTCAGCCAGCGCGGCGCGGGCGGCCGCCAGCCCTTCCCGGCCGCCGAAGTGGTCGTCGACAACGTAGCGCCGGACGCAGTAGGGCGACCCGGCGATGTCAGCCACCCGCAGGTCGGGCAGGGCGCGGCGGAAGTCGGCCATCAGCCCCTCATTCTGCAGCGCCATGCCGAGGCCGGCCGGGCTGCGTTCCCAGACACCCATCAGCCAGACGGCGTCAGGGCCTACGCCGGGGCCGCCGAGGGCGGCGATGGCGTCCCACTCGGCGTCGGGCACGGTAGCGAGGTCGACCGGGCGACCGTATTTCACGGATAGGTCTGTCAGCCAGACCCAGGTGCTGATCTCGTAGATGACGGGCCGGGCGGGCAGAACGATCCCCGCCACCTTCTTCTTGCGACTGGACGCCATGGGTTGCTCCTCTTGCGTTTGGGGTATTCTGGCCGCGATGGATGATTTCGGCAATGTGACGCCAAAAGTGAGCATGGCGGCCGCGCGACGCAGGGTGATCGCCCGTGGCCTGGCCGCAGGGACCGTGCAACAGTGCCCCGCGCGGGGCGGCGCGCTTCTCCCTCCAACCGGCTTCATGTTATAATCTTAAGGGGTACGCATGGATGGCAGGGCGGCGATCATCAGGGATTGCCGGGGCCGCCGCCCAGGCGCCGACATGCCTGAAACCGCCATGACGCGTAGAGACCGATCGGACTTCCAGCTTCTCAGCGCAAAACTCCATCGACCGAGGGTCCCCAGGGATCTGGTCGCCCGTCCACGGCTGTACGCGCTGCTGGATGAGGGTCTGGAGCGCCCGCTAACGCTCGTCGTGGCGCCGGCAGGTTTTGGCAAGTCTACGCTGGTCAGTTCCTGGGCAGAGGAATTGGCCGGCGGTGGCAGGCCCGGGGCGGGCCCTGTACCGGTGGCCTGGGTCTCACTGGACGAATCGGACAGCGACCTCGATGTCTTCCTGCGTTACTTCATCGCTGCGTTGCGCTCGGTCTTTCCCAACGCGGCCTCGAAGACGCTTGAGCTTCTGAGCGCGCAGCTGCCGCCGACACAGACCCTCTCAGACATCCTGAGCAACGAGCTGGAGGCGTTGCCCTCCAGCGTTGTTCTGGTCCTCGATGACCTGCAGGCGCTGACCGGCCGGAGCGTGATCGAGTTCCTGGCGACCTGGACGCGCCATTGGCCGTCTCCCCTTCATCTGATCCTGGTGTCGCGGCTGATCCCGTCTCTGCCGCTCAATAACCTGAGGGCCAAGGGCCAGGTCGTGGAATTAAGGTCGCGTGACCTGCGCTTCACGTCCGCCGAATCGGCCGAGTACCTGGGCCGGGCGCTGGGACCTGAATACAGAGAGGGGGCGCTCGGGACGATCTATCGGCCCCTGGAAGGCTGGATCGCCGGTCTCAAGCTGGCCACGCTGTCGCCGGATGCCGAGGTGCAGCTGGATGCCCTTCCGAAAGAAGTGCTGAGGGGCGATGTTCATATTTCGAATTACCTGATGGACGAGGTGTTGCTCCGGCAGCCGCCCGAGATCCAACGGTTCTTGCTCACGATCTCGATCACCCCCCGGTTCTGTGAATCGCTATGCAAGGCGCTGCTGAGCGATCAGGAACCCGGCTTTGACGTTCGCGCGTGCCTGGATTTCCTTGAGGACAACGAGCTCTTCCTGATCGGTCTTGACAACCGGCGCGAGTGGTATCGCTTTCATGAGATGTTCCGTGACCTGCTCCAGCGACGGCTGCTCCATCAGTCTGGCGAAGAGCAAGTGAATGACCTGCATGGCCGGGCCGCGGGGTGGTATGCCGAACACAACCTGCTGGATCAGGCTCTGTACCATGCGATGGAAGCCAGGGACCTGGCGCTTGCCGGACAGGTCGTGGAACGGGGACTGATCGATCTGCTCAATCACACCGATCGGCCGCGGATGGAACGCTGGCTCAGGCTGTTTCCCGACGATTTCATCGAACAACAGCCACACCTGCTCCTCGTGCGCGCCTTCAACCACGGCCTGCGCTGGGAACTGGGCCAGGTACGGCGGGCTATCGAGCAGTTGGACAGGCTGCTGGAGAACTGGACTCCCGCGTCCGATGCCGATCGCGCCGTTCTTCGCGGCCCGCTTGCCACGCTGAAGGGGCATGACGCCTTCAATCAGGGTCGGTTGCCGGAGGCTGTGGCTCATTGTCGCGAGGCGCTCGCGCTCATGCCGGAGGAGTGGGTCTACCTGCGGGGAGTTGCGGGCACCTATCTGGGTTTGAGCCTTCATGCCGGCGGCCAGCCCGTCGAGGCGGAACGGTTTCTGACGACGTACTACGAGGCGGCGCGTAACAAGTCCGACATCTACGCGCTACGACTGTTGCAGGCCCTGGCCCTCAACGCTCTTCAGGCGGGCCTTCTTGCGACGGCCCACCGCAATGCGCAGGTGATGCTCCGCCAGTCAGAGGAGGCAGGGCTGGCCCTCATACAGGGCTGGGCCCACTACATCCTCGGCTACGTGCACCTTCAATGGAACGAACTGGAAGCGGCCCGCGAGCACTTCGAGTCGACCGCCGATCTTCGATACACGACCCAGCTGCTTGTCGCCCGCAACGCGCTCATCGACCTGTCGCTGATCCACCAGGCGATGGGAAACGGGCCGGAAGCCTTTTCCACGCTGGACGTGCTGAGCAAGTTTGACATCGAGATGTACGGTCAGGAAGCAACGGCAACAGCGGCCGCGCGCGCGCGGCTCCTGCTGCGGCAGGGTGACCTGGCAGGGGCCGATCAGTGGTCAGAAGCGATCAGCCTTCCCCCGGCCGAACAGCTACTCATGCCCTGGATGGACGGACCTCTGCTGACGCGGATTGCCGTCCTGATCGCCCGGAAGACACCGGCCGACATCGCCCTGGCGCTGGAATCGCTCGACGTGATGCAGGCGATCGCACAACGCACCCATAGCACCCGTTCCCTGGTCGAGGTCCTGGCGCTGCGCGCGCTGGCCCTGATGGAATTCGGCAAACCCGTCGAGGCGAGGCAGGACCTGATCCGATCGGTCGAACTCTCGCGCCGCTCGGGACAGATCCGGCCCTACGTCGATCTGGGCCCGCCCATGCAGAGGCTGCTCGGGCAGATCGCCGGACATCGAACGGTGACCACGGTCGTAGAGACGATCCTGGCTGCTTTCGCTCCCGGCGGCAGTCAAACGAGGCTGCCGGCCGGTCCCCAACTGGAGGAACGGCTCACGCCACGGGAGCTGGAAGTCATCGCCCTGATGAGCGAGCCGATCAGCCTGGCTGAAATTGCGGACCGCCTGGTCATTTCCCGGGCCACTGCCCATCGGCACACGATCAACGTGTATCAGAAGCTGGGCGTCCACGGCCGTTGGGAGGCTGTCGCCCGGGCCACCGAACTCGGCATCCTGCCCGCCTCGCTCTAATACCCCCTCCCATCTCGCTTCCGCATCGCCAGGACCCGGTCCATCCGGCCGCTACACCTGCGAATACACTCTCCGGGTGGTGTCATCGCACGGGCACAGGTCGTACACTGTGACCGTGAACGAGACGCCACCCGGTCATCGCTTTGCCTTTGATGGTCCGGCTACCTACCGCATCGTCGTCAATGGAATGGTGTCGCGCGATCTTGCCGATCGCCTGGAAGGGCTGGAGATCGAACATACGCTAACGCACGACGGCGCAGATGTGTCGGTCCTCAGCGGCGTCCTGGCGGACCAAACGGCTCTGACCAGCGTCCTGGTCTCGCTCAACGAACTGCAGATGGTGCTCCTGTCCGTGGAACACGTACCCCCTGCCGGCCCGGCCGATTCAGAACGCGCGCCCATAGACCCGCTCGCAGGCTCAAGCCCGGGGGCGTCGCCGCCGGAAGCTGCCTGACGGCCGCCCCGGCTGTCGGGCCGGTGGGCATCACAGCAAGACAGCTGTCTAGGATGTGACAATGGAACAGACGAACAAATCAACCTCCAAAAAGGTGATCATCGTCGGCGGTGTCGCCGGCGGCGCATCATTCGCGGCGCGCCTGCGCCGGCTGGATGAAAATGCAGAAATCCTGATGGTCGAACGCGGGCCGTATGTCTCGTACGCGAATTGCGGGTTGCCCTACCATGTCGGAGGCGTGATTCCGCGGGAGTCGAGCCTCCTGGTCGCCGATGAAAGCACTTTCCGCGGGCTATTCAGGATCGATGTACGGACTCGCTGCGAGGCGATCGCGATCTCGCCCGAGCAGAAAACCGTCCAACTGCGGAATGTCGCCACCGGTGAAGTGACCACCGAGGCCTATGACAAGCTCGTCCTCTCCCCCGGTGCGGTGCCGATCAGCCCGCCACTGCCCGGCATCGACCTGCCCGGCGTCTTTCGGGTTCGGACCGTGCCGGACGTCAGGGCGATCCGCGAGTGGATCGAAGGTCACACGGCCGCGCCGTCGGGGATGGACGCCTACACCGGATTCCAGACCGTCATGCCGGCGCGCCGCGCCGTCGTGGTCGGCGGCGGCTTCATCGGCCTTGAGATGGCCGAGAACCTGCTCCATCTGGGGCTCCAGGTGACGATCCTCCAGAAGGGCGATCAGGTCATGAACCCGCTCGACCCGGAGATGGCGCGCTATGTCGAACGCCACCTGGCGAAGAACGGAATCCGCCTGGAACTCAACGCAGATGTAACCGAATTCAGGCAGGCCGCCCATGGCTCACTCGAAGTCCTGACGCTGGCCGGCGAGGTGTTTCCGGCTGACCTTGTCGTCCTGGGCATCGGCGTGCGCCCGGAGAACTGGCTGGCGAAGAACGCCGGGCTGGCGATCGGCGAACGGGGCGGGATCCTGGTCGATGACCGGATGCGCACGAGCGACCCCGACATCTTCGCCGTTGGCGACGCGGTCGAGGTCAAGGATTACCTGACCGGCGAATCGTCGCTAATCGCCCTGGCTGGCCCCGCCAATCGACAGGGGCGCATCGCCGCCGACGTGATCGCCGGGCGCGATGCCCGCTACCGGGGCGCCCAGGGGACGTCGATCATCGGCCTGTTTGGGGCCGCGGCCGCCTGGACCGGCGTCAGCGAGAAGACGCTCAGGCGGCTCGGCGACACCGACTACGAGAAGATCTACCTCTTCCCGAACTCGCACGCCGGTTACTACCCCGGTGCCAAGTACCTGGCGATGAAGATCATCTTCCGCAAATCGGACGGCCGCCTCCTCGGGGCGCAGGCCGTCGGCCAGGACGGGGTGGACAAGCGGATCGACGCCATCGCCATGGGGATCCAACTGGGCGCGACGGTCTATGACCTGGAAGAGGCCGAGCTGTGCTACGCGCCGCAGTTCGGCAGCGCCAAGTCGCCGGTCAATTTCGCCGGCATGGTGGCTGTCGACGTCCTGAACGGCGACATGCCGGTCAGCCATTGGAATTCGCTGGGACATGCGTTCCTGCTGGATGTGCGCGGCGCGGATGAACTTGCTCTTGAGCCGGTTCCCGGCGCGGTCAACATCCCGCTGCCGGCGCTCCGCCGGCGGCTGGATGAACTCCCCCGCGACCGCGAGATCCACGTCATCTGCCGCTCCGGCCAGCGCGCCTACTATGCGACACGCATCCTGACCCAGAACGGCTTCAGGGCGCAGAGCATCTCGGGCGGGTTGCTGTCGCGCTGGACGTTCAACGGCCAGGCCGTGGATGCCAGCCTGAAGGACGCTCGCTAGGCGAAGAGCAGCCTCGAAGGGCGACAAGCTGTGGCATAAGGGGTGATCGGGAAATGGCGGGCCACGATGTAGAAAGCATCCCCCGGTCCGCGCCCATGCAACAACGCGCAGAGTCATTGACGTCCCAGGCAGCCTGGCCTGGCTTTGACCGCCATCACGGCAAGTCCGTTGATGAGCAACCGAAGGAATTCAGGAATGCAGTCTTGATCCGGGAAGCGATATCAACGGTGAAATGACCACTGGCTTTCCCAAATGTCACACGAAAGGAGTAATAGACGATGGCAACTATGACGATCAAAGGCAAAACGATGCGTTCAGTCGATGTGGACTGGAATGAGTTCTACTACACCAACTGCCCGTTGGTGTCCCCCAGCAACATCGACCAGGAAATTGGCTGGGTGAAGGAAGAGTTCAAGAAGATCGGCATTGCCTACAAATATCTTCGTTCCACCACCGAGAACGACTGGTACCCGCATTACGTCCACAACCTGGACAACCTGATGCGTTATGGCGGCTGTTTCCCGGCTATCCACGTCCAGGCCGACGTCCGCCGCACCCGCCTCATCGGGACGACCCATGTCTACGAAGGAGGCTGCATGCTGGTGCGCGCCCGCGACCCGATCTATCGCATGAAAGACTTGAAGGGCAAAAAGATCGGTATTACACAGAGCCAGAACGTGATCAAAAACGACTGGTGGCGCGTCCAGGAGGAACAGGGCATCGAGCTGATGCTGATGTTGAACGACATGACGCGCGACGACGTGGAGATTGTGGATTTTCCCTACCCGGATGACTGGTACGATAAGCCGGAGATGCTCACCCCGATGGAGAATCCGTCGGAACTTTGGCTGAAGCGCGACCACAAGCACGACCTGGCATTCCGCCCGTTGGAAACGGCGCTGCTCAAAGGGGTCGTGGATGCGATCTACACCCAGAGCACAGTCTTCCAGCACATCCAGGAGCAGACGGGCCAGCTCAAGGCGATCGAGAACCTGGCCAATTATCCGGATTGGACGCTGCAGGGCGCCAACGTCCCGGCCACCTGCACGGTCAGCGAAGTGGCGTGCCAGGAGCACCCCGAGCTCGTCGTCGCGCTTCTGAAGGGCCTGATCAAGGTGGGGCGCTGGGCCAACCAGCACAAGCACGCCGCGGCGGCGATCCTCGACAAGCAGACGTACTACCTGGATGTCGAGGATACCTACCGGGGCATCCTGAACGTCGACTTGGTGCCCAGCCTGTCGCCCTACAACCTGGAAGCCCTGCAGATCAACAAGGACTTCATGCTGAGCCACGGCTATATCGAGAATGATTTCGATGTGCATGAGTGGGCCGCGCCGGAATTCCTGGAGAAGGCGGCGGCCGAGCTAGTCGAGGAGGAGTGGGCGAAACGGAGCAGGGCGAGGCTGCCACAATCGACTACGCTGGAGGAGGCCATGACGGCGCGGCTCGGATAGCCGGGCTCCGGAACCTCAGCAGCGGCAATCAGCAGGGTCCACCCCCGGTGATCGCACGGGTGGGCCCTGCTTTGACCATCGCAGACTGGCCGACGGAGAAAATCAGATGACAAATGGAATGAAATCCGCCGTTAATGCCGGGCAGCTGCCCCCAGCCAAACAAACCAGCCTGGGGCTGTATGTGACGGCGGCCGAAGCATTCGAGATGTGGAAAGCCGACCCCGAGCGGGTCAGGGTCCTCGATGTCCGCATGGTCGAGGAGTATGTCTTCATCGGTCACGCGGAAGCGGCAGTCAACATTCCGGTGGCCTTCCCCAAATATGAATGGCAAGCTGACAAGCGAAAGTACGGATTTGAAATCAACCCCGATTTCATCGACCATGTCAAGGCCGTGTTCAGACCCGACGACACCATCGTGGCCATGTGCCGTTCCGGCGGCCGCAGCGCGGCCGCCATCAACATGCTGGCCAAGGCGGGTTTCACCCACATCTACAACATCATCGACGGTTTCGAAGGCGATATGGTCAACGATCCCGAGAGCGTCTTCCATGGCAAGCGGATGAAGAATGGCTGGAAGAACTCCGCGCCATGGACCTATGAGCTCGATCCGGCGAAGGTATGGATTCCCACGGGTGAAGAACTGGATACGCTTCGCAGCACGCTGGACGTGTGATCCGGGCCGGTAACTGAAGCCGCCTGAGCCATCGCAGGTTCCTGCCTCAAGCCGCCAGTCGTTGGGTCTACGCAACGGCGGACGCGCCCGACGCCGCCAACCTATTGCTGGCCGGCCGCCCTTGCTGCGGCCCTGCAACTCGCCTGCTGCGCGGAAATCGTTTGTCTTCAACGTGCCATTCCTCGCGGACGGGATAGACTTCGGAGTCTATGTCCGATCCATTGCTGCGTTCAACCCTCCTCGGATTCTTCCTCAGCCTGCTCATCGCCTTCCTCGCCTACTGGCGCGGGTCGCTCTCCAAATCCGGCGCGCTCGGCGCGATCATCGTCGGCACGCTCATCTTTGGCCTGGGCGGCTGGGCCTGGGGCGTCGTGCTGGCCCTGTTCTTCATCAGCTCCTCGGCCCTGTCCCACTTCAAGGAGCGGGAGAAGGCGGCCGTGGCCGAGAAGTTCGAGAAGGGCCACCGGCGTGACATCGGCCAGGTCTTCGCCAACGGCGGCCTGGGGGCGCTCGTCGCCGTCCTGAGCGTCGTCGTGCCGGAAAGCGTCGTGCCGAAGAGCGCCTGGTTCTACCTCTTCGTCGGGATCATGGCCACCGTCACGGCCGACACGTGGGCGACGGAACTGGGCACGCTCAGCAGCAAACCGCCGCGGCTGATCACCAACGGCCGCACGGTCGAAGTCGGCACATCGGGCGGCGTCTCCCCACTCGGGACGGGCGTGTCGCTGGTGGGCGGGCTGATCATCGGCCTGGCGGCCGGCATTTGCGGCGCGCTGGCCGGGCTGGTGCCGGCTTCGGGCGTGGTCTGGCTGTCGCTCGTCGGGGCGCTGGCGGGCACGGCCGGCTCGCTGACCGACAGCCTGATGGGCGCGACCGTCCAGCAGATCTACTACTGCGACACCTGCGCCAAGGAAACGGAGCGCAAGGTCCACCGCTGCGGCACGACGACGCGGCCGATCCGCGGCTATTCCTGGTTCAACAACGACCTGGTCAACCTGCTGTCGTCGCTGGCCGGGGGGCTGCTGGCGATGGGGTTGGGGGTGTGGCTTATCTGAAGCGAAGGGCACAGCCGCCGCAGCTTCCAACGCTGATCAACGCCGCTCAGGCGTGATCCAGGTCCATGAGCGCCGACCAGCACGTTCCAATCGGCGTCATGCGCGCTCTATCGTTCCGGTAACTGCAACGACAACCACGGCGTATTGATGAACCCCGCCTCCGGATCGCTCCGGTACATACCCAACCGGATACCGGCCGGGTTGCTTCCCTCCGGCACGGTCAGCAGGTACTGGTCGCGGACGATCTCGCCCGGCCGCCAGCGGGTCGTCGGGTTCCAGCCGGCGACGGGGTGGACCTTGTCGTCCTGGTCGAGCAGGTCCGCCTCGCTCGCGGGCGGGTCCTGGGCCAGCAGGTGCACGGCGACGCTATAGTCGGCATCGACGGGCCCCGTTCGCTCCCAATAGGTCGTGATGAGCAGGTCGTCGGGGCCGGCCCACTCCGACTTGACGCCCCAGATACGGATGCCGTTGCCCAGGTCGAACAGGGCGGGATAGATGCCCGATTCGGCCGCCAGGAGCGACGGGTCGGTGATCGGCTCGGGACTGATCTCGAACACCCCTGGCGCGGCCGTGCTCAGGAAAAGCGCCCCGAGACGCTCCTCGAAGGTTGATGGCGGGAAGATGTGAAAGGTCTGGTCGGCCGCGAGCAGCCGATCGCCGCGGGCGATGATCTCGCGCGGGTTGGCGTTGTGGTCGACCAGGTTCAGCCCGGCCAGCTTGCCCTCGAAGGCCTGGGCGTAGGTCAACGCCCAGTAGTCGGCTCCCCAGGGGACGGTGAGGGTCGTCCTTCGCTCGGGATCCGGTCGCACGCGCTCCACGGCGGCGACGATGGCCTGCGTGCTGCTATCGCGCGTGATGGACAGGACGAATGGCCGCGTCTGCCAGCTCCACCACACGAGGGCGACGACCACTGCAAGCGCGGCCGTCGCGCCAATAGCATGCGACCATTGCCACAGCCCCTCGACCAGTAGCGCGATGCCGATCCCGGCCGCGACCAGGACCGGTAATTTGGCTGCCAGTTGCGCGTCGCTCACCCGGCCTTCCCAGATGAGAAGGGTCAGCAGGAGATTGACCAACCAGACCGACGTCAGGGCGAGGCCGATCCGGAAGCCGGAGAACCGCGCGCTCCGTCTTTGCTTCGGTGACGGCTGCCGGCCGTCGCCGGCCAGCGCCCGGACAAAAGGGGTCCAGAGCCCGATCAACCCGGCGATCAGCAGGGGCAGTGGCAGGTCGTCGGCGAGGATGCCGGCGACATTTCGCCCGCGGGCCAGCCAGTCGGCCAGCGATTGCTCGAACTCGACCACCAATTCGGCATTGTTGAACAGCAGGAGCGCCCGCAGGCCGTCCCATGTGCCGGGCGAGCCGAAGACCCAGTCCGCTCCGGACCAGACCCGCAACGGCAAGTAGAGATAGGTCAGCGGGCCCAGCAGGGCGAGGCCAGCGATGGCCAGCCATGTCCGCCACCCCATGCGGAAGATGTCGAGGAAGTGGGGCCAGATCAGCAGCAGGACGGCCGGGGCCAGCAGCAGGACCGAGCGCTGGTGGAAGATACCCTGGCTAAAGAGGAAGACCAGCCAGAGGAGGTCGGTCCGGGCGCCGGTGCGGCCAAAGCGCAGGCCAAGGAGCAGGATGGCGATGGAGACGGCCATCGTGGCCGTGTGCAACTCGGCTATGGAGGCGTCTACCCAGAAAGAGGTCGAGACAGCCACGGTCAGCGCGCCCAGCGCCGCCCAGGGGCCGGCCACACCCAGGTCCATGACCAGGGCGACCAGCAGGGCGATGGCGAGCAGGCCCCAGGCGAGCGAGTAGAGCGAAGCGGCCGCCGCCGGCTCGACCCCGAACAAACCCAGCAGCGACACGAAGAACGACCCCAGGAAGGTCCAGAGGGGATAGCTGCTATGGTGGATTGTCCCCCAGCGGGGCAGGGCGTTCTGGTGCTCGCCGACGTCGGTCGTGAATGGATGCGGGCTGCCGTTGACGATCGTCTGGTAGGTCGACAGGTACAGCCCGGCGGCTAGCAATACCGGGACCAGTGTCCAGACGACACGGCTGTTTGGCCGCAGCGCGGTCCAGGCGCGCCGGGCCGGCGCGTGAGTGGAAAGGGCGGTCATCTCAGGTGGTCTTTCCAGCCTGAAGTGTAGCAGAATCGGCCAGGGATGCCGCCGATCTTGGAGCGTTTTGCGGGGCTTCAAAACCCCCGCTGCCAGGCTCAGCGACTTCAGCCGGTCGGGAGGGTCATGGTGAACGTGCTCCCCAATCCTACCCCGGGGCTCTCTGCCCGCACCGTTCCGCCGTGGCTTTCGACGATAGCCTTGACGATGGCCAGGCCAAGGCCGGCACCGCCCTCCTCGCGGTCGCGCGCCGGGTCGGCTCGGAAGAATCGGTCGAAGACCTGGGGAAGGTGTTCCGGGGCGATGCCTTCGCCGTTGTCGGACACGGCCACGGCCGCCTCAGCCTCGCGGATCGTGACCGTGACCCGGATCGCGCCGCCGGCGGGGGTGTGGCGCATCGCGTTCCAGAGCAGGTTCTGCAGCGCCTGGCGAATTCGCGCCGCATCGAGGCTGACGGTTGGGGAAGGGCCCAGCAACTCGACGCGCAGCTCGATGCCGTCGGCCGCGGCCAAAGGCCGGAAGACCTCGGCCGTGTCCTTGACCAGCGCGCCCAGGTCCGTTGGGGCAAGGTGCAGCGGCAGGCGCCGCGCCTCGGCCAGGGCCAGTTCGTGCAAGTCGTTGACCAGCCGGGTCAGATGATCTGTCTGGTCCAGAAGGCGAGACATCTCCTCCTGGTTCATCGGGTAGACGCCGTCGAGGATGGCCTGGAGGTTGCCGCGCAGGACGTGGAGCGGGTTGCGGAGTTCGTGGGCGACGTCGGCCAGCAACTGCCGGCGGAGCGCCTCGGCCTGTTCCAGATCAGCGGCCATACGGTTGAACGAACCGGCCACGGTCCGCATCTCCGTGCTGCCCTTTTCCGGGACACGGTAGGCCAGGTCGCGGTTGGAGATGGCCTCCGCGCCCTTGCTCAGATCGTTCAGCGGTGAAAGCAGCATCCGGCTAAGAATGATCCCGGCGACGGTGCCGACGATGCCGGCGATGATCAGGGTCCGGCCGAAGAATGTCTCGATCAGGTTGCCGAGGCGCATCTCGAATTCGGCTCGCAGTTCCGGCGACATCGTCTCGATCAGGGTGGTGAACTCCCTCGACAGTTCCGGCGAGGGCTGAAAACGCAGGCCGATCAGAAACGGCAGGAACACGACCAGCAACAGAATGCCGCTGATGACCAGGGCGAAGCGGACCCACAGCCGGTTCACGCCGGCTCTCCTGCCAGCCGGTAGCCGACGCCATAGACCGTCTGGATGTAGGTTGGGTTGGCGGGATCGGCCTCAACCTTCTGACGCAGGTTGCGGATGTGGCTGTCCAGGGTGCGTTCGACGCCTTCGAAATCCACGCCGAGCCCGAGGCGCATGAGTTCGCCGCGGGTCAGCACATAGCCCGGTTGCTCCATCAGCACGTGGAGCAGGTTGAATTCCGTTGGGGTCAGGTCTACCGGGCGGCCGTCGGCCTTCACCTCGCGCCGCCGCACGTCCATCTCCAGGCCGCCGACGCGCAGGTTCTGGACCGGCGCGACGTCCGGCTGGCGCAGCCGGGCGCGGACGCGGGCGACGACCTCGCGCGGGTTATAGGGCTTGGTCACGTAATCATCGGCCCCCAGTTCCAGGCCGATGATCTTGTCCGTATCGTCGACGCGGGCGGTCAGCATGATGATGGGAATGTGGGCCAGGGATGGGTCCGAACGCACCAGGCGGGTGATCTCCCAGCCGTCCTTGCCGGGCAGCATCAGGTCCAGCAGGAGCAGGTCCGGGCGCTCGCGGCGGATGGCGTGCACGGCCGCTTCGCCGTCGTGGGCGGCCAGCACCTCGTACCCCGCCTGCTCCAGGTAAGCCCGGATCAGCCGCACGACTTCCCGATCATCGTCTACCACCAGGATTCGTCGCATAGAATGTCCATTATAGAAGAATGGGGCACGGATGGCGCTGATCAAACCCATGGCGCCATCCGTGCCCTCCTCAGCTACTCATAGCGGAGCGCTTCGATCGGCCGAAGCTTGGCCGCCCGCCAGGCCGGGTAACTGCCAAAGACGATGCCGACCAGTGTGGCGAAGCTGACCGCCAGCAAGATGTTGGAGACCTCTACCACCGCTGTCAGGTCCAGGGCCACGCTCGCCCCCCGCGCGATCAGCCAGCCCAGGGCGATGCCGATCAACCCGCCGGCCAGACTCAGGACGACCGACTCCAGCAAGAACTGGGCCATGATGTCGCGGCGCAGCGCGCCGACCGCTTTGCGAATGCCGATCTCGCGCGTCCGCTCGGTGACCGAGACCAGCATGATGTTCATGATGCCGATCCCGCCGACCAGCAGCGAGATGCCGGCGATCGCGCCCAGGAAGGCGGTCAGGATACCGGTGACCTGTCCGGCTGTGTCGAGCAGGTCCGACTGGCTGATCAGGCTGAAGTCATCATCGGCAGCATAGATGATCTCGTGCTCCTCGCGCAGCACGTCGGTGATCTGTTCCAGCGCGGCCTGGTTCTGTTCGTTGCTGGCGGCCTGGGCGATGATGGTGCTGACGGCGCGCTCGCCCTGGCGCGTCCGATCGCTGAACAGCCGGCTCTGGGCCGTCGAGATCGGGATGTAGGCGCTGTTGTCCGTGTCGCTGAAGCTGCTGCCGGCACTCGCCAGCACGCCGACGACTTCGTAACTCGCGCCATTGATCTTGACCGACTGACCAACGGCATAGCTATCGGGGAACAGGTCGGCGGCGATCTCCGACCCGAGGACGACGACGCGCGCCTTGGTCGCCACATCGTCCTCGGTCAAACGGTCGCCGGCCTGAAACTCATCCAGGTTGTTGACCTGGAAGTAGTTGCTGGTGACGCCGTTGACGGACGGGCGGGTGCTGTTGCCGCCGGCGGTGACCGGGAACGTGCCACCGACGGTCGCGGCCACATCCGACACGTCCGGCGCGCGGGCCGGATCCGATAGCGCCTCAACGTCGGACAGGCTGAGGGCCGGGTAGCCATCGCTGTTGTCCGGGTCGGTGGTGATGATGATCAGGTTGGTGCCGATCGAACTGATCTGGTCGTTGATCGACTGGCTGACGCCGTTGCCGATCGAGAGCAGGGCGATGACGGCCGCGACGCCGATGATGACGCCCAGCATGGTCAGGATCGCCCGCAGCTTGTTGGCTCGCAGGCTGTCGAATGCCGTCAGCAGGCTTTCACTCAGGTTCATTGAAGTACGTGTGCTCCTTCGACGACATGCAGCTCCTGGCCGATGACCAGGCCGTCGCGGATGACGACAGTCCGGCTGGCTCGGGCGGCCACGTCCGGGTCATGGGTGATGACGATGACGTTGATCCCCTGCCCGTTCAACGCCTCGAACAAGGCCAGGATCTCCTCGCCTGTGTGGGAGTCGAGCGCGCCGGTTGGCTCGTCGGCCAGGATGATGTTCGGTTCGGTGACCAGGGCGCGGGCGATTGCGACGCGCTGCTGCTGGCCGCCCGACAGCTCGTCCGGCCGGTGGTCGGCCCGCTCGCCCAGCCCGACGCGGCCGAGCGCCTCGCGCGCGCGTGCCATCCGCTCTTCGCGCCCCAGACCACTGTACATCAGGGGCAGGGCCACTTGCTTGATGGCAGGTGTGCGCGGCAGCAGGTTGAACTGCTGGAACACGAAGCCGATGCGCCGGTTGCGAATACGGGCCTGGTCGTCGTCCGTCAGTGTGCTGACATCTTCGCCGCCGAGGCGGTAGAGCCCGCTGTCCGGCGCATCGAGGCAGCCCAGGATGTTCATCAGGGTGCTTTTGCCCGAACCCGACGGGCCCATGATGGCCAGGAACTCACCCTCGACCACGTCCAGGTCGACCCCGCGCAGGGCATGGACGACGTTCTCGCCCATCTGGTAGCTCTTGGTGATGTTTCGCATGGTGATCATATCGTTCATGATGCTACTCACCTGTGTTGCCCAGTGGCCCGCCCGGTTGGGCAGGCGTGTCAATGCCGAATTCGACGGATGGGATGGCGCCGTCGATGACGACGGTGTCACCCGCGTTCAGGCCGCTGGTGATCTGTGTGTTGCGGCGGTCGCGCAGCCCGATGGTCACCGGCGTGACGACAACCACCTCTTCGCCGTCCGGTCCGGTCGTGACCCGGTTGACGGTGTAGGTGCCCGACTGCCGATCAGCATTGATGGCCGCATTCGGCAGCAGAACGGCGCTTTCAACCGTCCCGGAAGTGAGTCGTGCATCGGCCGTCATGCCGGCCCGCACGGGCAGTTCCGTCCCCTGCAGCGCCAGGTAGACGCGGTAGGTAGAAAGGTCGCCGGCTGTGGCCCGTGGCGCGATCGCGACGACCTCGGCCGCAATGGCCTCATCCGGCCACGACTCGAATGTCACCTCAGCCGGCTGTCCCGGCTGAACGTCAGGGATGTCGACCTCGTCCACTTCAAGGACGACCTCAAGGCGGCTCGGATCGACCAGTTCCACCAGCGTACCGGAGGCCATCTCGCCCACGCGGGCGTATACAGCCGTTACCAGCCCGTCGAACGGAGAGACCAGCGTCGCATCGGCCAGCGCCTGCTCAGCTCGCTGCAGGGAAATGCGGGCCTGTTCGACAGCCACTTCCGCCCCCGCTCGCTGGGCCTCCGACGGGCCGTCGCGCAATTGCTCCAGCTGGAGTTGGGCCTGGGCCAGGGTCGACCGGGCCGAGGCGATTTCCGCATCGGTCGCCCCTTCCATCAGCAGGTCCAATTGGGCCTGGGCCGCGTCGCGCTGGGCGACGGCCGCGGACACAGCGGCCTGCGCTCCTGCGACCGAACCGGCGTCGCCGTTCAGGACTTCATCAAGCTCGCTCTGCGCCGCGGCCAGATCGGCGTTGGCCTGCTGGGCCTGGGCGCGGGCAGCAAGCTCCATGTCGGCCAGGTCTTCGGCCGAGATGAACTGGTTCGGCTCCGTGACCAGGATAGTCGCGTGCTGTTCAGCTGCCGTTGTCGCTGCCTGCCGGGCCAGGTCCAGCTTCAATTGTGCGGCGCGAACCGCGTCCCCATCCGGGTCGCCAGTGACGCTGCCCAGCCGGGCCTGCGCCGCGCTGATGTCGGCCTGCGCGGCGCGCAGGTTGGCTTCGGCCGCGGCGATCTCTTCGGCGCTCGGGCCGTCGAGCAGGTCATCCAGTTGCGCCTGCGCGCTGGCGACGCTCGCCTCAGCCGCGGCCAGGTCAGCCACGGTGGCCGGGGCCAGCAAGTCGCTCAGGTTGGCTTCCTGGGCCGCCAGGGCCTGCCGCGCGGAAGCGACGTCGCGCTCCAGAGCGCCGGTGTCCATTCGCACCAGCGGGTCGCCGGCGCTGACCGCATCACCGACCTCAACGAGCACCTCGGCGATCGTCCCGCCTGTCTCGACCGATAGGGCGGCGGTCTGCCCCGCCTCCAGCGTGCCGGAAGCCGCCGCGTCACTGGACAAGTCACCAATGAACGCTTCCACACGCTCGCCGGTCCCGGAACCATCCGCGGTCGCCTGGACCGAACCCTGGCCCGGCCCGAGCGGCGCGCCCGCCGGCGGTCCGCCCATCAGCAGGGGAAGCCCAACCAGGACGAGGACGATGGCCCCCACCACCCCGCCGATTAACCACCACTTTCTGCGTTGCCAAAGATTTCTCATGGTAAATACCTTTTCTGTTAGTTGCCGCCGAAGGGCCCGCCACCCTGGCCGGGACCATCAAATGTCTGTTGCGGCAGGACGCCGACGAGCAGCTGGTCGCCCGCCTCAAGGCCGTCCCGCACTTCGGTGTACTGCCCATCGCGCAGGCCGACGACGATCTCGATCGTTTCAGTCGCATCGCCGCTCACGCGCCGCACGGTGTAGGTTCCGGTCGTGCGGTCGACGTCGATGGCCTCATTGGGCACGAGCAAGACATCGCGCTTCTCGGCCGTCACCAGCGCGGCGTCGGCCGTCATCCCGGCCAGCGCCGGCAGCGACGTGTCGGAGAGATCGAGCCGGACCTCGTAGGTGACCAGCCCCGTGGCCGGGTCGGCCGTGGACGCGGGCGCGATGGAGGCCACGACCGCCTCGATGGGCGCATCGGGCCAGGCTTCGAGCGTGACCGTAGCCGGCTGGCCGACGGCAAGGCTGCCGATGTCGGCCTCGTCGACCGACAGGATCACCTGCAGGCTGCCGAGGTCGACCAACTCGACCACCGGTCCGGCCGCCATCTCGCCCGGCTGGACATGGACGGCTGCTACGACCCCGTCGAACGGCGCGGTGATCGTCGCCTCGGCCAGGGCCGCTTCGGCGTCGGCCAGCGAGATGCGCGCCTGTTCCAGTTCCGCTTCGGCGGCGGCGATGGCTTCGGCCGTCGCCCCGCCCAGCAGGTCGGCCAGCGACGCTTGCGACTCCGCCAGTTGCGCCTCGGCCGACGCGATCTGGGCCGCTGTCGCGCCGGATGTCTGTCGCTCGTAGTCGGCACGGCTGCTTTCAAGCCGGGCCGAAGCGGCCCCGACGCTGCTCTGGGCCGCGGCCGTGTCCGGGCCGTCGCGCAGGTCATCGACCCGCGCCTGGGCCGCAGCGACGACCTGCTCGGCTTCCAGCATCGCCTCGTGGGTCGCCTGGTTCGTGTTCTCGCGGTTGGCTTCCTGGGCCTGGGTCAATTGGATCTGCGCCGCCGCCAGTTGGGCTTCGGCCGCTTTCAGATCGGCGTCGGTCACCTGGCCCGCGGCGCTGGTCAGGTCAGCCGAGGCCGACTGGACCGACGCCTGAGCGCTGGACAGACTGGCCTCATAAGCGGCCAGTTCGGCCGCGCTGGGGCCGTCGAGCAGGTCATCCAGCTGTGCCTGGGCGTTAGCGACGGCCGCCTCGGCTGCGGCCCGCTCGGTTGCCGTCGGTTCGGCCAGCAGATCGGCCAGTGCCGCTTCCTGCTGGCGGACGTTCATTTCGGCCGCGTCCCGGTTCAATTCCAGGTCGGTCGGGTCCAGCGCGACCAGCGGGTCACCCTGGCTGACGACCTGGCCGACACGGACGTTGACGGCCGTCACCCGGGCCGGCGTCGCGGCCTGCAGGGTTGCTTCCCGGCGCGGCTCCAGCGTGCCGCTGGCGCTGGCGTTGGCTTCCAGGTCACCGACGATGACCTCAACAGTCTCCGTTGACCGGGCGCCCGCGCCCGGCGGTTGCGGCAGGCACGCGGCCAGTAGCCACAGGCCGGCCAGAATCAACAGGGCGATCGCCCCGGTTCGAATCGTTCTTGTCTGACTTGTTGTCTGCATAGATCTGATCCTCGATCGCTATTGGTCGGATAATGGCATTCTAGAATCTGACCGTGCAGAACTGGTGCAGGAGTTGTGGAATCGCCGTACAACTTGGTGAGGACCTCTGAGGTCTCGTGGACCTCAGAGGTCTGTTGAGGTCTGTGGTGCTACACTACCGTCATGGCCGATCCGAGTTTCTACGAGCAGGTCTACGCCGTGGTCCGGCGCATCCCCCGCGGCCGCGTCACCAGTTACGGCCGCATCGCCCAGATGCTCGGACGGCCGAATGCCGCCCGCGCCGTCGGCTATGCGTTGAACGCGTTGAAGAGCGACCGCGACCCGCAGCAGAAGGAGATCCCCTGGCAGCGCGTGATCAACAGCCAGGGCCGTATCAGCCTCCCCAACATGGACGGCGGGGCCGAGCTGCAGGCCAGCCTCCTGCGGGCTGAGGGCGTCCCGGTGGATGAGAACCTGCGCGTGCCGCTCGACCTGTACCTGTGGGAAGGGCTGCACTGGGTCGAACTGGATGACATCGTTCACGGACGGAGCCAGGGTTAGGATGCAGCGCGCGCATCGGAGGACTCCGGTATCCTGATCGGCGACATTCGCGTTGGAATCCGCGTCTCCGGCGTGCTATCCTTCGTCCACCCGTGAAGCTCATCATCCAGATCCCCTGCTACAACGAAGCCGAGACGCTCCCGACCGCCCTCGCCGACCTGCCACGGGCCATCCCCGGTATCGACTGCATTGAGACGCTGGTCATCGACGACGGCAGCAGCGACGGTACGGCCGGCGTCGCCCGGGCTTGCGGCGTGACCCATGTCGTCCGTCACCCGACCAACCTCGGCCTGGCCCGCGCCTTCCAGACGGGCATCGAGTCATGCCTGCGCCTGGGGGCGGACATCATCGTCCATACCGACGCCGACAACCAGTACCCCGGCCGCTATATCCCCGACCTCGTCGCGCCGGTGCTGGCCGGGCAGGCCGATATGGTCATCGGCAACCGCCAGGTGCAGGACATCGAGCATTTCTCCTGGACGAAGAAGCGCATGCTGGCCCTGGGGAGTTGGATGGTGCGGACGGTCAGCGAGACCGACGTGCCGGACGCGGTCAGCGGCTTCCGGGCCTACTCGCGCGAGGCGGCGCTGCACTTCAACATCCTGACTCGCTATAGCTACACCCTGGAGACGATCATCCAGGCCGGCAAGCTGGGCCTGCCCATCCTGAGCCTGCCGGTGACGACCAACCCGCCGACGCGGCCGTCGCGCCTGCAGCGCAGCATGTGGCACTTCATCAAGGCCCAGGCCGGGACGATCCTGCGCCTCTATGCCTTCTACGAACCGCTGCGGACGTTCAGCTACATCGCGCTGCCCTTCCTGTTGCTCGGTGCGGCGCTGTGGGGGCGCTTCGTCTACTACTACCTGATCGGCGAGAGCGGCGTCGGCCGCTTCATCCAGTCGCTGACCCTGGGCACGGGCCTGCTCCTGGCCGGGGCGCTGATCGTCCTGTTCGGCGTCCAGGCCGACATCAGCGGCAAGCACCGCCAGCTGACGCAGGAAGTCCTGTACCGGCTGAAGAAGATGGAGGTCGAGGCCCAGCCCCCGCGTGGGTGTGAAGAGTATGAGGCAAACTCGGATTCGCACGGATGAGACGGATAGGTCCCATCCCATTTCATCCGTTTCAATCGGTGTGCATCCGTGATGAAGTTATTCCCCGGAGGAGGACGATGACGACAAACGACAAGTCCGAGCCGCTGATGATCCTGATCGCCGGGCCCTACCGCTCCGGCACGGGCGACGACCCGGAGAAGATGGCCGCCAACGTCCGGGCGATGGAGGCGCTGGCCCTGCCCATCTTCCGCGCCGGCCACGTCCCCGTCCTGGGCGAGTGGTTCGCCCTGCCGCTGGTCCACCTGGCCGGCAGCACCCGGGTCGGCGACGAAGCCTTCAATGAGATCTTCCATCCCATCGCCGAGCGGCTGCTGGCGAAATGCGACGCTGTCCTGCGCATGGGCGGGCCGTCGGCCGGTGCTGACCTGATGGTCGAGGTCGCCCGCGAGCGCGGTCTGCTTGTCTTCCACGGGTTGGAAGATGTGCCCGGGGTGAAATGAGTGAATCTCGGATCTAAGCGGATGAGGACGGATTCCGATGATGAATCCGTAGCGAAGCAATCGTGACAGGAGAAATGCGCTCCATGACGGTATTGCTCGTCGCCGCGGCCGGCGTGCTGGGGGTGCTGCTGAGCGCCTGCGCGGCGAGCGGAGAGGGTAGTATGATCCAACTAACAACTGACAGGCCCAACGACCGGGCGGTGGTGACGATCGAGGACGGCCGCGCGCTGATCGACGTGGCCAGCCCGGGCGGCATCGGCGGGTTGCAGGCGACGCTTGAGTCGGGCCAATGGCCGGAGGAGATCGTCGTCCGGCTCCACCTGCGCGGGCTGGAGCAACTTGAGATCGCCTACGGCGCGTACACGCTGACGACCGGCAAGTCGAGCAACTCCAACCCCGATCCGGCGCTGGAGCTGACGGTCGTTGAAGAAGACGGCACGGTGCAGAGCGCGTCTCCTTCGGCCGACATGTGGTACCCGACCCTCGCCATCGGCGGCGGGTCGGGGGAGATCCCGCTGCCGGAAGACGGCTACTTCGACGTCGCCATGCCGCCCCACTTCTTCCGGGGCGACTACCCGTCGTTCCGGGTGCGGTGGATCGACTTCTATCGCTAGGCGCGCAGCCGCCAGGCGGCTAAGCCTCCTCCCGCTCGACCTCCATCGCCCTGACCATCGCCGCCGCGGCCGCCGCCTGGGCGGCCGTCTGCTTGCTGCGGCCGTCCCCTTCGCCCCAGACCCGGTCGCCGACGAGCACCTGGACGGAGAACGTCTTGGCGTGGTCGGGGCCTTCGCTGCTGGCCACCCGGTAGTGGGGGGTGATGTTGTAGCGCCCCTGGGCCCAGACCTGGAACTCGCTCTTGGCGTCTTTGTGCAGCTGCCGGGCCAGGATCTCTTCCAGCGCCGGCTCGACTAGCCGTTCGACCAGGGCCCGGGCGACGTCCGGCCCCTGGTCAAGATAGACCGCGCCGACGACGGCCTCAAACGCCGCGCACAGGATGGGGGTGCGCTCGCGGCCGCCGTTCTCCGCCTCGCCATAGCCGAGGCGCAGGTGCTCGCCCAGGCCGACTTCCCGGGCCAGCTGGGCCAGCGCTTCCGAGCGGACGAGCGCCGCCCGCAGGCTGGTCAGCTCGCCTTCGTCGACTTCAGGCATGCGGTGATACAGGTAAGCGGCGACGATGAAGTCGATGACCGCATCGCCCAGGAATTCCAGGCGCTCGTTGTCCGCCAGCGACGCGCCGGGGTGTTCATTCAGGTAGGAGCGGTGGGTCAGGGCCCGGCTGAGCAGGGAATAGTCATCAAAGCGCACGCCCAGCCGCCCTTCCAGCTCGCGTAGATCGTCCATGCGGGCCTCCCGGAGGATCCGCCGATTTCGCGGGCGACGCAGACTGCCTGCCGGCCCGCCTGCGTCAGCCGCGAGAGCTGCGGATGCCACCGTCAAACAAGTTATGCATATCCTCGCGAGGGCGGGGCATCCGGGACGGCTTCACCAGCCCGGTCGCCCTGCCCTCACGCATATTCACGGAAGGCGACGACGGCGTTGTGCCCGCCGAAGCCGAAGGCGTTGTTCAGGCAGACCTGCACCCGCTGCTCGCGCGCCCGGTTCGGCACGTAGTCGAGGTCGCAGGCCGGGTCGGGTGTGGCGTAGTTGATCGTCGGCGGCACGACCTGGTCGCGGATGGCCAGGGCGCAGAAGACGCTCTCGATGCCTCCTGTCGCGCCCATGATGTGGCCGGTCATCGACTTGGTTGAACTGACGGCGACGTTGTAGGCGTGCTCGCCAAGAGCGGACTTGATGGCCGCCGTCTCGGCCGCATCGTTGAGTTGCGTAGCCGTGCCGTGGGCGCTGATGTAGTCGATGTCTTCCGGCCGCAGACCGCCGTCGGCCAGCGCCTTGCGAATGGCGCGCGCCGCGCCGGACCCGTTCTCCGGCGGCGCGGTGATGTGGTGGGCGTCGGTCGTCTGGCCATAGCCGACGATCTCGGCCACGATGGTCGCCCCGCGGGTCAGGGCATGATCGAGGCTCTCCAGCACCAGCGCGCCCGCTCCCTCGCCGATGACCAGCCCGTCTCGCTCGGCGTCGAACGGCCGCGGCGTCTCGGTCGAACGGGTCGAAGTGGCCCCGGCCCGCTCGAAGCCGCCGATGGCGACGTGGGTCATGATGCACTCCGTGCCGCCGGTCACGGCAACGTCGACCTCGCCGTAACGCACGGCGCGGAAGGCGTGGCCGACCGCGTCGGCCCCGGCGGCACAGGCGGTGGTGATGGTGGTTGTCGGTCCCTGGATGCCGTAGTCAATGGCGATCATCCCGGCCGCCCCGTTGGGCATGATCATGGTGATGCCGAACGGGTTCAGACGGCGCAGTCCCTGGGTCTGGAAAACGGCTTCCTGTTCGATCACCGTCCGCAGGCCGCCGATACCGGTGCCGAAGATGATGCCGACTCGCTCACGGTTGTCGTCGTCGATGACCAGCCCCGACCAGCGCAGGGCTTCCGAGGCGGCCGCGCAGGCCAGTTGCTGGTAGCGGTCGCGCCGGCGGGCGTCCTTGCGGTCCATGTACGCTTCCGGGTCAAACCCCTTCACCTCGCAGACGCCGCCGATGGCGTGGTCGCCATGCTCCAGCAGCGTCATGGGGCCCAGGCCTGACTTGCCGGCCAGGATGGCGGCCCAGGTCTCGTCGACGCCGTGGCCGACCGGCGTCATCAGTCCCAGGCCGGTTATGACCACGCGCCGGTGTTTGATCTCACCGTTATTCATCTGATTGCTCCACGTCGGGTAGGTTATCCGCGTCAGTCGGGTGATAGTGGCCCTCGACCCAGACGCTGCGGTCGCGGCCGACTTCTTTCTTCCAGACCGGGACGATCTCCTTCAGGCGGTCGATGCCATAGCGGGCCGCCTCAAAGACGCCCTGGTCGCGGTGCGGGCCGGCGCAGGCGACGAAGGTTGTCACCTGGCCGATGTCGAGGCGGCCGAGGCGCTGGACCAGGGCCACGCCGCGGACCATTGGCCAGCGCGCCCAGATCTCGCGGGCGATCTGGGCCATCTTCAACTCGGCCATCTCCTGGTAGGCTTCGTACTCCAGGTGCAGCGTCTCGGGCGGCAGGCCGTCGCGCCGGGTCATGCCGCGCACGTAGCCGGTGAAGGTGACGATGGCCCCGACTTCGGGGTCCACCAGCCGGGCGTGGATGGCGTCGGCGTCGAGCGCTTCGGCGGTCACGGCGAAGTAGGTCGGGTAGGGCAGCCCATCTTCCGGCCGGCTGCCGGCCGGCTGATCGCCCCCGCTGACGGGCGGGAACAACGCCACCTCATCCCCTTCCCCCACGACCGTATCCGGCACGGCGAAGGCGCGGTTGACGGCGACGAGCGCCGACCCGAGCGCCGGGGCCAGCGCCGGGTATGCCGCGCCGACCGCGGCCAGCAGGGTCCGCACGTCCGCGCCCTCGTCCGGCAGCGTCACGCGAATGCGCTCCCCGCCGGCACGGTCCTTTAGCGTCGCGAACAGCTTGATATCGACTTCCATAGAACTAGATTCTGAAGGCGAAACGGATCGACCCTGGACAGGCACGGGCGAGACGGATGTGCCGGCCACTGAAACCTTGCGGCCTTGCTCGGTCGTCCTCCGTCGAACCCCTGTCCATCTGCGATGAAGTCGCTGCCATGTGTCTATATAACCCGCCGGGGGCGCTCACGATTCGGCATTGTAGACGCCGCTGCGGCCGCCCGACTTGTGGACGAGGCGCACGTCGGTCAGGCGCATGCCCCGGTCGACGGCTTTGGCCATGTCGTAGATGGTCAGACCGGCGACAGTCACGGCCGTCAGCGCCTCCATCTCGACCCCGGTCTTGCCGCTGACCCGCACCAGCGCCTCGATGTCGACGGCGCTCTCCGCGACGTTGGGCGTGCAGGTCACGTCGACCTTGTTCAGCAACAGCGGATGGCAGAGCGGGATGAGCTCGCTCGTCCGTTTGGCGGCCATGATCCCGGCCACCTGGGCCAGCGTCAGCACATCCCCCTTCTTCAGGTTCCCTTCGAGGATGAGCTGCAGCGTCTCCGGCTGCATGCTCACCCGCCCGCGGGCCACCGCCACGCGTTCCGTCTCGGCCTTGTCGCCGACATCGACCATGCGGGCGCGGCCGCTGTCGTCCAGGTGTGTCAGTTGCTTGTTCATCAGTCGTCGTATTATACTGTCCCCGCCGCCGCGCGGCATTGGCGCAGGTGCCGGGATGTCATGCCCAGCTGGGGTCTCGAACAGAGGCGCTCAGTCTGCCGGCCCCGCGCCAGACCGTCTGGCGG
>CAYRBP010000002.1:85930-129733 GCA_964422535.1 uncultured Ardenticatenaceae bacterium | reverse complement strand
ATCTGATGGGCTATGTTAAGAATAGCAGATGTTTGGGAAGAAGGTTAAGAATACAGTTCAAGCGACAGGCCACCGCCGCGCATCTATCACGAGACAGCCCTGACCGCCGCCAGCGCCCCATCATAGTCGGGGTGCTGGGCGATCTCCGGCACGTACTCGACATAGGAGATCTTGCCGTCACGGCCGATGACGAAGATCGATCGCTGAAGCAGGCGATACTCCTTGATGGCCGTGCCGAACTTGTGGCCGAAGTCGAGATCGTAGTGATCCGACAGGACAACGACACGATCAATTCCGGCCGCCCCGCACCAGCGCCGCTGGTTCCAGGGGTGTTCGGCGCTAATCGTCAGCACGACGACATCATCAGCGAAGTTGGCCGCCTCTTCATTGAAGCGCCGCGTCTGGGCATCGCAGATGCCGGTGTCAAGCGATGGCACGACAGAAATGAGTAGTACTTTGCCGGCGTAATCGCTCAGGCTGACGGCCGACTGGTCCGGTCCGCGCAAGCTCGCGTCCGGCGCCTGCTGCCCAATCTGTACCGTCTCACCCAGCAGCGTCAGCGCCCTGCTGCGGTGTGTCAATTCACCAGTGCGTTCTAACACGTTCCCCTCGTTGAAATGGTGTTACTGTGAACAGGCCCTACGCGGGAATCTCTCCCTCGTATAGCTCGACGTCGCTGGCTTCCGGTCCCTTGTCCCGCTCTTCAACGTCGTAGAGCACCCACTGGCCCTCTTCAAACTCGATCTCGCCCACCGAACTGGAACGGTGAAAGAAGATCTCTTCACCCGCACCGCGAACGATGAACCCATAACCCTTCTTGGCGTTGTACCACTTCACCGCGCCGATGTACTTGCCCGTCATCGGGTCGATCTGGATGGTCGACGGCCCGGTCACTTCCCTTTCGCGTTCACGCTGCTGTTGCTGGGGCTCGCCGCGAGATTCACGCTCCCTGCCGGGCTCGCGTTCATAGCTCGCCTGCTCGCGCCGAGGCGGCGGCGCGGGCCGGCTGCCCAGGCGCGACAGTGAAGCCGGCTCGATCGGCAGCCCGGCCTCGGCCAGACGGCGTTGCATCTCAACGGTGAACACGAAGCGCTCACCCTGTTCGTTCTCTTCCCAACGATCCCGATAGTTCATGACCATTCTCCCAAAGTGGCTCAGGCTTTCGCTTTCTCCCGCGGTTTCTTCGCGGGGACAGTCTTCGCTTCCGGCCGGCTGCTGCCGACACTGACAGCGCCGGTCACTGTACTCCGAACGGCCAGGGTCAGGACGGCCGCCGGTTTGGCTGAACGACCGGCAACGACCGTATCGCTCAGCGAGAGTTTCTTCGTTGTGCCGCCGCTCGTGGTGATGATCAGCGACGTGCCTTTGTGGATCACGGTTGCGGCCGCCACCTGCGTCGAACCCTTCGGCAGCCGCATGTTGATCACGCCCTGGCCATAACGGCCCTGCAGCGGAAAGTCATCCACCGGCGTGGCTTTGGCCAGGCCGTTGTCGGTGATGCTCCACAGGAAGCCTTCGGGGTAGGCAACGTCCATGCCGATCACACCGTCGGCCTCGTTGGCGAGCTTGATGCCCATCACACCCGCCGCGGGCAGGCCCATCGGCCGGACCGAGTCTTCGGCGAAACGAATCGCCATGCCCGCGGCCGTGGCCAGCACGACCTCGTCTTCTCCGCCTGTGACCTTGACCCAGCCCAGCGCGTCATCCTCGGCGACATTCATGACCGTGAACGGTTCTGTCGTCACGCCCGGCAGGTCCTCGAGGCGCACGCGCTTGACCACGCCTCCCAGCGTGGTCAGGAAGAGAAAGCCTTCCTCGCGCTGGTTCGGCTTCAGCACCAGCCCGGTCACCAGGCTATCGTTACGGCCAAGCGACGTCAGCACCGACCAGGCCGATCCCTTGCCGATTTCGTCCACCTCGGGAAGCTGGTGGATCGGGATGCCGGCCGCCCGCCCGCTGGCCGAGAACAAATAGAGGATGTCCCGCGTGCTGGCCTGCAGAAGGGCCAGCGGCTGCTCTTTTGGCCTGCGGGCGATGTTCAGACCTGACGCACCCGGCGCGCGGCCGACGGTGCCTTTCTCGCCGATCATGATCCAGACCTGCTCGTCGGGCAGCAGGCTGCCGCTGCTGAGGGCGTCGGCGTTCGTCGTCGAGACGATGCGCGTCCGGCGCTTGTCGCCAAAGCGCTCGACAACCACCTTGAGCTCGTCCCGTACCGCGCCGCGCAGCAATTCTGGCTTGGCCAGGAGTCTTTCGAGAGACTTGATCAGCTCAAGCTTCTCTTTGTACTCTTCCTTGATCTTGCTCCGCTCCAGCGCGGCCAGACGGCGCAGCATCATATCCAGGATAGCGGTGGCCTGGACCTCACTCAGGGAGAAGCGCTGCATCAGGTTCGTGCGAGCAGTCTCGGCCGTCTTGGACCGGCGAATGATGTCGATGACCTCGTCCAGGTGATCGAGCGCTTTGAGGAGTCCCTCCAGGATGTGGGCGCGCTGGCGGGCCTTCTCCAGGTCATACTCGCTTCGCCGGCGGACGACCTCAAGCCGGTGCTCCAGGTAGACGCGGAGGGCCTGTTTCAAGGTCAGCAGCTTCGGCTCATTGTTCACCAGCGCCAGCAGCGAGATGCTGAACGTGGTCTGCAGGGGCGTCAGCTTGAACAGGTCGGCCAGCACATCTTCGGCCGCCACTGTGCGCGTCGTTTCAATGACGATCCGCAGGCCATGGCGGTCGGACTCATCACGGAGATCCGTCAGACCCTCCAGACGCCCTTCGCGGTGCAGATCGGCGATCCGCCCCATCAGGTTGGTCTTGTTGACCTGGTACGGCAGCTCCGTGATGATGATGCGCGACTTGTTGCGCTCCATCTGCTCGATATGGGCCTTGGCGCGGACGGTGATGCGGCCGCGACCCGTGGCGTAGGCGCTGGCCAGCACGTCAGCATCGCCGTCCACATCGTCTTTGTGGCGATAGATCGTGCCGCCGGTCGGAAAATCGGGTCCCTGGATATAGCGCATCAGGTCGGTGACGGAGATGTCGTCCAGGTCCTTCCAGTTGTCGAGCATGTAGACCAGGGCGTTGACGACCTCGGTCAGGTTGTGCGGCGGGATGCTGGTCGCCATGCCCACGGCAATACCTGAGGACCCGTTGACCAGCAGGTTCGGCAGGGTCGCCGGCAGCACCAGCGGCTCGCGCAACGTCTCGTCAAAGTTGGGGCCCCAGTCGACCGTGTTTTTCTCAAGGTCCTGCAGCAGGTCAAACCCCATCTGGGAGAGGCGCGCTTCGGTATAGCGCATGGCCGCGGCCGCATCCCCGTCGATGGAGCCGAAGTTGCCCTGGCCGTCGACCAGCACGTAGCGCATGGAGAAGTCCTGCGCCATCCGGACCATGGACTCATACACCGTCTGGTCGCCGTGCGGGTGATACTTGCCCAGCACTTCGCCGACCACGCGCGCCGACTTCTTGAACGCCGAGTCCGGCCTCAGCCCCATGTCGTACATCGCGTAGAGGATGCGGCGTTGCACAGGCTTCAGGCCGTCTCGAGCATCCGGGAGCGCGCGCGCCACGATGACACTCATCGCGTAGCTCAGGTATGACTCGCGCATCTCCTGGTCGATATTGACTTGTTTTACGAATCCGACTTCCATTGGAATGCTCAACCGGCAAAGCGGCCGGAGGGTTGAAAATTTGTTCTAATCGTCACAACTATAGGCAAAACAGCCACACAAGTCAAACGAAACAGGGGTACAGTGTTGTACCCCTGCAACAATTGATCGCGTTGAATGGCTGCAGACAACCGGCCTACCAGTCATCGGCCGCTGCGACGTACACGTCACCGTCTTCGACCCGAACCTGAAAGACGGGGATCGGATCGGTCGCGGGCAAGCGCTTCACCTTGCCCGTGCGGAGGTCAAAGAGCGCGCCGTGCCGCGGGCACTCGATGCAACCGTCCGCGATGTCGCCGTCTTCGAGAGGCCCGCCGTCGTGGGTGCAAAGGTCAGCGATGGCGAGATACTCCCCATCGACGTTAAGAACGATGACCGCGTCTTCACCCACCTCAACCAGGATGCGCGAACCGGGAGGGAGATCGCTCGCCCTGCCAACCTTGACAAACGTGGTCATGACCGCATGTGCTCCGGGTCAGGCAGGCCAAAAGCGCCGGCCTTCAGCACTTTCAACGACAGTAGCGCGCACTTGACCCGGGCCATGCTCAGCGGGATTCCCAGCAACTCAAGCAGTTCATCCTTGGAAAAGGCCTTGACTTCGTCCAACGTCTTGCCCTTGATCTCTTCGGTCAGCAGCGAGGCAGAGGCCTGGCTAATGGCGCAGCCGTTGCCCCGCCAGGCGACTTCGGCCACGCGATTCTGATCGTCGAGACGGACGTCGATGCGGATGACGTCGCCGCACAGCGGGTTATCCTCTTCATAGCTGAAGGTAGGGTCTTTCAGCTCCCCATGATTGAGCGGGTGCTCGTAGAGGTCGATGATCTGTTCGCGGTAGATGCCGGCGTCCATCGGTCACACTCCCCATTCCGGTCTGACGGCGGTCGGGGCCGCCGCCCCTATAGTCTAAACACGCGCCGAACGTGGTGCAACCCGGCCACGAGGCTGTCAATCTCTCTCGTGGTCGTGTGGATATAGAAGCTGGCCCGGGCCGAGGCGCTCAGTCCCAGCTTCTGATGGAGCGGCATGGCGCAGTGGTGGCCGGCCCGAATGGCGATGCCGCCCTTGTCCAGGATCTCGGCGATGTCATGGGGGTGCGCGCCGTCAAGCGAGAAAGCCATCAGGCCGCTGCGGACGGGCGTGCGCGGGCCAAGCAAGGTGAGCCCCGGCACCTCGCTCAGGGCTTCCAGCGCGTAGGCGTTCAGCTCCCGCTCGTGGTCTTGGACGTCGGTCATGCCCAGGCCGGTCAGATAGTCGACAGCAGCGCCCAACCCGATCGCCTCGGCAATGCGCGGGGTTCCGGCCTCGAATTTCCAGGGCAGGTCCGCCCAGGTCGATCCTTCCAACGTGACCCGCCGTATCATGTCCCCGCCACCCATGAACGGCGGCATGTCCTCCAGCAGCGCCTGCCGGCCGTAGAGGACGCCGATCCCGGTCGGGCCGGCCATCTTGTGGGCCGAGAAGGCCAGGAAGTCGCATCCCCAGGCCTGAACGTCTACCGGCGTGTGGGGCACAGCCTGTGCGCCGTCGACCATGACAACCGCGCCGGCCGCGTGCCCTGCCTCGACCAGCTCCCGCGTGGGATTGATCGTCCCAAAGACATTGGAGACGGCCGTGAACGACAGCAGCTTCGTCCGATCGGTCAGCAGGCTGCCCAGCTCGGACAGATCCAGCGTGCCATCAGGGGCGAAGGGAATATAGCGGATCGTCGCTCCCTTCTCGGCCGCCAGGATCTGCCACGGGACGATGTTGGCGTGATGCTCCATCTCCGTGAGCAGGATCTCGTCCCCCGGCCCGATGTGGGTCCGGCCCCAGCTGTAAGCGACGAGGTTGAAGCCTTCGGTCGCGTTCGCGACAAAGATGACTTCGGCCGGATCGGCCGCGTTGATGAAGCCGGCAACCCGCTCGCGGGCCGTCTCATAGGCATTCGTCGCCAGCTCGCTCAGGCGGTGAACGCCGCGGTGGACATTCGCGTGATAGTGGCGATAGTAGTCATCCATCGCCTCGATGACGGCCGTTGGTTTCTGCGACGAGGCCGCGCTGTCCAGATAGACAAGAGGAACGCCCGGGTAGACTTCCGTCGTCAGGATCGGAAAGTCTGCCCGGACGCGTTCAACATCGAACATGTGACGCCTTACCTGGCCCTGGATGGATTCTCGATTGGCACACCGACCAGGTTGCCCCACTCCGTCCAGGAGCCGTCGTAGTTTCGCACGTTAGGATAGCCCAGCAGGTACGTCAGGACAAACCAGGTGTGCGAACTGCGCTCGCCGATCCGGCAGTAGGCGATGATGTTCTGTTCCGGCGACAGCCCTTTCTCGCCTTCATAGATGGCCCGCAGATCAGCCACGCTCTTGAAGGTCGCGTCTTCGTTAACAGCCCGGCTCCAGGGGACGCTGGCCGCGCCCCTGATGTGCCCGCCGCGCAGCGCCCCTTCCTGCGGCGAACCGGGCATATGCAGCAGCTCGCCACTGAACTCCTGCGGGCTGCGCACGTCCACCAGCGGCTGTCCGGCCTGGACATGGGCCAGGACCTGGTCGCGAAACGCGCGGATCTTGTAATCGGTACGTGCGGCAGGGCGGTAGTTTGTTGCCGGGAAACTGGGCTTATCCGTGGTCATCTCGCGCCCTTCGGCCGCCCACTTCGTGCGACCGCCGTTCATAATTCGGCAGTCCTGGTGCCCGAACAGCTTGAAGACCCAAAAGGCGTAGGTCGCCCACCAGTTGTTCTTGTCACCGTAAAAGACGACAGTCGTATCGTTGGCGATGCCGGCTCTCGACATCAGCGCCGCGAATTGCTCTTCGTTCAGATAGTCGCGCCTGATGGAGTCGTTCAGGTCGGCTACCCAGTCGATATGGACGGCGTTGCGGATATGGCCGGTCCCATAGAGCAGCACGTCTTCGTTGGACTCGACCAGTCGGATCGTATCGGTCTTGTGCAGGTTTTCGGCAACCCAATCGGTGCTAACCAGGACGTCAGGCTGAGCGTATTCGTCGTGATGAGACATGCTTTCACCTCTCCAGCAAGGGTATCGAGTGCAAATGGAACAAAGCGCCGGCCGCCCACAACCTGCAGCGGTGATGCAGGCGATGCGTTTGCGAGCGACCGGCGCCGATGAGCAGGAAGCGCGTGGGCGGCTGCCTAGCCGACCTTCTCAAGGATCCGATCGAAGATGCGGACGCGCACGCCCTCAAACGGGATGCGCTGCATGATCGGGTCGAAGAAGCCCTGGATGACCATCCGGACCGCTGTGGCCTTCGGGATGCCACGGCTCATCAGGTAGAAGATCTCCTCTTCATCAAGCTTGCCGATCGTCGAGGCATGGGTGCACCGGACATCATCGGCCTCGATCTCCAGGCCGGGGATGGAGTCCGCCCGGGCAGTGGGATCGAGCATCAGGTTGCGATTGGCCTGAAAGCCGTCGATGCGTTGCGAATCGGGCAGGGCCTTGATCATGCCCTGCCAGACGGAACGCGAGTTGTCCTTGAGCGCGCCCTTATAGAGCAGGTCACTCGTGGTATCGGGCGCGTTGTGGTTCTGCTGGGTGTCCAGGTCCACATGCTGGCGGCCGTTGGTAAAGAAGATACCCGACATGCGCGCCCACGCACCGGGCGCGTCCAGTTCAGCCGTCTGAAAGGCCTTGGTCAGCCGGGTCCCCATCATGCTGGTGATCCAGTCCAGCTTGCCATCACGGCCGACGCGGCCGCGCTCGTGGTTGAACTGGTAGACGTTGCGGCCGAAGTCCTGCAACGAGGCATAGCGCAGATTGGCGTTGTCGCCCACGATGAGTTCGATCGCCCCGTTATGGATAGCCTGCTCATCACCATCAGGCGAGGCATACTCATCCATGAAGGTCGCCTCGCTGCTCTCGTCCAGGACGACCAGCGTGTGGGTGAACGTCCGGCCGTTGGTCGCCCAGAGGGCGCTATGCAGCGGCGCGGCCGCGACGACGTTGCGCGGAACATAGAGGAACACACCGCCACGCCAGAACGCGCCGTGCAACGCGGCGAACTTGCCGTCGGTGACCTGGACCGCCTTCGTCATAAAGTACTTGCGGACCAGGTCGCCATGTTCGCGCACGGCCGTGTGCATGTCTGTGAAGATGATACCCTGTGCCCGCAGTTCCTCGCTGACCTGATGCAACTTGACCACCGCGTTGACTTGAACCAGGACCCCGCCGGCCTCGTCATCTGTCAATTGCGCGCCGAGGTAACTTGGCACGTCAACGGTGGACACGACATCACCATTGATTGACGGGCCAAGCGAATCGAGCTTGAACCGGCGCAAGTCCGTCCGCCGCCACGCCTCTTCCTTCGTTGTCGGCCAGGGCAGGCTTTCGTAGACCTCCCACGCCTTCAGCCGGAAGTCGCGCATCCATTGCGGTTCATCATGCGCGGCGGAAAGTGCTTCCACCGCCTCACGGGTAAAGGTAGCCCTATCAGCCAATGCTGCCCTCCATCTGGAGCTGGATCAGCCGATTCATTTCGATGGCATATTCCATTGGCAGCTCTTTCACGAGCGGCTCGATGAAACCGTTGACGATGAGCGCATTGGCCTCGTCCTCCGGGATCCCGCGGCTCATCAGGTAGAAGAGCTGTTCCTCGCCGACCTTACTGACCGACGCCTCGTGACCAACGGTCACATCCTGGGCATCGATTTCAATGTATGGGTAAGTATCCGAGCGGCTCCGATCGTCCAGCAACAGCGCATCGCAGACGACGTTCGAGCGGCTATTCTCGGCATCGTCGCCAACCTTCAGCAAGCCGCGATAGGAGGCGCGGCCGCCGGCCTTGCTGATCGATTTTGAGATGATCCGGCTGCTGGTGTTGGGCGCCAGGTGGACGACCTTGCCGCCCGCGTCCTGGTGCTGGCCCTTGCCGGCAAAAGCGATCGACAGGACTTCCCCGTGCGCGCCTTCCCCGGTCAGGTAGACGGCAGGGTACTTCATCGTCACTTTGGAGCCCAGATTGCCGTCGACCCACTCCATGGTGGCGTTCTCTTCGGCGACAGCCCGCTTGGTGACCAGGTTGTAGACATTGTTCGACCAGTTCTGGATCGTCGTATAGCGGCAGCGGCCGCCCTTCTTGACGATGATCTCGACGACGGCCGAGTGGAGCGAGTCGGATGAGTAGATCGGGGCCGTGCAGCCCTCGACATAGTGGACGTAAGCCCCCTCGTCGACGATGATCAGCGTCCGCTCAAACTGCCCGACATTCTTCGCGTTGATGCGGAAGTACGCCTGCAGGGGCATCTCGACATGGACACCCGGCGGCACGTAGATGAAGCTGCCACCCGACCAGATAGCCGTGTTCAGCGCGGCGAACTTGTTGTCGTTCGGCGGGATGATGGTCGAGAAGTATTCCTTAACGATGTCGGGATGTTGCGCCAGACCGTCGTCCATGCCCAGGAAGATGACACCCTTCTCTTCAAGCTCGCGCTTGATACTGTGGTAGACGACCTCGGATTCATACTGGGCAGCGACGCCTGAGAGAAACTTCTGTTCCGCCTCCGGGATGCCGAGTTTGTTGAACGTGTCCTTGATGTAGCCGGGCACGTCTTCCCAGTCATCTTCCTGTCGCTCGCTCGGTTTGATGTAGTAATAGATGTTGTCGAAGTCGATACCGGACAGATCGGCGCCCCATTCCGGCATCGGCCGCTCAAGAAAGTGCTGGTACGCCTTCAGACGAATGTCCAGCATCCAGTCCGGCTCATTCTTCATCTTCGACATGGTCCGGATCACGTTCTCATTGAGGCCTTTCTCGGCTTTGAAAACATAATCCTCCGTGTCGGAGAAACCGTACTTCGTCGCGTAATCCTCGTTAAACGACCCGATGACTTCGCTTTCAGTCTGTTCCCGTGCGGTGATCAAGTCAGCCATTATGCGACCTCCTCAGCGACATCATACTTCGAACGCAGCCAGTCGTAGCCGCGCTCTTCCAGTTGAAGAGCCAGTTCCGGCCCGCCGCTTTCCACAATGCGGCCGTTCATCAGGATGTGAACGTGGTCTGGCTGCACATAGTTCAGGATGCGCTGGTAGTGGGTGATGACCAGCACGCCCATATTGTTCATCTCGTGCAAGCGCAGCGCGCCCTCGGCAACGATGCGGAGCGCGTCAATATCAAGACCCGAGTCCGTCTCGTCCATGATGGCGATCTTTGGCTCCAGCATCGCCATCTGCAGGATCTCGGCCCGCTTCTTCTCGCCGCCGGAGAATCCTTCATTGAGGTAACGGCCGGCGAACTTCTGATCGATACCCAACAGGTCCATCTTCTCGCGCAGCAGGCGGCGAAATTCAGGGATCGAAATGCCCGGATCTTCCGGGTTGACCGCCTGCCTGCGGCTGTTGATGGCCTGGCGCAGGAACTTGGCTACGGTCACCCCTGGGACAGCGACCGGGTACTGAAAAGCCAGGAACAGCCCGGCACGGGAGCGCTCGTCAGCCTCCATCTCCAGCAGGTCTTCGCCGTCGAAGATCGCCTGCCCGCTGGTTGGCTCGTACTTCGGATGGCCGGCCAGGGTGTAGGCCAGCGTGCTCTTGCCGGAGCCATTCGGCCCCATGAGCGCGTGGACTTCGCCCTGCCTGACGAGCAAGTCGATGCCCTTCAGGATGCGGTTGTCGCCCACTTTGACGTGTAGGTTCTTGATTTCCAACGCTGCAGTCATGTTACCTGCGTTTCTCCTATCCAAGCGCCGCCTGGCACGCCGTGCGGCCGTTTACGATCTCTCCAGGCAGCGGTATCGACAAATGTTAGACAATCGGGAGTATATCACAGGGCCGATACCCCGTCAATAAACATGATAATGATGATAAAAATTGTGAAAATTGACAGCCCGACACGGCATTGGTATAATTATGTCGGCTAGGTTTTCTTTCGGGCCCCTGCGTCCGATGGTGACCAGGTTGGCAGACGGCAACCGGTAAGTAACGTCAGGATGCTGCCCGGCCTGACTGGCTAGCCTTCGGACTCCCGATGAGTAAGGACCAGAGCGTGAGCGTCCCGATTGAGAAGAAGAAGCGCAGCACGCGCGACATCATCTTCCATACCATCAAGTCTTCTCCCCAGATCACCGTTGATTCTCTGGCTGAGGCGGCCGACGTTTCGCCGGTCACCGTGCGCCACCATTTGAACGGCCTGCAGGCTCAGGGGCTTATCGAGGCTACCAGTGTCCGCCGCAAGGTGGGGCGTCCTTATTACGTATACTCGATCAGCGAACGTGGCCAGGAGCTTTTCCCGACCCGCTATCTCCGCCTCACGAGCCGCCTGCTGGACGAGATGAAGCACCGGCTGCCGGAAGACGTGGTCGACGAAATCTTCCGGGGCGTGGTTGAGGGTGTTCTTGAGGAACACCGCAACGAGTTCGAACACCTGCCGCTGGAAGATCGCCTCGATTACCTGGTCGACTTGCTGGCAGAAGAGGGTTTTCTGTCTACCTGGGAGCACGATGCGAACGGCGGCTATCGGCTGATCGAGTATAGCTGTCCGTACCTATCGGTCGGGGCGCGCCACAGCGAAGTGTGTGGCTTCGACAAGCAGCTGATGATTGGCGTGCTGCAAGTCCCGATGCAACAGCACAGTTGCATGTTAGAAGGCGCATCCTGTTGCCAGTTCAGCATCAACACTGAGGCCGTGACTTATGAGTCGCCGGCCGCCTATTTGGAGAACGTATCATGATTGCGACGAAGGAAGAGCAGTTGGTCGAGGCGCTCCGGGCCGTCTATGACCCTGAGATTGGGATGAACATCGTCGAGCTGGGCCTGGTGCGCAACCTGGAAATCGATGAGGCGGCGGACAAGGCCAAGATCACGATGATCCTGACCACGCCCTTCTGCCCCTACGGCCCGCAGCTGATCGAGCAAGTCCGGCTGACCGGCAACCAGGTCATGCCTGGCGGCGTCTCAGTCGAGATCGGCACTGAGCTATGGGATCCGTCGATGATGGAAGAAGGGGCCGGCGGAGACTGGGGCCTGTTTTAGGCCGGGTTACTTAAGAGGTTATGCAGCGACCCTCATCACTGAGGGTCGTTTTGTTTCCCGGCGCGCTAACCGTCCTGGGCCTCATCTCCTCCCTCCTCAGTACTCGCGTCGACCGGCCGGGCGTTGATGATCTTGATCAGGTCGGCCGTCTTGACCTTCAGGTTGAGACCCCGGCGGCCGCCGCTCACGTAAATGGCGTCCTGTGCCTTGGCGGTCTGGTCGATATAGACGGCGAAACCCCTGTTCAACAGCGCCAGCGCAGAGATGCCGCCAACCTGTAGCCCGGTCAGTTCCTCGGCTTCGCGGTGAGTCGCCATCTTGAGCTTCTTCGCCCCTACCGCTGATGCCAGCTTCTTCAGGTCCAGTCGCCGGTCGGCCGGCACCAACACCAGCATCGGCTTCAGGTTGGCCGCGGGCGGCATGACGACCAGCGTCTTGACGACCGCACGCGCCGGAACGCCCAGCAGCGCGGCGATCTCCTCCGCGTCCCGCATGTCATCGGGGAAGGTGACCGCTTCGTAAGGAACCTTCCGCCCCTCAAGCACTTTCATCGACAGCGACTTCTCCAGGCTCATCACTCCTCCGGTCCCAGATATCCCAGCTGCCGCAGGACGGTACGCAGGGCTTCGTCGGACCGCATGACCAGCGCGCCCGCCAGCCACAAGCCATCAGAGCCAACGAAGGCGTAGCCATTCCCCGCGTGGCGGCCGCGCATCGGGATCAGCAGTTGGTTGATGTTGTCCATCCTTGCCGGCGTGTTGAACTGGATCGGCGCCGGATAGTACACCTCCACCACCAGGCCGCCGTCGTCATAGGAGCGCAGCGTCGCGTCCGACAGGCCGACTGGAACCAGGTTGGCGTTGGTGAATGCTGAGAATGACGAATCAAGCGCGGCCGACAGCGCATCAAAGGTGATGTCACCCGGCTCGTAGGTAGTGACCGTCCCCGAATCGCGGATGACCACCCGGGAGGGCGTGAAGGTGGGCTGCGACCGCAGCAGCCACATCGGGTTGCCCGTATTCAGCAGGCCAACGAGGTAGAAGATGGCGCCGATGGTCAACACCAGGATGATCAGGGGCTTGAGAATGCTTGGTTTCTTATACATCCAATCTCCAGACCGCCGCCGGGCGCGGCTGCCCTTTGTGTTGCGCCGCGACTCGCCTAGAATCTTCCCAACGGGCGCGAGGGCTTGAGCGCCAGAGACGACAGGAGTGACAATGAACGTTTCGACACCCGACTGGGTGAAGGATGCCGTATTCTATCAGATTTTCCCCGACCGGTTTGCCCGGCACGAAGGCCCCTTGCCCATCGCAGCTGCGGGCCTGCGGCTGCAACCGTGGGGCGCGGAGCCGAACCGGAGCGAGTTTCAGGGTGGCAACCTCGATGGGATCATCGACCACCTCGACTATCTGCTCGAGCTGGGCGTGAACGCCCTGTACCTGAACCCCATCTTCGCTTCGGCCGCCAACCACCGCTACGCGACCTACGATTACTTCCGCGCCGACCCCATCCTCGGCGGGGACGCTGCCTTCCGTCGCTTGCTCAGCGCCTGTCACGCCAATGGCATTCGCATCGTGCTCGACGGCGTCTTCAACCACGCCGGCCGCGGGTTGTTCCAGTTCCATCACCTGCTGGAGAACGGCCCGGCTTCACCCTTCGTAGACTGGTTCAAGGTCAGCGCCTGGCCGGTCAACGCCTATCCGGGCGACGGACCGGTCAATTACGCCTGCTGGGCGAACGTTGCCTCGCTGCCGAAGTTCAACACGGACACGACGGCCGTGCGCGAGTTTCTCTGGCGTGTCGGCGAGTACTGGCTGGAACAGGGCATCGACGGCTGGCGGCTGGACGTTCCTGATGAAATAGACGATGACGCCTTCTGGGAGGAGTTTCGCCGCCGCTGCCGGACAATCAACCCCGACGCTTACCTCGTCGGCGAGTTATGGGAGGCGGCTCCACGCTGGCTGAAGGGTGACAAGTTCGACGCCCAGATGAACTACCTCTTCACCCGCGCCGTATTCGGCTACTTCGTCGGCGAGGACTACGACCAGTCGCGAACGATCGACATGGGCTACAAACACATCCAGCCGCTGGATGGCAAGGGCTTTGCGGCCGAGCTCGACCGCATCACCAATCGCCTCTACCACCCGGAGATCGCCCTGGCCCAGCTGAACATGCTGGGCAGCCATGACACGCCCCGCTTGATGACGCTGGTCAACGAAGACACGGCCGCGGCGCGGCTGGCGTTCTTGACCCAGATGACCGTCCCTGGCGCGCCGAACATCTACTATGGGGACGAGATCGGCATGACCGGAGGCGGCGATCCCGACTGCCGTCGCGCGTTCCCCTGGCACGCCCCGTCAAGCTGGAACACGGCGCTCCTGGCCGACGTCCGCCGCTATATCGACCTGCGGCATGGGCTGGCCGCGCTCCGCCGGGGCAGTCTGACGATCGTCCATGCCGACGAGGCCGCGGTCGTGTACGAACGCCGGACGAACGATGAACTCGTCGTTGTCGCGCTGAACGGGACAAAGGCGCCGGCGTCGTTCACCTATCACGGCGGCGCCCAGAATGCCTTCCGGGAAGAGCTGGTCAGCCCGCGCGAAGGCAGTCCACTGCTCGCCGGGCGGCCGACGGTGCTTCCGCCGCAGAGCGGGAGAGTTTGGTCAACCAGGCTCCAGACATCCGGACGACTCTGATGGTTTTCCTATACATTTCGGGTGGGCCGCTGGCTATAATCGCTGATGGTGTTTGGGAGGCGCGATGACAGCGGAACTGATTCACGGAACAAAGGCGTTTGAATCCCTGGCGGCCGAGTGGGACACACTGGCAGGCCAGTCGATGACCGACACGCCGTTCCAGTCATTGGCCTACCAGCGCTCCTGGTGGCGACACCTTGCGCCGCAAGGCGCGACCCTTCATACGGTGGCTGTGCGCGGGGACGGCGGCGACCTGCTCGGCATCGCCTGCCTGTTCGCGCTGGACGGCACGCTCCACTTCAACGGCTGCATCGAAGAGACCGACTATCTCGACCTGATCGCTCCGGCCGGCCACGCGGCGGCCGTATGGGGCCAGGTGCTGGACTGCCTGGCGGCCGCGCCGGAACCGGTCTGGACTGCTCTGGACCTCTGCAATATTCCCGCGGCTTCGGTATCACGCACGGCGCTGCGCGAGCAGGCCCTGGCGCGCGGGTTTGCGATCGATGAAAGCGTCATTGAGGCCTGTCCGATCATCACCTTACCCGACACCTTCGATGCCTACCTGGCGAGCCTCGATAGCAAGGAACGCCGCGAGACGACCCGCAAACTGCGCCGCGCCGAAGCGGCCGATGTCGTCATCCACCAGGTCGGGCCCGACGAAGACATTGATGCGGCCGTTGACCGCTTCCTGACGCTGCTACAGAAGAGCACATTTGAGAAGCGTGACTGGTTGAACGAAGGACGACGAGCCCATTTTCACGAGACAGCGCGCGCCGCAATGTCAGCAAGGACGTTACAGCTGCTCTTTGCCCAGGTTGACGGCCGGCCCGCAGCGGGTCTGTTCAATTTCGACCACGGCGACCGCATCTGGGTCTACAACTCCGGCCTGGACCCCGAGTCATTCTCAGGCCTCAGCCTGGGTGTCGTCCTGACCGCCGCAGCGATAGAACGGGCCATCGCCGCCGGCCGTCGTGAGTTTGACTTCCTTCGCGGCCGTGAAGAATACAAGTACCGCTTTGGCGCCGTGGACACCGAGGTCTACCGGCTGCACCTGGCCCGGCCCCGGATCGCAGGAACACTATGAGTTCACCGCTGTTTACACCCCCTCGACCCGATCTGGCTGCGCCTCCGGTTCGGCGCGTCGCCATGCTGAGTGTCCACACCTGCCCGCTGGCCATGCTGGGTGGCAAAAAGACCGGCGGCATGAACGTCTACGTCCGCGACTTCAGCCGCGAGCTCGGCCGTCAGGGCGTCCAGGTTGACGTCTTCACCCGCTCGCAGGACGACTGTGTCCCAATGGTCGTTCACGACCTCGGCTACGGGGCCCGCGTCATCCACATTCCGGCCGGCCCGGAAGCGCCCATCCCGGTCGCCGAGGTCGGGAACTACATCGATGAATTCACGGAGGGTGTCCTGCTCTTTGCTGAAGCCGAGGGCCTGCACTACGACCTGATCCACAGCCACTACTGGCTTTCGGGCATGGTCGCCGAAAAGCTGCGGGCGGCCTGGGGCGGCACGCCCATCGTGCAGATGTTTCATACGCTGGGCCACATGAAGAATCGGGTCGCCACCGAGGACGCCGAGCGCGCGCCTCAGAGCCGGATCGACGGCGAAGCCCACGTCCTCAGCGTGGCCGACCGTATCATCGCGGCAACGCCGGCTGAACAAGCCCAGCTACATTGGCTGTATGGGGCCGACATGTCGAAGGTCGTCATCGTCCCACCCGGTGTCGACCTGGAGCGCTTCACCCCAATGCCCTCGGATGAGGCCAAGCGCCAGGTAGGTATCCCCTGCGCCGACCGTAACATCATGTTCGCCGGGCGGATCGAGCCGCTGAAGGGCGTCGATACGCTCCTCCGGGCCATGGCCCTCATCCAGGAGCGTTTCCCGGAAGTCATCGAAAACACCTGTGTCGCCATCATCGGGGGCGATCCCTGGGCCGAAAACCCGGACGCTGAGATGGCGCGGCTGCAGTCGCTCCGGCACGAGCTGAACATCCACGACATCATCTTCTTTCTTGGAGCCAAAGACCAGGAACTACTGCCGTATTATTATGCGGCGGCCGAAATGGTCGTCATGCCCTCGCACTATGAGAGCTTCGGCATGGTCGCCCTGGAAGCGATGGCGATGGGCCGGCCGGTGATCGCTTCGGAGGTCGGTGGGCTGGCCTATCTGGTGCAGGACGGGCTCAACGGCTTCCATGTGCCGTCACGCGATCCCGAGGCGCTGGCCGACCGCATCTTTGCCCTCCTGACGGACGACGATTGTCGTGAAGCGATGGGCCAGGAAGCCCGGCGCTATGCCGAGCGCTTTGACTGGGCGCGAATCGTCGGCCGCATGTTCAATGTCTACAGCGAACTCGTCACCGTCCCCCTCCTCGCCGCGCAAAACCGCTGAACAATCCCCTGATACGTTTGTGTCCTGATTGTGAAAATCATCACAAATCAGGATCAATGTCACCTCTTCCATATGACATGTATCACTAGCCGCCGTGCGCGGTGGTGATTATTGTATTATCGTAGGAGGTGAGCCTATGTCTTGGCTGTTGCCGGTGCTCCTGGGAGCCGCACTTGCCGCCTTGCTAGCCGTACACGCTCGGCCGCTGGTCGCCTCGCTCTGGCTGGCCGCGTCCAGCGCCCTGCTGTCGGTCGTCCTCTACCTGATCGGGCTGCCCTATCTCGCTGTCATCGAGCTCAGCGTCGGCGCGGGCTTGATCACCGTCCTCCTGGCTTTTGCCATCAGCATGGCGGAAGATGAAACCCTTTATCGTCCGGTTTTGCCTCGCTGGCTGGCGCTCGTCCTGACGCTTGTCTCAACCGGCCTGCTGCTCTGGTCCATCTGGCCGGGCCTGGCGGCCGCCGTCGCCGGAACAAACACCGATGGCAGCTTCTTCGAACAGGTCTGGTACCTGCGCCAGGCTGATGTTCTGCTCCAGATCGTCGTCGTCTTCACCGGCGTTGTTGGGGTTCTGAACCTCCTGGCGGACATCCAGACTCGCAGCATGCCGGAGGCCGAACCGATCCAGGAGGTGGCGCGATGAACCAGACCCAGGTCCTTTTCGCCGGCGTCCTGCTGATCCTGGGCGTCGGTATCTATGGGTTGCTGATCAGCCGCCACCTGATCAAGCTGGTCGTCTGCATGCAGGTGCTGGTCAAGGCAGCCATCCTGGCGATTACTGCGGCCGGCGTCGCAGTCGGACAACCCAACCTGGCACAGAGCCTGGGCCTGACGGTCATCGTCGTTGACACCATCGCCGCCGTCATCGCCCTGGCACTGGCCGTCCAGGTCAAGCGCCAGACAGGGACTCTCGACGGCGCCGGCCTGTCGCGGCTGAAAGGCTGAGTTGCGCTTCGCCTCGGACCCGCGCCTCAGGGCCGAGAGCGAATTATCACTGACAGGCCGTGGCGCCCCGGGATGGTGCCACCTCATGGTACCACGGCCTCGAAGAGTGGAAGAGAATCGCCATGATTTCCACGCTTGCTCCGCTTACCATCGCCCTACCCTGGTTGGGGGCGCTGCTGGTCTGGCTGGCCGGGAATGGGCGGCCGCGACTCCAGCACACCATTGCCGTCACCGGCGCTCTGCTAGCGGCCGCCGCCGCACTGCTGATGCTGCCCATCGCCCACTATTCAACCGACGAACCGGTGTTCATGATCCGATTCGGCGGCTTCGCCGGCGACCTGACGTTGCTGGCAGATGGCCTGAGCGTCCTGCTCGCCGTCATCGCCGCGGGCATCGGCAGCCTGACGGTCATCTTTTCCGTCGACTACATGCGCGGAGAGAAGCAGCTCGGCCGCTATTACGCCCTGGTCCTGCTCTTCATCGGGGCGATGTGCGGCCTGGTCCTCAGCGGCAACCTGTTCTTCCTCTTCCTATTCTGGGAAATGACCGCCTTCTGTTCCTACGCGCTCATCTCGTTCTACAACGATGATCCGAAGGCGGTGGCGGCCGGTCTCAAGGCCCTGGTCATCACCCAGATCGGCGGCGTCGGACTGCTCGTCGGCGTGCTGGTGGCCGGCGCGTACCTGCCCGACCTGCAGATCAGCACCCTGCTCAGCAGCGCAGGCGAAATCCCGTCGGCCGCTCTCTCGGTGCTGGCCTACGGTTTCCTGCTCGCGGCCGTCGCCAAGTCGGCACAGGTGCCGCTCTACATGTGGCTACCGGATGCGATGGAAGCGCCCACCCCGGTCAGCGCCCTCATCCACGCTGCAACGATGGTCAATGCCGGCGTCTACCTGCTGGCCCGCTTCTACCCGTCGCTTGCAGACGTTGGCGGGTGGGCACTCACAGTGATCCTGATCGGTGTGGTCACGGCGCTCTTCGGCGCGCTGCGAGCCACCGTCACCAACGACCTGAAGCGGACCCTGGCCTACTCGACCGTTAGCCAGCTTGGCTACATGGTCGCGGCCGTCGGTATGGGCGCTCTGCTGGAAAGCCAGTTCCACCTATTCAACCACGCACTATTCAAGGCCCTGCTGTTCCTCGGGGCGGGCGCAATCATCCACGCAGTCGGCACGCGCGACATGCGCCTTATGGGCGGCGTGTGGAAGCAGATGCCGTGGACGTCGGCCGCCTTCCTGGTTGGCGCGGCGGCGCTGGTCGGCATCCCCTTCCTGAACGGTTTCTGGAGCAAGGAGCTGCTCCTGGAAGCGGCCGTGACCCGAGACTACCTGTGGGTCTATGTCGCGCTGGTGTTCGGCGCCGGCGTAACCGCCTTCTACTCGGCGCGCATGTGCTGGCTGGTCTTCTTTGCCCCGGCCCGGCAGGGCACGCCGGCGGCCGAACCGGCAACCAGCGGAACCCACGGTCCCCAGCCGTTCATGGCGGCGGCGCTGATCCCGCTGGTCGCCGGCACGCTCCTGTCATGGATCGCCGCGCCGCGGCTCGCCGGCTGGTTCACCGCCACGCTGCCCTATCACACGCTCTATCTGCCCCACGGCGAACACGCGGCCGGGCTCATTTCGTGGGCGCTTGTCTTGGCGCCGGCTACGCTGGCGGCCCTTGCCGCTGTCGCCGCGGGAATTGGCCTCTGGGTCTGGCGCGTCCGCCATCCGGGAACGGGCAACCGGCTCGGATCGGCTATCGAACGGCTCGATGCCTGGTTCAACCGGGTCGTTGCGGGGACGGGCGAAGTCACGGTCCGGGCCGCTGCGGTCGTCCAGCGCGGCCAGACCGGTCAGCTGGCCTGGAACGTGGCCGCCATCATCGCTGCCCTGGCCCTGTTACTGATCGCCCTCATCGGGAGAATGTAGCATGAACCTCCCACCCTTCGTCTGGCTCATCGTCTGGCTCATCGCCTCAGCCCCGGTCGTCTATCTGGCCGGCCGGGCGGACGCCGCTGCTCGCCGGCGCCATGGCCTCGCCCGCTGGATGGCGCTGGCCTGTCTGGTTGCCGCCTGGTTCGGCTTCAGCCGCGTCGTCGCCGCCGGAACGCCGGCCACGTGGTCGCTTGGGGCCATTTCGCTCCAGTTCGACGGGCTCAGCCTTCTGCTGGCCGCTGTCGTGCTGACCCTGACCACCCTGGTGGTCTTCTACTCGGATCAGATCATGGCCGGCGCGTTGAGCGTTGAGAAGTACTACGTCCTGCTGCTCATCCTGTGTGGGGTCATCATCGGCCTGGGCTGCGCCGCCGACCTGTTCAACCTGTGGCTATGGTTCGAGGCGATGGCGATCGCCTCCTATCCCCTTGTCGCCTTTGACGGCCGCGACCGTCTTTCGCTGGAAGCGGGCGTCAAGTACCTGGTGCAGAGCGCAACCGGCTCTGCGCTGATCCTGATCGGCATCGCCCTCGTCCTGCTCTCGGCCGGCACGCTCGATATCGCTGAGATCTCGGCCGCCCTTTCGACCGGCCCCCTTTCGACGCTGTGGATGGCTGCCGGTATCCTCTTCGTCATCGGCTTCGGCATCAAGGTCGCGCTCGTCCCCCTCCACACCTGGCTACCGGATGCCCACGCCCAGGCGCCAAGCGGCATCAGCGCCATGCTGTCGGCCGTTGTGATCGAGGCGGGGCTGATCGCCATGCTCCGCGCCCTGTCCGCGCTGTCCGGCGCGACGTCGACCTGGGGTACTGCCCTGATCATCTTTGGCGCCGCCAATATGCTGATCGGCAATCTGATGGCCCTGCGCCAGAAGCAGGTCAAGCGCCTGTTCGCCTTCTCCAGCGTCAGCCACGTCGGCTACATGGTCACCGGTCTGGGTCTGGCCCTGGCCCTGGGGACGACGGCAAGCGCGCAGGCCGGTTTCTTCCACCTGCTGAGCCACGGCCTAATGAAGGGGCTGGCATTCCTCGCGGCCGGGGTCTTCCTGTTCGTATTCCAGCAGCAGGCCGTCGGCCACACGCAACAGGCCCACCACTCGCTGGCCGTTGAAGACCTGAACGGCGCTGCCCGGCGATACCCGGTCCTGGCATTGGCCTTCAGTCTGGCCGTGCTTGGGCTGGCCGGGTTGCCGCCCCTGGTCGGCTTCATGTCCAAGTGGCAGATCCTGATTTCGGGCGCGCAGACGCAGAACCTGCTTGTGCTGCTGGTGATGGCCTTCCTGGCGCTCAACAGCGTCCTGTCCCTCGGCTACTATGCGCCGCTGTTGAACCGGCTGTACCGCAATGAGCCGTCGAAAGCGGTGGTCGCCGGCCGCAGCGTCTCACTCACTATGGCGGCGCCCCTCGTCCTGCTGGCGCTGGCTGTCGTCGTTCTGGGTCTCTATCCCGATCTGGTCAGCGGGCTGACGTCGTCCGCCGCGGCAGACCTGATGTCGGCATTCGGCCGCTGAAACGGAGTGATTTGATGAGCAACTGGGTCGTTTCCCCGCCCGTCGCATTGGTCCTCTATCTCTTTCTGGTTGGTCTGTTATGCGGCTTCGGCCGGGTCCTTGCGCCGCCGAACCGCGAGAAGGATGACAACCATTCGCTCTATGGCAGCGGCGAGACCGCTGCCCTCAGCAAGGCAGCGCCCGGCTACCGTCGCTTCTTCGTGGTGGCCCTGTTCTTTGCCGTGCTGCACCTCGGCGCGCTCGTCCTGGGGACCGTCGCCCTGACTGTGTCGGGCGCTCAGGCTTCGCCGGGGCTGATCACGGGCATCATCGTCTACCTCGTCGGTCTGGCCCTGACGTTGCTCGTGCTCATCCTGGGATAGCAGGGGAGAGATTGACATGACGAATCAAGAGACACGTAACCGGCCGGGGCTTCTGGACAGGGTCCGCTCGTGGGCGCGCGTCAACTCGCCCTGGCTGATCCACTACAACACGGGCTCGTGCAACGGCTGCGATATTGAGCTGCTGGCGACGTTGACGCCGCGCTATGACCTGGAACGGGTCGGCGTCAAACTGCAGGGCAGCCCGCGCCATGCCGATGTCCTTGTCTGCACTGGCCCGGTAACGCTCCAGTCGCGCGACCGGCTGCGACGCATCTACCAGCAAATGCCGGAGCCGAAGTTCGTTGTGGCGATTGGGGCCTGCGCTATATCCGGCGGGGCGTTCCAGGGCTGCTATAACGTCGTCGGCCGCGTCGACGAGGTCGTGCCGGTCGATGTCTACGTCCCCGGCTGCCCTCCCCGGCCCGAGGCGATCATTCACGGTGTCGTGCTGCTGTTGAACCGGCTGCGAGGGCTGGAGACGGCGAACGTCGTCGTCTTCCAGGACGGCCTCGAGACCCCACCTGAGGAACCGGTCGTTGAGGAGGAGGCTGAAGCCGCGTTGGCGGCCTAGCCCCGAGGAATGACACGATGACACTCGAAACCGCGCTCCAATCGGCCGAATCGCTCCTGGCTCCCTGGATGGAGTCCTGCGGCCGACCCCATCCCCAACGGATCGACATCGCGTTGCCTCCCGACCAGTTGCTGCCGGCGGTGGAAGCACTCGTCCGCGGCCGTTGGGGTTACCTGTCAGCAGTCAGCGGCATAGACCTGGGGCCAGCGGCCGAGGGCGAGCCAGGACGGTTGGAAGTGCTGTATCACTTCTGCGAAGGCCCTGCCGTCGTCACCCTCCGCGTGTCGCTGCCGGAAGATCGGGCTGTCGTGCCGACCGTCACCGGCCTCATCCCGTCGGCCGTGCTGTTCGAGCAGGAGCTGAGCGAGATGCTGGGCGTGACGGTCAGCGACGCGCCCTTCACCGGATACCTCTTCCTGCCGGAGGAGTGGCCGGCCGGCGTCTATCCCTTGCGAAAGTCGTTTCACGGTCTCAACGCGGCACCAGAAGCCGCCTGAAATAGGACGATGGACTATGACTACCTCAGTCCCACCTGCTGATCGCTTCATCATCCCGATTGGGCCGCAACACCCGGCGCTTAAGGAGCCCGGCCACTTCGAGTTCACCGTCGACGGCGAGACCGTGACGGCGGCGACCGTCCGCCTCGGTTATGCCCATCGCGGCGTCGAAAAGGGGACCGAGAGTCGTAGCTGGACGCAGAACCTGTACCTGCTGGAGCGCATCTGCGGCATCTGTTCCCACATCCATGCCATGGCCTACGCCCTCGGCGTCGAACAACTGGCCGAAGTGGAGGTCCCGCCGCGGGCCCAGGCCATTCGCATCCTGGTGGCCGAACTCGAGCGCATCCACAGCCACCTGCTCTGGCTCGGCGTTGCAGCCCACGAAGCCGGCTTCGACACGCTGTTCATGTACAGCTGGCGCGACCGCGAGACCGTCATGGACATCCTCGAAGCGATCAGCGGCAACCGGGTCCACTACTCCGCCAATACGCTGGGCGGGGTGAAGGTCGACTTGACCGATGAAGTGATCGCTCAGGTGCTGAAGGGCGTCGACTTCCTGGAAGAGCGAACGGCCCACTACGAGACCGTTATCACCACGGACGCCCTCTTCCTGCAACGGACGCGGGGCGTCGGCAACCTGTCGCGTGAGGACGCGTTGCGCCTCGGCGTCGTGGGTCCAACCGCGCGCGCCTCCGGGGTCGCTCGCGACGTGCGCATCGACGCCCCCTACAGCGGTTACACCGACTTTCCGGCCCGCCTGTGCGTTTCCGACGGCTGTGACCTGGAAGCTCGCTTCATCGTCCGGCTAGACGAGCTCTTTGAGTGCTACCGGCTCATCCGACAGGTCGCAAGCAATCTGCCGGAGGGTGAAATCGTCGCCAAGCGCTTCCCGCGCCGGCTCAAGGCCGCCGAAGCCATCAGTCGCGTTGAAGCGCCGCGCGGCGAGTTGTTCTACTTCCTGCGCAGCGCCGGCGGCGAGACGCCCGACCGGGTCAAAGTCCGCACGCCCACCATCTGCAACATGAGTTCAGTCCTGGCGCTGACGGTCGGCCGCCCGCTTGCCGATGTGCCGATGATCCTTGTCGGTATCGACCCGTGCTTTTCCTGCAACGACCGGGCGATCGCGGTCCGCGACGGCCGCAGGGAACAGGAATGGAGCTGGGCCGACTTGCGCCGCTATGCGAATGCGTACTATGCAGCACGGCGTCCTGACGATGCTGCGAATCTGACGAAGGAGTGACCATGGCCACCGTGACCGATCTGATCGGTCTGCTCTTCTTTCCGTCGGGCCTCTTTCTCATCGGAACCGGCCTGATCTTCCAGTGGGTAGACCGCAAGTTGCTGGCCCGCTTCCAGAACCGGCTGGGTCCGCGCTGGTTCCAGCCCTTCGCCGATACGACCAAGCTACTGGCGAAGGAGGAGATCGTTCCGCAGGGGGCCAATCCGATGCTCTTCATGGCGCTGCCGGTGCTGGCCCTGGCCGGGGCGCTGACGGCCGCGCTCTACGTGCCGCTCTTCGGTCTGCCGCCGATCTTCAGCTTTCCCGGCGACCTCATCGTCACCATCTATCTGCTCAGCCTGCTGACGATCTGCCTGGGCCTGGCGGGCTCGCTCACCCAGGATCGCTTTTCGCTGACCGGCACGCTGCGCGTCTTCACCCAGCTCTTCGCCTATGAAGCGCCCTTCATCCTGGCGCTGCTGACGCCGGCGCTGGCCCTGGCGCTGCTGGGCGAAGGCGGCAGCTGGCAGATCAGCAGCGTGGCGGCCGCGGCGTCCGAGCGCACCTGGTTCATCATCCTCGCCCCCCTCGGCTTTGTGGTCGCCCTGGTCGGGCTGATGGGCAAGCTCGAGATGCCGCCGTTTGACGCGCCCGAGGCCGAGACGGAGATCGTCGCCGGCGCGCTGACAGAATACAGCGGGCGCGGCCTTGCCCTCTTCAGTCTCGCCCGGGCCGTTGAACTGGTCGTCGGTCTGACATTGGTGACTGCGTTCTACCTGGGTGGGACGACTTCAGGCCTGTGGGGCGCAGCGATCTTCACCGGCAAGGTGATCGCGCTCCTGGTCGGCGTTGTGGTGCTGCAATCGCTCATGGCCCGGCTTCGTATCGACCAAACCGTCAGCCTGTGGTGGCGCGCCGGCGTCCTGCTCATCCTGTTGCAGTGGCTGATCCTGCTCGTCCTGAAGGGGGTGTCATGAAACCGGGAACGATGCTCCGCGACGTCCTGCGGTCTTCGGCCAGGCGGCCCGTGACCGAATTGTACCCGCTGGAGAAGCGCCCACCCGTCGCCGCGTTTCGCGGGCTGGTGCACTATGATCCGGAGGCGTGCACCGGCTGCGGGCTGTGTGCCAAGGACTGTCCGGCCAACGCGATCGAGCTCATCACTATCGACAAGGCCGGCAAGCGCTTCGTCATGCGCTATCACGTCGACCGCTGCACGTTCTGCGGTCAGTGCGCCTATAGCTGCCGGTTTGACTGCATCAATCTGTCAAATGACGAGTGGGAACTGGCCCGCACCCGGCCCGATGCCTTCACCATCACCTACGGCCGCCCCGATGATATCCGGCGACTGGAAGCAACGCCTGAACCCGACCCTGCGACCGAAGCGGAGCCCGCCGGCTGAGGCGAGGTCGCGGCTGGTCATTGCCGGCGTCGGGCAGGTCCTGCGCGGTGATGACGGCATCGGCGTGGCCGTCGCGGAACGCCTCGTTGCGGCGGGGCGAGACGACGCCTCCACGCGGGTCGTCGTTGCCGGTCACGCGCCTGAGAACTGCCTCGGCCCGATCGCCCGCTTCAACCCGGCCGTGGTCCTGTTCGTGGACGCAGCCGCGCTGGACGGGCCGGCGGGCACGATCCGCCTGCTCGAAGCTGCCGACGCGGCCGAGATGCCCGGGACCCACACCCCTTCGCTCGGCGTCGCCGCCCGCTACCTGGCGGCCGAGACCGGCTGTTCGGTCTACCTGTTGGCCGTGTCGCCGGCCGATACGTCGTTCGATGCCGCCCTTTCCAGCGCCGGAGAAGCGGCGGTGGAGACGATCGTCGAAGCGTTGATGCAGGTCTAGCCCGCTACGACTCCTGCAGCGACAGGACGGCTTCCTCCGCGATTTGACGCGCCGGCTTGTCTGATGTCAGGGTCTCATAGACCGCGCTGCCCAGCACATCGAGCAGCCGGCCGGTTGCCGCGGCCGGGAAAGCCCTGGCGCGCTCCAGCTCCCGACCCGCGAACGCGTAATATGGCTGCGACTGCGCCAGACGATTCAACACCTCTCGCCGGGGCGGCAGGGTCTGGCTTTCGGCTGACCAGCGCGTCAGGTTGTCCGGCTCAGTCAGAAAGTCGATCAGTTCGGCGGCGAGCGCCTGCCGGGCAGGGTCATCGACGCTGATCGACCAGGCCCAGCCGGAGACCAGGGGCGTCAGCGGCCCGCCCGGCCCCGGTACGGGGGCGTTCACCTGCGTCTCCGGTAGCGCCCCGCCCGCAAGAAGCGCCTGTTGAAAGTCGGAGCGGGTCCAGACATGGGTGCTGAGCCCCGCCTGGTAAGACTGCCACGCCTCGTCAAGCGACTTCAGCTGGTAACTCTGGCCCAGGTTGGGGCGGCCGAGCCGGATCTGCTCGAGCGCCTGCGCCAGCGGCTCCACGTCCAGAACCACCTGCCCGGCGTCGTTCGAGATGCGGCCGCCGGAATCGAGATAGAACTCCAATCCGAAGAGCGCCCCGTCCCGGCTGTCGGCCGGCAGGGTGAGCGTGTTGGTCGTCAGGCTGATGAAACGGGTCCAGTCCAGGTCCGTCAACGCCGCCGTCTCAGAAGGCGCAGAGGCCAGATGAGCAAGGCCGGTGAGGGCAAACGGAACGCCATACAACTGGCTATCATGGCCCGCCTGGTCTTCGGCCGCCGGGTACAGGTCGGCAAAGGCGGCCGGGGCGACCAGTTCCTCCAAGGGCGTCAGCAGTTCGCGAACCGACGGGTCCTCGATCATCTGTCCCGGAACGGCGACGACGTCGGGCAAGATACCCGGCGCAACCTCGCGCCCGGCGCGCAGGTAGGCCAGGATGCCTCCCGGACCGTCGAACGGCTTCTGCTCGACGACGAGCTCAAGTTCAGGATGGCGCGCGTTGAATTCGCGCAGCTGCATGGTCAGGGTTTCGGCCGCGCCTGGCGTTCGCGCCCCGATCTCGGCCGGCAGCCAGATGCGCAACTGCTCGGGCACGGATGCGGGCAGAGGCGCTTGTGTCGCCGGAACGGCAGCGGTGGCCGTGGCCTCCGGCACCATACCTTCGGGCGACGGCGCAGCGACTGGCTCATTCACCAACCCGGTCTGGCTCAGGGCATCGCACGCTGCGAGGAGCCCGACGGCCGTTATGACGAGGAGGACCCAGATGCGGTGGCGGTGGTGCATGGCAACCAGTATAGCACCCCGTTTGCCCCTTGCCTTGCGGCCCGCCCTGCGCTATGCTTCCGTCATGCTGTTTGAGTTTGGGTTCACCGGACGGCTGTTGAGGAACCACGCGCTTGGTTCTTTCTTCGCGCGCGTGTCTCGACGTGCGCCTACCCTATGATTTTTATGTAAAGTTGCTTGTTGTGGATTCTGAAGGCCGGGGCGCAAACCCCGGCCTTTTTTGTTGTCTTGTGAGGACACCATGGGCGAAATACTGGTTAAGCTCGATAAGGTCAGCGTCAGTCATGCCGCGCGGCCCATTTTCACCGACCTGAGCTGGGAGATCCAGCGCGGCCAGCGCATCGGGCTGGTGGGACCGAATGGCGTGGGAAAATCGACGCTGCTGCGGCTGATAAGCCAGGAATTGACGGCCGACAGCGGGAACATCTTCCGTCTTGCCGGGCTCACCATCGGCCGCCTGGAGCAGGAACCCCAACTGCCCCCCGGCCGCACCGTGCTTGAGGAGGCACTCACCGCGCTGCCGGAGCTGGCAGAGGTCGACCGCCGCCTGGAAGCCCTGTCGGACAAGATGGGCCAGCCCGACATCTACGACAACCCGGAGGCGCTGGAGCGGGCCATCCGGGCCCAGGAGCGGCTGCTGCACCAGTACGAACAACTCGGCGGCCCGCGCTACGGGAGCCGCGTCCGCGAGACGCTGTCCCTCCTCGGCCTGGGCCGGGCGAAATGGGACACGCAGACCGGACATCTCAGCGGCGGGCAGAAGAAGCTGGTCATGCTGGCCAAGCTGCTGGTTCAGGATCCCCAACTCCTCCTGCTGGATGAGCCGGACAACCATCTCGACCTGCCCGCCAAACGCAACCTGGAGACGCTGATCAAGGCCCATGAGTGCTGTGTGGTCGTCATCTCCCACGACCGCTATCTGCTGGACGAAGTTGCCACGCACATCGCAGAGCTGGAGAGCGGACGCTTGACGCAGTATCCGGGCAACTACACCGCCTACGTCAGCGAGCGGGAGATCCGTCGCCTGCGCCAGCAGCAGCTGTACGGCGCGCAGCAGAAGGAGATCGCCCGCATTGAAGCGGCCATCGCCCGCTTCGAACTATGGGCTTCGATGGTCGTCAACGAGCGCCACATCCGACAGGCACGCAGCCGCCAGCGGATGCTCGAGAAGATGGACAAGATCGAGAAAGTGACGGAATCACGGCGTATGAATCTCGATCTGGCCGGCTGGCGGGGCAGCAACGAAGTCGTTGAGCTCGTTGAGGTCGAGAAGCGCTTCGCCAACGGCCGCGTCCTCTTCTCCGGGCTGAACGAGACCCTCTGGCACGGCGAGCGTGTCGGTCTGGTGGGACCGAACGGCGCAGGCAAGTCCGTCCTGCTGCGGCAGTTGCTTGACCCGGACGGGGTCAGCGGCGGTGAGATCAAGATCGGGCCGAGCATCCAGATCGGCTACTATGCCCAGGAACAGGAGACGCTCGACCCAACGATTGACCTGATCACGACCATCCGGGCGGCCGCCCCGCTCAGCCGTGAGGCGGCCGTCGCTTTCCTGCTCCGCTTTCTGTTCAGCTATGACCAGATGCAGCAAAGGGTCGGCCAGCTCAGCGGCGGCGAGAAGAGCCGCCTGCAGCTTGCCAAGCTGGTGTTGCAGCGGCCGAATCTGCTGCTGCTCGATGAGCCAACCAACAACCTCGACATCCCGGCCATTGAAGTCCTGGAAGAGGCGCTGGATGAGTTCGTCGGCACGGTGCTGGTCATTTCCCACGACCGGTACTTCCTGGACCGGGTCGTGGACCGCATTGTCGAGCTGCGCGATGGCGGCTTGTCGAATTATGACGGCGGGTATACCGACTACTTGCAGGAGCGAGGATACGATGAGGAACCGGCTTGAGGGGGACCGGCGCGAGAATTGGCTATAATCGGCCCAGAATAGCTGACCGGGAGCGACTATGGTGACACGAAGCAGTGAGATTGATGCGGCCGAGTTCCAGCAGCTGGCAGCAGCCATACAGCGCGAAGTGGCTGTGTCCATCGTCGGCCAGGACGAAGTTGTCCGCCTGGTCCTGATCGGCATCCTCAGCCGCGGCCACGTCCTGCTGGAAGGTGTGCCAGGGCTGGGCAAGACGATGCTCGTCCGGACGCTGGGGAGCGTGCTTCGCCTCGCCTTCAGCCGCATCCAGTTCACGCCCGACCTGATGCCGGCCGACATCACCGGCACGGATGTGATGGAGGAGCTGGACGGTGGCCGGCGAGCCTTTCGCTTCCAGCGTGGGCCGGTATTCGCCAACCTCGTCCTGGCCGACGAGATCAATCGGGCCACGCCGAAGACGCAGTCGGCGCTGCTGGAAGCCATGCAGGAACACACCGTCACGGCCGCCGGCCAGACGCTCCCCCTGCCTGAGCCCTTCTTCGTCCTGGCAACGCAAAACCCGATCGAGCAGGAAGGAACCTACCCGCTGCCGGAAGCGCAGCTTGACCGCTTCCTCTTCAAGATCAATGTCCCTTTCCCAAGCGAGTCAGAGCTGTCGGCCATTCTGAACCGGACGACCGGGGAAGCGTCGCCCGCTGTCAGGCCGATCGCCAGTGGCGAGGACATCATCGCCCTGCAGGCGCTGGTGCGACAGGTGCCCGCGCCGAACGATGTCGCTGACTACGTCAGCCGCCTGATCGTAGCGACCCACCCTGGGACCGGCGCATCAGGCGCTGTCAGCCGGTTCGTCCGTTACGGCGCCAGCCCTCGCGGCGGCCAGGCATTGCTCCTCGGTGCGAAGGCGCGCGCCTTGTTCGACGGCCGTTTCAACGCCAGTTACGATGACGTGGTCGCGGTCGCCCCGGCCGCGCTCCGCCACCGGCTGTTGCTCAATTTCGAAGGCCAGGCCGAGGGCGTCAGCACCGATGAGGTGATTGCCGATCTCCTCGCGAGCGTGCCGCAAGGGCGAGCCTAGTCCGGCCTGCTTTCCATGCGCCTATTCGACGAAACCACGTTGCGCCGCCTGGAGCAGTTGGCCCTCGTCGCTGACCAGGTCCGTGTCGGCAGGATGAAGGGCAACCGCCGCAGTCGCAAGCGCGGCGCGTCGATTGAATTCGCCGACTATCGCAATTACAGCCAGGGGGACGACCTGCGCCGCCTCGACTGGAACATCTTCGCCCGACTCGGCCAGCCCTTGATCAAACTGACAGAAGAGGAAGAGGACCTGGCCGTCCACCTGCTTGTCGACACCAGCAGCAGCATGGACTGGCCGCCGGAACCGGACGGTGATCGCGGCGGCAATAAGCTGCTGTATGCCTTGAGGCTGGCCGGCGGTCTCGGTCACCTGGCCCTGTCGTCCGGCGATCAACTGGCGGTCACGCTCTTCGACGCTACCTCAGCGCGTTCCTGGGGGCCGTTTCGCGGCGGGCAGAACAGCTACCGCCTGCTGGCGTTCCTCGAGGCGCAGTATGACCGCCTTGCCGCCTGGAAGGGTTCGCCACGCCACACGGCGCTCGATCCGGCTTTGCGCGACTACGCCCTCCGCGCCGCCCGGCCGGGTCTGAGCTTCGTGCTGACCGATTTGCTGGCACCCGGCAGCGGCCGTGCCGGGTTGCACGCCCTGAGCAGTCGCGGCTACGAACCGGCGCTCATCCACTTGCTCAGCCCGGATGAGGCACAGCCGGAACTGACGGGCGACCTCAAGCTGGTCGATGCCGAAACAGGCGAGACGATCGAGGTCAGCATCGATCCGGCGGCCGTCGAGTCATACCTGGAACGGCTGCAGGCCATGCGGGATGAGATGGGGACTTTCTGCCGGTCCCGGGCCATCCACTACGTGCCGGTCGTCACCAGCACGCCGTGGGATGACCTGATCCTGCGGACCTTGCGCGAGCGGAGCGTCGTGGCCTAAATGGGCTTCCTGAACCCGCTCGCCCTGCTCTTCGGCCTCCTGGCCCTGCCGATCGTCTTGCTTTACATGCTGCGCTTGCGCCGGCGCGAGCAGGTGGTCAGCAGCACCCTGGTCTGGCGCGAGCTCACCCGCGACCGCCATGCCAACGCGCCGTGGCGGCGGCCGCGGCCGAACCTGCTGATGTTCCTTCAACTGGCGGCGCTGGCCGCCCTCGTCCTGGCCCTGGCCCGGCCCTTTGTGCGTTTGCCCGGCCAGCTCCGGGGCAACACCATCGTCCTTCTTGACGCCTCGGCCTCGATGCTGGCGAACGACGGGGACGACCAGGGCAGGACGCGTTTTGACGTCGCACGGGACGAGCTTGAGCGATCCATCGGCCGCCTGAGCGGGGACGACCGGCTGACGCTGATCGCCGTCGATGACCAACCGACGGCGCTGATCGCGGCATCGGCTGATCGCTCGCTGTTGCGGCAGGCGCTCGGTCAGGCGAGTGCCGAACTGGTGGCGGCAGATTGGCCGGCCGCGTTCGCCCTTGCCGCAGGCGCTGCCCAGGGCCTGGCCGATCCGCGTTTCCTCATCCTGTCCGACGGCAACCTGCCGGAGGATCTGCCCCCGTTGCCTGGCCCCGTGGCGCTCAGAACGGCAGGACAGAGCGGAGAGAACCTGGCCATCTCGGCGCTGGCTCCGCGCGAGTCTCCGGGCGGCCCGGAACTGCTGGCCTCGGTCGTCAACGAGGGAACGACGGCCAAGACCGCCGTTCTCAGCGTGAGCCTGGACGGCCGGCTCTACGATGCGCGCCGGTTGACCCTGCCGGCCGGCGGTCGCAGCGATCAGACCTGGAGCCTGCCAGCCGAGACGTCAACAATCGCCGCTGAACTGGTCCCGGAAAACGGAGCAGCCGACTACCTGCCGGCGGATAACCGGGCCTGGGCGGTGCGCGCCGCCGGGGGCTCGCAGCAGGTGTTGCTGGCATCGGCCGGTAATCTCTTCCTGGAGCAGGCCCTGGGGTTGCTGCCTGGCGTCGATCTTCAGCGGACGACGGCCGAGGGCTTGTCCGGGGAGGCAGCGGCTGACTGGTTCGTCCTCGACGGAGCGCCGGTCCCCGCGACGCTTCCCGACGGCCCGCTACTGCTGGTCAACCCACAGCCGGGCGAAACCGGCGCGCCGATTCAGGTGGGCGCAGTCTTCACGCCGACCGTCATAACTCGGCAGCTTGAGCACCCCATCCTGCAGTTCGTCGACTGGGAAGGGATAAACGTCAGGGAGGCGCGCTCAGTCAGCGGCGCCGGCCTGGAACCACTGGTCGAAACCGATGCGGGCCCCCTGCTCCTGTCCGGGGAAGTTGAAGGACACCGCATCGTCGTCCTGCCGTTTGACCTGCGCGAGTCCGACCTGCCGCTGCAGATTGCTTTTCCCGTCGTTACGGCTAACATTGCCAACTGGTTTGGCCCAGGTCGTGCCGTCGCATCGCAGAGCGGGATGGAGCCGGGAATGCCGATAAACGTGAAACTCAGCCCCGATACGGCCACGGTCGAGATCACGCGACCTGACGGACTGCTTTGGCGCGAGGCGGTTGGACCTGAGATGAGAAGCCTGCTGTACGGCGAGACTGAGTTGCCGGGCATCTACCAGGTCGCGCTCGTGTCTGCGGACGGCACGAAGACGCCGGGAGGCAGCGTCGCCATCAGCTTCGCTAACCCGGCTGAATCACGGATTGCGCCACGACCGGACACGCGCCTTAGCGAGGATGGGACGGCCGCCGAGCCGGTTGCGGTCGAGAGCCGCCGCGAGCTTTGGCCGTGGCTTGTCGCGATAGGGTTTGGGCTGCTGATGACAGAGTGGTGGTTGTCTCATCCATCGCCCCTAGGCCGGCCCCGAGTGAAGCTGCAATGACCGAACAGCAACCGGAATCAGGCTCGGAGGCGGTTGTGGGCCGTCGCGCCGGCTGGATACTCCTCCTTGGGCTATTGGCTGCGCTGGCTACCCTGGCGTGGTTCATGTGGCCCGATGACCCACGGCCGCTGTATCCGGCGCTGCCCACGCGAACGCGGCTCCCGGCGACGGTTGAGGCCACCCTCTCGGAGGTCAGCTTTCCCGACCTGGCCGAAGACCCGATCGCCTATCGCGACCAACGGATCCAGGTCACAGGCAACTTCACGCCGGTGACGCCTCCCGACTGCCGCCCCTACTCCGGCCCACCTATCGCCTGGAGCCTGGTCTCAGACGAGCTCCAGTTGAACGCAGTCGGCTTCGAGGACGTCCTGCGCCTCGTGGCCCCAGGCACCACGATGACGGTCACCGGGACCTGGCGCGCATACCAGGGCCCGCTCGGTTGCGGCAAGGAACCGAAAGACGGCACAGTCTGGTACCTTCAGGTTGACAGGATCCTCGAACCGAACCCTCTGGTGGGCACGGCATCGCCGGCACTGACCTTCGAGGCAGGCGAGATACAGGTCGCCCCGCCAGATGCCTTTGCCACACAGACCCTGCCGCCGACGCTGCCCGTCGAAGCAACGCCGGCTCTACCGCCCAGCCCGACCGAAGACTTCGGCGTGACACCGGAGCCGACGATCGAGTTCATCGAGCCCACTCCGACGCTGCCGACAACACCGCTGGTGACGACGCCGCTCTTCACCCCAACGCCCGACTCCGGCTCGACACCCGACCTGACGCTGACGCCGGAAAGCGGGACGCCTGGCAGCACCCCAGGAACCGCCACGCCAACCGTCGGAGCGCCAACCGCAACGCTGCAGGGCACCGGCTACCCGGGCGGCACGCCGACACCCACAGCGACGCAGCGGAGCGGCTACCCGTAGCCGCCGGCCGCAACCAGCCCATGCAGCCCGACTTTTCCCCTGCCGTCACCCCGCCGGAGGTCCCATCTGCCCGTGCGCTGTGGTTCGTGTTCAGCGGTTACAGCCTTCTGGTGGAAATCGGCGAGACGACCGCTACGGTGCCGCTACTTGAGGCCTCGTCCGAGCCCATCCCTGCCGTTTCGCGTCGCCTCTACCTGGGTCAATTCCGGCGCGGGCCAGACGTGCTGGACTGCTGGGCCGGCGACGCCGGCGATGCGGCGGAAGCCCCACCGGGTGCCGCATTCGAGGGGCTGCGGCTGCTCTACGGCCGTCTGGACGACGCGCTTTTCTCCCTGGCCGGACGAGCGGTGCAGATCGTCGACTGGGACCGCACCCACCGCTACTGCGGCCGATGTGGATCGCCAACAGCAGACCAGACAAGCGAGCGGGCCAAGGTCTGCCCGACATGCGGCCTGACCAACTATCCGCGCCTGGCCCCTGCCGTCATCGTCCGCGTCGAGCGGGTCACCCCGGCGGGCGAGCACCAGATACTGCTGGCGCGCAACCACCGTTTTCCGGACGGGATGTACAGCGTCCTGGCCGGTTTCGTCGAACCGGGCGAAACCCTCGAGGAATGTGTCCAGCGCGAGGTGGCTGAGGAGACCGCGGTCCAGGTGACCAACATCCGCTACTTCGGCAGCCAGCCCTGGCCCTTCCCGCATTCGCTCATGATCGGCTTTGTCGCTGATTACCTCAACGGCGAACCGACGCCGGAGCCCGGCGAGCTCGCAGACGCCCGTTGGTTCGCAGCCGGCAGCCTGCCCCGACTACCCGGTCCCCCAAGCATCGCGCGGCGCCTGATCGATGACTGGCTGGCCGGCTTATGACGCACTGCGGTGTGAATTGACCTGCCTCATGTTTACGGATAGCCGTGCTTGGGATAGAATGTACGTATTCCCAAACTGATAGCCGGGACGTGCGACCATCTGGCACACAGTGCACGCTTAGCCGCGTCGCGACTACAGGCAACTCCACGGAGGGGACTTGAAGAACATTCTCGTCACGGGCGGGGCCGGATTCATCGGATCGAATTTTGTCCACTATATGCTGCGCCACCACGACGACATCCGAGTCGTCGTTTATGACAAGTTAACCTATGCCGGCAACCTCGACAACCTGCTCGGCGCGGCCGATGACCCTCGCTACGCCTTCGTCCACGCCGACATCTGCGACCGTCAGGCAGTGGAAGACGCCGTCCGCACCCACAACATCGACACGATCGTCAACTTCGCGGCCGAGACACACGTTGACCGGTCGATCATGGATCCGGACGCATTCATTCAGACCAGCGTCTACGGCACCTACGTCCTCCTGGAAGTCGCCCGCGCCGCCGGCCTGGAGCGCTATCATCAGATTTCGACCGACGAAGTCTACGGCCACATCCCCCCCGGGCGATCGAGCCTGGAGACGGACAAGGTCGACCCGCGCAGCCCATACGCGGCCAGCAAGGCCAGCGCTGACTTGCTGGTCAACGCGTACTGGGTCACCTACGCTCTGCCGGTGACCATCACCCGCGGCTCGAACAACATCGGGCCTTACCAGTACCCTGAAAAAGTCGTGCCGCTCTTCGCCACGAATGCGATCGACGGCGAGCCGCTGCCGGTCTATGGCGACGGCCGCCAGATGCGCGAATACCAGCATGTCATGGACCACTGCGAGGCCATCGACCTGGTGTTGCGCCAGGGCGCTCCGGGCGAGATTTACAACGTCGGCACCGGCGTCGAGGTTGAGAATCTGCGGATGGTCGAAATCCTGCTGGACGCGCTCGACCGACCCCGCAGCCTGATCCGGCACGTGACGGACCGACCCGGCCACGACCGCCGCTACAGTCTCGATATCGCCAAGATCCGCGAGCTTGGCTGGGAACCGCGCCACACGCCTGAAGAGGCGATCGCCATGACCGCGCGATGGTACCGTGACAACGAGTGGTGGTGGCGCAAGATCAAGAGCGGCGAGTTCCGCCGATACTACGAAGCCCAATACGGCGAGCGGCTGCGGGCCGCGGCCGTCAACTATTGACCGTCGAATCTTCGAAAACAGGAGTACATCATTATGGCTGACGACAAGAAGGGACCGGAAGACACGATTGCTACCCAGTCGAGCTTTGTAGACGGCACGAAAGGCGAGCTGATCTATCGCGGGTACGATATCCGGGACCTGGGCGTATACGCAACCTACGAGGAAGTGGTCTACCTCTTGTGGAACGGGGTGCTGCCGAATGTGGCCGAACTGGGCCACTTCAAGGCTGCGCTGGAATCCAAGCGCGCGCTGCCTGAGCCACTGCTGGCGACAATGCGCACTTTCCCGCATGACGCGCACCCGATGGCCGTCCTGCGCACGGCCGTAAGCGCGCTCGGCCTGCTGGACCGCGATGCGGACAATGTCACAGAGGAAGCGGCGCGGGCCAAAGCCCTCCATATGACGGCTGTGATGCCCACGATCGTTGCCGCCTGGGAGCGGCTGCGCAACGGTAAGGAGCCCATCCAGCCACGCCTGGGGCTCGGTCATGCCGCCAACTTCCTGTACATGCTGGATGGCGAGGAACCAAACCCTGACGCCGTCGCCGCGCTCGACTCCTACTTCGTCATGCTGGCCGACCACGGTTTCAATGCCTCAACGTTCTCAGCTCGCGTGACAACCAGCACCGGCACGGATGTCTACTCGGCCATTGTCAGCGCCATCGGCACGTTGAAAGGCCCGGCCCACGGCGGAGCGACCCAGCGAGCAATGGAGCAGTTCATCAGCGCCGCGCGCTCGGGCAATGTGCCGCTGTGGTTCAAGGAGACCCGCGAGTCTGGCAAGCGCATCATGGGCATCGGCCATCGCATCTACAAGGTCGAAGACCCGCGGGCCCGCATTATGAGACCGCTGGCAGAGAAGCTGGCCAACAGCAGCGGCAGGAGCGAGTGGTTCAAGGTCGCAACCGAGATCGAGGCGGAGGCGCGCAAGGACGATTACTTCATCGAGCGCAACCTGTATGCCAACGTAGATTACTACTCGGCAGTGGTGCTCTACATGATCGGGCTGCCCGTCGACCAGTTCACGTGCATGTTCGCCATCAGCCGCGTGGCCGGCTGGTGCTCGCAGGTACTGGAGCAGCTGGCTGACAACCGCCTCATCCGTCCGAAGGAAGCCTACGTCGGCAAGCGCGATCAGGTCTACGTACCGCTGAGCAAGCGCTAGAGCAGATCCGGACCAGATCAAGATGACATGAGAGCCGGCCGGAAGATCCCGAGCTTCCGGCCGGTTTTCCTATAATCGGGAAGATGAACATCCACCGAGTCCTCGTCCTATTGGTCCTGGGGAGCCTGCTGGCCGCGTGCCAGCCGACCGATGGAGGCGAGCCGATAGCGGAGTCCGGCCAGGGATCGCCGCAGGCTGCCGCTACGCCGCTGCCACCCGTCGTCGAAACGATGGCTCCTGCCCTGGTCTCGACAGAGACCTTCATCCCTTACATCGAATCAGAAGCGACGGCAACCCCCGTTCCGCCCACCCCGACGCCGACGACCACGCCGAGGCCCACGCCAACGCCGAGGCCCACAGCAACGCCGACGCCTGTGCCGGCCGCCAGCGTCTCGGTCGTCCCCGTCGTCACCGACGGCCTGACCCGGCCGCTCTATGTCACTCATGCCGGCGATGAGCGCCTGTTCATCGTCGAACAGGTCGGGCTCATCCGCATCATCGAGGATGGCGTGCTGCTCGCGACGCCGTTTCTCGACATCAGGGACCGCGTCGGTTCGATCTCGAACGAGCAGGGACTCCTTGGCCTGGCGTTTCATCCGGCCTACGCCGAGCCCGGCGACCCCGGCCAGGGTGTGTTCTTCGTCGACTACACGAACAAGGCCGGGAACACCGTTGTCTCGCAGTTCAGCGTGATGGGCGACCCTGATTCCAACGCGGCCGACCCGACCAGCGAGATCGTCCTGCTGACCCAGGCGCAGCCCTACCCCAACCATAATGGGGGGCTTGTGAAGTTCGGACCGGACAACTATCTCTACATCGGTCTCGGAGACGGCGGAAGCGCCGGTGACCCGATCAACAGCGGCCAGCGTCTCGATACCTGGCTGGGCAAGATCTTGCGCATCGACGTCTCGAAAGCTGACGGCACGTATGACATCCCGCCGGACAATCCATTCGTCGGGGACGAAGGGGCGTTACCGGAGATCTGGGCCTATGGCGTCCGAAACCCCTGGCGGTTCAGCTTCGATCAGGCCACCGGCGCGATGTTCATGGGTGACGTGGGGCAGAACCAGTGGGAAGAGATCAACTACTCACCTGCCGGCGAAAGCGGCGGGAACTTCGGCTGGAAGATCATGGAGGCGGGCCACTGCTATGAAGCGGCTGATTGCGACCAGGACGGCCTCGTCATGCCCATCTTCGAGTATGGCCATACCCAGGGCTGTTCTGTGACCGGCGGCTATGTCTATCGCGGCGCCCAGTTCCCGGCGCTGCGCGGCAACTACATCTTTGCGGACTATTGCCTCGGCACGATCTGGCGGTTAGCGCCCGACGGAAATGGTCGTTGGGCTCCGGCTATGTTGCTCGACAGCGAACTCGTCATCTCCTCGTTCGGGGAAGACGTGAACGGCGAGCTCTATGTGACCGATCACGCCCGCGGCGCGATCTACCGGCTGGAGTTGGGTGAGTGAGGCAGTGCATCGCACCGGGATTGATCAGGTTGGCGGCCGAAGCCTGAGGAAGACCCGGCCGCTCGCTTCTTTCGCCTCGTAGCGCTTCAACCGGTACGCCTCGTCCTCCGGCCAGACGATGCGGCCGTTACGGATGTCGAAGCAGTAACCGTGGTCGGGGCATATCAGTTTCCAGCGGCTCAGGACGCCGTCGGACAGGGGCGCGGCTGCGTGGGGACAGGCGTTGTCCACGGCCACCACCTGCCCTTCCCAGCGGGTCAGCAGGACGCGGCGGTTCGCGATGCGGACGACGAAGATCTCGCCGTCCATGATCTCCGCCGAAGTCCCTACGTCGATCCACTCTTCTTCGGCCGCGGGCCCGCTTCGCTTCAAGAGCGACATAGAGATGCTCCCGGCGAGGCCGCGTCGCCGGCCGGCTACGGTGCCGGCTCGGCCAAGAGGGACTGAACAGCGGTCTCGAACTCCCCGGCCGAGCGCGCGTTGAACTCGCCGATGTGTTTATAGCGAATGTGCCCGGACTTATCAATCAGGTAGGTCGTGGGCCAGTAGCGCTGCCCGTAGGCGCGCCATGTGTCGCCTTCATTGTCGAGCGCTACGGGATAGGTGATCCCCTGATCCTGCGTCGCCTTCAGGACGTTCCCATACTCGCGCTCCGAACTGAACTCCGGATAGTGGACACTGACGATGCTGAAGTCCCGGTCTGCGAAGCGCTCCTGCCAGCTGCGGATCCAGGGCACGGTGCGTTTGCAGTTGATGCAGCCGAAGGTCCAGAACTCCAGCAAGACCACCCGGCCGCGCTGTGACGCAAGCGTCACCGGCTCGGCCGCATTGATCCAGACGTCGTTGGTCAGCTCCCGCGCCTCGCCCAGGTCGGGCAAGTCGGCCCGGATCGGCCCTGGCGGCGGTAATGGCTCCGCGGGCGCAGCCGCATCCGCTTCGGATTCTCTCACGCAGCCGCTCAAGGCGGCCAATGCACACAGCCCACATAGAAGGAACAGCAGGTTGATACGGTCCATACTGACAGCATGCCAGATCGGGTGCGGCCGATCAAGACACCTGCGCTTACGATTCGCTTACGAACGACTGCCGGAGGGACGTGACGAACATCACCCGGCCCACATGGCGTTCGTCACTGGCGGAGCGAGCGCACCAGACTTATCCTTGAAAGTGGCGCGATTGTCGGTCTATTGAGGGGGAGAAGTCATGGCACGCTTTCCGCACATCGTTATCCTCGGGGGCTACGGCACAACCGGCCGTCAGCTGGCAGAATTGTTGCTACACGAAACCAGCGTCACACTTGGCCTGGCCGGGCGGTCGCTCGACAAAGCACATTCGTGCGCGGCCGACCTCAATGCTCGATATCCAGGCGAGCGAGTCAGGGCAATGCGTGCCGACGCGGCCAATCCATCGTCCCTGGACAGCGTACTGGCCGGTGCCGATCTGCTGCTCGTCGCCAGCAGCACGACCGAACATGTCGCACTTGTTGCCCGCGCAGCGCTGGATGCAGGCTGCGACTATCTTGACATCCAGTACTCGGCCGAGAAACTGCGTGCGCTGGAGGCGTTGCGCGGAGAGATCACGTCCGCCAGCCGCTGTTTCATCACGGACGGAGGTTTCCACCCCGGCGTGCCTGGCGCGCTCGTCCGGGCCGTCGCTCCCGCCTTTGATCCTCTGACAGCCGCGCGAGTTGCCAGCGTCATCCAGATCGACTGGGCAAGCCTCGACCTTGTACCTGCGACGATGGCCGAGTTCGTCAGCGAGTTCCTTGGTTACCAGGCGCTTGAGTTCCGCGACGGCCGCTGGCAGGCTGCGCCTATGACCAGGATGAGCGCCTTCCCTCATTTTGACTTCGGCCTGCCCTTCGGCCGACGAGCATGCATTCCGATGCCCCTGGAGGAGATGCGGCATCTGCCTGAGCATTTTCCTGCGCTGGAGACTTGCGGCTTCTACATTGCCGGCTTCAATCCGGTCGTGGACAACATCTTCACGCCATTGGCGATGCTCGCTATGCGAATATCACCACGACACATTGCCGGACCGGCCGGTCGTTTCTACTTCTGGGGGCTGCGTACCTTCTCCCGTCCGCCCTACGGTACGCGACTGAGACTGGAGGCCGAAGGCCTGTACCGCGACAAACCGGCGCGCGCGTTCATCACCCTGGCCCACCCGGATGGCTACGCCTTCACCGCCATCCCGGTCGTCGCCACGCTGCTCCAATGGCTGGATGGCGACCGCCGGGCAGGTCTCTGGCTCCAGGCTGAGTACGTTGAGCCACTCCGTTTCTTGCGCGATCTTGAACGACTGGGAATAGAGGCTGTGATCGAGGATGAATCTCGCGTTCTAGGAACCTGGGCGACATCGGTTATAATGCGAAGTTAAGATGGCCTCAACCGAAATCCGCCCCTACCCCGTCAGCGCGACCGTTGTCATGCGCAGCACGCTATTTGCCCTGGCCAACCTCGGCGCGACGCTGCAAACCTATAACGAGGAGACCGGCGTCATCGTTGCCACCGTCTCGCGCTGGATGGGCCTGCAGAAGCGCGAGGTCGTTGCCCGCGTCCGGGGTTTTGAGCAGACGAGCCAGCTGGAGATCGACGCCCCGGACCCGGAGAAGGCCCAGGAGATCATCCAGCTCGTCAGCACCTACATCCGTGACGGCGGCCGCATTCAGGCCAACGCGACGATGCAATGGGTCGACCTGGCCCGCCAGCAGGAGATGCGCGCCAGGCGCCAGGAACTGACCGGAAAAGCCCGCACGCTTCTGGGCGCGGGAACGACTTCGGAATCGACGGCCGTCGTCCCCGCGTCCGACTCGGCGCTGGTCTCCGCCGACGACCCGGCGCAACCCGTGCAGGCCGGCGGCCCGGCTCCGGTCTACATCCCAGACAATCCTGGCGTCCTTGTCAAGAACAAGGAGAACATGATCGTCGAACTCAAGGTCGACCCGGCCGTGTTCACCGACCGGTCGTCCTACATCGTCACATGCTCGGTCTGCCAGGCGACGACGCTGCGCGGGAGCGCCTTCTGCCCGAACTGCAGCCGGCCCCTGACGCTTGAGGCCGTACAGCCCGCCATGCAGCGGACGGCCGAAAGCTCCGCGTCCAGCAGTCTGACGTTAGGACTGGCGGCCGTCGCGTTCAGCTTCGTGCCCTTCCTGTTCCTCGTGCTGCCGGCTGCACTGGAACCGGGGACCGAAGGCCTCCTGGCAACCATCCGTGCGGCGCTCAGCCCGTTGACCATCGCCCTATCCGCGGCGCTGGGCCTGCTGCCGGCCGTCTTTGCCGGCATCACCGCCCTCCGTCGCGGCCAGCGAGCCTCCTGGTATCAGAACCTGCCCGCTTCCCTCTACCAGAACGGCAAGACCCGCGCATCGTTCGGTACGGCATTGGGTTGGCTGGGGATCTATATCGCCGCAGCCTGGGTCATTCTGATCGTCATCGCCCTGGTCGCCGGTTAGCCGCTCGCGAGAGGCGATTCCATGTCGCTCTTCGTCGCCCTCACCCTTGAGCCCGCTGCCGATCTGGCCGTCCGCCGCATCTGGAACACCCTGGCTGAAGCCGGCATCAACCGGGCGATGCTCGACAGCAACTGCCCGCCCCACGTCACCCTGGGCGACGGCCTGCCCACAGACCGAGACGCTCTGGTGGATCAACTGGCCGATTTTGCCGCCTCGGCGACACCATTCCCGCTGGTGCTGTCCAGCGTCGGCTCGTTTTCGACGGCCGGCGGTGTCCTGTTTTATGGCGTGACGGTCACCCGGCCGCTGCTCGAGCTGCATGCAGCGTTCGACCGGTTATTCGCCCACCATGTGCGCCGGCCCAACGCCTACTATCGTGTCGGCACGTGGGTCCCCCACTGCACCCTGGCGATGGGTCTATCTGCCGAGCAGCACGCCGCTGCGCTTGCCGTGGCCCGCAGTCTGTCGCTCCCCCTGGTCAGCCGCATCGCGGAACTGGTCGTCGGCGAGGCCGAGCAGGCCCGCTGCCGGATGCTCGCCGCCTACGCTCTCGGAGGCCCGGAGACCGCCTGACGCCGCGTTCGCAGTATCAGCCTGAGAAACGGGTCATGGCCGGCCGCGTGGCCTTGGTTTCGCCCCGGCATGGCGGTAGAATCGCCCCATGTCCGACCAACCGAATGAAACGAACGGCCCCCAGGCCGAAGGCCAACCTCACCTGAAACTCACGCCCGTCAACTACGGTGGTCAGGCCGTGATCGAAGGTGTGATGATGCGCGGGTCCCGGGCCCTGTCTGTTGCCGTCCGCAACCCGGCCGGCGAGATCGTCGTCCACACAGAGCCGCTCGACCCACGCATTTACGGCGGGGGGCTGGCCCGGGTGCCGTTTGTCCGCGGCGTCACGTTGCTATGGGATGCTCTGGGGTTGGGCATCAAGAGCCTGCTCTTTTCGGCCGATGTCGCCATTCAGGATGAGAACGCTGCCCAGGGGAGCGAGCCGGCCAAAGTGTTCGACGGCCCGGCCGAATGGGGCCTGGTCGCCTTCTCGCTGACCATGTCGGTCCTCCTGTTTTTCGTCCTGCCGACGTTCCTGGCCCACCAGATCGAGCGCCTGCTCTCGCTCCAGTCGTCGGTGCTGGTCAACCTGGTCGAAGGCTTCATCCGCCTGTCGCTGCTGATAGGCTACATCTGGGGCATCGGCCGCATGGCGGATGTGAAGCGGCTGTATGGCTACCACGGCGCTGAGCACAAGACCATCAACGCGTATGAAGCCAAAGCTGAGTTGACGCCCCGAGTGGTTGCCGGGTTCCCGCTGGAACACCCGCGCTGCGGTACGGCCTTCCTGCTGACGGTGGTCGTCATCTCGATCCTGCTATACAGCCTGCTGCCGCCCATGCCGCTGCTCCTGCGCATCCTCTCCCGTCTGGTGCTGCTGCCGGTCGTGGCCGGCATCGCCTACGAATTCCTGCGCTTCACCGCTGCCCACCAGGATAACGCTTTCATCCGGCTGATCACCAAGCCGAACCTCGCGCTGCAAAGACTGACCACGCGGGAGCCTGATGAGAGCATGCTGGAGGTGGCGATTGCCGCCTTCAAGCAGGTGCTGGCCTACGAGCAATCACGCGCGGCTGTCCAGGACGAGACGCTGACGGTCGCGGCCCCTGCGGCGCCCCAGCCGATCGAGGCGTAGCGCTACTGCAGCGGCAACGGGGACTGAAGGTGCGGTCCCGACTCGTTGACCCGGATGACGCGCAGCCACTTGACCCACTCCACGCCGCGCCGGCCCGGTGCGACAAGCCGCAGGGGATACCCGTGGCCGTGGGTCAGGGGCTGGAACCGGCCATCGACCGCGTAGCCCAGCCCGAGCAGGAAGCGATCCGCTTCGTCCAGGCTGAAGCGACGCTTGAAACCGGTGACGCTTTCGAAGGTGACGCTGGCGGCCGACGCCAGCAGGCCGGCCTCGGCCAGCAGATCGCCCACCGCTACCCCTCGCCAGACCTGTTCGGTGTACCAGCCGCCGGTGCAGTCCAGGACCGCGACGAC
>CAYRBP010000002.1:0-85830 GCA_964422535.1 uncultured Ardenticatenaceae bacterium | reverse complement strand
CCCAGGACAGTGGTCAGCAGCAGCAGGATGAACAGGACGACATAGGCGCGACGCTCATCCGTCCAGCGCTTTTTGCGCCGCCAGGCATCGGCGATGATGAAACCCTTGAGGGCCATGAGCACGATCAGGGCATACGCACCAATGCCGTGGGCCCACAGCAGCCATGCGTTTGGCGGGCGGCCGTTCGTGAAGCCGGCATAGCCGCTGACGAACTGAAGCAGCAGCAAGCCCAGCAGCGCGATGTTAACCCATGGCGTTTTCATGTCTGTCGTCGCCCAACAAGCGAAAGATGCCTGTTGTGGCATCCTCATATTTTCGATTCTAGCGTAGAATTCACCCTCATGTCTGTTTCTTCTCAGCGACGGATCAGGGTTACGGTCCCGGCCACCTCGGCCAACCTGGGACCGGGGTTCGACTGCCTGGGTGTTGCGCTTGCCCTGCACAATCACGTCACCATGACGGCCGACGGGATGGAGGCAAATGCCTCAGGCTACGAAGCGGGCGCGGTCCGCGTCAGCGTTGCCGGCGTCGACGCCGCGAAGATCCCGCTCGACCGGAGCAACCTGGTCGTCGAGACGGCCGAGCGCCTGTTCAGCGCCGTCGGCCGCTGGCCGGTCGGCCTGGCCGTCGCACAGGAAAACCACATCCCGGTCGGCAGCGGGCTGGGCAGCAGCAGTGCGGCCGTGGTCGCCGGCCTCCTGGGAGCCAACACGTTAATCGAGGGCGGGCTGTCGACCCGGGAGATCCTGCGCATGGCTACCGCCATTGAAGGCCACCCGGACAACGTCTCGCCCGCCATTCTCGGCGGCCTGGTGCTGGGTATCATGGCCCACCCGAATGGGCACGAGGAGCTCATCGTCGACCGCATCCCCATGCCCCCCATGACGGTTGTCGTCGTCCTGCCTGATGTGACCTTGCTCACCAGCGAGGCAAGGGCGCTGCTGCCGGCGGCGATCACGCGCCGCGATGCTGTCCACAACATCAGCCGGGTGGGCCTGCTCGTCCACGCCCTCGGCAGCGGCGACTACGCACGCCTGGCGATTGCCATGGAGGACCGGCTGCACCAGCCTTACCGCTTGCCGGTCATTCCGGGCGCTGAGGAGGCCATGGCGGCCGCGCGCGCGGCCGGGGCAAGCGGCGTCGCCCTGAGTGGGGCCGGGCCGAGCCTGATCGCCTTCGCGCCGCAGGGTCACGATCACATTGGCCGGGCGATGTCGAAAGCCTTTTCGGCCGCGGGCGTGACATCACGGACCTGGGTCCTGCCGGTTGAATCCGTCGGCGCCCAGGTCGCCACGCTGGCCGCCTAGCGGTTGGTATCGTCATACCTGCTGCTTTTTGCTAAACTCCCACGATGTGCGCGGGCCGCAGCGAACACGGCCATGTGCGACCCCAATAGTGAAGGAGATCCGAATGGACAAGGCGACCCTGGTCGAATGGTACCGCCAGATGGTATTGATTCGACGATTCGAGCAGAAATGCGCCGAGCTCTACCAACTTGGCAAGATAGGCGGCTTCCTCCACCTCTATATCGGCCAGGAAGCCGTCGCCGTGGGCTCAATTGCCGCGCGACGGCCTCAGGACCACGTCATCACGGCCTACCGCGACCACGCCCACGCGCTTTCCGTCGGCTCGGACGTCGGCGCGTTGTTCGCCGAGTTGATGGGAAAGGCCACCGGCGTCAGCAAGGGCAAGGGCGGTTCCATGCACCTTGCCGACGTGAGCCGCAACTACTGGGGCGGCTACGCGGTGGTCGGCGGACAGATACCGCTGGGGACCGGCCTCGCCCTGGCCGAGCAGTACAAGGGCACTGACTCCGTCACGTTGTGCTACATGGGTGATGGGTCAACCAACATCGGCTATTTCCACGAGTCGCTGAACATGGCCGGCGTCTGGGACCTGCCGATCATCTACATCGTCGAGAACAACCAGTACGGAATGGGCACTTCCGTTTCCCGCGCCTCGGCCGCGCCGGACATGATCACCAAGGCCCTGGCCTATGGCATGAAGGGTGTCCAGGTGGACGGCATGAACGTCATCGAAGTCTTCGAGGCCACGAGCAAGGCCATCGAGGCCATCCACGCCGGCGTAGCCCCGCAGTTCCTGGAGATCATCACCTATCGCTTCGAGGGCCACAGCATGGGCGACCCGCTCCGCTACCGGACGAAGGATGAGGTCGAGAAGTGGCGCGAGGACGATCCGATCGGCATTCATGAGCGCCACTTGTTGAGCAACAACCTCGCGACGCGCGAGGAGCTGGAACGCGTGGATGACGAGGTCGAGGCGGCCATCGAAGCGGCCGTCCAGTTCGCTGAACAATCCCCCTTCCCGGCGCCTGAAGATCTGTGGAAGGGCATCTACGTCGAGGAGTAGGCGCGGTCAGAACGGGCCCACGCGGGGCCACTTGAGGGAACAGACAGATATGGCCTTTATTACCATGCGGCAAGCGATCACGGATGCGTTGCGCGAGGAAATGTTGCGCGACGAGACCGTTTTTATCATGGGCGAAGAGATCGGCGTCTGGGGCGGGACCTATGCGGTGACGCGCGGTTTCTATGACGAGTTCGGGCCGAAGCGCGTGCGCGACACGCCCATCTCGGAGATGGCCATCGGCGGCGTGGCGGCCGGCGCGGCCATGAACGGGCTGCGACCCGTGGCCGAGTTCATGACGATCAACTTCGCCTTCGTCGCCTTTGACGCGATCATCAACCATGCGGCCAAGGTTCACTACATGTTCGGCGAGCAGATGAAATGCCCGGTGGTCTATCGCGCTCCCGGCGGCGGCGGCCGCCAGCTCGGCGCGACCCATAGCCACACCCCGGACGTGATCTTCGCCCACTTTCCCGGCCTGAAAGTGCTGGCTCCCGGCACGCCATACGATGCCAAGGGGCTGCTGAAGGCGGCCATCCGGAGCGATGACCCCGTCCTCTTCATCGAACACCACACGCTCTACCAGATCCGCGGCGAGGTGCCGGCCGAGGAGTACGTCGTGCCGATCGGTAGCTCAGACGTCAAGCGAGAGGGAACCGACGTGACGCTCGTCGCCTATTCCCAGGGCCTGCAGGTGGCCCTTGAGGCGGCCAGCGCGCTGGCGCAGGAAGGCATCGAGGCTGAAGTGGTCGACTTGCGCTCGCTGCGGCCGCTGGACATGGGCCCGGTCATCGCCTCATTCAGGAAGACGCTGAAGGCAGTCATCGTGGAAGAAGGCTACCGGTCCTACGGCATCGGCGCGGAGATCGCCGCCCGACTGCAGGAAGAGGCCTTTGACTACATGGACGCGCCGATCAAGCGGGTGGCGCAGTTCGAGGTGCCGCTGCCCTATTCGCGCGAACTGGAGCAATCTGCGCTGATCAATAAGGACCGCGTCATCGCGGCGGTGAAGGAGATTCTCTAATGGCCGAGTTCATCGTCATGCCCAAACTGGGCTTCGACATGCGGGAAGGCGTGTTGAACAGCTGGCTCAGGCAGGTTGGCGACCAGATCAACAAGGGCGATGTCATCGCCGAGATCGAGTCGGACAAGGCAACACTGGAACTGGAGGCGCAGGCCGCCGGCACGTTGCTTCACCTGATCCATGGGCCGGGCGATATTGTCCCGGTGGGCGCGAACATGGCTATCGTCGGCGCCGCGGGCGAGGACATCTCGGGCCTGATAGCGGGCGCCCCGGCGGCCGCGAGCCCGGCGGCCGCGAGCCCGGCCCCCACCAGCGCCGCAGTGACCCCGGCCGAGTCCTATCCCCCACAACCCGCGGCCCCGGTTGCGTCGACGCCCGCGCCCGCCCCGGCCGCGGAACCGAACGCGGAGTTCCCGGACGGCGTCAGAGCGACGCCAGTGGCGCGTCGAGTCGCCCAGGAGCGCGGCATCAACCTGTTGCAGGTCAAGGGCACCGGCCCGGATGGCCGCATCCGCAAGGCGGACGTAGAGACCTTTGCCGCTGCCGGGCCTGAGCCAGTCGCCGCCGCAGTCCCGTCGCCCACCGTTCCGATGGTCGAGCCCACGCCTGTTGTTGCCGGACCCGACAGCGAAGAGATCGCCGCATCAAAGCTGCGCCAGGCCATCGCCAGGCGCATGGTCGAGAGCAAGACGACCGTCCCGCACTTCTACGTCACCACCGAGATCGACATGGCCCCGGCCCTGGCACTCCGCAAGCAGGTCAACGAGACCCTGCCGGAAGAGAGCAAGGTCACTGTGAACGATATGATCGTCAAAGCGGCGGCGTTGGCGCTGGTTGACTTCCCGAATCTCAACTCGTCCTTCGCCGGCGACAAGATCATCCGCCACAAGCGGATCAACGTCGGTTCAGCCGTGGCAGTCGACAACGGCCTGCTGACAGTCGTCCAGAAGAACACTGACAGCTCGACCCTGTCCAGGATCGCCGCGGACAACAAGGTCATGATCCAGCGCGCCCGCGACGGCAAGATCAAGCCGGAAGACGTGGAAGGTGGGACGTTCACCATCAGCAACCTGGGGGTGTACGACGTCGATCACTTCATCGCCATCATCAACCCGCCCGAAGCGGCCATCCTGGCCATCGGCTCTGCCCGCCAGGTGCCTGTCGTCGTCGACGGCGCGCTGACCGTCGGCACGCGGATGAAGGTGACCCTATCGGCCGATCATCGCGTGACGGACGGAGCAGAAGCGGCTCGCTTCCTCCAGCGGGTCAAGGCGCTGCTGGAGAACCCGCTGCGGATGCTGGTTTAGTTTAACAAGCCGGTCGTACCACGGCCGCGCCCTTTCTGCTATACTGTGAACTTAACATAGGCTGAGAAAGGGATAATCGTATGGCCTTGATTCTGGTGATCGACGACGACGACCTGGTATCTCGCACCCTGCAGCGCGCGCTGAAGATGTACGAACACCAGGTCATGACGGCAAACAGCGGCATCGAAGGGATGCAACTGGCCCGACGCCACCGGCCGGACCTCTTCATCCTGGACATCATGATGCCCGGCGTGGACGGCTACCAGGTGTGCCGTCAGATTCGCGGCGATCCCATCCTGCAGGACCTGCCGATCATGTTCTTGACGGCCAAGGCAAAGGACGAGGACAAGATCGAGGGATTTCGTGCGGGTGGCGACGACTACCTGGTCAAGCCGTTTAACATGCAGGAGCTTGAGTTGCGGGTGAAGGCTATTCTTCGCCGCGCAGCGCCGGAGAAGACCGAACCTGAAATGGGCAGCGAGGTTGTCGTCGGCAACGTCACCCTCGACTGCCGGACGTTCAAGGTCATCACGCCCTTCAAGACCGTGCTGCTGACCAACGTCCAGTTTGACCTGCTCTATCACCTGATGAGCCACGCCGACCAGGTCTTCAACAGCCAGCAGTTGTTGCAGGACGTGTGGGATTATCCACGCGATACCGGCAGCCCGGAGCTTGTTCGCGCCCATATCAAGAATCTGCGCGAGAAGATCGAGCCGGAACCGGCCGAACCGATCTACATCAAGACCATCCAGGGTCACGGGTATTCGTTCTCTTCTGAGGCCACCTAGCGATGGATAGCCCGGATGGCGACAGCCTCTTCGCCGCATTGGACAACGTCCTGACCGAAGAGCGCACCCTGACGCGTGCCCGGACGGTTGCCGAACCCTTTGCCAATGGGGTTGGCTCCGTGCGCGACTCCACGCAGTCGGCGTCGCTTGCCAGGGTTCTTGTCGTTGATGATGAGATCGAGATCGCGGAGTCACTGGCCGACTTTCTTTCGCGGCGCGAGGGCTTTCGGGTCGAGATCGCCCGAGACGGTCAGGAAGCGATTGCCAAGCTGAAGGAGTCTATCGGCAGCGCGGCCGAGATCGACCTCGTCCTCCTCGACATGCGGATGCCGGGGCTGTCCGGCCTGGAAGTGCTTGACTGGATCCGGAAGCACGCCGATCTGCGCTATACGCGCGTCGTGCTGCTGACGGCCGCGGCCAGCAATGACGAAAAGGTCCAGGCGCTGTCGGCCGGCGCGGACGACTACATCACCAAACCGTACTACATGCAGGAACTGCTGGCGCGGGTGAAGACCATCCTTCGCACCCAGCAGCTTGAGAAGCAACTCCATCGCCAGAGCCGCCAGCTGGCCGCCCTGAACCGCATCAGCCAGATGGTGGCCGCAACCCTGGAGACGAGCGAGGTGTACGCCGCCGCCGTGCGCGGCGTCGACGCGATTCTGGAGGTCGAACTGGCGGCCGTTCTCATCGTCGAGGGCGGCCGGCTCCACTGCCAGCACGTGCGCCATTACCGCGGCGTCGTCCCGGCCCACATCTTCCCGTCGGTCGACCGCGGCATGGGCGTGCTGGGCCGGACCTGGAGCGAGCAACAGACGTTCTGCCTGAACACGCCCGACACCGACGAGCGCTATGACCCCACGCGTGATTCACCGGTCGATTTCCACGTCCGGTCGTTGCTGGCGACACCGCTGACCGTCCGCGGTCGCCCGGTCGGCGTGCTGGCGGCTTACAATAAGCGCGAAGGCGACTTCACGGAGGTCGACCTCGACCTCTTCGCCTCGCTAGCCAGCTCCGTCAGCGAGGCCATCGAGAACGCCTGGCTGTTTCAGCGGATCCGCCTTCGCCAGCAGGAGTTGCTCGAAGGTCGCAATACCCTCCAGGCGCTCATCGACGGTATCCCCCATCCGATTTACACCATCAGTGACGACTGGAAACTGGTGGCGATCAACAAGAGCAAGGCGGACGAATCGGGCATGACCGCCGAAGCCGTCGCCGGGCAGATCTGCTACCGCGTCTTCTATAAACGCGACAAACCCTGCGAACACTGCACCGTGGCCGCTACGCTGGCGGACAAACGCGAACAGCACTGGCCGGTGCGCTGGCTGGGCGAAGACCATCTTCCACGCGAGTGGGAGGTGAGCGCCTATCCGATCCCCGGTCGCCAGGCAAGCTCGGCCCGGGCAGTCCTCGTCTGGCAAGACAAGACCGAGGAGCGCCGTCTGGAGAATTCGCTCATGCAGGCGGGCAAGCTGGCGGCGATCGGACAACTCGCGGCCGGTGTCGCCCACGAGATCAACAACCCGCTGACGGCCATCAACGCAAACGCGCAGATGTTGAAGATGCTCATGCCGGTCGAGGACGAGAACTACGAGGCGGTTGACCTCATCGTTCGAGCGGGAGAGAGAGCAGCGAAAGTCGTGCGCGGCCTGCTTGATTTCGCCCGCCAGGAGCACTACGCCTTCAACAGCGGCCAGGTGAACGAGTCTATCCTTGAGGCGCTCGAACTGGTCAACTACCAGCTCCAATCGGCCAACATCACGGTGACGCGCGACCTTGATCCGGCCTTGCCGTCCATCGTTGCCAGTTGGGAACACCTGAAGAGCGTCTGGCTGAACCTGCTCCTGAACGCCCGAGACGCCGTCCAGAACCTGAGCGAGGGGCGTCAAATCGAAATCGTGACCCGGCCGGGCAAGGACAGCGAGACGATCCAGGTGCTCGTCCACGACAACGGGAAGGGCATGTCGCCGGCGGAAACGGCCCACATCTTCGAGCCCTTCTATACCACCAAAGTACCCGGCAAAGGGACCGGGCTGGGCCTGGCAACCTGCCACCGGATCATCGAGCAACACGGCGGCGAGATCAGTGTCGCCAGCAAGCTAAACGAGGGAACGACTTTTCTGATTGTTCTCCCGCTGCAGCGATCGGAGAAGAACGGCCGCCCGACACCGCTCTCGCATCCGTCCTCAGCCAGCCTTCCCTCCATGTCAACCCGGGCCTAAACCGCCCCAGGACCTCCCTGCCCGCGCCTCCGCGCTCGCACCACCTTGCCATGCGCCCCGAAGAAACCAACAGCGACATCATCACGATCGGCGATCTCCTTCGCCTGGCCTTGCCGATGAACACTCGCCTGCTCGGCGGCGGCGCCCAGGCGCGGCAGCGGGTCAACTGGATCGCGATCCTGACGGCCTGGGCCAGCCTCGACGAACAGGCGCGGCCGAACGACCTGGTCGTTGTCCCGTCTCATCTCCAGTCCGCCCTGGACGACGCCTCCGGACGCGAAAAGTTGGACGGGCTTGTCGATCTGCCGGTCGCCGGGCTGCTGCTCCTGGAAGAACCTTCGCAGGCACAGCTGGACCTCTTCTCCGGGATCGATCTGCCGGTGTTGGTCGCGCCGCCGGGCACAGCCCAGCGCGACATCCACCAGGCCGTCACCCGCTTGCTGCTGGACCGCCAGACGGCCACGAGCGAACGCGCCATGCAGCTCTACCGCCAGCTGTCGGCGATGTCCCGCGAGGGGCTGGGACTGAATGCCATGACCGAGGTCATGAGCAAGCTGACCGGCAACATCGTCGTCGTCCAGGACAAGCGCATGGAGATACAGGCCATCAGCTGGCCGAGCGCGACGAACGTCGACCGTACGGCGCTGATGGATGCCCTGCAGCAGCGCGAGCAACTGCCTCCCATTCTTCTCAACCGAAAGGCAGCAGCCAAAGCGCGCCAGAGCTACTGGCAACAGATCCTGCCGGTCGAAGGCATGGGCCGCCTTATCAGCCCCATCATCTCCGGCGATCGCGCTCGCGGCTACCTGTCCGTGGTCGGCCCGGCCGAAGAGCTGGACCTGCTCGACAGCCTGACGGTTGAACACGGCGCGGCCGCCTGCGCCCTGGAGATGGCCAAGGCCAAGGCCGTCAGCGAGGCCAAGAAAGCCCTGCGCGGCGACTTCCTGGAAGGGCTTCTTGCCGGGACCCTACCCCGGCAGGAGATCGAACGTCTGGAAGGCCGCCTCGACCATAACACGCGCGAACCGCACGCGGTCATGGTCTTCGACTGGGCCGGCGCCGACACGCCGAGTCTGAGGCGGCTTGAGACGGCGCTGCACTGGGTGTTGAACAACCATCCGCGGCCGGCCCTGGCCCACATCTACGGCAATCAGTACATCGTTGTCTTCCAGGCGCTCAAGTCCCCGGAGGACATGGAAAGCGCCAATCAGCTCGGCCGCCGGCTGCTGGAACAGGTGGCGACCGAGTTCCCCGGCGTGGCTGTGCTTGGGGGCGTCAGCGGCCCGGCCCGTTCGCTGACCGACTGGCCGGCAGCCTACCAGGAAGCCCTCCAGGCGATGCAGCTGGGCCAGCGACTCAAGCTGGTCAACCAGATCGTGGAATTCAACAGCCTGGGCATCTACAAGCTGCTCTACGACCTGGAGGAAGATCCGGCCGTGAGGCGCTTCACCGACGAGATCATCGGGCCGCTGGTCCGGTATGACGAGGAAAACCGCGGCAGCCTGGTCAAGACCGTTGAGGCCTATTTCGCCCATCACGGCAATATCAGCCAGACGGCCGAATCGCTGTTCGTTCACCGCAATACGCTCCTCTACCGGATGGAGCGCATCCAGGAATTGACCCACCTCGAACTGGAGCAATCGAACATGCGCCTGGCGTTGCACCTCGCTCTGAAGCTGTGGCAGCTGCGGCCCGAAGGCAGCCAGAGCTGAGCCTGTTGATTGGTGAGAGTGCCCAATGGAAGCCATGCCGGATTCTGATAAGTTACACGTAGAGCCTGCCGGTTTCCTGATCTATACTGCCAACAGGCTTGCGCTAGAGTGCGCGGTTCAGTGGGAAATAGTGGGAACCAGAGGGGATGGTCTTTGAAAAAGGGCCGTCCCCTTTGGTGTTTCGGCGGCTCGCGCGGGCGTCACGGGATGCAGGTGCGCGCCTGGCCCGATTGTGCACTTTCTACAATAAGTCCCCGCGTTCTTTTGTCTATTTAGACATAGCCACTCTCGAATGGGGCCTCTATACTCCTCATCAGGTCGGCTGGGATGGCCCTTGCCGGACGAAAATGAACCATTCACAACATCCCGTCATCATTATCGCGCTTATTGGCTTGGTCCTTATTCTTAGCAATGAGGATCCAATGTCTGTTGGGTGAGGCCCGGAGCGCGCACGACGCCGAGGAAGTCAAGGAAGTAACAATAACCGCCCAACAAGGGCGGTTTTTTTGTTCAGGAAGCAAAGGAGACCAGGATGAGCGAGAAGAAGACCGGCGGACAAATCATCTGGGAAAGCCTCATCAATGAGGGCGTTGAAGTCGTCTTTGGCCTGCCCGGCGGGGCCATCCTTCCGACCTACGACGATCTGTACAAGTACAACTACCCCATTCACCACGTGCTGGTGACCCACGAGCAAGGTGCGGCTCACATGGCTGACGGCTATGCGCGCGCGACAGGGAGAGTCGGCGTTTGCATCGCGACGTCCGGCCCCGGGGCAACGAACTTGATCACGGGCCTGGCGACGGCCTACATGGACTCGACCCCGGTGGTTGCCATCACCGGACAGGTGCCAACCAGCCTTCTCGGCCGCGATGGCTTTCAGGAGGCCGACATCCGGGCCATCAGCATGCCGGTCACCAAGCACAACTACCTGATCACCGATATACGCGAGCTGCCGGACGCGATCAAGGAAGCCTTCTACATCGCTCGCACCGGCCGGCCGGGTCCTGTCCTGGTGGACGTAGCCAAGGACGTCCAACAGGCGAGCATGCCGTTCACCTACCCCACGACGATCAACCTGCCCGGTTACCGTCCCAACCGGCTAGCGCCCGATCCGGAGATCGTCGAGCGGGCCGCAAGGCTCATCAACGAGGCCCAGCGGCCCGTGATCGTCGCCGGACAGGGCGTCTCAATGGCCAGGGCTGAAGCCGAGCTGCGCCAGCTGGCCGAAAAGGCCAACATCCCGGTTGCGACGAGCCTGCTGGGGATCGGCACTTTCCCTTCCACCCACCCGCTGTCCATCAGCTGGGGCGGGATGCACGGTGAGGCCTACTGCAACTACGCGCTGCAGGAATGCGATGTCCTCTTTGCCATCGGCGCCCGACTGGACGATCGCCTCACCGGCGCGTTCAGTACCTTCGCGCCGAAGGCGAAGATCATCCATGTCGACCTCGACCCGGCCGAGATGGGCAAGAACCTGACCATCGACACCCCGCTGATCGGCGACGCTCTCATGACCCTGCGTGCCCTCCTGCCGCAGATCGAGCCGAACGAGCACCCGGCCTGGCTGGGCCAGATCAATGAGTGGCGCTCCGAATCGGCCGATCGGGACATCCTGGCCCAGGAAGGTGATGACCTGGTCGCCCCCTACATCATGCGACAGCTGTGGCATGCGACGCGCCAGGGCGACGCCGTCGTCGTCAGCGATGTCGGCCAGCACCAGATGTGGGAAGCGCAGTACTTCTACCACACCAAGCCGCGCAGTCTGCTGACCTCGGGCGGCCTGGGCACCATGGGCTTTGCGCTGCCTGCGGCCATCGGCGCGCAGATCGCCCGCCCCGAAGAGGAGATGTGGGTCGTTGCCGGTGACGGCGGCTTCCAGATGACGATGCCTGAACTATCGACCGTTGTCCAGGAGCGCTTGCCCATCAAGATCGCCATTATCAACAACGGCTACCTCGGCATGGTGCGCCAGTGGCAGGATGTCTTCTACAACAAGCGCTATGTCGGCACGCCCCTGGTCAACCCTGACTTCGCCAAGATCGCCGATGCCTACGGCATCCCGGCCCGCACCGTCACCCGCAAGGAAGACGTGTTCGAGGCCATCCGCGAAGCCCAGAGCTACGACGGCCCGTACTTGCTGGACTTCCACGTGGAAGAGTTCACCAACGTCTACCCCATGGTCGCGCCGGGCAAGAGCAACGCCGATATGATCCGCCGCAACCTGCCGGAAGGGATGGAGGAGTGAGCATGAACCCCACCAAACGCCACACGATCATCGCCTGGCTCGAAGACAAGCCCGGCGTCCTGAACCGCGTGACCGGCCTATTCAGCCGGCGCAACTTCAACATCGAGAGCCTGACCGTCGGCCACTCGGAGCAGGCCGGCGTCAGCCGGATGACCTTCGTGGTCCGAGGCACGCAACGCGATCTGCACCAGGTCATCACTCAGCTCGACAAGCTGATCAACGTCATCAGCATCGCTGATGTGACCAACGAGGCGAGCGTCAGCCGCGAGATGGCGCTGATCAAGGTCCGTTCCACCAGCCAGAATCGGGGCGAGATCATGCAGCTGGTCGACATCTATCGCGCGACGGTGGTCGATGTCGACATGGAATCGCTGATCATCCAGATCGTCGGGCCGGTCGACCGGATCGACTCGCTCATCCGGCTGCTGGAGAACTTCGGAATCGAGGAAATGGTGCGAACGGGCAGCGTGGCCATGGTGCGCGGCGCCAAGTACAGCGCGCCTGACCAGCCCGAACCGGTCGTGGTCACGGCCGGCGTAGCCGGCAATGGCCAACACGCATAGACAACCTTCGCAGAGGGGCGGAGCCATGAAGGCCCCGCCCCTCGCTTCTATCTGGTAACGACACAATCTGTCAGACCCGCAACAGCGCGTAGCGCGTCATTCATCTGAACGCAAAGGAGAAGGAATCATTGTGGCCGTCATGTACTATGACCAAGACGCTGATCTAGCCCTGCTGGACGGCAAGAAAATCGCTATTATCGGCTATGGCAGCCAGGGGCACGCCCACGCGCTGAACCTGCACGAATCGGGTGCAGACGTGAGCGTTGGCCTCTACGAAGGCAGTCGTAGCTGGAACAAGTGCGTCGCTGACGGACTGCCCGTGACCACGGCCGACGAGGCCGCGGCCGAGGCCGACATCATCATGAACCTGGCCCCGGACACGGCCCAGGCGGCGATCTACCGCCAGTCCATCGCCCCACACCTGAAACCCGGCAAGACGCTCATGTTCAGCCACGGTTTCAACATTCGCTACGGCCAGATCATCCCGCCCGCCTCGGTGGATGTCAGCATGGTCGCCCCCAAGTCGCCCGGCCACCGCGTCCGCGAGCTTTATCAGGAAGGCAAGGGCACGCCCGGCCTTGTCGCCGTCCACCAGGACGCCAGCGGCCAGGCGTTGGCCGTTGCCCTGGCATACGCCAAGGCGATTGGCTGCACGCGCGCCGGCGTCATCCAGACGACGTTCACCGAAGAGACCGAGACTGACCTGTTCGGCGAGCAGGCCGTCCTGTGCGGCGGCGTCAGCGCCCTCGTTGAGGCCGGCTTCAACACGCTGGTCGAGGCCGGCTATCAGCCGGAGATCGCCTATTTCGAGTGCCTGCACGAGCTGAAGCTGATCGTCGACCTGATGTATCAGGGCGGCATCAGCTATATGCGCTACAGCATCAGCGACACGGCCGAGCATGGCGATTACAGCGCCGGGCCGAAGATCATAACGGACGAAACGCGTGCGGCCATGAAGCAGATCCTGGCCGACATCCAGTCCGGCGCTTACGCGGAAGGTTGGATTGATGAAAACGCCCAGGGGCGGCCGTGGTTCAACGCCCGCCGGGAGGCGGGCCGCAACACCCAGATCGAGCAAGTCGGTCGCGACCTGCGGCGCATGATGCCCTGGATCAATCCCAAGGAAATCGTCCCCGGAGAGGCATAACATGGCTCAGGATACCGTCCTGATCTTTGACACCACCCTGCGCGACGGCGAGCAGTCGCCCGGCGCGACGCTGAACGTCTCGGAGAAGCTGGAGATCGCCCGTCAGCTTTCGCGCCTCGGCGTCGACATCTGCGAGGCAGGCTTCCCGATCGCGTCGCCCGGTGACTTCGACGCCGTGCGGCGCATTGCCGAAGAGGTTGGCTCGTTGACCGAAGGGCGCAAGGATGGGCGGCCGATGGTCATCGCCGGGCTGGCCAGGGCCAACGAGGCGGACATCAAACGCGCTCATGAGGCCGTCAGCGCCGCGCCGCGCCATCGAATCCACACCTTCCTGGCGACCAGCGACATCCACCTGAAGCACAAGCTGCGGATCGATCGCGAGGAGTGCGTCGAGCAGATCATCAAGGCCGTCAGCTATGCTCGCAGCCTGTGCGATGACGTGGAGTTCTCACCGGAAGACGCCGGCCGCTCCGACCCCAACTTCCTCGTACAGGTCCTGGGCGAGGCCATCAAGGCCGGCGCGACGACGCTCAATATCCCCGATACGGTCGGCTATACGACGCCGGCCGAGTACGGCTGGTTGATCAAGTATCTGATCGACAACACGCCGGGCGCCGACAAGGTCGTCTGGTCGGTCCACTGCCACAACGACCTCGGGCTGGCCACGGCCAACTCGCTGGCCGGCGTGCTGGCTGGGGCGCGGCAGGTTGAGGTGACCCTGAACGGCATCGGCGAGCGGGCCGGGAACACGGCGCTGGAAGAAGTGGTGATGGCCCTGTCAACCCGGCCCCAGGTCTTCAACCTGGAGACCAACATCGACACGACCCAGATCGCCCGGACCAGCCACATGGTCAGCGTCTACACCGGCATGCCCATCCAGCCGAACAAAGCGATCGTAGGGGCCAACGCCTTCGCCCACGAGGCGGGCATCCACCAGGACGGCATGCTGAAGCATCACCTGACCTACGAGATCATGCGGCCGGAGACGGTCGGCCTGAACACTTCGAAGCTGGTGATGGGCAAGCACAGCGGCCGGCACGCATTTCGCGTCCACCTGGACGAAATGGGCTACGACAACCTCAGCGATGAGGAGATCGCGGCGGCATTCAAGCGGTTCAAGAAGCTGGCCGACAAGAAGAAGGTCGTCACCGACGCTGACATCGAGGCCATCATCGCTGATGAGGTCTACCAACCGCCTGAAGTGTGGCATCTCAACCACATCCAGGTCTCGTGCGGCGACCACAGCATGCCCACCGCTTCGGTCAGTCTGACCGGTCCGGACGGCGTCGCCCGTCAGGACGCGGCGCTGGGGACCGGCCCGGTGGATGCTGTCTATCAGGCCATCAACCGCATCATCGGCGTCCGCAATCGCCTGACGGAGTTCAGCATCAACGCGGTCACTGAAGGCATGGACGCCGTCGCGGAGGCGACGGTCCGCATCCAGCCCGACGACAGCTCGTTCACCGTCAACCCGCAGACCAATATGCCGGTCTACCGCACGTACAGCGGTCATGGAGCGAGTACCGACATCGTCGTCGCCAGCGCGCGCGCCTACTTGAGCGCCCTGAACAAGATGCTGGCCGGCGACGGCGACCGGCGGCCGAGCCACAACGAGAAGAAAGACCACAGCGCGGCCGGCGAGCACTCGGCGGTTGAGGCCAGGGCGTAAGGATGACGACGAGCAGCGACAACGGACGGCGAGACCGTGTCTGGCAGGCCGGCGACCTGAGCCGGGCCTACCTGGACGGCGTTCGGGGGGCCATCCCGCTGGCGGCCGAGCAGATCGATGCCATCGTGCGCCTCCTGCGCCTGGTCCGGCCGTCGGTCAGCTCCGTGCTCGACCTCGGCTGCGGCGACGGCGTCCTCGGGCACGCCGTCGCAGAGGCCTACGCGGATGACGCGCCGCGCGTGGTCCTGGCTGATTTCTCCGCGCCGATGCTCGAGGCGGCCAGGCAGAAGCTTGCCGGCGTGGCCAATGCGGTGTTCGTCGAAGCGGATTACGCCACGCCCGCCTGGCTTGCGGCCGTCGCCGGCGATGGCCTTCCCGATCACTACGACGTCGTCGTCTCCGGCTTTTCGATCCACCACCAGCTCGACGCCCGCAAGCGGGAGGTTTACGCTGAGATCTTCCGGCTGTTGAACCCCGGCGGCGTCTTTCTGAATCTCGAACATGTGGCCTCCGCCACCTGGCTGGGCGAACGCCTGTTTGCCGAGCGCATGATCGACTCGCTCTATGCCTATCACGCCTCGAAGCCCGACAGCGCCGCCACGCGAGACCAGATCGCCCGCGATTACTACCACCGGCCGGACAAGGACGCGAACCTTCTGGCGCCGGTCGAGATGCAATTGCAATGGCTACGCGAACTGGGCTTTGCGGATGTCGATTGCTTCTTGAAGGTCTACGAACTGGCGCTCTTTGGCGGCGTGAAACCCGCCTGACGCTTTCCCGATTCCATCACTTCACTTGACGGACTCCATTGATGAGCAACACCCAACCACAGACTACGCTTGACAAGATCTGGAACGACCACATCGTGCACGAGGAACCGGGCAGCCCGGCCGTCCTTTACATCGACCTTCACCTGGTACACGAAGTGACCTCTCCACAGGCCTTTTCCGGCCTGCGAGAGCGCGGCCTGACCGTCCGCCGGCCGGGCCAGACGGTTGCGACCGTCGACCACAGCGTGCCGACGACACCGCCCGACTTCCCGATCCTCGACCAGATGGCCGCCTACCAGATCGCCATGCTGGAGAAGAATTGCAGCGACTTCGGCATCCCGCTACATGGCGTGCACAGCCCGAACCGCGGCATCGTCCACGTCATCGGCCCGGAAATGGGCCTGACCCAACCGGGCATGACCATCGTCTGCGGCGACAGCCACACCGCCACCCACGGCGCGTTCGGCGCGCTGGCGTTCGGTATCGGCACCAGCGAGGTCGAACACGTCCTGGCCACCCAGTGCCTGCTGCAGACCAAGCCGAAGACCTTCGCGGTCAACGTCGAAGGGACGCTCCGGCCCGGTGTCACGGCCAAGGACATCATCCTGGCCCTGCTGGCGACCATCGGGGTCGGCGGCGGTACGGGCCACGTGTTTGAGTACCGCGGCCCGGCCATCCGCGCCCTGTCGATGGAACAGCGGATGACGATCTGCAACATGAGCATCGAGGGCGGCGCGCGCGCCGGCCTCATTGCGCCGGACGACACCACCTTCGAGTACCTGGCCGGGCGGCCGTTCGCGCCGCAGGGCGCGGCCTGGGACGCGGCCGTCGCCCGGTGGCGTGCCCTGCCCAGCGACCCGGACGCCCGCTTCGACCGGGAGATCACCATCGACGCCGACGCGCTGGAGCCGATGATCACCTACGGCACGAATCCGGGGATGGGCCTGCCCATCACCGCCGCCATCCCCGACCCGGCAACCATCGCCGACCCGACCCAGCGCCAGACCTTGCAGAAGGCGCTGGCCTACATGGACCTCGAACCCGGCCGGCCGCTGCTCGGTCACCCGGTCGACGTGGTCTTCATCGGCAGCTGCACCAACTCCCGCATCAGTGACCTGCGCCAGGCGGCGGAGTTCTTCCGCGGCCAGAAGATCAAAGAGGGCGTGCGCGTCATGGTCGTGCCCGGCTCGCAGGATGTGAAGCGCCAGGCCGAAGCGGAAGGGCTGGCCGAGGTCTTCAGAGCCGCCGGCGCGGAATGGCGCGAGGCCGGCTGCAGCATGTGCATTGCCATGAACGGCGACCAACTCCAGCCGGGCCAGTATGCCGTCAGCACCAGTAACCGCAATTTCGAGGGGCGGCAGGGCAAAGGCGGCCGCACCTTCCTGGCCAGCCCCCTGACCGCCGCGGCCGCCGCGATCACCGGCGTCATCACGGATGTGCGCTCGCTCGTCTGAGCGACGACCGGGAGAACCCAACATGGAACGTTTCACCGTCTTGACAAGCACCCTGGTCGTTCTGCCGGTCGACAACATCGACACGGACCAGATCATCCCGGCCCGTTTCCTGAAGACGACTACCAAGACCGGCCTCGGCGCCAGCCTCTTCGCCGACTGGCGCTACGACGAGGACGGCCTGCCGGTTGCTGACTTCGCCTGCAATCTGCCCACGGCCGACGGCGCGCGAGTTTTGCTCGCCGGGGACAACTTCGGCTGCGGTTCCAGCCGCGAACACGCGCCGTGGGCGCTGATGGACTACGGCTTCAGGGCGATCATCAGCACGTCGTTCGCCGACATCTTCCGCAACAACGCCCTGAAGAACGGCCTGCTGCCGGTGGTCGTCGACGAGGACACGCACCGGCAACTGCTCAGCCTGGCCGAGGAAGACCCAACCACCACGGTGACGATCGACCTGGACACGCAGTCGGTCATCCTGCCGGACGGCCGCCGGGTCGCCTTTCCGATCGATGGTTTCAGCAAGGCCTGCCTGATCGAAGGGCTGGACCAGCTCGGCTATCTGCTCAAGCGGGCGCCGGAAATCGAGCGCTTCGAAGCAGCCCACCCCGCCCGCGTCCAGACGACGGCCGCCCCCTAACCGTGCGGGAAACACAGATGACACACGCGGCATCGGTTGCGGTCTGTAACCGGTGTCACCGGTGTGACCTGCGTTCCCCCTTCCCGGAACTGCCATGACCCAGATACTGCTCTACGACACCACCTTGCGCGACGGCACACAGCGCGAAGGCATCTCGCTCTCGCTCGACGACAAGCTCAAGATCGCCCGCCGGCTCGACGCCTTCGGCATGCACTACATCGAAGGCGGCTGGCCCGGCTCCAACCCGAAGGATGTGGAGTTCTTTCGCCGCGCGCCGTCACTCGGCCTGCAGCACGCCAGACTGGCCGCCTTCGGCAGCACCCGGCGCAAGAATTCGCGGCCGGAGGACGACCCCAACCTGCTCGCCCTGCTCGACGCCGGCACGCCGGTCGTGACGCTGGTGGGCAAGAGCTGGGAACTGCACGTGGCCGACGTGCTGGAGACGACGCCGGAGGAAAACCTGGCCATGATCGGCGACTCGGTCGCCCACTGCCGGGCGCAGGGGCGCGAGGTCATCTATGATGCCGAGCACTTCTTCGACGGCTACAAGGCCAACCCGGCCTACGCGCTGGCGACGCTGCGGGCCGCGGCCGAAGCCGGGGCCTCGTGGGTCGTGCTGTGCGATACCAACGGCGGTTCGCTGCCGTGGGAGGTCGGCGAGATCACGGCCGCGGTGGCGGCCGCGCTTGGCCCGGCCGTCGCCCTGGGCATCCACACCCACGACGACGCCGGCTGTGGCGTGGCCAACACGCTGGCGGCCGTGCGTGCCGGGGCGACCCAGGTCCAGGGCACCATCAACGGCTACGGCGAGCGCGTCGCCAACGCGAACCTGTGCACGCTCGTGCCCGACCTGCAGCTCAAGATGGGCTGCGACTGCGTCCCGCCGGAGAACCTTGCCGCGCTGACGGAGTTGTCCAAGTTTGTCTCCGAACTGGCCAACCTGACCCACGATGACCACTGGCCCTACGTCGGCAAGAGCGCCTTCGCCCACAAGGGCGGCATCCACGTCGCCGCCATGCTCAAGAATGCCGGCAGCTACCAGCACGTCGATCCGGCCCGTGTCGGCAACGAACAACGCAGCGTCGTCTCGGAGTTGTCCGGTCGCGGGAATCTGATCGACAAGATCAACCAGTTCGGGCTGGACCCGGCGCCGCTGGACGTGCCGAAGGTCCTCGACCAGATCAAGCAGCTTGAATCACAGGGATTCACCTTCGAAGGGGCCGAAGCGTCGGTCGAGCTGATGCTGCGGCGCACCCACCCGGCCTACGTGCCACCGTTCGAGATGATCGACTACACGGTCATCGTCCAGCGCCGCCGCGGCCGCGGGTTGATGTCCGAGGCAACAGTCAAGGTCCGCGTCGGGCCGCAGATCATGCACACCGTCGCCGAGGGCAATGGTCCGGTCAACGCCCTCGATGCCGCCCTGCGAAAGGCACTGGTCGATATCTACCCGGCGATCAGCGGCGTCCGGCTGGAAGACTACAAGGTCCGCATCGTCGACGGCGAGAACGCGACCGGCGCGACGACGCGGGTATTGATCGACTCGCGCCACGGCCCGCGCCGCTGGAGCACGGTTGGCGCGGGGACGAATATCATTGACGCCAGCTGGCGCGCGCTGGCCGACAGCATGGAGTATGCGCTGGTGGCGTAAATAGTGGTCAGTGATCAGTGATCAGTGGCGAGTGGCCAGTGGCGAGTGGCAAGTGGTCAGTGGCCAATGGCAGTTGACCGATTAAGAAACATGAACAATCCGCTTCATCCTTCTGCTCAGCGCGTGCAGGACGCCGCCCGCGAGCGGGGGCTCGACATCCGCATCGTCACGTTTGACCAGTCGACGCGCACAGCGGCCGAGGCAGCGGCGGCCGTCGGATGCGAGGTTGGCCAGATCGTCAAGAGCCTGGTCTTCACCGTCCGCGACGAGCCGCTGATCGCCCTCGTCTCCGGCGCGAACCAGCTCGACCTGGGCAAGCTGGCCGCCCTGCGCGGCGTGGGCAAGAAGCAGGTCAGCCGGGCCGACGCCGACACGGTCAGGGCCGTGACTGGCTTCGCCATCGGCGGCGTGCCTCCGTTCGGCCATCACACAGCCATGCCGGTGTATGTCGACCGCAACCTGACGACCTATGAAACGATATGGGCGGCCGCGGGCACGCCTAACACCGTCTTCGCCATCACCCCGGCCGCGCTGGTCGACGCAAGCGGCGGCCTGATCGCCGACCTGGCGGTCGAGTGATCAGTGATCAGTGGCCAGTGGCCAGTGAAGAGGGAAGTAACCACTGACCACCCACCATGTCAGAAGGAGAAATCATGAACTACACCATCGCCCTCCTCCCCGGTGACGGCATCGGCCCGGAAGTCGTGGCCGAAGCCACGAAGGTCCTCGACGCTATCGGCGCGCGCTACGGCCACACCTTCACCACCCGAGAAGGCCTCATCGGCGGCTGCGCCATCGACGCCGAGGGCACGGCCCTGCCGGAAGAGACACTCGGCCTGTGCCTGGAGAGCGACGCCGTCCTGCTTGGCGCGGTCGGCGGGCCGAAGTGGAGCGACCCGAAAGCGGCTGTTCGCCCCGAACAGGGGCTGCTGCGGCTTCGCAAAGAGCTTGGTGTCTATGCGAATCTCCGACCGGTCCAGATCTTCGATGCCCTGATCGACGCCAGCCCGCTCCGGGCCGAGCGGGTGCGAGGCGTCGACATCATGATCGTCCGCGAGCTGACCGGCGGTCTCTACTTCGGCCAGCCGCAGGGACGCGAGACGATCGACGGCGAGCGCAGCGGCGTCGACACGATGCGCTACAACGAGAGCGAGATCCGCCGCGTCCTGCGCGTCGGCTTCGAGTTGGCCCGCGGCCGGCGGCGGAAGCTGACCTCCGTCGACAAGGCCAACGTCCTGGCCTCGTCGCGGTTGTGGCGCGAGGTGGCCCACGAGATGCGGGCGGAGTATCCCGACGTTGAGTACGAGGACATCCTGGTCGACGCCTGCGCCATGTACCTGATCAACCGCCCGGCCGACTTCGACGTGATCGTGACCGAGAACATGTTCGGCGACATCCTGTCGGATGAAGCGTCGATGATCACCGGGTCGCTGGGGATGCTGCCGTCGGCTTCGCTGGGCGATCCCGGCGCGCCGGGACTATACGAGCCGATCCACGGCTCCGCGCCCGACATCGCCGGCAAGGGCATCGCCAACCCGCTGGCGACCATTCTCAGCGCGGCGATGATGCTGCGCTCCAGCCTCAATCTGCCGGCCGAGGCCGCGGCCGTCGAAGCGGCCGTCGGGCGCGTGCTCGAGGCGGGCTATCGCACGGCCGACATCGCCGGCGGCGGCGCGGCCATAGGGACGCGGGAGATGGGGGCGTTGGTGGTGGGCGAATTGCGACGCCAGACCGCCTAGCCGCGCGCCTGAAGCACGGAACGGCCGTCTGCGTCAATGGGCGGTTCATCTCGCCCGACAGGCTTGTGCCGGAGCAGGCCAGCGGCACGACGCTCGCCTCCATTCCTGCTACAATTCCCCCTCATGACCGCATCAGACGTCCTCATCATCGGCGGCGGCATCGTCGGCCTGGCCACGGGCTATGCCATCTGCGGCCGCTACCCTGACAAGCGCATCACCCTGCTGGAGAAGGAAGACTCGCTGGCTTTCCACCAGACCGGCCGCAACTCCGGCGTCCTCCACTCCGGCATCTACTACAAGCCCAACTCGCTTAAGGCACGCAACTGCCGCGACGGCAAGTCGCTGATGGAGCAGTTTTGCGCCGAGAACGGCATCGCCTATGACCTGTGCGGCAAGGTCATCGTCGCCACCAGCGAGGCCGAACTGCCCGCGCTGCAGATGATCTTCGAGCGCGGCCAGGCCAACGGCGTCAATTGCGAGATGATCGGCCGCGAGCGCCTGCTGGAGCTGGAGCCCCACGTCAACGGCATCAAGGCCATCCACGTGCCGGAGACGGGCATCACCGACTACAAGGCCATTTGCGAGAAGCTGGCCGAGTTGCTGCGCGAGCACGGCCACGAGATCGTTCTCGGGGCGGAGGTGACGGCCATCCGCGAAGACGCGGGGACGGTGACGGCCGTGACCCCAAAGGGTGACTTCAGCGGCCAGTACCTGATCAACTGCGGCGGCCTGCACTCCGATCGGTTGACCAAAATGAGCACGGGCGACGCCCCGGCCCAGATCATCCCCTTTCGCGGCGAGTACTTCGAGCTGACCGAAGACGCCTGGCCCCTGTGCCGGTCGCTGATCTACCCCGTGCCGGACCCCAACTACCCGTTCCTGGGCGTCCACTTCACGCGCATGATCCACGGCGGCGTCGAGTGCGGCCCGAACGCCGTCCTCGCCTTCGCCCGTGAGGGCTATACGCTGGGCACGGTCGATGCGGGCGAGCTGTGGGAGACGTTGAGCTATCCCGGCTTTCGCAAGATGGCCGGCCGATACTGGAAGATGGGCATGGGCGAGATCTGGCGTTCGGCCAGCAAAGGCGCGTTCGTCAAGGCGCTACAGCGGCTCGTCCCCGAGATTCGCGAGGAGCATCTGCACCCGGCCCCGGCCGGCATCCGCGCCCAGGCCCTGTCGCCCGACGGCGCATTGCTGGACGACTTCGCCTTCCACGACAGCCGGCGCATCGTCAACGTCATCAACGCCCCGTCTCCGGCGGCCACCTCGGCCCTGAGCATCGGGCAATACATCACCGACAAACTCCAGCAACACTTTTAGCGACCTGGGCACGGACGTGACGGATTCATCACGGACAGGATTTGAACGCGCGCATCGCTATCCGTTCGAAACGCATGTGATCTGTTTCCGACATGCGCCAGGTGCAATCCCCGGAGCGACATGACAAAGCAACTGAACCAGTATAGTTCTCGCATCACCCAGCCGAAGTCCCAGGGCGCGTCGCAGGCCATGCTCTATGGCACAGGCCTGACCGAAGCCGACATGGACAAGGCCCAGGTCGGCATTGCCAGCATGTGGTTTGAAGGCAACACCTGCAACATGCACCTGAATGACCTGGCCGCGCTGGTCAAGGAGGGCGTCACGGCCGCCGGCATGGTCGGCATGCGCTTCAACACCATCGGCGTCAGCGACGGCATCTCGATGGGCACCGACGGCATGAGCTACTCGCTCCAGTCGCGGGAGATCATCGCCGACTCGATCGAGACGACGATGGCGGCCCAGTGGTACGACGGGCTGATCGCCATCCCCGGCTGTGACAAGAACATGCCCGGCTGCGTGATCGCCATGGCCCGGCTCAACCGTCCGGCGCTGATGCTCTACGGCGGCACCATCCGGGCCGGGTGCACGCCTGACTACGAGCAGCTCGACATCGTCTCCGCCTTCCAGAGCTATGGCGAGTACATCGCCAACCGCATCAGCGAAGAGCAGCGGCGGCAGATCGTCCGGCACAGCTGCCCCGGCCCCGGCGCGTGCGGCGGCATGTACACCGCCAACACGATGGCCAGCGCGATCGAGGCCCTCGGCATGTCGCTGCCCTACAGCTCGTCGACCCCGGCCGAGTCGGCCGAAAAGCTGGCCGAGTGCCGGGCGGCGGGCGCGGCCGTTCGCCGGCTGCTGGAACTCGACCTGAAGCCGCGCGACATCATGACCCGCGCCGCCTTTGAAAACGCCATGGTCGTCGTCATGGCCCTCGGCGGCTCGACCAACGCCGTGCTCCACCTGCTGGCGATGGCCCGCGCCGTCGATGTCCCGCTGGCCATCGACGATTTCCAGGCCGTCAGCGACCGCGTACCCTTCCTGGCCGACCTGAAGCCGAGCGGCCGCTTCGTGATGGAGGACTTGCAGGGCATCGGCGGCATCCCGGCGCTGATGAAGTACCTCATGGAAAACGGGTTGATCGACGGCTCGTGCCTGACCGTCACCGGCCAGACCGTGGCCGAGAACCTGGCCTCGCTGCCGGGCCTTCGCCCCGGCCAGGAGATCATCCGGCCGCTGGAAGACCCGATCAAGGCCACCGGCCACATCCAGATCCTGCGCGGTTCGCTGGCCCCGGATGGCGCGGTCGCCAAGATCACCGGCAAGGAAGGCGAGCGCTTCTCCGGCCCGGCGCGGGTGTTCGATTCGGAAGAAGCGATGCTGGAAGGCCTTGAGCAGGGACGGATCAAGAAGGGTGACGTTGTCGTCATCCGCTACGAAGGTCCGAAGGGCGGGCCGGGCATGCCGGAGATGTTAACCCCGACCTCGGCCATCATGGGGGCGGGGATGGGCAAGGATGTCGCCCTGCTGACCGACGGCCGCTTTTCCGGCGGCTCCCACGGCTTCATCGTCGGTCACATCACCCCGGAGGCACAGGAAGGCGGGCCGCTGGCCCTCGTCCGCGACGGCGACCGGATCACCATCGATGCGGCGGCGCGTGTCGTGGACATCGAGGTGAGCCGGCAGGAACTCGCAGAACGCCGGGCCGCTTGGATCCAGCCGCCCTACAAAGCGACCCGCGGCACGCTCTACAAGTACATCCGCTCCGTCAAGCCGGCGTCTGAAGGCTGCGTGACGGATGAGGCGTAGGTGGACGGGGACGGTTCCTTATTCCTTGCGCGTCGCCTGCCGTCGGTCTATACTTTCTCGTAGCCTCACGCGGGAGATTACAACAATCGATTCGGGAGTTGGACGATGAAGGTCACGTGCTTGCAGGACAATCTGGCCAAGGGTTTGAGCATTGTCAGCCGCGCCGTCAGTCCGCGTTCCACGCTGCCGGTGCTCGGCAACGTGTTGCTGGCAACGGACAATGGCCGGCTCAAGCTCTCCGCCACCAACCTGGAGATCGTCATCACCTGCTGGATCGGGGCGAAGGTCGCGGCCGACGGGGCGACGACCGTCCCGGCCCGGACCTTCAGCGAGCTCGTGTCGACCTTGCCGCCGGACCAGGTGACGCTGAACCTGCACGAGACCACCGAGACGTTGCACGTGTCTTGCCAGCGCATCGAGGCCAACGTCAAGGGTATCAGCGCGTCCGAGTTTCCCCTGGTGCCCCAACCGGACGAGAAGACCCGGATCCGCATCGAGCCGGCCGTGCTGAAGCAGATCATCAGCCAGGTGGCCTTCGCCGCGGCGACCGATGACTCGCGGCCGACGCTGACCGGTGTCTCGACCACCTTCGACGGCAACAAGATCATGATGGCGGCAACCGACGGCTTCCGCCTGTCGATCCGCTCGGCCAACATCGCCGGCTTCGTCGAAAAGCCCTTCAGCGTCGTCATCCCGGCGCGGGCGTTGAGCGACGTCGCGCGGATCATGGGCGACGACCTCGAAGCGGTTTACATCTCGATGCCGCAGGGTCGCAACCAGATCATCTTCGATATGGAAAACGTCGTCCTCGTGTCGCAGCTGATCGACGGCAAGTTCCCCGACTACGGCTCCATCGTCCCCAAGACCTTCAACACCCGGACCGTGCTTAACACGGCCGAGTTCCGGAAAGCCTGCCGGACGGCCGACATCTTCGCCCGCGAGTCAAGCCATACTGCCCGGGTGCTGATCGATCCCGGCGACGGGCTGTCCCAGGCCCATGCCACGATCGCTGCGAACAGCCTGGAAACGGGCGACAACGTGGCCCAGCTGGACGCCAGTGTCGATGGGACGCCGATCGAGATCGCCTTCAACGTCAAGTTCATGTCCGACGTCCTGAATGTCATCGACACGCCCCAGGTGGCGGTCGAGACGACGACAGCCAGCGAGCCGGGCGTCCTGAAGCCCGTCGGTGATAACGACTTCGTCCACATCATCATGCCGATGCAGTTCGGCCGGTGAGTATGCGCCGGCAACCTCGTGGCGCTCATGAACGAAAACGCGGCCAGGGCGGCCGCGTTTTATTTTGTTTCTCCGGATGCGTCAGGCGCCGGCGCTAATCGAGTTGTTCCAACACCGTGCGATAGAGCGTGTCGGCGCGCAGGTCTTCGAGCGTGTGGCATGGAGCATCCAGGCGTTCGGCCAGTTGCCGGGCCAGACCCTGGTCGAACGCGGCGTGCTCCATGTTGATGACCACCGAACGCACGTCGGTGTCGGCGATCAATTCGGCGATCTTGTGGGCCTCCTGTTGCGGCGGCAGGTCGGTCATACTGACGTTCCCGGCCCCGTCCGTCAGCAGGATCATCAGCGGCATCACATCCGGGTGGTTGTAGGCCTCCTGCCGGAAGACCTGATAGGCCATGTAGAGGCCGGCCGACAGCGGCGTCTTGCCGCCGACGGCGATGTCCATCAGCGCCTTCTTGGCGAGCTGGACCGAGTTCGTCGGAGGCAGCACCAGGTTGGCGTCATTCTTGTTGAAGACGATCAGGCCGACCCGGTCGCGGCGCTGGTAGGCGTCGGTCAGCAGCGACAGGATGGCGCCCTTGGTCGCTTCCATGCGCTCGGCCACGGCCATGCTCCAGCTGGCATCGACGACGAACAGGATGAGGTTGGCCGACCGCCGCACGCGAACTTTCTCGCGCAGGTCGGACTTCTCAAGGGCCAGGGCCATGCGCGTCCGGTCGCGGCGGATCTGGTGGGGCGCGGCCGCGCGCAGCGTGGCGTCAAACGCCAGATCACGGACTTTGTCGCCCTTCGGCAGGCGGGACTGGATGTAACGGCCGCGCTTGCGGTCGGTCTTGGTCTGGCTGCGGCGGCCGGCCCGGTTGCGGGTCAGCTTGTCAAGCTGGGTATCGAGCCGGCGGGTGGTGAACTCCTGGTTCGACTGGACCTTCTGGCCCCCTTCCCACCACTGCCCATCCTGTGGCGTCTTCGGAACGGATTGCGGGCCGGCCTCGCGCTGCGAAACTTCCGGCCCCTCTTCACCCGTTTCTGTCTCGTCTAAGGCTTTTTTTTTCCAGCGGCCGACATCTCTTCGGATTGCTGAAGCTCGGACTCGTCGCTGACGCCCATCTCGCTCTGCACTTCTGACAGTCGCTCGCCCAGGTCCTGGGCCGACATGACCGTGTCCTGGAACATACGTCCCTTGACACGATGCGGCAGGGCCAGCTCGGCGGCCAGGATGATATCCTGGTCGTTGATCCGGTCGCGCCCTTGCAGGGCGGCGTGGGCCTGGGCCCCGCGAAGGATGACCAGGTCCGCCCGGTGGCCGTCGACGTTGAGCGAGCCGACCAGCCCGGCGATCGACATCAGGTCGCGGCGGGTGTAGCGGACCTCGTTGACAACCCGCTGGGCGCGGGCGATTCGGTCGGAAAGCTCTTTCTCCGAAGCAGCCCACTGGCTTCGGAACCCTTCGGGGTCAACCTCGAAGGCCACGCGGCGCTCGATGATGGCGACGCGCTGCTCAGGGTCGGTCAGGCCCTCGATCTGCACCGAGAAGGCGAAGCGATCGAGCAGCTGCGGCCGCAGGTCGCCCTCTTCCGGGTTCATTGTGCCGACAAGCACGAATTTTGATGGGTGCGAGAAGCTGATGCCCTCGCGCTCGACGATATTGGTGCCCATCGCTGCGGCGTCAAGCAACAGGTCAACGACGTGGTCGTCCAGCAGATTGACCTCGTCGACGTACAGCACGCCCCGGTTGGCTGAGGCAAGGATGCCGGGTTCAAAGTGCTTCTCGCCCGACTTGATGGCCTTCTCGATATCGAGCGTGCCGACCACGCGGTCCTCGGTGGCGCTGACGGGCAGGTCAATGAACGGCGTCTGGCGCGTCTCGGTCCGCAGATTGCCGTTGCTGTAGCGCTCGCGGCTGTCGTCGGCCCACTCGTCGGGCCGCTCCGGATCGCAGTTGTAACGGCTGCCGGCCAGTACCTGGATATCGGGCAACAGCGCGGCCAGGGCGCGGGCAGCGGTCGATTTGGCGGTCCCCCGCTCGCCACGGATGAGCACGCCGCCGATGCGCGGGCTGACAGCGTTGAGAATCAACGCCCGTTTCATCTTCTCCTGGCCGACAATGGCCGTAAAGGGAAACACTGCACGTCTTGCCATTCTATGAACCTGTCTCCGAGCACGCCTGAGGTGGGGAAACCGAAGCGGGGGTGCTCACCTTGTTGTTCCGTGGATTATACTTCACCAAAGCGCCTCGACAACAGGCGAAGGCCGGCAGGCGCGAATCCTCTGCGCGCCGCCACATGCAGCAAGCTGCACCTATTAGGGGTAAACTTGATGCCATGTTACGCGCCATCGCCGCCTTCTTTCTCGCCCTGCTCGCCGCCCTCGGCATCGCCGTCCTGGTTGCCTCGCTCGTAGACGAACCCGATCCCGGCTACGACTTTTACCAGGGCCAGACAGGCCCGATGGTCATCGCCCATCAGGGTGGAGAGGGATTGCGGCCGAGTAACACACTGGTCGCCTTCCGCAATGCGGCCGAAATGGGCGTTGACGTGCTCGAGATGGACGTCCACCGCACGGCTGACGGTGCGCTTGTCCTGATCCACGACGCTACGGTAGAACGGACGACGGGCGGACAGGGGCGGGTCATGGACCGGACACTGGAAGAGATCAAGTCACTCGATGCGGGCTGGTACTGGACGCCCGACGACGGCCAGACCTACCCCTTCCGCGGCCAGGGCATTTCGATCCCAACGCTCGGCGAAGTCCTGACCGCGTTCCCCGACCTCAAGTACAACATCGAGATCAAACAGGTAGAACCGTCGATTGCCGTCCAGCTGTGTGAAGAACTGCGCCGGCATGGGGCGGCCCGCCGGGCGCTGGTCGCTTCCTTCCACCCGCAGGCGATGGACGAATTCCGATCCGCCTGCCCGGAGACGCCCACGTCGATGGTCGAGGACGAGATCCGGCCATTCTTCATCCTCAACACGATCTTCCTCGGCAGCCTCTATGACCCGCCGGGGACCGCGTTCCAGGTGCCGGAGTTCAGCGGCAACCTGCGCGTCCTGACGGAGCGCTTCGTCCGCGGGGCGCATGCGGCCGGCGTCTACGTCCACCCGTGGACGATCGACGACCCGGCTGACATGCAGCGTTTCATCGACATGGGCGTGGACGGCATCATCACCGACCGGCCAGACGTGATGCTGGAGCTGCTTGGGCGCTGAGGCAGCCGGCAGGCCGCGCCGCGCCGGAGACGGTCTGTGGCCCGCCGGCCTATTCGATCGTCGCCCTCAGCAGTTCCCGCGTGGCGGCCGAGGAAAGCCACAACTCGTCGCCCGCCCAGGCCAGCCCCGTGTACAGGCCCTCAGCCGCATGCTCGGAGAGAACGCGACCGTCGGCCGGGTCGATCTCGACAATGGCATAACCCGGCTCGCCAAGCCACTCAAACTCCCCAGAGCCCGGATCGAAGCGCATCGGCGCAGCCACGCTGAGCCAGATCGACCCCGCATGGAAGTCAAGATCGCCGCCGGCGACGGGCGCGGGCACAGACCGGGTCACGCGGCCGTCTTCCGGCTCCACCCCCAGCAGCAGCCCGGCCTGTTGCGAGAGCGTCCACAGCAGCGCTCCATCCCAGGCCAATCCGGGCAGCCAGCCCGCGTCGGTCAGGAAGAGGGTCTGATCGAAGTCGTTCGTCTTCGGGTCGATGCGCCTCAGCAACGACTCGTCGTAGACCGCCTGCCACAACGAGCGGCCGTCCCAGGTCAGCCCGCCGAGATTGCCGGGACTGAATAACGCTCCACGCACGGCCGCCGTGTCAGACAGGCGATAGATGGCCCCCGCGCGCCTGTCGGCGTGCCAGACGGCCGCACCATCCCAGGCCAGGCCGGCCGGGCCAAGTCCGGGCGCCGGGTGGCGGCTTCGGATGAGGAGCGTCATGCCAGTTCCGGCGACAAGATCGTGCGGCCCACCGCCTCGGCGATCAGCTTCATCTCCTCCACCAGCCTGGCGAACTTCTCCGGCTTAAGCGATTGGCCTCCGTCGGACATCGCCTCCTCAGGACGCGGATGGACCTCGATGATGATACCGTCCGCCCCGGCCGCGACGGCCGCCTTGGCCGCCGCGGCGACATATTCCCACTTGCCGGTGGCGTGGCTTGGGTCGGCGATGACCGGCAGGTGTGAAAGGTGCTTGGCGACCGGGATGGCGTTGATGTCGAACGTGTTCCGGGTGTAGTTCTCGAAGGTGCGGATGCCGCGCTCGCATAGCATGACGCGGGTATTCCCGTGGCTCAGGATGTACTCGGCGCACATCAGCCATTCCTCGATCAGGCTGCTCATGCCGCGCTTCAGCAGGACGGGATGCTGGCTCTCACCGACGGCGTGCAGCAGGGCGTAGTTCTGCATGTTGCGCGCGCCGACCTGCAAGACGTCGGCGTAGTCGCAGACGAGGGGGACCAGCGCCGGCTCCATGACCTCGGTCACGATCGGCATGCCGGTCTGCTCGCGCGCCTCGGCCAGGTACTTCAGGCCCTCTTCACCCAGGCCCTGGAAGGCGTAGGGCGACGTGCGCGGCTTGAACGCGCCGCCGCGGAGAGCGTGGGCGCCCGCCTCCCGACAGGCATGGGCCGTCTCGAGGATCTGGCTGCGGCTCTCGACCGAACACGGCCCGGCGACAATCAAGATCTCCTTGCTGCCGACGTTGACGTCACCGATGGCGAAGGTCGTATCGTCGGCCTTGAATTCGCGGCTGGCGAGCTTGAAAGGCTTGAGGATCGGCACGACCCGCTCCACACCGGGCATGCGCTCGATCTGGTCCTTGTTGATGACCCGGTCGTTGCCGATGATGCCGATGATCGTCCGTTCTTTCCCTTCGGACAGGTGAACCTTGAACCCGAAGTCCTCGGCTCTGGCGATCACCGCCGATTTCTCTTTCATGGTCGCGTCAGCATTCATGATCACAATCATCATTACATTCCCATCCCTTGTTGACTCGGAGTTATTAAGCATTAGAGGGTCATCGCCAGGAATTTGACGGCCGCCTCGATCTGGTTCATCTGCCGCGGCCGCACCGGGGGCACATTGTCGCGGTCCGGGCGGAGCGACCTGGCCTCGCGCAGGTAGACGTGGACGACTTCGTCCGGACGCCGGGTGGTGTTCCAGTGGATAAGCACCCGCACGCACCGTTCCAGCCCGCCCGGCACCGTCATCTCGTGGCCGCACAGCAGGGCCATGTCATACCAGCCAAGCTGCCGGGCGGCGTAGGCCGGGTACGTGGCGTTCAGGTCAGGCGTCGTGGTGAGATAGATGCTGGCGATATCCTCCGGCCGCATGTCATTGGCCTTGACCAGGGCCTGCAGCAGCTCGCGTGTCGCTTCGAGGATTTCATCAGCATCGTTCCGCTGGACAGTGATCGCGCCGCGCACGCCCCGGCACATCATCGCGTTACCTTCCGACTTATGTTGCTCCATGGTCTTGCTTCTCCTGTTGCCGGCGGCCGCGTCCCGTTCAATGAAAACAAAAAACGCGGCTTCCAGGCCGCGTCTCGTTGTTTCTCGGTGTCTTCCCCTTCGGCTCTGCTATCAAGCCTCAGCGGGGCGACCCGTGCGCAACTGGTGCGGCCGGGAGCCATCGCTAAAGTAAAAATAGAAGCCGAAGTAGGAGTTCTGAATGTTCATTGTCTCACTCAAGACTGCGGCAGTGTATCATGCGCCCCGCGTGCCGTCAAGCAGTCAAAACAGCCAAAATCGCCACGAATTCCCTGGACGTTTCGTCCGCTGCTCCCCGCGCTACGGTGTCGTCGTGGGCGTCGCGGCGGGGTCGATCGTTGGCTCCGGGGTCGGGGTTGGCGGGAGCGCCCCGGGAATCTTCTCCAGCACGCGCTGGCTGGCCACTTCCAATGTCCGCTCCGGGCTGAAGTAACCGCTGAGCATCTCTTGCAGGACGATGGACAGGGTGTAGTCCTCGTACAGGCGCGACATCAACGCTCCCTGCCCTTCGCGGAATCCCCAGCGCGGCGCGGAGGCGATGTTGTCGCGCAACTGGGCGACTGTCTGCTCTCCGAAGATATCGGCCAGACTGCGGTCGGACCCAGGCAGCGGTTCCGTCCCCCAGGCGTCGATGTAGCGCCGGGGCTCGTCGGCCGTCCCCAGTCGCATCGGCACCTTGCGTTCCGGCTCGATCGCCAGCCAGCGCGGGTAAGCCTCGCTGTACCAGTAGCGGGCGAAGGCCTGGGCTGCCTCCCGGTCGGCGGCCGTCGTGATCCCCAGATAGTTCAGGTTGCCAAACGCGGCGGCTTCATCGGCCGCGCCCGTGCGGAGATCGGTCAGGATGCCCGTATTCGCCGCAAGGTAGGCGGGATCGTCTTCGCACTCGTCGCACCCAGCAGTCAGGTTGGGATCCAGACCCGCCAGGGCCGGCAGGATGGCGGGCGACGTCATGATCATGCCCGTGCGCCCGTCCAGGAAGCCCACGCGCGCGCTGGTGTCCGTCTGGACGCCCGGCGGGCTGAAGCGGTTGATGGTTGTGTAATAGTGGTCCAGCGTCTCGCGGCAGGCCGGGGAAAGGATGGTCACATTCGCCGCTTCATCGACCAGACGGCAGTCGTTGGCAAGCGCCAGTTGCTCAAACGCCTGGTGGGTCGTCACCAGGTTCGACTCCGTCGGGATGATGAGCCCGGAAATGATCGCTTCGCGGTCAAAGATGCGTTCAGCCGCCGACGCCATCGCCGCGTAGGTGTCCGGCGACGGCAGGCCGCGCTCCTCGAACCAGTCAGCCCGGTAGAGCAATAACTGGTGATAGCCATCATGGGGGATGGCCGCCGGGCCGCCTTCCACCTGGACAAGTTCGAGCGCATCCGCGTCAAACGTCTCCGGACCCAGCGTGGCGACGACATCGGCCGCCGCACCCGGGTCGAGGATGCCGTCCTCGGCCCAGCCGACCGTGTGCTCCAGCGGCATCAGGATCAGGTCCGGCAGCGTGCCGGACAGGACGCCCGTACTGACAAGCTCCGGCAACAGAGACGGCGCAACCAGTTGCACGGCAACATCGGCCCCGGTCTCGGCCGCAAAGTCCATTGCGACCTCCTGGAGGAGCGCGCGATGCTCCGGGGAGGTTTCGTTGACCCAGATCGACAGCGATGTGCCCGACAAGGATAGTGGGGAAGCGTCTACGCCGGCGCCGCCGGGCGTCGCCGTCGGCGCCGGGAGGATGAGCGGTTCGGCCGCCGGCGTCGGCGGCGCGGCCTGGCGGGTTGCCAGGCGCGGCGGGTTAGCCAGGTCAACCCCGCATCCGATAGCGAACAGCGGCAGCGCGATGAGCAGGAGGAGCAGCGGCAACCGGCTAGATGCCGGACAGCACCGGCGAGGGCGAGACGTCATACAGTCTGTCTACGGTGAGAAGCATGAATTCCGGACAAGAACGCCGATTGTAGTGGTGAAGCGGCCGCCCGGCAACGCAGCGCTCCAGGCTCGCAGGCAACATTCATCTCCAACGGACGCCCGGAAAAGGCCCTCGGCACCGGATCATGGACAGGGGAGCGAAGACCCGGTCGTCACGCTCCCGGTCGAGTCTTCACCACCGTCCGGTTCGGCAAGCGGTGGCAGCGGGTCGCCACCCCAGAGGCGGCGGACCTGACGCGAGACCCTGGCTGCCGGGCCTTCCTGATACGCTTCCGTCAGACACCGGGCAAGGTCGTCAAGGCTGTCGAAATCGCCGTACGCGGCCAGCAGCCGGTCGCGGTGGAGCGACATCCAGGCAAACAGGTCGGCCTCCGTCCGGCCGGGGAAGGCATTCAGCAGGCCGGAGTCACGGATGATCTGGATGCCGGGCAGGTAGACGATCTCATACCAGATCGCGGCCGCTTCCTCCAGGCTGACCGGCTGCTCGTCGATCCCCTCCAGCGTCAGGCGCAACTGCTCGATCTGGGTCAACAGGTCAGCATAGCGACCCGCCGTGGTGAAGGTGATGCCGTGGTCCGGATGGCTCGCATCGAGCGCAGTCTTCTCCAGGAACTCCTTCTCACCCAGCCGGATGAGAATCGAGTCGAGGCTCTCATTCGGGTCAATGAAGATGTCAACCGGGTACTCCCACACGTTGGCTTCAATGGTTTGATAGCCGAGGTGGCGCGCGGCCGACAGCCGGTGGTTGCCGTCGCGGACGAAGTAGACGTTCCCGACTTTATAGAGATCGACCGGCGGCCAGCCCTCGGCCAGCGCCTGGCCCGCCACCTTGATCCACCGATCGCGCATGCTGTCGCTGAGGGGCAAAAAGCGACGGGTCATTTCGTTGTAGCGGCCGACGCTGCCGACGATCAGGTCCAGCGGAACCTGTTGCGTGCCTTTGAAGCGCGGGCTCTGCTCGCGCAGGCTGCGGCGAATCGCGTCGAAGGGGAGCAAGCGTGCCTCCCTCCGCAGCAGCCGTGCCGTCAGCTGGTCTATATCAGCCTGCCGGCGGGCCCGGAGGAATTCCTGCGACACCGACTCCGGTGTGATGTTGTCCATTGTGCTGAGAAGTCTACGCGAGATGATCTGCAAATGGCAATGGTGGAAGTTGCTGAATTCGATCGACCCGGCGATAGGCGAGATGCTAACGCCGGTGATCGGTGACCCGCGGCCACGGACAACCCGGCCGTCCGGGCCCACCCGCACGGGCGACAGGAAGACGCCTCCCGGCCGGTATCGCCTGTCTGACGCTGTGCTACAATACGGCCATGCACGACGCGATCCATCTGTCTCCCGCTGTCCGCGACGCGCTGGCCGACGGCCGCGCCATCGTCGCCCTTGAAAGCACCGTCATCACCCACGGCCTCCCCTACCCGCACAACGTTGAAACGGCGCGCGGGATGGAAGCTGCCGTGCGCGAGGGCGGGGCGCTGCCCGCGACCGTCGCCGTCATTGGCGGCCATATCCGCGTTGGTCTCACCGACGACGAGATCCAGTACCTGGGCGAGCAGGCCGGCAAAGGCACCGTCCGCAAATGCAGCCGGCGCGACCTGGCCATCGCCGTCGGGTGCCGGGAGGACGGGGCGACGACGGTTGCGGGGACCATGCTCGTGGCCCACATGGCCGGCATCGAGGTCTTCGCCACCGGCGGCATCGGCGGGGTGCACCGTGGCCACCCGTTCGACGTCAGCGCCGACCTGGCCGAACTCGGCCGGACGCCGGTGACGGTCGTCAGCAGCGGCGCCAAATCGATCCTGGACCTGGCCGCCACGCGCGAGGTGCTGGAGACCCACGGCGTCACGATCCTTGGCTATGGCACAGACGAGATACCGGCCTTCTTCTCGGCAAGGAGTGGTCACTATGCCGACGCTCGTCTGGACTCCGCGGCCGAGATCGCCGCGGTCATCCGCGCCCGACGCTGGCTTGGCCTGCAGAGCGCGACCCTGGTGGTCGTCCCCGTCCCCGCCGGCGAAGCGCTGGACGGGATCGAAGCGGAAGAGGCGATTGACCGGTGCACTGCGGAGGCGGACGCCCTCGGCATCCACGGCGCGGCGGCGACCCCCTGGCTGCTCAGCCGCGTTGCCGAATTGACCGAAGGCCGCAGCATCCAGGCGAACGTTGCCCTGCTCCGCAACAACGGCCGGGTGGCGGCAGGAATCGCCGTCGCTCTGAGCGAGGGCGCCGGACGGTAACGGATCGCTCGCGGCCGCCTGCCGATCCCGCCGCGGGCGATTGACGCTCGCCCATGCTGACGTTATACTCACAGGAACGTAGCGATACGAACGACAGCGACGGAGACACGCGAGGAAGCGGGGCCGCGCAGAGAGCTGGCGGATGGTGCGAGCCAGCAGGTTCCCGACCGCGCATCCACTCCTGAGTTGCTCCGCGAAAACGGCAACGGTGAAGCGGAGCCGGGTCACGCCCGTTAGCGCGTCCATGAGGCCGGGAGGTGTCCGATGCATCCCGGCAAATCCAGGTGGCACCACGAGCCCCCTCGTCCTGGTACGGCGAGGGGGCTTTTGTCTGCGTCGGAAGCATGAGAGGGTGAACCATGATTGATATCAACTTGATCCGCGAGAACCCTGAGTGGGTGAAAGAGCAGATCGCCAAGCTGTTCGATACGGCGCCCATCGACGAGATCGTCGAACTGGACGCGCGGCGGCGGGAGATCATCCAGGAAGTCGAAGACCTGCGCCGCCAGCGAAATGAAAGCTCGAAGCAGATCGGCGTCTGGATGGGCACGCTCAAGAAGCTGGAGAGCGATCTGGGTCGCGCCGAGCCCGGCCCGGCGGCCGACGCCCTGAGAACCCAGCTCAACAGCCTGCAGTTCAATGCCGATGAGGCAAAAGAGGAAACCCGGCGCATCGGCGAGCGCATCAGCGAGCTTGAGGAGCAACTGAAGCGCATTGAGGACGACCTCAACGAGAAGATGCTGTGGGTCCCGAACCTGCCGCACGAAAGCGTTCCGATCGCACCGGACGACAGCCACAACCGGGCTTCGGAACCGAAGGGAGCCCCCCTGCCGGCCTTTGACTTCGAGCCGAAGGCCCACTGGGACCTGGGGCCGGCGCTAAACATCATCGACTTCGACCGCGGCATCAAGTTGAGCGGCTCGCGCTTCTACGTCCTCCGAGGCCTCGGAGCCCGCCTGCAGCGCGCGCTGATCCACTACATGCTCGACCTGCACACGACCAAACACGGCTACACTGAGATTTACCCGCCGTTCATGGTGCGCTCGGCGATGTTCGAAGGGGCCGGTCAACTGCCCAAATTCGCCGACAACATCTACCGCGATGCGGAAGAGGACTATATGTGGCTGGGCACGGCCGAGATAGCCCTGACCAACCTCCACCGTGACGAAGTCCTGGAGGAGGCCGACCTGCCGCTGAACTACGTCGCCTATACGCCTTGCTTCCGGCGCGAGAAGATGAGCGCCGGGCGCGACGTCAGGGGAATCAAACGCGGCCACCAGTTCGACAAAGTCGAGATGTACAAGTTCACCACGCCGGAGACGAGCTATGCCGAGCTGGAGCAACTGGTACGCGACGCCAGCGACGTTGCAGAGGGGTTGGGCCTGCCTTACCGCGTGGTGGAGATAGTCAGCGGTGACCTCGGCTTCGCCGCCTCGAAGAAGTATGACCTGGAAGTCTGGGCGGCCGGCTGCAAGGAATGGTTGGAGGTCAGCTCGGCCAGCAACACCGAGGCCTTCCAGGCGCGACGGGCCAATGTCCGCTACCGACCGGCGGACGGCGGCCGGCTGCGTTACCCCCACACCCTGAACGCCAGCGGCCTGGCGCTTCCCCGGGTCATGATCGCCGTCCTGGAGAACAACCAGCAGGCCGACGGTAGTGTGATCATCCCGCCCGCCGTGCGGCCGTACATGGGCGGGGTCGAAGTCCTGGAGCCCGTATGAAACCGCCCGCGCTTTCGCTGGAGCAGATGACCTCCCTGCCCTTGCTCATGCGGCTGACCGTGCCCGACGCCTACCGGGACGAGAACGGCCACATGAACATGCGCTTCTACCTGGCGATCTACGACGAGGCAGGCTACCCGTTTGTGGCGAGCCTGGGGCTGACCCCGGCCTATCACGCAGCCCATCAAACGGGCGGCTTTGACCTGGAACACCACATCCACTATCTACGCGAAGTCCATCCGGGCGATGAAGTCGCCGTCTACCTTCGCGTCGTCGGCCGCACGGCCAAGCGCGTGCACTACCTGATGTTTCTGGTCAATGAAACGCGCGAGACGCTGGCCTCTATCTTCGAATGCGTCAACGCCTTCGCCGACCTGTCCATCCGCCGCACTGCGCCCTGGCCGCCGGAAGCGGCCGCTGGGCTTGATGCCCTGATCGCAGCCCACGCAGCGCTCGACTGGCCCGCGCCGGTCTGCGGGGTCATGGCTGCCTGACCGGACAGCAGCGCGCCGGGTACAAGGCCAGCAGGAGACCGGAGTCCGGAGAACGCCGGCGGTGAAGGTATCAGCACCCTACGGGCTGGGGACGCAGGCAATGGGGGAACCGTCGCTGGTGGCGTAGTTGACCCCCAGGCCCAGATACGGAGTCGGGTCTATCGTATTCTCGAACGCGAGTTCGTTGGCGTAACCGCCACTGCCATCATCCCGGACGATGGAGAAGTGGAGGTGGACCCAGATGTCGCGGGCGGCATTGCCATTGTAGTCGCCCGTGTAGCCGAGTAGCGTGCCCTGTTCAACGAACACCTCGCGCGTGCCGGGCGGGAAGGCATCGACGATGTAATCGTTGCCGCTGCGGTCCGCCATGTGGGTGTAATACAGCCAGATCTGGCGGCCCGGCTGGAGCGGGTCGTCCGGCACGCGCTGGATGAGCGTGCTGACCCAGTCCGGCTCGCGGGTGATGTAACCGTCATAGGCCGCATAGACAGGCGTCAGCCCTGGTTCGGCATTGCTAAAGATGTCGATCCCCTGATGGGGCGACGCGGCCGAGTACGGCCCGCGCGGGTCGCCGTAGAGCAGCCCGATGTAGCCGTCGGCCGGCAAGACGAACGGCGCGCCGGGGCATGCTTCGCGTTGGGCGATGACCAGGTCCTCTCGCGTTCCCTGGGCCCACTGCACAAGATCGGACGTCCGCGGATCGCGCAGGTCACGCCAGCCGTTCAGCGCCAGCAAGAACAGCACCAGCGCCAGAGTCAGGGCCAGGAGGAAGACGACCAGGCGGCGGAACATGGGTCCTTAAAGCAGACCGCCGGACAGGGGGTCCGGCGGTGTCTCAGTCAGGGGTGGCTACGTCCGAGCCACCTACTTGACTGATGCGGGGTCGATGCCGGCCGCCTTGAGCGCTTTATTGTAGGCCGACATGGCTTTTGAGTTCTCGACCCGCGCGCGGCGGATCTCCTCCGGCGACATGCTGTCGGTGATCTCGATCAGCTGCGGCGGCGCGATACCCGCGACGCCGGCTGGGGCGGCCGCGGGAGCAGTCGGCGCCGCCGCCTGGGCCGGCGCGGCGGGCACGGGCGTCGCAGCCGGCGCGGCCGGCGCGGCCGCGGCTGCGGGGTCAACACCCGCTTCCTTCAGCGCCTTGTTGTAGGCCGAGGTGGCCTTCGAGTTGGCGATGCGTGCCTTGCGGACTTCATCCGGCGACATCGCATCCGTGATCTCAATCAGCTTCGGAGGTGCGATTCCCACGGCAACGGGCGCGGCGGCGGCGGGTGCGGCGGCAACGGCCGGCGCTACCGGGGCCGCGGGCGCGACGCCAACTGCATCGCCGGCAGCCTTCAGCGCCTTGTTGTAGGCCGACATCGTCTTCGAATTGGCAATGCGCGCCTTGCGGACTTCCTCGGGCGACATACTGTCGGTGATTTCAATCAGCTTGGGTGGCTCGATACTGACCCCGACCGGAGCAGCGGCCCCCACGGCAGGGGCGGCAACCGCAGCCGCGCCGGCCGTGGCGGCGACCGGGGCAGCAGCGCCGCTCTGTGCAGTCTTGGCCGCTTTCATCGCCGCCGAGCGGGCCTTGGCGTTCGCCGCGCGCGCCTTGCGGACTTCCTCAGGCGACATGCCGTCGGTGATCGGGATTTCGACATAGTCGCGCCCGGCAACAACCTCGACCGGACCCGCAGGCGCGGCAACCGCAGCGGCAACCGGGACGGCCGCCGCGACCGGCACGCCGCCTGCCGGTATTCCCAGCCTTGCGCCATCCCAGCCATGGAATTCGGCGATCTTGACAGCCGAGATCGCGTCGTCCTTGAGGCCAACGCTGGCCGTCATCAGCTTCGGGCCAATGGAACCGACACGTGCGTTCGCGCCGCGCGGCGTGGCCGCCGCCTTCTTGGCCGCTACCTTGCGCGCCTGAAGGTACTGGGTCTCAAACGTGGCCTGTGGCTCCACCCGATGGCCGAGTGTGACGCCAGGATTGAAAGCACGCTCTTCTTGCGCGAGAGCGGTTTTGGTGCGGGCGACGGCACGTTCGGTTCGGGAAAAAACGAACGCCAGTAAGGCTCCCACGAGAAGTACCAGTGACACGACGGCAACAATGAGCAGAATCGTCATCAGTCTTTCCTCAACCGCGCATGGCGTTAGTTTCGCACGGCCGCCCCTCTCCGTGGCGGCGCGCTGCCAACGGCAATTATAGTGGCTCGTGCGCCTATCTCAAAAAACAAAGCGGCCCGGACATGACTGTCCAGGCCGCTGGCTGGTGCCGAAGGTGGGATTCGAACCCACATGAGGGAACCCTCACTACGCCCTGAACGTAGCGCGTCTGCCAGTTTCGCCACTTCGGCTTGAGCGATAAGCGTGTATTCTAGCAGGCCGCGCGGAATTGTCAAACCCCGGTTTGCGAAGCCGGCGGCCGTGATTGCCCTGGATTAGGCGCCGGTTTGGCACCGGGCCGTGGGCGAAACCGGCGGCCGTGACGGACGCAGAGGGCTGGACGAGGCGGCAACCCAGCGCCGGGCTTAGTCCAGCAACTGGAGCTCAACCATCACCCGGCCCTCGGCCGCGGCTTCGATCTGCGCTGCGTCAAGCCGGCCGTCTTCGCTCCGCTCGACGTTGAAATACTTGGCCAGGTGGGGCACGCCGTGGAGGTATTCATCCAGCAGGCGGAGCACGTCGGCCGGGTCCTGGTAGACGCTGCTGCTCGCTTCACGCGTCTTTCCGCGCAGGCGAGCGGTGATGCGCTGGCCCTCACCCAGATTGCGCCACCACGTTCGCCTGGCGAAGGTCGTGATGAGCAGGCGGCCGTCGTCCGTCTGCACGTAGTTGACCGGGGTTTCGTACCGCTTTCCCGACTTTCTTCCGCTGTAGCTGAGCAAGACCACGTTGGTGCTGGCGAGGCCATGCAGGGGAGAGCGAAGCATCAGAGCAACAAGACGGTTGTACCACATCGAGATGACTCCACTGGCTATCCGCCGGTAATTGACAGTCGTGAGTATAGCAGGCTTTGACGCCTTGAAACGGCCCTGCCCCCGACCAGCGCGTCACCGGGCGCCGGACGTCCACGGCCGGCAGTTCTTCGCCCGAATGCGAAATGTCGCTATAGTCTCTGCCACATCCAACCGCAGGAGCGAACCATGACAACTGCCCTCGATAGCCGGATCGACGCTCGTATTGATGAACAGCTCGACTACTGGATCGACCAGCTTGCCCGCCTTTGTGCCCAGCCGAGCGTCTCCGCCCAGGGCCTGGGTATCAACGAGTGTGCCGACCTGGTGGCGACGATGCTGCGCGAGCAGGGCGTTGAGGCCGAACTGGTGCCGACAGGCGGAAACCCGGTCGTCTTCGGTCGCGCCGCCGGCACGCGCCCGCGCACGCTGCTGTTCTACACCCACTACGACGTCCAGCCACCGGAGCCCCTGGAGTTGTGGGATTCACCCCCTTTCACGCTCTCCCGGCGGGACGGCCGTCTCTACGCCCGTGGTGTGGCCGATGACAAGGGCCATGTCATCGCCCGCCTGGCGGCCATGGCCGCGGTGCGCGACGTCCTCAGCAGCCTGCCCTGCGACATGAAGTTCTTTGTCGAAGGCGAGGAAGAGGTGGGCAGCCCGAGCATCCCGGCGACGATCGACGCCCATCGTGACCTGTTCGCGGCCGATGCCTGCGTCTGGGAATTCGGCTCAGTTGACTATGACGGCCGCCCGACCCAGACGCTTGGCATGCGCGGCTTGTGTTATGTCGAGTTGTCGGTCCAGACGGCCGAACTGGACGCCCATTCCGGTTTGGCCGGGTCGCTCTTCCCCAATGCCGCCTGGCGTCTGGTCTGGGCCCTGAGCACGATCAAGGGCCCGGATGAACGCATTCGCATCCCCGGCCACTATGACAACGTCCGACCCGCCAGCGCGCGCGACCTTGAATACCTTGCCGCGCAGCCGGACGAAGCGGAAGCGCTGCAAAAGACGTACGGCGTGTCCCGCTACTTGCACGGCATGACCGGCGGGCCCGAATGGCGCCGCGTGGCTGTGTTCGAGCCGACCGCGACGATCAACGGCATCACGACCGGCTATCAGGGCCCCGGCGCAAAGACCGTCCTCCCCGCGCGTGCCAGCGCCAAGATCGACTTCCGGCTCGTGCCCGATCAGACACCGGAAGAGGTCATACCGAAACTCCGCGCCCATCTGGACGCCGAAGGCTTCCCCGATGTCCAGGTCCACTTCGTGGCCGGCGTGAACCCGGCGCGGACCGACCCGGACCACCCTTTCGTGCAGATGTCGATCGCCGCGGCCGAAGAGGTGTACGGGTTGCCGGCCAACGTCGAACCACTGATCGGAGGCAGCGGCCCAATGCATTCGTTCATCCACGGCCTCGGCCTGCCGGTCGTCAGCGCCGGCGTTGGCAACCCGGAAGGCCGGGTCCATGCGCCAAACGAGAACATCCGGATCGCGGACTTTCGCAACGGTATCCGCCACACGGCGCGTATCATCACCCGTTTCGCCGGGATGGGTTAAACGCCCAAGGGCCGACAAAGAGGGATTACGATGCAGCTGGATGCGAACCACAATGCGCTGCTGGCGACAGCGATGCTATCCGGGCTATTCTGGGCGATCGCCTACGTGCTGATCATCTATCGCGGTTTCAAGGACAAGTCCTACGGCATGCCCGTTGTCGCCCTGGTCAGCAATTTCGCCTGGGAACTTATCTACGGGCTTGGGATCGAACCCAGTTGCATCCTGACCTGGGAGTCATGCCCGGCGACATTGGTTCAGGCGCGGAATTTCCTGTGGCTGGTACTCGACAGCATCATCCTCTACACCGTGCTGCGCTTCGGCCCCAGGTACTTCGCTCGCACGCTGGGCCGCGCCTTCGTGCCGTCGGTGCTGGCCGGCATCGTTGTGGCGGCTCTCATCATCTATACCTTCGTGATCGAGTACTACATCGCCAACATCTGGGGCGTGGTCCCACCGGGCAGCAGCCGCGCAACCGACTTTCTGCCCCTGCGACTGCAGGGCGGGAGCGACATCACCGGCTTTGGGATGAACCTGATGATGTCCCTGCTGTTCATCTTCATGCTACTGGAGCGCGGGAGCGTCGAGGGGCAATCGATCTACATCGCCATCAGCAAGTGGCTGGGCACGCTGGCCGCTTACGGCTTCATGCTCGCTGACAATATCCAGACGCCGCTCGTCAACGTCCTCTATGCCACCATCTTCGTGCTGGATGTCATCTATATCTGGCTGGTCTACCGCCAATGTCGCAGAGAAGGCATCAATCCATGGCGGAGAGCGTAGACACATCGCAGCCAAGTGCGAGCAACTGCGCCTGCCCCTCCTCCGCCTGAGCCGCATCGTTCAGGCTGCGGCCCATCAGCCGGAGCGTCAGCGCGCGCTCGTATGGCATCCTCAGGCGTTCTGCCTGTTCCAGGCTTTCGCCCCAATGTTTCTCGGCCGCGCGGCTATCCCCCTTCAGCCAGGCGAAACGCCCCCGCGCGCGCGCCGCGCGCGGGCGGGCAAAAGCATAGGTACGGGCAAACTGGCTCAGTGCCTTACAACCATCCTCCGCCTCGCGGGCTTCGCACGCATCCTGTTCGAACAGGGCCAGAAGAACTTCGGCCGGAGCGGCAAAGACCTCCAGCAGGTCGGCCTTGAAACGCGCCCGACCCATGGCAGCGATCTGTTCGTGAGCCATGGCGCGGGCACGAGCGGCATCCCCCATCGCCAGCGCCTGGGTCCCATTCATGGCAAACCAAAGGCGTTCCTCGATTGCCAGTAGTTCAGGGTTCGCATCGACCAACGCCTTGACGTCGTCCAGGCAATCCCAGGCCTCGGCCGCCCGGCCCAGCGACAGGTGGTTGAAGAACAAACCGCCAAGCGCCCGTACCTGGTGACGCGTGTCGTCCTTCTGGCGCACGGTGTCACGGAAGTTGATCCAGCGTTCGTGACCCGCGATCGGTTCGCCACGGCCAACGGCGATCTGCGGCCAGAGCCAGCCGGCGACCGCCCACCGTCGCCAGTCGCCCATGCGAGCGTAGATGTCGAGCGATTCCTTGATCTCGCTCTCTGCCCGGTCCCAGCGGCCGATCCAGAGGCTGTAGATCCCCAGGGGGATCAGGAGCCAGGCCTTCGTGGCCGGGTCGTCCAGCTCGTCCGTCACCGCCAGCGCGCGCGTCCGGTAGTTTTCCGCCAGCCTGTTGACGCCCACATTGGCGAACGTGGCGGTCATGTTGGCGTAGCCTCGCGCCAGTTCGGGTGACGGCCCGGCTGTTTCGGCCAGGTTAAAGGAGGTCATGATCGCATAGATGCTACCGAGGGCATCACCCCGGTTATAGTAGACCTCCGAGACCGACTCGTAGATACGGGAGGCCTCCAGCAGTAGCTCGCGCTCGTCGGCCCCCGCCCGACCCACCATCCGCGTCGGGGCCATGCGGTGGATCCCCTGCCTGCCTAACTCGGCCACCAGACGCGCCCCGGAGACGAGGGGCGATGCATGGACGGGCAGGTTCAACAGCCGGAGTGCCTGTTCATAGTAGGCGACGCTGTCTTCCACGCGCGTCAGGCGGTACGCCGCCTCGGCCATCAGGCGATGCCAGCGCGCCCGCTGGAGAGCCGGGTAAGTCGCGTCGCTTAACTCCACGGCCGCGCCCAAAAAGCGAATGGCCTCCTCGTTGGCGTAGTCGCGAAGGGCTGCCTCTCCCGCCTGCTCATAGTAACTGACGGCGCGGCGGAAGTCGCCGGCTTGCCGCCAGTGATGGGCCAGGAGTGCCTGTGTGCGGCCCGGATCGCCTTCACCAAGTTGCTCATACCACATGGCCGTTTCGCGGTGGAGTTGCTGCCGCTGGGCGTAGGTCATCAGCCCGTACACCACTTCCTGGGTGACGATATGCTTGAAGATGTGGCTCAGGTTGGGTTCAGGCGTTTCAACAGGCGTCAGGTCCAACCGTTCCAGCGTTGCCAGGTTCTCCCGCAGGCCCCCGATCTCCTGCTTGACGGGATAGACGTCGCGCAGGACCCGGAAGGCGAAGATGCGGCCGATGACGCTGGCAACTTTGACCGTCAACTGCTGCTGCGGCGGCAACAGGTCGATGCGGCTGGTGATGACACCCTGGACGGTGTCAGGGAAGTCCAGCGCCTCAAGGCTGCCGGTTCCCGGGGTCAGCCGGAGCTCGCCGTCAACGACGCCAATCAGGCGGGCATCGCGCAGCGCATAGGCCAGTTCTTCGCTGAAGAACGGGTTGCCCTCGGCCTTGGTCCGGATCAATTCCGAGACCGCCCGGGGCAGCGCTCGCACGCCAAGACGGCGAGACACCAACTGCTCCACGGCAGAATGAGGCAGCGCATCCAGCGTCAGGCGGTGGACATGAGGCTGTGCCAGAAAGTCCGCGTAGGGCGAAGGCGTGTCATCCAGAGGCCGGGCAACGAGCATGAGCAGAAGCGGGTGGATCTCGCGTTGGAGCCGCCTGAGAAGCGCCCAGGACGGCGAATCGAGCCAGTGAGCATCATCCAGGATGAGGACCAGTGGACGGCCGCTGGCCGCGAAACGGAGCAACGCCACCACCAGCCGCAACGTGTTTTCCTGTCGCGCCTCATCGGCCAGCTGCAGCGTTTCGTCCGTCTCCGCCAGCCCGAGCGGCAGGACAGCGTTCAGGAGCGGAGCGAACGGCAGGCGGTCCGGACCCAGTTCGGCCAGAACCCTATCCCGCAGGGTCGGGCTTGGGGCATTCGTATCCGATGCATCAACCCCGTAAAGCCTGGCCAGGATGGTCGCACAGCCGTGATAAGGGGTGGAGCGATCAACGGCGTCGCCATTGCCGTTGAGGACGTGGGGCCGGCGCTCCGGGCCGGCGTCCCCCGGCTCGTGCGCCGGCGGCAGGGCCAGCACCGCCGCCCTGGCCGCCAGCTCGCGGGCCAGCAGCGACTTGCCAATCCCGGGCGCGCCCTCAACGACGACAACGGAAGACTGGCCTTCCACCAGTTCGGCCAGGGCCGCGTCGAGCACGCTCAGTTCCGACTCGCGACCAACGATGAAAGCCGCCGGCTCATCCGAATCGGCCGGCCGGCTCGCCCCCCTGCGCCCGACCAGTTCCCAGACCGGAAACAGCCCTCGGACGCCCTTCAGCCGGACAGGCAGAAGGGAGCGCAGTTCAAAGTCGCCTTCGAGCGATTCGGCCACGCGTTCGGAAACCAGAATCTGGCCGGGCGCGGCCGTGGTCATCAGCCGGGCGGAGATGTTGACCTCGTTTCCAACAACGCCGAACGTTCGGCGCGCGACGCTGCCATAAGCGCCGCTATGGACGGTGCCATAGCTGATGCCGATCTGAACGTCGCTCAGGAAGTCAAGCGACCGGGCGACCTCGCGCAATTCCAGCGCCGCGGCCGCTGCCCGCACGCGGTCGTTTTCGTGGGCAACCGGCGCGCCGAAACTGGCGTATAGATAGCTCCCCTTGTCGCCCATCGTCAACTGGAGCAGGAAGCCATCATAGCGATTCAGGACAACCTGTACTCGGCGGACAAAGACATCCAGCAACTCCCCGGCGCGGTCATCGTTATCGTAGTCGATGCCGCTGAACTTCAGGAACAGAGCAACCGACGGGCGCAACTCGGCCTGGAATGCATCGGCGCCGTAGCGCAGACGGGCGAAGACGGGTGGCAGCAACCAGGGGCGGACACTCGCGTCATCGAGCGGGGGCGGCGGGGGCGGTGGTTCTATCGCCGGCATGTCGGGAATGGCGGTCACGCGCACGTACCGCGTCGCTCCCGCCCCAACCCACTCACCGGCCGTGACAGGCAATCCGATCTCGCGAAGGGTTCGGGAGCTGATCACGACCTCTCCACTTCCGGCAAACGTCTCCGCGGCCGCGACGCGGTCGAGCGTCGCACCGGCCAGCACTTCGAGGACATAGTGAGCCGGATCGCCGACGAGGAAACGCCGGGCGGTGCCGGCCGCGACGCCAACCTTCAGAAAGAGCGGGAAACGCGTGCCGCTGGGCGCGGTCAGTTCCTCCAGGCCGTTCATGACCTGTTGCAGCCGGAGGCCACAGGCGACGGCGCGCAGGCTGGCCGTCAGCTCGTTACCCGCCCCGTCATCTTCATCAAACCAGCAGGTGATGGCGTCGCCGCTGAAGTTGACGACGTTGCCGCCGTGGCGATGGACTTCGACGATCAGCGGGTCGAAAACGCGATTGAGTTGCCGAATGACCTCTTCCGCCCCGCGCTGCCGGCCTAACTCGTCGAAGAGAGCCCCCGTCAGCGACGTGAACCCGGACATGTCGGCAAAGAGGGCGGCCCCCCGCACGCGGTCGGGTAGCGCGCGGCCCTCGGCTAGCGCTCTGCGACGATCGGATGGCAGGAAATCAGCAAGGGACGCCATGTCACCTCTCCCTCGCATGCGGTCGAGCGGCCGCGGTGGCTCCGAACCTAACGTTCTCCGGCCGCAATCGCTTCTCCGAACCCCAGCAGCGCCCTCACGCGTTCGTCATTTGGCGCTTCGGCATAAACGCGCAAGACTGGCTCTGTTCCCGAGGGCCGGATCAGCAACCAACTCCCGTCCGCAAGATAGTACTTGATCCCATCGTGCGTTGCCACTTGTTCAACGGCAACACCGGCGATCGCATCGGGCGCCGAAGTCACCAGCTTCTGCGTCAGGGCTGGCTTTGATACCGGGCGGTTGAGCTTCAGGTCGGTGCGAGCGTATTGTGCCGGCCCGAATTCGCTCAACAGATCGGCCACCGCCTCATGCAGCGGCTTGCCGGCCTGGGCGATCACCTCCAGCAGCAGCAGGCCCATGAGCACGCCGTCCCCTTCCGGTATGTGGCCCTGGATGCTCATCCCGCCGGACTCCTCCCCGCCCATGACCACCCCCCCGTTCAGCATCAGGTCGGCGATGTGGTTGAAGCCGACGGGCGTCTCTACGACCGGCAGTCCGTACTGCGCGGCAATGCGGTCGATCATCCCGGTGGTGGAGACGGTTCGGACGACCGTGCCGCGAAGCCCGCGCTTTTGCAGCAGGTAGTTCAGGATGAGCCCGAAGATCCGGTGCGGGTCCACGAACACGCCGTGCGCGTCGACGGCTCCAATGCGGTCTGCGTCTCCGTCCGTTGCCAGACCGACGTCATAATGGCCGGACTGGATGGTAGAACTGAGCAACCCGAGATGCTTGGCGATTGGCTCCGGATGGATGCCGCCAAAGCCCGGGTTCATCTCATCCCGGATGTTGTGGACATACGTCCGCGTGCGCATGAGCACTTCGCCGATGGCGCGCCGCCCCGCGCCGTACATCCCGTCCGCTACGACGCGAAGCTCGCCGCTCGAAATGACATCCAGGTCAAGGAGCGTTGTCAGGTGCTCGTAGTAGGCCCAGGCGGGATCGAACTTGATCACCTGCTCCTGGCGGATGGCTTCGTCCAGGTCCATCAGGTTCGGTCCCGTCATGCGCTCCATATTGCGCTCAAGGATAGCCTCCACCTGGCGGTTCTGGTCCGGGCTGGCACTCCCGCCATAGCTTGCCTTCAGTTTGACGCCATTGTAGCGGGGCGGGTTGTGGCTGGCGGTGATCATCACCCCGGCCGTAGCGTTCTTGTTGACAACAGAGTAGCTGATGGCCGGCGTCGGCGTATCGGCCCGGGCAAGCCACGTCCGGATACGGTTGGCAGCCATGACCCGCGCCACCTCGGCCGCGTAACGGTCCGACAGGAATCGCGTGTCAAAGCCGATGACCACGCTCGGGTCTGCGCCGTCCTGTTCTCGAATGTAGTCGGCAATGGCCTGGGCCACAAGGCGCAGGTTACTGAAGGTGAAGGTATCGCTGATGACGGCGCGCCAGCCGTCAGTGCCGAACTTGATCGTCATGGTCACTTTCCCTGATTGTGGGCTGTTTGTGGTCGGTGGGGCCTGTTGCGCTTCGATCCGGCATCGTCGCCTACGCCCCATACGTCAGGATGAACAGCAGGTCATTCACGTTGGTTCCGGTCGGTCCGGTCGTCACAAGGTGCGGCGGGCGTCCACCGGGGGCTTCATCGAGCTGGCGGAAGAAGGCATGGCTGTTGTTATCTGCCAAATACGCCGCCGGGCTGAGCCCGAGCGCGGCTCCCAGGCCCGCCGTATCGCCCGTCACGACCGCGCCCGCGGCCGTCGTTGGCCCATCCTCCCCATCCGTCGCCACGCAGGCGACGACAGCGCGCGGCGCCCCATCCAGGGCCATCGCCGCAGCCAGCGCCGCTTCCTGGTTGCGGCCGCCGTGCCCTTTTCCGCGCACGGTCACGGTCGTTTCGCCGGCAAGGATGAAACACTGGCCGGGGGCGATATCACGGGCGATGCCTGCCGCCAGCCGGCCGATGACGCGCGCTTCGCCTTCCATACGGGACGTCAGCACCTGGCCGACGAAGCCGAGTTGGTTGGCCCTGACCATTGCCGCCAGCGCCGCGTCACGGCCGTCGGCCACGATCCGGTTGTAGACGGGCGGCAGCGGTTTGGCACGGAACGCACGCACCTGTTTGAGCCCGTCGGCCAGCCGCTCCCACTCGGCGCGTTCCATCTGTCGGGCGATGTCGTACCGGCCCAGCGTGCTGACGACGGTGCTGATCGTATCGTCCGTTGTCACCGTCGGCCCGCTGCCAATATCGCGCAGCGAATTGCCGACCACATCGCTCAGGATCAGACCGTAGACGGTCGCCGGATAGGCCATCCGGGCCAGCCCGCCGGACTTGATCTTGTCAAGCGCGCGGCGGACGGTGTTGAGTTCCTGGATCGTGCAGCCGCTGCGCATCAGGTACTCGACCAGACGGCGAAGCTCCTCCAGCGGCAGCAAGGGTTGGGCCAACAGTGCCGAGGCGCCTCCGGAGATGAGACAGATGATCGTATCGTCACCCGTCGCCGAAGAAACAAGCTCGGCGACGGCAGTGCTTGCCTTCAAGCCGGCATCATTGGTGACCGGGTGACCAGCCAGATGAAGGGCGAGCGGCCAACTCTGGGCTTCGCTCGCCCAGTTTCGCCCGCTGCGCTTGGTGATGACAACGCCCTCGACCGGATGATCCCCCAGCGCGCGAAGAGCCGCCCGGGTCATGGGCACGGCCGCTTTGCCGGCCGCGATCAGGATACACCGGCCGCGGGTCAGGTCCACAACCGAGGCATCGGCCGGAGGTCCGATATGGAGGGTGTGGCCCCTGCGGCGCAGAAAGCGAGCAACGGCCGCGTCCGGGTCAGCAGCAGTCAACGCAGCCGATACAAGCCCATCCACGTGGCGTCGGAAATCGGCGAATCGGGGAGGGCCGGGCTGGATCGTCATGGGACATTCGCCAGTATATCACCGTGACCGCAAACCGGTTAGGAACAACCAGCGCCCGAAGCCGTTGCGGGCCCCGGCCCGGTGACGACACGACCGGACGGCGGCCGTTCGCCCTGGACCGGGAGCCGGCGCGCCGGGAGCCGAACACATCTACGGTGGCGTGAGCATGCCCAGGTGGGCGGTATCGTTCAACAGCGACACGCGGGTGCGAACGGCGCCCGCCTCCAGGACGGTGATGCCGGTGTTGCCGCGGATGGTCACCGCGCCGTGGCCGGTATCCGGCAACCCGAGGGCATAGGTGACCAGTGAGTGGATCGTCCCGCCATGGCTGACGACAACGACCATCTCACCCGGATGGCGGCTGACCAGCGTCCGGTAGGCTTCACTCACGCGGCGGTAGAGGTCGGATTGCGGCTCTCCGCCCGGCGCGTTGACCTGGCCCGACGGCATCGCGTTCCATTCGTCCGGGTAACGCACGCGGATTTCGTCCAGCGTCAGCCCCTCCCAGGCGCCAACGTGGCGTTCCCGCCAGACCGGGTCGATGACCGGCTCCAGCCCGCAGGCGCGGGCAACGGCCGATGCCGTATCGGCCGCGCGCTTCAGATCGCTGGTGTATATCCGGTCAATAGGCCAGTGGCGGAGCCGTTCGGCCAGCAACCGGGCCTGTTCGCGGCCGGCCTCACTCAGGTCCGGATCAGCGTGACCCTGCCAGCGGCCGGCAGCATTCCACAGAGACTGCGCATGGCGTATGAGAACAACCTTTGTCGTCATGACTGGGTGGCCTGGTTACGGCGCCAGGCGGGATCAACTGCCGGCCAGTTCGCGGGCAATCCCCACCAGCGTCTCGCCGTCGATCAGGGTGATAGGCTTGCCGCGCGCCCAGTCGCGCGCGGCGTCGGACACCTCGGCCGTCGTCACCAGGAAACCGTGGTCGGCCAGCTCGTGCAGCATCGTGCCGAACAGCTCGCGGACGATCTCGGGGCCGACCGTGTTGCGATAGCGCTTGCACTGGACGATCGCCCGCCGCCCGTTCGGGTTGAGGAGCTCCAGGTCGACGCCGAGGTCGCCACTGCGACCGCGGTGGACAACCTGATAGCCGCGCCGCTCGAAGATCTCGCCGACGAACTGCTCGAAAGCGTGGGGGCTGATCACCGTCAGTTGCTCGACGGTCATGACGGGCAGCCGCGGTCCAACGGACTGCCGCCGCCACTGCCAGAAGAGCAAGATCCAGAAAAGCAGCAATGTCAACAGCGCCGAACCGGTGAACAGGCCGAGCGATGAGAGCCAGTCGGACGGGAGGCGGGAGAAGGACGGCGCGGCCGCCGCATACCGGATCGCCAGCCAGCCGACGAAGGCAGTGGTGAACAGGAAGGCAAAGGCCGTCATCCGCGCCAGCCGCCGGCGATCGAGCGGCCGCGGCGGCTCTGGCCGCAGCCGGGGTCCGCGAGACCAGGGAGCCTGCGAGTAGACACGCGTCCGGACACTCATGGCGGCTATTCTATGGCGAGGCGTGCCAAATGCCAACGTGGATGACCCGCACCGGATCGCATGCTTCGGTCACCATCAACCGCGCTCATCGCGAGTGAAGTACGTGATACAGCACGATCCCCAGCGCGACGTGGACGTTGTGGGAAAGGCCCTTGCCATACATCGGCAGGAATACGGCCGCGTCGCAGGCGGCAAGGGTGGCCCGGGTGATACCATGGTCTTCGTGACCAACGACGAGGCAGGTCCTGGGGGCATAGCTGAAGGACTGGTAGGGTACGGCCCCTTCGGCCAATTCGACGGCAACGATCTGGTAACCGCGAGCCTTCAGGTCAGCGATGGCGACCAGCGGGTCTTGCTCGTAACGCCACGGCAGGCGCAGGCTCTTGTAGCGGCCGACCTTGTCAATGGTGGCGTTGGGCGGGGTCGGCGTGATGCCCGTCAGCACCAGCTCCGTCACCCCCGCCCCATCCGCCAGGCGGAAGATACTGCCGACGTTCTGCGGGTACTCGACGCTCTGGAGCAACACGACGAGGTCGGCGCCCGGCGGGTTTTCGCGCTTATAGTCGCGCAGGAAGCGCTTGAGGTCGGTTCCGATCAGAGGGCGCATGAACCGTAGCATAGCACGAATGGACGTCCCCGGCAGAAAGGCGGTCTGCGCCGCCACGTCGCTCCCTCCCGGCGCGCTGTCGCCACTGCATCCACCCGATGCTACACTTCGTCCACAGGCCAACCATGTTGCTCCCACCCCTGACGGCCGCCTACCTCCTCCTTGCCGCGTCGCCCATCATCACGGTCCTGGCGCTGATGCTTGTCTGGCGCTGGGACGGTGGTGCGGCCGGCCTGGTCGGGCTGGCCGTCGCGTCAATCGTGGCCGTCCTTGCCTTCGGCGCGCCAGTATCGTTGCTGGTCGTCGCCTGGGGCAAGGCAATTCCGCTGGCCCTGTTCGTCCTCTATGTCATCTGGATGGCATTGCTGCTGTACCATACCGTCAATGAAGCGGGCGTCATCGACACCATCGGCCGCGAGCTGCCGGGCATCGCCGCCGATCGACCCGGCCAGGCCCTGCTGTTGGCCTGGGTTTTCGCCTCGTTCATCCAGGGTGCGACCGGCTTTGGCGTCCCGGCGGCCGTGGTCGCGCCGCTTGTCATGGCCCTCGGCTTTGGACCGATCGCGGCCGTCGCCGTCGGCCTGCTGGGCCACGCCTGGGCTGTCACCTTCGGCTCGCTCGGCTCATCCTTTCTGTCATTGGTCGCCGCCACCGGGCAGTCCGGCGATGTCCTGGCCGGGCCGAGCGCGGCCCTTCTAGGCGTCGCCTGTCTGCTCTGCGGCCTGGCCGTGCTGTTCATCGCGGGCGGGTGGCCGGCAATTCGGGCGCGCGGAGTCTTTCTGCTGGCCATGACCCTGGTCATGGGCGGGACGCAGTTCGTCCTGGCGGTCGTCGGCCTGTGGACGCTGGCGGCGTTTGGCGCGGGCCTGGCCGGGCTGCTCGTCGCCGTCCTGCTGCTCGCGCGCGGCCGCCGCTTCAACGCCCGGCCGTTGATGGTCGCGTTCTCGCCCTATCTGGCGCTCATCGTCGTCGTGGGCCTGGGCACGTTCGTCTTCGCCTCAGTCCTCAACCGGGTCATGTTCGCTCCGACCTTCCCGGCCGTCGAGACCAGTTACGGCTGGGCGACCCCGGCCGGGCCGGGCCGATCGATCAGCCTCTTTGGCCATGCCGGGGCGCTGCTGCTCTATGCCAGCGCGATCATCTTCGCCTGGTTCCGGCTGCGCGGGCCGTTTCCGATTCGTGAAGGATCGGCCTACAGCGGCCGGACCATCCTCCGGAAGACGCTGCGCTCGGCGGCCCGGCCGACCGTCGCGGTCTATGCCCTGGTGGCCCTGGGGTCAACGATGGAGCATTCGGGGATGACACAACTGCTGGCCCTGGGGGTCAGTCTGGCAGCCGGCCCGCTATTCCCGCTGATCAGCCCGTTCATCGGCGCGCTCGGCGCTTTCATGACCGGCAGCAACACCAACAGCAACGTCGTCTTCGGGCCGCTGCAGCAGAGCACGGCCGAAACGTTGGGTCTCTCAACCTCGCTCATCCTGGCGGCGCAGACGGCCGGCGGGGCGATCGGCAGCGTCTTCGCTCCGGCCAAAGTCGTGGTGGCGGTCAGTACGGTGCGGGGCGCCGAGCAGCCGCCGGTCCTTCGGGTCGTGGCGCTGTGGGGCACGGCCATCATCGCCGTGTTGGGACTGATCGTGCTGATCGCCACGATGGCCGGCGGCTAGCGGCCTAAGCGTCGTCAAGCAGGCCGGCCACCAGTTGCAGGGCGGCCGTCGCCGGGTCATCACCCGCATACGTCGCCGCCAGCAGGCCGTCCCGGTCAACCAGCGCCAGCTGTACGTGACGGTTCAGCTCTCCGGACAGGTAACGGCCGCTGACCTTGCCATCCCAGTCCTGGAGCAGAATCAGGTGTTCGGCGGGATCATGGCCGCTGGGGACTTCGGCCGCCGCCCCACGGTAGGCGGTCTCCATGATGCCGACCGCCATGCCGCGTAAGAGACCGGGCACGATGCGCAGGTCAACCACCACGGCGATGACCAGACGCGCGAACTCCGGATAGCGCTGCCGCAGGCCAACCACGACCTCCCGCGACTGGCGAGCGGTGTTCGCGTCGGCAAAGATGAGCAGGACCGGCCGGCCGCGAAAGCTGGATAGCCGGAATTGCCGCTTTGTGGCTACCGCGACAAGCGTGAAATCAGGGGCAGGCGATTCGTTCACCCCCACATTGTAGCGCGACATCCCGGACCGATCACAAAGCGCAAAGCGAACATCTTCTTGGTCTTCTGCCCGCTTCTGGCTAGACTCCCCTCCAATGGAGACCATCACATGTCCGCGTTGCCGGCGCCCAACGACTGAAGCCGCGCTCAGCGAAACGCACTGGGCCAGCGCCGACGTGATCGCCCAGCTCCGGGCAGGCAAGCCGCACTGGAACAAGGACCAGGGCGCGTGCGCGGCCTGTGTCCAGGAAGCCCTGCTGTTCATCCTGAGCAAGAAAGGCGAGGAGAGCTTCGCGGAAGGGGTGCAGAGCGTGTGGCCGCTGGACGCGGAAGCAGCCTTTGGCGCGATACCGACACCCCTGCGCATGCGCTCTGACCCGCGTTTCACCGGGCGGGGCGTGACCATCGCCATGCTCGACTCCGGCTTTTATCCCCATCCCGACCTCACCCAACCGGTCAACCGGATCAAGGCCTGGGTGGACGCTGGCGTCGAAGACGTCCAGGTGCTGCGTTTCGGGCGCGATGAACAGCCGGCGTGGCCGGGTTGGGACGCGGGCGAAGGCCATCAATGGCACGGGTTGATGACAAGCACGACGGCCGCGGGGAACGGCCACCTCAGCCACGGTCTGTATTGCAGCATGGCACGCGAAGCGGATCTGGTGCTGATCCAGGTCCGCGAGCCGGATGGCGCCATCAGCAACGCCACGATCGAGCGCGGGCTGCGCTGGCTGGCGGAGAACGGGCGTGACCTGGGCGTGCGTGTGGTCAGCATTTCTGTTGCCGGCGATCCGGTCGAACCCATCGCCGGCAATCCCGTCGATGCGGCGGTCGAGACACTTGTGGATCTCGGCATGGTCGTCCTCGCCGCGGCCGGAAATTCGGGAGAGCGCAGCCTCGTCCCCCCGGCGACCGCTCCGGCGGCGCTGACCATCGGCGGGATCGATGATAACAACACCCTCAGCCAGGAAGACCTCGACCTGTGGCACAGCAACTACGGGCTATCAGCCGAAGGGACCATCAAACCGGAACTCGTCGCGCCCAGTATCTGGGTCGTTTCACCCATATTGCCCAACACCGAAACGGCGTCCGCAGCGCTCAGGTTGTTTGAGCAGCGGGCAGCCGGGGACGAAAGCGTTGAGCGTGCGATCGACGACCTGAAGCTGGTCACCCCCTACTACCAGCACGTCGACGGCACGAGTTTTGCCACGCCGATCGCTGCCAGCGGCGTTGCCTGTATCCTGCAGAGCAACCCGAACCTGGCGCCGGAAGCCGTCCGGGATATCCTGCAGGCGACGGCCGAGACGCTGGCAGGCGTGCCCGTCGAACGCCAGGGCCACGGCGTGATCGATGTCAGCCAGGCCATCGCGCTGGCCGTCCACTTGCGCCGCGGGGCGCGGATCGACTGGCAGCGCTCGCCGCAATTGCTGCCTGAGGGCATCCTGTACATCCTGGAGGATGATGACGCCACACGGGTCGAAGTCCTGGGGAGCTGGAACGACTGGCAAGCGCCCGGCCTGATGGCGACAGAAACGGCAGCGGGGCGCTGGGTCGCGGTGCAAGACAGGCTCCCTGCCGGAGTCTACTACTACAAGTTTCTGATCGACGGACACCGCTGGCTGGCCGACCCGTCCAATCGCAGGCGAGCGTCTGACGGAGCGAGCGGGAGCAACAGCGTATTGGTCATACCGGAGGCGGCCGCCTGACGTGCCCGCGCGACCGCTAAACACAGGAGGTTGAGATGGAAATTGGCATGATCGGACTGGGACGGATGGGGGGGAACATGGTCCGCCGCCTGTTGCGCGGCGGCCACCGGGTGGTGGTTTTCAACCGGACAGTCGAACCCATCCGCGCGGCCGAAGCTGACGGGGCGATCGGCGCCGCTTCGCTCGATGACCTCGTGGACAGGCTCAGCGCTCCGCGAGCCATCTGGCTGATGCTGCCCGCGGGTGGGCCTACTGAAGATACCGTTTCTTATCTCGCCGATCGCCTGGCGGTGGGCGACATCCTGATCGACGGAGGCAACAGCAATTACAAGGACACCCAGCGGCGCGCCATGATGCTGGCCGACAAGGGCATCTACTACGTGGACGTGGGCACAAGCGGCGGCATCTGGGGCATCACGGAAGGGTACAGCATGATGGTTGGCGGCCGCGAGGAAGCGGTCGCCCAGATTCGCCCGGCGCTGGAAACGCTCGCCCCAGCGCCCGACCTGGGTTGGGGCCATGTAGGGCCCTCCGGTGCGGGCCACTTCACCAAGATGATCCACAACGGCATCGAATATGGCATGATGCAGGCCTATGCTGAAGGATTCGAGATCCTGCGGGCCAAGTCAGACCTGGAGCTGGACGTTCACCAGATCGCGGAGATCTGGCGCTATGGCAGCGTCGTCCGTTCGTGGTTGCTTGACCTCACGGCCGCTGCCCTGGCCGAAGACCCCGAGCTGAGCGACATCAGGGGCTGGGTGGCCGACAGCGGCGAGGGAAGGTGGACCGTTTTTGAGTCGATCGATCTCGACGTGCCCGCGCCGGTCATCACCCTGGCCCTGCAGATGCGTTTCGCCAGCCGCCAGGATGAGAGCTACGCTGCCAAGATCCTCGCCGCCATGCGCAACCAGTTCGGCGGGCACGCCGTCGTGAAGGCGGAGTAGCAACCCGGGGAGGCGGATGAGCTTCCTGCTCTCGCGCCGGCATGCGACCTATAATCGGGCTGTGGCTTCCACCTGGACAATACTCCGCGAGATGCGCGGGCGGGCCCGGCCGGCCGTTGGGCTGCGCCTCCTGGCCCTGATGGCCGTCCTCAGCCTGATCCAGCCGGCGCCCATTCTGGTCACGCCCGGACCACCACAGGCAGTAGACACCAATCACCCGATCGTTGCCGTCCACACCCGGCTGACCGACGAGATCGAAGCGTGGAAGATCAAACGCACGTTGGAGATGGTGCGCGAGATGGGCGCAACGACCATCGTCGAGTTCTTCCCATGGGCCTACTATCAGGCGGAGGACGGCAGCGTGGCCTGGGACCACATCGACCAGGTCATGGCCCACGCCGGGGCACAGGGACTGCGCGTCATCGCCCGCATCGGCTGGACGCCGGATTGGGCCCGGCCTGAGGATACGCCGCCGACCTACCTGGACCGGGACGCGTACGAGGCGTACGCGGCGTTCGCCGCGGCATTCGCCGCTCGCTATCCCGGCACCCTGCAGGGCATCATCGTCGGCAACGAGCCGAATCTCAGTTTCGAGTGGGGCTATCGGCCGGCGTCGCCGCAAGACTATGTTGACTTGCTGGCCGCAGCGTATCCGGCGATCAAGGCCGCTAACCCGGACGTGCTGGTCCTGGGCGGCGCGCTGGCCCCGACGCTCGAACCGCCTGGCTCTCCCTGGGCGATGAACGACTTGACCTACCTCGACGCGCTCTACACGGCCGGCGCGGCCGCCTACTTCGACGCACTGGCAGTTCATGCCTATGGCCTCACCTCTCCCGCGCTGGAACCACCCGCGCCGGACCGGCTGAACTTCCGCCGCGTCGAGCTGGTTCGCGACGTGATGGTCCGACACGGTGACGCCGCCACGCCCATATTCGTCACTGAATCAGGCTGGAACGACCACCCGCGCTGGACGATGAGCGTCCGCCCGGCCGAGCGGGTCCTCAACACGCTGGACGCCCTGGCTTATGCGGAAGCAGAGTGGCCCTACGTCGAGAACGTAGCTGTCTGGGCTTTCCGGCTGCCCGTCCAGGCGAGCAGCTACATGGACTACTTCACCCTCGTCACGCCCGACTTCCTGCCCAAGCCGATCTATGACGCGATCCGTGACTACGCGCGCGGCGGCTAGCGGGTTTGCTGCACTGCTGGCGCTCGCGCTGGTCGCCGGCTGCTCGCAGCCCGACGGCTCATGGGAGCGAGTGCAACAGGCGGGTGTCCTGCGCGTGGGACTGGACCCCACGTACCCGCCGTTCGCCCTGGCCGAGGGCAGCGACCTGAGCGGGGCGGATGTTGACCTGGCCCGGGCGCTTGCGGCCGACCTGGGCGTTGAGGCGCAGTTCACCTACTTCGGCTACGACGGCCTCTATGATGGGCTGGCGACCGGCCTCGTGGATGTCCTCATTTCCGGCCTGGTCGTCGTCCCCGACAAGATGGAGGACTTCGCCTACAGCGACGCCTACTACGATGCCGGCCAGGTGCTTGTCGTCCCGGCGACAGGCGCGCCGATCACCGGCATGAAAGACCTGTCCGGCAAGCGGCTGGCGGTGGAACTGGGTAGCCCGGGCCACATTGAGGCAGGCCGGTGGGAACGCCGTTTGGCCGACCTGTCGGTGCTGCCGTTCAACGGCCCCGACGCCGCGCTGGAGGCCGTGGCAGGCGGCGCGGCCGACGCCGCCCTGGTCGATAGCACGAGCGCGCGCCTTCATGTCGGCCGGGGGGCGCCCCTGCAAGTCCTGTCCCCTACCGTCGTCCCGGAACCTTTCGTCATGGTCGTGCGTATTGAAGACAGGGCATTGCTCGACAGGTTGAACAGCGCCCTGAGCCGGTTGCGGGCGGGCAGAGGTCTCGAGTCGATCTACAAAGACTGGCTTGAGCGTTGATCCACCCACCAAGAGGCGGCACAGCGCGCTATTCCGGTCTATAATGCGGCGGTCGGTCTGTCTTCTGTTTTCGACTCATCATTGAGCAAGGGAGTTACGATGATCCAGCTTTCCCGCTCCAGACAGCGGTTGTTGGTTCTGTTCATTCTGGCGCTCGCTGCCATCTCTGTCCCCGACGCGCTCGCCCAGACCAAGTCCTTCAACTGGGCCGACTGGCAGGTCGCCATGGAAGTCCAGACTGACGGCAGCATGTTGGTCACGGAAACCCAGACGCTGAACTTCGCCGGCGCGCCCTTCACCTTCGGTTACCGGGAGATCCCGACCGGACGCGCGGGCAACAATGACGGCATCCGCGACGTCAGCGTCCGGGAAGGCGACCTCGTCTACCGCGAATCGTCCAGCCAGCAACCGGGAACGTTCGAAGTCGTCGACTCCGGCAACATGACCCGGATCAACTGGTACTTCGAGCCGGCCATCGGCAGCCGGACATACACCTTCAGTTACGTCGTCGATGGCGCCGTTCGCGCCGGGACGATGGACGAAGGCTCAGGCGACCAGGTGTACTGGACGGTCATCCCGATCGACATCCCCTCCTACGTCCAGCAGACGCGGGCGACTATCCGCCTGCCCGAAGGCGTCAGGCCGCAGCAGTATACCGGCACCGAGGAGTACCTGGTTGAGGCGTACATCAACGACGTTCCGTCTGATGCAGTCGATATCACCGTCAGCGATGACGGCAGCACCATCACCTATGAACTGAACGAGCCGATCGTCCCCGGCGAGCGGCTCGATGTGCGCGTCCAGTTTCCCCACGGCCTCATCGCCGCCGAGACACCCGCCTGGCAGGCACAGGAACAACGTTCCGACGTGATCGGCCTCGCCGTCCTGGCGCTCTCCCTGCTCTTCCTCATCGGCGGCCCGTTGCTCGTGCTACTGCTGTGGTTCCTCCGCGGCCGCGATCCGCAAATCGGCGTCATCGTGCCGGAATACATCAGCGAACCGCCGGACGATCTCCCCCCTGCGATGGCCGGGGCGATCATCGACGAAAAGGTCGACATGCAGGACATCATGTCCACCCTGACCGACCTGGCCAACCGCGGCTACCTGACGATGACCGAGGAGAAGAAGGATTTCACCTTCACCCGGACCGACAAGTCCGACGCCGACTTGCGACCCTACGAACAGAAGATGCTGCGTCGTCTGTTCATGGGTGAAAAGGAACGGGCGTTGAAGAGCCTGCAGTACAAGTTCGCGCGAAACCTGGACGAGATCCGCGATGAGATCTACACCCAGCTGGAAACCGAAGACCTTGTCCCGCGTTCACCAAAAGTGGTCCGAAATCGGTATTCGGCCATGGCCTTCTCGCTGCTGGTCCTGGGCATCATCGTCCTGTTCGGGCTCAGTTTTGTGCTCGGCGAGAACGTCGGCCTCATCTGCATCCCCGGCATCGCCCTGTTGCTGACCAGCATCGTTTTGCTCATCACCTCCCGCCACATGCCGACCAAGACGGTCAAAGGGGCGGAGGCGGCCGCCAAGTGGCGCGCGTTTAAGCAGTACCTGACCAACATTGACGAGTACGGCGACCTGGTTGCCGAAGGCGACAAGTTCGGCAAGTACCTGCCCTATGCCGTCGCCTTCGGGTTGGAACGCTCGTTCATCAAGAAGTTTTCCGAAGTGCCGACGGCGCAGATGCCTCCCTGGTACATGCCGTACCCGCCGATCATGACAACCGGCTGGGGCGGTGGAATGGGCCGGCCGGTCGTTACCGGCAGTCCGGGCGGGATGCCGTCGGCCGGCGGGGGTATGTCCATGCCGCGGCCGTCTCTGGAAGGCATGTCCGGCAACCTGGCCGGAGGGCTGGCGGGCATGTCAGCCGGCCTGACCCGGATGCTCAACTCAACCTCAACCGTGCTGAAAAGCACGCCGCCCCCGGCCCAGAGCTCGTCGCGCTCGGGCAGCTTCGGCGGTGGGTTCAGCAGCGGTGGATTCAGCGGCGGCTTCAGCGGCGGGAGTTCGGGCGGTGGCGGCGGCGGCGGCTTCGGCTAGGCCGGCTCATCGCTGCGTAGCATCGCATCAGGAGTACACTCATGGGACGAATCATCGGAGCCATCCTGTTGGCCGGCGGCGTGATCGTCGGTATCATCCTCTTCGTGCTGATGCAGACCTATGTGGCCGAAGGTAACCTGACACAGGGCGCGGCGACACTGGGGATGCTGATCGGATTTCTGGTGCTGGTCTTGCCCCAGTGGGCCATCGGCGGCTTTTTGCTTTACAAGGGGCAGCAGGAAGCCGCAACGACCGCACAGGCAACCAAGCAGCGCGAGTTGCTCGGCATCGTCAAGACCCGCGGCACCGTGCCGGTCAGCGATCTGGCGATTGAACTGAAAGTCAGCCGCGATGAAGTCCAGGACATGATCCACCAACTGGTCGGCATGGGCCTCTATTCCGGGTACATTAACTGGGAGAAAGGCGTCCTCTATAGCAGCGAGGCCAGCCAGTTGCGCGAGTTGACGAACTGCAAGAACTGCGGCGGCCAGCTGTCGTTGGCCGGCAAGGGCGTTGTGGCCTGTCCATACTGTGGTACGGAGTATTTCCTGTCCTGATCCAGGCCCACTACAATTCCGCCCTCAGATTGTCTATCATTGTTGAATAGACCAGTGCAAAGGAGAGGTTGTCTATGCTGCCCGAAGTTGAAGATTATTATGAGAAGATCACCGGCGACCGCAGCCTGCTCGGCAAGCTGCTGAACATGCTGCCGGGCCTCCATGGATACATGGAGAACAACGGCCGCCGCGAAGCAGACAAGCTGCTGCGAGACACGGTGAGCGACCGCCTGGAGCAGTCACGTCTCGGACTGAGTGGCGTTCAGCAACAACTGGGTCATGACATCGTCATGGGTATCGAGTATGCGGAATCCGTCGGCCGCGCTGACACCCTGCTCATGGGCCTGATCGCCAAGATCAAAGACGCTCCGCAGGGTTACTCCGGCTTCTTCGACGCCATCCGGGTCGATGACGAGGTCCTGGCCAATCTGTACCACTTCGACGAACAGATGTTGAACACCGTTGACCAGGTCAATGCCGATGTGGCCGCGCTCAGCAAGGCGGTCAGCACCGGCGCCGGCGTGCAGCCTGCCATCGATAGCCTGATCTACACCCTGCAACAGGCCAATGCGATTTTCAACTCTCGTCAGGAAATCCTGAGAAAGATCAATCCCCAAAAGGAGAAGTAAGCCATGCCAAAGATACTGGATCGCGTCGCAGTCGACAGTTGGGGACGGGATGAGATCGTCCAGAAGTTCCCCCGCGGAGGCCTGGGCGACATCAAACTCGGCTCTCAACTGATCGTCAACCCCGGTGAGGTGGCCGTTTTCGTGCGGGGTGGTGAGGCGCTGGGAACATTCGAGCCCGGACGATACACCCTGACAACCGAAAACGTCCCGTTCCTGACCGACCTGTTCGAACGGGGACTGTTTGGCGGCGCCAACGTCTTCACCGCTGATGTTTACTTTGTCAAGACGACCGACATGACCCTGAAGTGGGGCACGGTCAATCCGGTGATCGTTGAGCATCCGCAACGCATGCCGGGGGCGAGCGCCATCGTCGGCAATGGCACCTACGTTGTCAAGGTCAAGGAGCCGTGGCGCTTCCTGACCGCCATGGACGCCTTCCGCGAGACGATGCGGCAGCAGGACATCAAGACCCGCCTTGACCCGATGCTGGCGGTCATGATTGCCGACAAGTTGAGCGAACTGGCCCAGGCCAAGGGACTCGGCCCGGCGCAGCTGCAGTCTTTCACCAAGGACCTCAACGACCTTCTGGTCGGCATGCTGCAGGAAGAATTCGACGCGATCGGCATGACGCTGGTCAGCTTCGCCATCAACCTGACGCTGCACCCGGATTCGCTGAAGGTCGTCACCAACATGGGCTACGGCACGAGCTACGTGCAGAAGCAGCAGGCAGACGCGCTGATGGCAGCGGCCGAGAATCCTTCCGGAGGACAATTGAGCGAAGTCGGATTTGGCGCCATGGGTATGGCGGCCATGCAACAACAGCAGATGCTCCAGCAGCAGATGGCACAGCAAATGGCGGCTCAGCAGGCCGCCATGCAGGGCGCGCAGCAACCGGCAACGCCGGCTGCCCCGGCCGCCGGTGGAGCGATGCCGGACGTGATGACGCCGGAACAGGCGGCCGCCATCGTCCAGGTGTCGCCCGACGACATCATCGCCGCCATCACGGCCGGTGAACTGAAGGCCAAGAAGATCGGCGACTCCTACCGAATTAGCAAGGCCAACCTGGAAGCCTTCCTGGCCGAGTAGGACGCTGCGCGAAGATGCAGAGACGCAGTGGACGCTGAACGGCGACGCATCGAATTGGACCCGGTGAGCCTCTTCGGCATGGGTGTCCGTCAGCGTCCGCGACCCATATCAGCGATCCATTGCGCCTCTGCGCCCCTTCGGCCCGGTCCGAACTAGACCTCTCGACTCCGCACCGAGCGGAACGCGGCGTAGAGGTGGTCTTTCTCCGCTCCGTCCCGGCGGACCACGCCGGCATTGCGCATCCAGTCGGACCAGGCAAACCAGATGACGACCGGGACCTGCTCCACGTGGCGCGCCGCCACATGGCTGTAGATGTCGCGCATGTAGTCGGCGATGGCCGGGTAATGTTCCGGGCCGATCTCATTGTCGTCCGCGACCCCGATCTCGGTGATCCACAACTTCATCTTGGGGAACGCTTTCCTGTAGACCGCGAATGCATCGCTCAGCGTGCCGTACCGGCTGCCCCAGTCAAACGGCGCGCGCGTGGCCCAGCGGGTGTAGGGATGGACGCCAACCGCATCGACCGGGAGCGGCCGCCCGAGCGCAGCCTGCACAGCCTTCAGGTAAGCCACACTCTCTTCCGGCCCGGTCGCCATGCCGTTGAAGATGATCGGTGACTGCGGCGATGCGGCGCTCACGGCCGCGGCTGTCGCGCCCAGGACCTCGGCAAAGTCGGCCGGTGGGACGTAGACCGAAGCAGGGTTATGCTTCTTGTCGCCCTCGTTCCAGATCTGGTAGGCGACCTGGTCGCCGTAGCGGCGGTAGTGGTCCGCAATGGTCCCCGCGACGACGGCAAGTTCGCGGGCATATCGTTTCCAGTCATCGCTACCGGTCCAGGGGGCGCTTCCCCAGACAGTCTCCTGGTTCAGGATGACCAGGCACCGCACGCCGAGGCTCGTGTAGCCTTCGACTAGCGGGTCATACTGGGCGAAGGCCGCGCTCAGGTCATCGCGCTCGGCCGCCTTGACCCGGGCCGCCAGTTTGAAGACGAAGCGCACCCAGTCCAGCCCTTTCAGCTCCTGGCTATCGAGTGGGTTGCTGTTCGGCGCGTCGGGGTTGATGTTCATGCCCCGCTCCAACCGGTGGACTTCCGGCTTCGGCCGGCCCAGTTCCTGCGGCGGGGCATAGCCGGGGCCAACCTGGCGGTGGAAGAGCGCGGACAGGACGGATTCGCCGGCGGTCTTCCCGGCCCGGCCGTAGCGCTCCAGCAACGAGGCCTCTTGCGGCGGGAAGAGCCACGGGTCATTGATCCGGTAGTCGGCGCCGTCGCGGCCGACGATCAGCACCCAATGCTGGTCGTTCTCGGTGTAGGGCGTGTCGCTGGTGAAGTCGACCTGCACCGGGACCGGGATGCCCTGTTCGAGGCTGGCGTTGATGAAGGTCAGCAGGTCAGGAGCCGCTTCAACGCGGCCGTCAAAGACGATGTCGTCGTAGGCCAGGCTCAGCGCCCCCCACTTGGTCAGGTACAGGTCCAGAAAGCCATCGACCTCCAACAGGCGATCGTTCAGGCGCGAGGGATCGGTGTCCTTTCCCAGGGCGTTGGCCGTCATGGCCAGCACCGCTACCAGGCAGCCCCAGTCGCCGATCGTCTTGGGCGAACCGACCTGACCCAGTCGCCTGGCCGCCCAGCGTGGGTCTTGCTGCGATTGCGGTGCGGCCAGGGTCGGGCCCGGCGGCCGCGGTACCCTGAACCGGACATAGACCAGATCGCCAAACGGCTCGCCTTGTGCGTCCTTGAGCCGGTAGTCGGCGTAGTAGACCCCGGCCGTCATCGGAGCGACCATCGGCACGCTGACGTCGACCTCCGCGCCGGGCGCGGCCGCCGGCAGCGGGAAACTGGGGGCGGCCGCCAGGCTGGCCCCGCCGGCAAAGTTCAGCGAATAACCCGGCCCCCACGTGCTCGCACCCGTATTCCGCACGCGCCATGTCTTGGTGAAGGCCGTGCCCGGCGGGATTTCAACATCGTCGGGCACGGTCACATCCGTCACGAACTTGGCGTCGTTCAGTAGCCCGGCAGGTTCGAGCGCGCCGGCGACCAGGATGCGCGCATAGACCACATCGCCAAACACCGCGCCGCTCTCGTCCTGGAAGCGCCAATCGCTGAAGGCAACGCCGGGCACTTCCGGCGCGGTCATCGGGATCGAGATATCGCCGGTCTCGCCTATGCGAAGGGCCGGAACCGGCCACGAGGTCTTGACCGTCATGGTCAGGCCGCCCACATGGACGAGGCGGTATCTGTCTGTCCAATCGACCCCACCGCTGTTCTGGACGCGCCATGTCTTTGTGAAGGCCTGCCCCAGCGGCAGGCGCGTGTCATCCGGGATGGTGATGTCACTGATAAAGCGAGCGTTCGGCGTGCCCAACCCCTCGGTGATCGCCTCCAGCCCCGGCGGCAGGGGGGGATAATCGATCGCCACATCCAGCACGGTTTCGAGCGTCCACGCGGTTAGCGGCCGCACCAGCCGGCGGCCGCGCCGGGCGATGGGCGCATCGTCTCGCCCGATGCGGTAAATGGCCGCGCCCAGGATGTCCGGGTATCGGGCGTAAAAAGCGGCGACGTCGGCGATGTCGGCCAGCGCGCGCCGGCGCGGCGGCATCTTGTCCGGCGTCCAGCCCCATTCGGTGATGAGGACCGGCGGCCGGGATAGCGCGGCCCGGTCACAGAGAGCGAAGAGGTTGTAGAAGCGGCCGATGTGGTCGTCGCGCCGGTACCAGATGTCATCCACTTCGCGGCTGAATTCGCACAGGGCGACACCCAGCCGGCCGGGGTTCTGGGCGCAGAGGGTCAGATATTCGAGCACGCCGGCGCGCTGCCAGAAATCGGCCGCCGGCTGGTTGACAGCGAATGAGAATGCGGCCAGACGACGGCCGTCAGCCAGGGCCAGGCGGCCGAGTTGGGTCGCAAACAGGCCAAGCCAGTTGGCGTCGCGCCGGTCGACGTTCATCAGGCTCATCGGCTCCAGCCACGTTTCACGGTCCACCGAATCGGGCAAGGCGGCCATCTGGATAGCCCAGAATGCATCGGCGGCCGCCTCCGGCGGCAGTGTGAAGTCCGGCTCGGGCAAGGCGGTCGAATTGCGATAGACCACGGTATGGCCGGCACCCGGATTTTCCGCGGCAAGGCGTTGGGCAAGCGCGAGGCTGTCGCCGGAAGTATCGAAGACAACGAAGAAGGGGATGCCTGCGCTGTCCAGGCTTCTCAGGTAGTCGCGCAGGACATCTGAGTCATAGTCACCGCTGACATGCAGGCCAATCTTGTTAAACGCGTTCATCAATCGCCTCCGGGTGAGTCCCGCCAAGTCGCCTGCGGGCAGCAGGCGGCGAGGCGCGACGTTTGCAGCGCTCTCATTATAACGGTCGTCAGCAGAATGAACGCAAGGAACTGCCGGTTTCCGGCGATGTCAGTGAAGGGGCATGGGGAGCCGGTCAAGCGCCGGCCGGGGTCGGCTACGGATTGAGGCCGGCCAGGGCGACAACGTAGTCAACAGCCATCGGCAGCGCCCGGGCCACCTCAGGCGACAGGTCCTCGCTCAGGCCGAATGACGCGCCGCTGACGGTGATCATCGTCGCCGGCGGCCGCGCGCCGAAGAGCGACTCGGCAAGGGCCAGCAGCCCATACGGGTCAAGCTGGTGAGTGGACGGGCGAGAGGCGCCGGCCCGGGAGACAAGGGGCAAGCTGGTCATGGCCCCGGGCATGCCGTTCTCCGCCGCGTCGATGAGGATGAGCCGGGAAGCGCGGCTGACAGGTTCGGCCAGTTCCGGCGTCAACTGGTGGGTCATGATGACGTCGGCCGCGGGGAGGCGCTCGGCCACGGCCGCCGCGATGCGCGGGCCAATGCCGTCGTCCCCGCGCAGCGAATTACCGTAACCGATGATGAGTGGCTGCCGCATGATTCAGGGCGGCGGGCGACCCTCAAGCCGGTGTCGCCCGCCGTGCGTTGTCCTTATGACCGGATGACCTGCTGGACGACCTCGCCGTCGGGCGACAGCAACTGCACCTGCAACGGCATCTGCCCAAAGGCATGGGTCGAGCAACTCAGGCATGGATCAAAGGTGCGAATCACAGCCTCGACCCGGTTCAGCATCCCTTCCTGGATGCGCTCGCCGTGGACGAAGTGACGCGCAACCTGGTAAACACCCTTATTCATGGCCAGGTTATTGTGGCCCGTAGCGATGATCAGGTTAGCCCAGCGGATGAGCCCCTGGTTGTCGATGCGGTAGTGGTGCATCAGCGTGCCGCGCGGGGCTTCGCTGGTGCCGACGCCTTCCAGCCGGTTGGGTTGGGCGTGGGCGCGGACGTTCTCGCTCAGGATGTCGGGGCCGGTCAGCAGTCGCTCGATCTTCTCGAGGCAGAACAGCATCTCGATCAGACGCGCGTAGTGGTACTGGAACGAGCTCAGCGTCGCGCCGCGTTCCAGCATCCGGAACTCGGCCCACTCCTCATCCGCCAGCGGCGTGCCGACACGGTCGATGATGTTCAGCCGGGCCAGCGGGCCGACCCGGTACATGCCTTCCGGATAGCCCATGGCCTTGTAGTACGGTGACTTCAGATACGTGTCCGGTTCGACCGCCTCCTCGATGAAGTCGCTGTAATGCGCCGGATCCAGCTGGTCAGCCACGATGCGGCCGGTGGCATCGACGAAGCGCAGCTTGCCGTCATAGAGCTCCAGCTCTCCTTCCGGCGTGACCAGACCCATAAACAGCGACGGGAAGTTAGCGAAGGTGCGGATCTCCTCGTCGAACTTGCCGAAGACCTGCTTATACCATTCCAGCGTGCGCTTGACCCGGGCGATGGCCTCCGGTATGCCGGCCAGAATGGTATCGCGGTGTTCTTCGGTCAGCGGGGCGCTGACGCCGCCGGGGACGACCCAGGCCGGATGGATGCGCTTCCCGGCAAGCAGGGCGATGATCTCCTGTCCAAACTGGCGCAGCTTGATGCCATCGCGGGCCAGTTCCAGATTCTCTTGGGCCATGCCGACGATGTTGCGCACCGCCGGGTCGGCATCCATGCCCAGGAGAAGATCGGGCGATGACAGGTGGAAGAAGCTCAGCGCATGCGATTGGAGCGCCTGCGAGAGGTTCAGGATGACGCGCAGGTCAACGGCCGTCTGCGGAATCTGCACCGCGAGCAACGCATCGCACGCCTTGGCAGACGCGATCAGGTGGCTGACCGGGCAAATGCCGCAAACGCGGGCCGTGAGGGATGGCATCTCGTAGAACGGCCGCCCCTCGACCAGTTTCTCAAAACCGCGAAACTGGGTGACATGAAAGCGGGCCGAGCTGACCTTGCCGGATTCATCGAGCTGAATGGTGATCTTGCTGTGGCCCTCGATGCGGGTCACGGGGTCGATGGTGATCGTGGTCATGTCGTGTCTCCTCCGCGACCGCGCTAGGCCCCGAAGTGGGTCTTGGTGCGCAGTTCAGGCATGCGCCCGGCCAGCAATTCGCTGACCGCATAGAAAATCGTATCTGCCGACGGGGGGCAACCCGGTATGAACAGGTCAACGGGGACGACCTGGTGCACGGGGATCGACTGCGGCCGCAGCGGCGGCACCACGTCCAGCGGGATCTGCTTGTTGAGGTTGGCGTTCTCGAAGTAGGCCCGGTACAGGACAGTCTCGACGTTGAAGCGGTTGCGCATGCCGGGTACGTTGGCCGTCACGGCGCAGTCGCCAAGCGACACCAGGACCTTCGTGTGGGCCCGGACCTTGCGAATCTTCTCCCAGTCCTCCGTCGAACTGACCGCGCCCTCAATGAGCGTCACGTCGACCATCTCCGGAAAGTCCTTGTTGTCGACTAGTGGGCTATAGACCAGATCCGCCAGCGACAGAACGTCGAGCAGGCGTTCATCGATGTCCAGGAATGACATATGACAACCGGAACAGCCGTCCAGCCAGACAGTCGCCAGTTTCAGTTTCTCGCTCATCGCCGTCCTCCGCGCATGACTTGCAGGTAGGGCAGGAATTCGCGCCGCTTGGTCATCTCGGCCACGGACTTGCCCTTCTCAAAGAGCGCGCCAACAGGACAGACCTGGACGCACTTGCCGCAACTGGTGCAGCTCTCGGACGTCCCCCACGGCTGGTTCAGGTCGGTGATGACCCTCGCCTGGTTGCCGCGCCCCATGACGTCCCAGGTGTGAGCGCCTTCGATTTCGTCGCAGACGCGCACGCAGCGGGTACAAAGCACGCAGCGGTTGTGGTCGAGTCCGTAGTAGGGGTGCGAGTAGTCGACGTTGAGCTGCGGGTAGAGGTAAGGCACCCCGACGTGGGTGATGCCGACCTTGTTGGCCAGCCACTGCAGTTCGCAGTGGCCGTTGGAAACGCAGACCGAGCAAACGTGATTGCGCTCCGAGAAGAGCAGGTCGAGAATCTGCCGCCGGTACGTGACCAGCCGTTCCGAGTTGGTGGTGACTTCCATGCCCTCGTCGGCATAGGTCATGCAGGCAGGCAGGAGCTTGTTCGAGCCCTTTATCTCGACCAGGCACAGGCGGCAGCCGCCCACATCGCTGATGCCTTCCAGGTGGCAGAGCGTCGGGATGAAGATCCCGTTTTCCTGGGCCAGTTCGAGGATCGTCTCATCCTCGCGGGCGCCGACGTCAATGCCGTCGATCTTCAGGGTCTTGATGCGTGTCTTGAACGGCCGCTTCATGCTGCCACCTCCTCCAGCTCAACCGGCATAACCGGCGTCGAATCGACGATGCTTTCCATGTACTCGTTGCGGAAGTATCGCAGCGTGCTCAACACCGGGTTCGGCGCCGTCTGGCCCAGGCCGCACAGGCTGGTATTGCGGACGAGTTCACACAGCTTCTCGAGAAGCTCCAGGTCGCGTGGGGTTGCTTCTTTGCGGCTGAACTTGTCCAGGATGTTATGCATCTGAACCGTGCCAACGCGGCACGGGACGCACTTGCCGCATGATTCGGACATGCAGAACTCCATGAAGTAGCGGGCCACGTCGACCATGCTCGATGACTCGTCCATGACGATCATGCCGCCCGAACCCATGATCGAGCCCAGTTTTGCCAGCGACTCATAGTCTACCGGCGTGTCCAGGTAGGATTCTGGGATGCAGCCGCCGGACGGGCCGCCGGTCTGGACGGCCTTGCAGCGCGCCCCCTCGGGCAGCCCGCCGCCAATCTCCTCGACGATCTCACGCAACGTCGTGCCCATTGGCACTTCGATCAGGCCGGTGTTGTTGATACTGCCGGCGAGCGCAAAGACTTTGGTGCCCTTGCTGGTCTCCGTGCCGATGGAGGCATACCACGCTCCACCGTTGCGGATGATCGGCGCAATATTGGCGAACGTCTCCACGTTGTTGATCAGCGTCGGACAACCCCAGAGACCGTACTCCGCCGGGTAGGGTGGTCGCGGCCGCGGCGTCCCGCGCTTACCCTCGATGGACGCGATGAGCGCTGTCTCTTCGCCGCAGACGAATGCTCCCGCGCCCAGCCGAATGTCGACCTGGAAGCTGAACGTCGTGCCGGCAATATTGGGGCCCAGCATCCCGACCCGCTTCGCCTGGCGAATCGCGGTCTTCAAGCGAGCGACGGCCAGCGGGTATTCGCCGCGAACATAGACGTAGCCCTGGCTTGCTCCGACGGCGTAGGCCGCCAGCGCCATCCCTTCGATGATGCGGTGCGGGTCACTCTCCAGGACGCTTCGGTCCATGAAAGCCCCGGGATCACCCTCATCGCCATTGCAGATGATGTACTTGGTATCGCCTTCTGACTTGGCGACGGTGGTCCACTTCAGGCCGGTCGGATATCCGCCGCCGCCCCGGCCGCGCAGGCCACTGGCAACAACTTCGTCGATCACTTCCTGCGGGCTCATCTCGGTGATGGCCGTCAGCAACGCCGTGTAACCATCGGCGGCGATGTACTCCTCTATCCGCTCAGGATCGATGCGGCCGCAGTTCTCAAGGACTATCTTCTGCTGCCGGGCAAAGAACGGAACATCCGTGGGACAAAGGAGACGTTCAACCGGCTCGGAATCCAGGCTATCAATAATGCTGGGGACGTCATCGACTTTGACGTTCTGGTACATCACGCCCGAGTCGGCATTGTCGGCGTCGACCCAGACAAGCGGTCCCTGGGCGCACAGGCCAAGGCAACCGGTGCCCTTAACGTAGCAGTCACGCTCCAGACCGTTCTGGGCAACGACTTTGTCAAAGGCGTCTTTCACGCCATCGCTTTGGGATGACAGACAGCCGGCGGCTGTGCAAACGCGAACCGTATGCCGATAACTCCCGGCCGCGTCGCGTTCGATGCCGGCCAACTCCCCGAATTTATCAAACATCTTCCACCTCCACCCACGAATCGAGCTTGGCCAGGGCATCTGCATGGTCCAACTTGCCGACGATCTCGCCGTCGAAAACAGCCACCGGCGCCAGGCCGCAGGAGCCCAGGCAGCGGGCTGTCAGGAGGGAGAAGTTACCGTCGGGAGTGGTCTCGCCGGCGGCGATGCCGTGGCGCTTCCTGATCTCGGTCAACAGCGCCGTCGTGCCCTTGATGTAACACGCCGTGCCCAGGCAGACCACACACGTGTGCTTGCCCGCCGGTTTCAGGCTGAAGAGGTGGTAGAAAGTTGAGACACCGTAGACCTGGCTTAGCGGCGCACGAAGCGCCGACGCCACATAGCGCAGGGAGTCCTCGTCGAGATACCCAAATGACTCCTGCACGGTGTGCAGGGTCTCGATCAGCCCGTCGCGCTCGTAACCGTTGCGCTGCATCGTCGCCTGGACGATGCGCCAGCGCTTGTCATCGGAGGGCGGATCTGCCTTTCCTATTCGCGTTAACATGTTACTCCTCTGTCGCCCGGTTGCTAAGGCGATGCAGCCCAGGTATGGGGAGAGCTTGATGACCTGCGGGCAATGACGTCCGCACCGGGTATCCGCGGCCTCGCACGCTCGCGAATCCACCGGTCGTCCGCCGTACGGCCGCAAGGCGCAGTCAGGTTGCTCTATTGTGACAGGATGTGGCCGCCCGACGTTAGTGAAAAATGTCACAAATTGACGTGACTTGTGTCATGTCTTGTGACGTCAACGATGGATTAGCGCAGGAGCGTCCCGACCTCGAGGGTGGGATCAGCCAGCAACGACGCCAGAAGCCCGGGGCGCAGGCCATTGAAGATACGCACCCGCAGGTCGGGTGCGGCGGCTGTCAGCGCGAGCATCTCCCGCACCTTCGCTTCCATGCCCCCGGTCACATCGGTGCCGCGCGAGCCACCCAGGGCCGGAAGCAGATCGGGGAGTCCGTCGGCGGTGATCAGCGGAACCACCTGGCCGGCCGCATCATAGACGCCGTCTGTTTCGCCGGCCAGCAACAGCCATGACGGCCGGAGGGCCGGAGCCAGGCCGACCATGACTTCTTCGGTCGAGATGATCGTTGCCCCTCGAACGCGGTCAAAGGCAACGTCACCGTAGATGACCGGGACGATCCCGGCGTCGAGCGCCGCGGCGACCGGCGCAGCGGCCAGTTCAACGATCCGGCCGTCGTCACAGACGGCTGAGGCCGATGGTTGGAGGCTGACGCCCGGCACGCCGGCTACAAGCAGCGCGCCGACGACTGCCCGGTTCAGCCGCGCGGCGGCATCGCTGACAGCGGCAAAGCCGTGCCACTCTTCGGACGTGCGCGCGCCGTGGCGCGTTCCATATCGAGCGGCGGCGACGTGGCCAAACGAGCCGCTGCCATGACCGAGGACAAGCCGCAGCGCGGGCCGCTGTTCCCGCGCCGTGGCGATCTCGCCGGCCAGGCGGGCCAGCGCGTCCGTTCGCAACGCCTCTGTGGCCGCCTTGTCGGTCAGGAGCGATCCGCCGAGTTTGAGAAAGATGAGGTCGTGGGTCATCGCTTGGCCTTGGGGAAAAGTGACTGGCGCAGGTGGGCAACGGCCGTCTCGGCCGACGTCGCGAAGTAGAGCAGGTCCATATCGCGCGGGTGAATGAAGTCAGTCCTGGTGTAGGCGTCGATTGCCGCCCGCCAGACGGGGCCGAGCAGGACCAGCGGCCGGGGCGTCAACTCGCCCACCTGCAGCAGGCTCCACGCCAGGGCCACTTCGGACAGCGTGCCGATCCCGCCCGGCATCGCCACCATGCCATCGTTCCGGCGCACCAGGTGCATCAGCCGGTCGCTGAGCGTGTCGTACTTGATCTCTTCTCGGACCCATTCATTCGGCGGGACCGGTCGATAGCGCTCGATGTAGGAGGAAGTGATGCCGATCACGTGACCGCCGGCCTCCGCTGCTCCCTGGCTGACGGCGGCCATCGTACCCATATAGCCGCCGGTCGCGACGGCCACGCCCATCTCGGCCAGCAGCCGGCCGAGCAAGCGCGCCTCCGCATATGCGGGACTGCCCGGCAGCGGCGCGGCGCTGCCAAAGACCGAGATCACCGGGCGATTCGACTTGTCGACCATACGGCGTTCAGCCGGCCAGCCCCGGCACGCCCTCGACCGTGGAGGCGTGGCGGACGGCATTGCGGATCGCTTCGGCCGTCGCCTCGACGGCCATCGTCTGAACGAGGCCAGGAGGCGCGGCCGTTTCGCCGGTCATCAGGGCGAAGGCGACGTCGCCGTCGTGGCGCGTGTGCGACGGCCGCACGGCGATGGCCAGCCCGTTGTGGGCCTGCTGCGAGAGCCGAGCCAGCTCGCTACGCGAAAGCTGGGCGTTGGTCGCGACCAGAACGAGCGTCGTATTCGTGCCCCAGACAGGCGCGGGGGGCCACTCGACGTAGCGCAGCGGGACGCGCTCGGCCAGCCAGCCTTCGCCCCGCTCCACGTCGCGCGCGCCGGCCAGCACCACGCCGTCGGCTCCGACGACATCGCCAACGGCATTGACGACCGCCGCCGCGGCAACAACCAGATCGCCGACGACGAACTCAGCCAACCCGAAGCCGCCTTTCATGGCCCCCATGAAGCCGCCCCACTTGCCGACCGTCACGCCGGCGCCCGCGCCGACGTTGCCCTGCCCGACGGCGGCCCCCGACGCTGCCGCCTCGCAGGCCGCGTATCCCTCGGCAGGGCCGGGGCGAAAACGGCCGAGGTTGAAGCCCAGATCGAAGACGACCGCTGCCGGGACGATCGGCACGGGCGTGATCGGCGTCGGATAGCCGATGCCGCGCTCTGCCAGGTAGCGCATGACGCCGTCGGCCGTAGCCAGGCCGAAGGCGCTGCCGCCGGTCAGCACGACGGCGTTGACGGGCTTGTCTTCCGGCTTGTCGGCAGCCAGCAGCGCAAACTCGCGGCTGCCGGGAGCCGGCCCTCGTGCATCGACGCTGCCGTACGTGTTCGGCGGGCAGAGAAAGACGGTGCAACCGGTATGGTGCTCAGAGACGGTCGTGTGGCCGATGCGGATGCCGGTGAAAGGTTGGGGCATGGCAGGCTCTTTCCAGTTGAACCAGGTGTCGTCGGCGTGCCGGACGGCGCTAGCCGTCCAGAAAGAAGTCGCGCAGCGCCTCGTTGACGGCCTCAGCCTGCTCGACGAAGAACATGTGGCCCGCACCGGGATAAACGACCAACCGCGCGTTTGGCAGGTGCGCCGCCAGGCGGCGGCCGTTCTCTATCGGAACCATCCGGTCCTGGTCCCCGTGCAGGACCAGTGTCGGGATGCGGATGTCGGCCAGCCGGTCTGCGACGTCGTGGCCCATGATCGCCTGTACCTGTCCGATGTAGCCGGCCGTCTGCTGCGGGTTTTCGGCGGCAACCCGCGCCAGGGCATCGATCCCCTCCGGCCGGGTGGCCGCAAAGTCGTCGCCGACCGACATCCACATGCCGTTGATGAAGTCCTGGTACGGATCGCCGCAGGTCGTCGGGTTCTGGAGCGCATCGACGACCTGCTCATCAGGCGGCACGAGCAGGCGGCCGCCGGCCGTCGTACAGCCGAGGGCGAGTCGCCGCACGCGCTCCGGGTGTCGCAGGGCCAGGTTGAGGGCGATCATGCCGCCCATGCTGAATCCAAAGACGTTGGCGCTGTCGAGACCCAGCGCGTCCAGCACGGCCGCGGCGTCATCGGCCAGATCAGCCATCGAGTAGCCGGGTGGGGTCAGCTCGCTCTGCCCCGCCCCCCGGTTATCAAACGTGATGACTCGAAAATCAGTCGAGAGAGCCGGCATCGTCCAGGCACATTTGGCCGAATAGTCAGTCAGTCCGGTGATGATCAGGACGGGCGGCGCGTCGGGCGGCCCGGATTCTTCATAGTGAAATCGCAGCCCATTGGCGATCAGCGTTGACATCTTGCTCCTGCAGGTGAGTTCCAGCGCAACCAAGCGTTCGTTACTTCTGTAGCTTAGCTCACCCGAGGGCCGCGGTCGACCTGAATCGACAGGAAAGCTCTAACGCATGCCTTCACCCCGCCGGCCTACACCGTGGCCGGCAGGAGCGCCCGCGCCCTGACGCCAGACACGCACCCCAACCGCCGGATTTATGCAATTCCAAGAGTGGTCGCCTATGATCTAGCCTGCGTCGATCGCGAGCGCTGTGTTAGAATCACAGGCGGTCGAGTTGGTGAACCATGGGACACGCGTTAGTCGACATCCGCATCCTGCAGCGGGAGCTGCTGCTGGCGATCAGCCGGGCGATGACGGCCGAGCTGGACCTCGGCGACCTGCTGCGGCTAATCCTGAAGTCAGCCGTTGAACTCGTCTCCGGCCAGGCGGGCATGATCGCGCTGGTGGATGAAGACAGTGAAACGCTGCGCGTGGCGGCCGTCTATGGCATCCCGCCGCACCTGGTTGACCACTTCGCCCCGCTCGTCCGCGGCGTGCCCTACCGCGAAGGCCGGGAAGACGAGATGTTCCCCGAACTGGCCGAGCGGCTCAGGATCATCGCTCGCGACGTTGACCTCGGCCTGACCCAGGTTATCCGCCTGCCCCTCAGTAGCGGTGGGACGGTCATCGGGCTGATCTACGTCTTCCAGTCGGGCAGCTACTACTTCGTTGAGGATGCGCCGAACCTGCTGCGGAGCTTCGCCGAGCAGGCTGCGATCGCCGTCAAAAATGCCAGGCTGTACCACCAGGTCAACAAAGAGAAGTCACGCCTGGATGCCATCCTGGAGCAAAGCGCTGACGGGGTGATGATCGTCGATCCGCATCTGCAGATCACCGTCTTCAACAAGGCCCTGAGCCAGATGACGGGTTGGCCGGCGAGCGAGGCGATCGGCCGCCCGCACAATGAGGTGATTGACTGGATCAGCCTGAAGACTGATACGGACCTGACGGCCGCCATCGAAGAAGGCTGGCCGATGCCAAATGCCGCCCACCTTTACGTCGAGGGAGAAGCGCGATGCTACCTGGACCGGTGCAGCAAACCTGACCGGCAGAGCGTCAGCCTGGGGATCACCTATGCGCCACTGGTCGACGCCGACGGGCGCATGACCGATATCATCGCCAATGTCCGCGATCTGACGCGCTACCGTGAAGAAGAGGCGCTGCAGAAAACGTTCATTTCGATCATCAGTCACGAACTCAAGACGCCGGTAGCGATCATCAAGGGCTATGCCGGGACGCTACAACGTCCGGACGGCCAATGGTCGCGAGAGGTCCTCGATGAATCGCTGGGCGTGATCGAGGAAGAGGCCGATAACCTGAACGGGTTGATCGACAACCTGCTCGAAGTGTCCCGGCTTCAGGCAGGGACATTCGCGCTGGAGATCAGTGATGAGGTCAACCTGGCCAAACTGTCGCAGGACGTCGCCCGTCGTTGTGCCGCGCTACCTGGAAAGCACATCTTTCAGGTGGATTTCCCGCCCGACTTCCCGACCGTTTTCGGTGACGAGCGGCGGCTAACCCAGGTGCTTAACAACCTGGTCGGCAACGCCATCAAGTACTCACCCGACGGCGGGCTGATCCGGATCAGCGGCGCGGTGTATCCCGAACACGTCACCGTTTCGGTCTGCGACGAGGGGATCGGTATCCCATCGCGCGAAGCCCACCGCATCTTCCAGAAGTTCTCGCGCCTGGACAACGCGCTCAGTCGCAAGACTGAAGGTACCGGGCTCGGGCTGTACCTGTCCAAGGCAATTATAGAAGCACATCGCGGCCGAATATGGTTCCAGGCCAACAGCGAAGTCACCCCCGGCGCTTCGGGAACGACATTCACCTTCTCACTACCCAGAGACTAAGGCCGCGTCCAGAAAAACGCGCCTATTTGCAAGGAGAAAGCATGCAAACGCAAATCACCTGTCCCAACTGCGGGACGCCCTACGCCGTCGATATCTACCAGGTCATTGACGCGCGTCGCCAGCCGCAGCTCAAGGAGCAACTCCTCACCGGCCAGCTCAACTTCGCTGTTTGTCCGTCGTGCGGAGCCGGCGGCCGCATCGCCACGCCCCTGCTCTACCATGACCCGGCCCACGATTTGTTCATGGTGCACGTTCCACAGGAGCTGAACCTGGATCAGATGCGGCGTGAAGAGATGATCGGCCGTCTCGTCCAGCAGGTGATGAACGCGACGCCCCAGGAACAGCGTCGCGGCTACATGCTCCAACCGCAGATCATGTTGACGATGCAGGGCTTTCTGGAGAAGGTGCTGGAGACCGAAGGCGTCACCCCGGACATGATCGCCCGCCAGCAGAAGCAGGCGGAACTCCTGCGGACGATGTCCACCGCCTCGCCCGACGTCGTTGACTTTCTGCTCAAGGAACGCGGGCGAGAAATAGACGAGACGTTCTTCGCCATGTTGCGCTCGCAGATCGAGGCCCTCTCGCAGACGAATGACCCACGCCTTGTGTCGCTGCTGAACCTGCAGGCCAGGTTGATGACGGAAACCGAGGTCGGGCGCCAGCTGGAGAAACGCCAGATCGCACTTCACGCGCTGAACCGCGATGTGCAGAAGGAACAGGGCCTGACGCCGAAGCTGCTGCTGAAGCACGTCCTGCTGAACAAGGACGACGAAGCCCTGATCAATGCGATCGGCCTGGCGGGCCAGCAGGCGATGACCTACGAGTTCTTCACCTTGCTGACGGCCGAGGTAGATAAGGCGGAGAAGGCCAAGGATGTGGCCACAGCCCGCAAGCTGGGCCAGGTGCGGGACCAGCTCCTGAAACTCCAGGACGACCTGCGCCAGGCGTCTCAACAGGTCTTGAAAGAAGCGCAGGACACGCTGGATGAGATCCTCAAGGCCGATGACCTGGAGACGGCGATCGCCCAGAACATGGACCGCATCGACGACGCTTTTCTCCACGTCATGCAGGCCCGGGCGGCTCATGCGGAGCAGAGCGGGCGCAAGGAAGAACTGGCGAAGCTGGACCGGATCAACGACTACCTGATGAGCCAGATCCAGCAAGACGTGCCGCCGGCTCTGCAGTTCCTCAATGAGTTGATGATGTCCGAAACGTCCGAGCAACGTCGCGCCGTGCTTGACCGCAACCGCGATCTCGTATCACCGGAGCTGCTGGACGCCATCGTGGCGCTGCAGAAGCAGTCGTCGGCCGAAGGAAGAGACGCCCTGGCCGATCAGCTGGGTGAGGTGGCCGAGGAACTGCGCGTGATGGTGGAAGCCGGCAACCCGGGGGCCTAACTGCGCGAGTTATCCAGGCGGAAACCGTGACCGCGGACGGTGACGATGTAGTTGTGATCGTCCAGTTCGACCAGCCGGTCACGCAGGCGGCGAATGAGGGCGTCGATGGCCTGTTCAGAGACGCCCACGCCGCCCGTGCCCGGCCAGACGACGTTGACGATGTCATCCCGTCCGCACACCGCGCCGTTGGCGTTATAGAGCATCTCCAGCAGTCTGAACTGGGCAAGCGACAACGGGGGATCAAGTTCGCGGCCGTCGATGATGACCGTCCTCTTGTCCTCATCCAGGACTAGCTTGCCCTCGCGTCGAGGCAGGTCAAAGCTCAGCGGCAGCGTGGCGTCTGTGCCGACGAAGAGCAACTTGACACACAGCGCAACCTGGATCTCATCTCCGTCCTGAATCGGTACGGTCGCGTTCATGATCTGAAGGCCGTTGAGGTGCGTGCCGTTCTTGCTGCCCAGGTCCTCCATATAGTAGCGGCCGTCGCGATAGTGGATCTTCAAATGGTGGCGCGACACCTGCCGCTCGGGCAAGACAATATCGGAATCCGGTCCGCGCCCGATGAGCATCTCATCTCTGGAGATTGTCCAGCGCTGACCGGTCAACTCACCTTCACGTACCACCAAAACCGGCCTTTCTTCCATGTTCTTGTCCCTCGCCTGAAACAAAGCGGCGTCATGACACCGACTCGTTGCATGCATTATAATAGATGGGATGAAAGATAGTCCAGTAGTGGTAGGCGAGCCGGAAGGCACGCGCAACTCGGCCGCGCTCCACGATGGGCCGGATGCACCTTCGAGGCCCGCCGGCGTTCGCCAACCGCCCTTTGAGGAAGGAACGGTCCTTCGGGGCCGATACCGGCTGACCAACATCGTCGGCCAGGGCGGTATGGGCAATGTCTACCGGGCCGAGGACCTCCGCTTGCCCGGCCGGTTATGTGCGATCAAAGAGGTACCTCTGGAAGAGCACCTGTCGCCGGAGCTGCGGGCACAGGCGCAGGCGCAGTTCCTCCAGGAAGCCAGCATCCTGGCTCAACTGGACCATCCCAATCTGCCGAAGGTCTCCGACTACTTCTCGGAGGGCGGCCGCGATTATCTGGTCATGGACTTCGTGCCCGGCAAGGACCTGAAGCAACTGCTGGAAGAAAGTCACATCCGTGGCGAACATCTTTCCGAGCAGACTGTGCTCGGCTGGAGCACGCAGATCATCGATGCGCTGAAGTATCTCCACCGCCAGAATCCGCCGGTCGTCCACCGCGACATCAAGCCAGCCAACATCAAGCTGACGCCCGACCATCGAATCAAGCTGGTAGACTTCGGGCTGGTCAAACTGCTCGAGCCTGACGACCTGCGGACGATCACCGTCGTGCAGGGCCGGGGCACGGCGCTCTACACGCCCCTGGAGCAGTACGGCGGAGACGGCGGGCATACCGACGCCCGGACGGATATCTATGCCCTCGGCGCGACTTACTATCACCTGTTGACCGACTTCCCTCCCCCTGATGCAAAGGCACGGTTCCTCAATCCGCGGGTGTTGCGGCCGCCCCGCCAGCTCAATTCGCAGATCTCAAGCCAGGTTTCCGAAGCCATCATGTGGGCGATGGAGATGCATCCGGACGACAGGCCACAGACGATGGACCAGTTCGCGGATGCGTTGGCCGGCCTCGGCGAGCGCCCGCAGACCGCCGCTGCTCCCTCGCCGGTCGCTGAGGCGCTCCGTAACCACTGGAAACTTGGGGCCATCGTCGCCGGCCTGTTCCTGCTGGCGCTGGCCCTGACGCTGTGGTGAACCGATGAGCGCTACACCCGCCTGCCCGAAGTGCAGCGAGATTCACAGACAGGTGAAAGACGGCCACACGCCCTATGGCAGCCAGCGCTATCGCTGCCGCATCTGTGGCTGTCGCTACACGCCCATCCCGAAAGAACAGGGCTACGTAGAGGAACTGCGTTTCCAGGCGCTGCAGCTCTATCTGGACGGACTTTCCATGCGCGACGTGGCTCGCCAACTGGACGTCAACCACCAGAGCGTAGCCAACTGGATCCACGCCTACGCGCGCTACTTGCCGCCTGACCTCCCGCTGGACAGCAAGGAGCTGGCGCGCCTGCGGGCCATCTTCGTCCTGTAGCGTGTATCACCACGTCTTTAGACGCTATCACCACGTTTGTAGACAATCTATTGACCCGCGTCTGAGTGCGGCTATAGTGGGGCCATCTTCTGATCGCCCGAGGCGATCCCGCTGAGCCGAACGACTTCATTCACGCTAAGGAGAAATGCAATGGCAAATGTCGCTTTCAGGCATGTCTACAAGCGCTTTGGGGACGTGAGCGTCATCAAGGACTTCAATCTCGACATCGCCGACAAGGAGTTCATGGTGTTTGTTGGGCCATCCGGCTGCGGCAAATCGACGAACCTTCGTATGCTTGCCGGCCTCGAGGAAGTGTCCGATGGCGACATCCTGATCGGTGACCGCATCGTCAATGATGTGCCGCCCAAGGACCGAGACATCGCCATGGTGTTCCAGTCTTACGCGCTCTACCCGCACATGAGCGTCTACGACAACATGGCATTCGGTCTGAAGCTGCGCAAGATGCCGAAGGCGGAAATCGACCGTCGGGTGAATGAGGCGGCTGACATTCTCGGTCTGGGCAACTTGCTGGATCGCAAGCCGAAAGCGCTCTCCGGCGGCCAGCGCCAGCGTGTCGCCGTCGGCCGCGCCATCGTGCGTGAGCCGGCCGTCTTTCTGATGGACGAGCCGCTCTCGAATCTGGACGCCAAGCTGCGCGTTACGGCGCGGGCCGAGATCAGCAAGCTGCACCAGCGGCTTGGCACGACGTTCATCTACGTCACCCATGACCAGGTCGAAGCCATGACGATGGGCGACCGCATCTGTGTCCTTGCGGACGGCATCTTGCAACAGGTCGACACGCCGCGCAATCTCTATAACAATCCGGTCAACATGTTTGTGGCCGGTTTCATCGGCAGCCCGGCCATGAACTTCTTCAACGGCACGCTGGTCAGCGAAGAGAAGAACCTCTTCGTCGACACGGGCGACTTCCGCGTCAAGGTTCCCGCGGACCGCAAGGAAGCGTTCGGTTCGTATGCCGGCAAGGAAGTCGTCATGGGCATCCGGCCGGAGCACGTACATGCCCCGGAGTTCGCGCCCCCGAGCATCACGGCCGAGCCGGTGAAGGCGACTGTCGAGGTGGTCGAGCTCCTCGGCCACGAGCTGCACCTGTATCTGAACTCAGGCAAGAACAGCTTTGTCGGGACCGTTGATCCGCGTTTCTCGGTTCATGCGGGCAACAAGATCGACCTAGTCTTTGACATGAATCAGGTTCACCTGTTCGACAAGGCAACCGAGTTGGCGATCGCCTACTCGCGCTAGCCCTGCGTGATCACCTATCAGAAAGGGCTGCTGCCTTTCCGGCGGCGGCCCTTTTTTCTTTCGCTCCTGCTGCTATGAACGACGACATCCCACAACCCGAGGCTCACTTCTCCCCTGGTCAGGCCTTTCCGGTGCAGTTCGCCTGGAGACTACCGGAAGGAGACTATCTTCGGGCCGTGTTTCAGGCCGAGGTCATCGATCTGGTGCCGTCGGCCGACAAGTACATCGTCCAGCTGTCGGAGTTACTGGCCGGCCGAGAGGAAACGCCCGACGGCGATCTCAAGCCAACGGAGCAGTTTCACCGCGACTACTGGGAGCTGGTCGGGGGACTCGTCGGCCGCAGACTTACCATCGCCTATGAGGCCGATGACAGCCACGCAATCCACCTTCGATTGGAGACCCTGACCGGGGAACACAACTACTTCTCGCGGTTTGGGGACGCCGAGGTCATCGCCCGCGGCCTGAAAGCCCGTCGCGCTGCCAACTCAGCCGAAGAGACGCCGCCAGAGATCGGTCTGTAAGAGACCTTCCGGGTCGCACCGCCGTTTCAGTTCTCGAAAACGGCCGATGGTCTCGTCGCCCAAATAGGCGCGCACCGTTTCGGCTCGCAGGGTGCTGTCCTTGGCGAAGTAGAAACGCCCGCCCGCCGCGAGCACGATCTCATCCAATGCCCTCGCCAGCCAGACGATCTGCTGCCGGCTGCTGTCGGTGACCCGAAAGTCCATCGCCAGCGAGTAACCGTCGACCGCGTACGACATCAGGAAGTCGTCGGGGCGGTGGCGCTTGAAGACGGTCAGGTAATTGGGGATGCCCCGCCGCTGGCACTCGCGCAGGATGGCCGTAAACGCATCGTAGGCCGTCTCCCTGGGCGCGAACGGCTGGTACTGGATTAATCCACCCGGTTCATATGCCTTCTTCCAGTCGGGGATATAGTCCAGCAAAAAGTGGAACTGCGCGTGCGGCTGGCGGTAACGCTTCTCACCGGCGAAAGAGCCGGCCGTGAACTTGCCCTGGTTGATCAGCTTCATGCCCGTGTTATGGACGAACGGCCGCATGAACAGCCACATGATCGACCGGGGGACGACGCCGAACAGGTTCGGCCCGAGGTGCTGGTTCTCCAGTCGCATCGTCTGGGCAGCGTCCGGATCGACGCCGGGCGCCAGATAGTTTGCACGGTGGACATCGCCACGGCCCAGGGAAGAGCCGGCGGCGATCGAATCAACCCAGCCGACGATGTAGTCCGACCGGGCGACGTACTGCTCGAAATAGGCGAACATCTCCGCCAGATCGCGCCGGGTCGTCGTTTCCACATCCAGCAACCCGGAGTAGACCGGCTTCATTTGCATCGTCAGACTGGTGAAGACGCCCAACATGCCAAAGCCGCCGATCGCGGCGTGAAAGACATCGCTGTTTTCCGTTCGACTGCAGGTGATGACTTCGCCGGACGGCAGCATCAGATCGAACGTCAGGATATGGTCGCCAATCGGTCCAACGCGCCAGGCGTTCTTGCCGTGCACGTTCATGGCCGCACAGCCACCCATGGTTGTCAAGCTGGTGCCGGTCGCCACGGGCGGCCACCAGCCGTCTTCCAGGACGTACTGCCACAGGGCAGACAGGGTCACCCCTGGCTCGACGCGGATGATGCCGGTCTGCGGGCTCCACTCGAGCACGCGGTTCATGCGGCGCAGATCGATGACGATGTTCTCGCTATTCATGGCCGCATCGCCATAGCTGTTGCCACCCCCGCGCAGGCCGACCGAGCGGCCGCTGCGCCGGGCAAGGTGAAACACCTCGACCAGGGCTTCCGGCGTGCTGGGCCGGAAAACGTGGCTGAGGCTGCTGCTCGCCCCGCCCCAGGCTCCCACCCGTTCGAGGTGGTCGGCAGATAGCCCTGGAGACGGCGGGGCAGCGGGCCTGGACGGCTTATTCTGCTTGAGAGAGGATTGATGACTCATGATATCGGCAGCGCAGGCGCACGTCGGTCGCGCTAGAAGTTCAGGCGGCGAAAGATGAAGGATGGCATGGCCCTGACGGCCGTTCCGACCACACGCCAGCGGCCTGGCACGTAGACGACCTGCTTCCTGGCGCGTACGGCGTCCAGGACCAGGGCGGCCGCTTCGTCCGGCGAGATGACCCAGAAGGTCTTCGGTGCGTTTTTGAGAAGGTCCGTATCGACGAAGCCGGGCTTCACGGTCGTCACCGTCACGCCGTGGCGGGTGAGCCGGTTCCGCAGCGCTTCCAGGTACGTGTCCAGGCCGGCCTTGGACGTGTTGTAGACCGGACTGCCAACGCGGCCGCGGTCTCCGGCGATCGAGCTGATGCCGACAATGTGTCCCGCCCTGGCCCGCTCAAATCGGGCCGCGGCCAGGTTGAGCCAAGCAACCGCTCCCAGCAAATTGGTGCGCAGCATGTCCTCGTCTTTCCGGAAGTCATACTCACTGAGTCCCACGGGGAACTGGACGGCCGCCGCGTAGATGATCAGGTCAAGTCCTCCCAGGTCGCCGACGACCCTGTCAAAGAGCGCGGGGACCGCGTCATAGTCGGTCACATCGTGGGCATAGGTCAGGACGTCGGCGCCGGGGAACAGCGTTGTCAGGTCATCGCGCATGGTCTGCAGGTGGTCGCCGCGCCGCGCGAGCGCCGCAACGTGCGCGCCCGAAGCGACCAGGCGGCCAACGAGCGCCGCTCCGATGCCGGACGACGCGCCGACGACAATGGCGCGGCGCTGGGGTTCAAGGGGACGGCGAGCGACAGGTGTGGTGGTGGACATGGCAGATAGCGGCGCCGGCCGGAATCACTGGGCGCACGGGCTGAAGCTGACGATTCTTGAACGGCAACCGTTCCGGGTTGCGCCGCCTGGGAACACGGCACTTTGAAACATTCTAGCAGATTCAGGACCCCTGTAAAGAATGCGACGCGGGCGATTGCCCATCGCGAGGGCTACGCCCTCCCGGTTCGTGACGAATGTCGACGGACCGCGGTCAATTCTTTGATTTTGCTCCGGCATGTTTGCACAATATACCCAACTTGATCGGGGCTTGAGGGCTCCTGGAACAGCCCACTTGGTATTGAGAAGAGGTCAAAGAGATGAAGAAAACCTATTCGCTGGTATTGCTCGCGTGGATCCTGGTACTGGCCCTCGCCGCATGTGGCGGGGGTGGCGCAGCGGCGCCAGAGCCGGCTGCAGAGGCGGCCGATGTCGTCGAAGAGACGATGGAGGAAGTGGAAGCGGCCGCCGAAGCGCCGGCGGAGGAAGTCGTGGCCACTGCAGCGGAAGCACCGGCAGAGGAAGCGGCCGAGACTTCCGCCCCGGAAGCTCCCGCGTCTGAGGAAGCCGTCGTCGAGGAAGCAGCGCCGTCGGAGGCGACATCCGCAGACACGATCGCCGGCCTGCCGGCATCGGGCATCGACGCTGAGACCGGGCTGGAGATCAACCCGGCGCAGGTTCAGCCGGGCGTCGACTACATCATCCGGGGCGAGCTGATCAATTTCTCCCTGATCCCGACCGATAGTCCTGAGTTCCTGGTCGAGTCCCCGGCCGGTGTGCGCTATCGCATTCAGAGCCAGGCGCTTGAGGATATCGCCTTCACCGATGGCACCGTCCTCGAACCGCATCAGTTCAAGCGCGGTATTCCGGCTCAGGCGACCGTTCGCCTGATGGAAAGCGCCACCGCAACCAGCATCATGCTGAGCAGCGACCTGGTTCTCCTGTTGACTGACTAAGGCCGGGTTACAAACGACTACACGCGGGGTATCCGGTCCCGAATAGCGGCGGCGAGGCGAGAGGGCGAGCCAGCGCGGCAAGCCCTCTCGGCCGCGACGCCCCTCCTTCGCCGCGCTGACCCGCCCCTACCCATGCGAGGATGGCCTCCTTCGGCCGCGCGTACGGGCGGGTCAACCGGCGCGGCGCATCCCGCCTTTTCACCAGCCCTTTGTTCGCCGGTTGGCTCGCCCCGTCCGTCGATCGCAGAAGGCGAGCCAGCGCGGCAAGCCCTCTCGACCGCGGCACCTGCCCTTCGCCGCGCTGACC
>CAYRBP010000001.1:197649-258561 GCA_964422535.1 uncultured Ardenticatenaceae bacterium | reverse complement strand
TTCGCGAAGGCGGGCTGACCGTCGGCGCCGGGGTCATCACCAAGATCCTGAAGTAATCTGTAGATAGCTCAGGGGCGGACGGGTTTCCCTCGTCCGCTCCTGATGGTGAGCGAAGCGAAGATGGCAAAGAAAGCAGTCCGCACGCACATTACGTTGCAGTGCACCGAGTGCAAAGAGCGGAACTACATCACTGAGAAGAACCGCCGCAACGACCCGAACCGGATCGAGCTGAACAAGTTCTGTCCGCGTTGTCGCGTCGTTCGTTTGCATCGGGAAACGCGCTAAGGCGCCGCCCCGGCAAACATGGAGGGGGTTAGCTCAATTGGCAGAGCGACGGTCTCCAAAACCGTAGGCTGCGGGTTCGATTCCTGCACCCCCTGTCGTGATCCGCAGAGGCTGGCCCGGTTGTCAGGCCAGCCTCTTGCAGGCTTAAGCAGAGGAAATTGACTGTGGCAAACGAAGCCGAAAAGAAAGCGCCGGCCGAAGAAAACGCGCTGGTCAGATACTTTCGCGAAACGCGCGGTGAAATTCGCAAAGTCACGTGGCCGACGCGTGAAGAAGCCTGGCGTCTTACCGCCATTGTTCTCGGGGTGACGGCCGCTTTCGCCGTTTTTCTCTGGGCAGTCGATGCGCTCTTCTCCAGCACCATCCGGTGGCTGATCGAAGCGCTGGTTGGGCTATAGCTCATGGATATTGAGAACAACATCCTGGACGATCCGGAAGCGGACGATCTGCTGGCTGCGGATGAATCCCCGGTAGCAGACGACGGCCGCGCCTGGTACGTCATCCACTGCTATTCCGGCTATGAGAACAAAGTTCGTCATAGCATTGAGCAGCGGATCGAGACGATGGGGATGGAGAAGTACATCTTTGACGTCATCGTCCCGACGGAAGAGGAGATCGAGATCAAGGAAGGGAAGCGCAAGACGGTCGAGCGCCGCGTCTTCCCGGGTTACATCCTGGTCCAGATGATCCTGACCGAAGACTCCTGGTACGTCGTCCGCAACACGCCCGGCGTGACCGGTTTTGTCGGCATGGGTAACGACCCGACGCCGCTGCGGTCGGACGAGGTGGCCAAGATCATGAATCGGATGGAGGCTGAAGCGCCGAAGGTGAAGTTCGACTTCCAGCTCGGTGAAAAGGTGCGCATCGGCACCGGGCCGTTCCAGGATTTCATCGGCACCGTGTCGGAGATCGACGCCGAGCGTGCCAAAGTGCGGGTCATGGTGTCGTTCTTCGGCCGCGAAACGCCCGTGGAACTGGACTTCCTGCACGTCGAAAAGGTATAAGTCCGCGCTGTTTGGGCGCGCTTGAGGAGGAGCCTGCTGTCAACAGGCGTTTGGACTCCGGGAGAACAAGATGGCAAAGAAAGTAAAAGCGATTATCAAGATTCAGATCCAGGCCGGCAAAGCGACCCCCGCACCCCCGGTTGGCACGGCGCTGGGCCCGCAGGGCGTCAACCTGATGCAGTTCGTCAAGGAATACAACGCCAAGACCGCGGCTCAGATCGGCCAGATCGTGCCAGCGGAAGTGACGGTGTTCCAGGACGGTAGCTTCACGTTCGTCCTGAAGACGCCGCCGGCCGCCGACCTGTTGAAGAACGCCGCCGGCGTGAAATCCGGCTCGGCCGTGCCCAACCGCGATAAGGCGGGTTCGGTGACGAGGAAGCAGGTCCGCGACATCGCCGAGATCAAGATGAAAGACCTGAACGCCCGCGACATTGACGCGGCCATGGCGATCATCGAAGGCACGGCTCGCAGTATGGGGATCGCCATCACCGAGTAGCGCGGCTGGTCATCAGGCGCGCCGGGTTGAGATTGTGGGAGAGCGACCGAATCGCTCGCCAAAACCACGAGGAGTATATCATGCCGAAGAGAGGACGAAAGTACGAAGAAGCCGCGGCCAAGGTGGACCGCAGCAAGAACTACAGCCGGGCCGAGGCCGTCAAGCTGATCAAGGACACGGTGACGACCAAGTTCGACCCGACGGTGGAAGTCCACATGCGCCTGGGTGTTGACCCGCGTCACGCTGACCAGCAGGTCCGTGACGTCGTCGTCTTGCCCCACGGTCTGGGCAAGACGGTGCGCGTGCTGGTCTTTGCAGAGGGCGAGGATGCCAATGCCGCCCGCGAGGCCGGCGCGGACATCGTCGCCGATGACGAAGTGATCAAGAGGATCACGGAAGGCTGGACCGATTTCGACGTTGCCATCGCCGTGCCTTCGATGATGGGTAAGGTCGGCCGTCTGGGCCGTGTGCTCGGCCCCCGCGGCCTCATGCCGAACCCGCGCGCGGGAACGGTTGCGCCGGCCGCTGACCTGCCGCGATTGATTGATGAGGCCAAGGCCGGTCGCGTTGAGTTCCGCGTTGATAAGACGTCGAACCTGCACGCACCGATCGGCCGCGCCAGCTTTACCGAAGAGCAGTTGCTGGAGAACCTCACGGCGTTCATCAATGCGGTGAAACGGGCTCGCCCCTCGGCCGCGAAGGGCACGTATATTCAGAAAGTGACCGTCGCCAACACGATGGGGCCTGGCATTCGTCTTGACCCGGTGGAAGCGATCGCGTAGAATCACAGTTCGTTAGACAACCTAGACAGCTTGCTTGTCTCTACCAGAGACAGCCGGTGGCAGTCACCCTGACCTATTCAGGCGACTGCCTTAATGACGCCGGCCGAGGTGGGGAACTGTTGTGAAGATGATGGACTGCGGGCATTGATTGCCCGTGTCCTCTGGCAAACGCAGAGTCCTCATGCCGGCCGGCACGAGGACTTTTTATTTTGCCGTGCGCTTCGACGGGAACCAAAAGGAGGTGAAAGCTTTTGGCAATCAAGAAGGAACGCAAAGACGAGCTGGTCAGCGAGTACACTGACCTTGTCCAGCGTAGCGACGCGATATTCATCACCCAGTACGCCGGTCTGACGGTGAAGGAGATGGAGGCGCTGCGCGACAAGATGCGCGACAGCAAGGGCCAGTTCAATGTGACCAAGAACACCCTGCTGCGTATCGCCCTGCAGGCGAATGATCGCGTTGTCCCGGAGGAACTCCTCAGCGGACAGGTGGCGACGAGCTTCGCGCTGGGCGAGGCGCCGGCGCTGGCCAAGGTCCTGGTCGAGCAGGCCAAGACCAACGAGAAGCTGACCATTCGCGGCGGCTTGCTCGGCAACAAGATCCTGACGCCCGCTGACATCGAGGCGCTGGCTACGCTGCCGTCGCTCGACCAGCTCCGCGCTCAGATCCTGGGCCTGATCTCGGCTCCGGCACAGAACATCGTGTCTGTGGTGGCCGGTGGCGTGCGCCAGGTGGTCAACGTGTTGGATGCATATAGCAAGAAGGACGAGAACGGCTCTGCCGCGTCCGAAGAGGCCGCCCCGGCGGCTGCCTGATCCCTTTGAATCACTGAACATACAGAGTTAGACACTGACCTGATTGGAGGATTTTCGAAATGGCAGACTTGGATAAGTTGGTAGAGGAACTGAGCAGCCTGACCCTTCTGGAAGCGGCCGAGCTGACGAAGAAGCTGGAAGAGAAGTGGGGCGTTTCCGCCGCCGCGCCGGTTGCGATGGGCGTCATGCCGGCCGGGATGATGGCCGGCGCTGCCGCTGCACCGGCTGAAGAAGCCGAAGAGCAAACCGAGTTCACGGTCAAGCTGAAGGACATTGGCGCGAAGAAGATCGAGGTCATTAAGGTCGTCCGCGGCCTGACCAACCTGGGTCTGAAAGAGGCCAAGGACGCAGTCGAAGGCCTGGCCGTCCTGCTCGAGGGCGTCAGCAAGGAAGTTGCGGCCGACGCGAAGAAGCAGCTCGAAGAAGCTGGCGCGCAGGTCGAGATCAAGTAGTCGCTTCGTTCCTGATGTGACCAACCGCAAGAGACCGGCCGGGCAACCCGCCGGTCTCTTGTTCTTTCCAGCCGATGGAACCGATCACCTACCTCCTTGCATCGCAATCGCCCCGGCGTCGCGCCCTGCTTGGCCTGCTTGATGGCCCACTGGAGGTCATTGTCTCCGGGGCAGACGAAGAGAGCGGTGAGTTCGACAGCCCAGCCGACTATGTCCGCCAGATCGCCCAACGCAAGGCCGAAGCCACGGTTGCGAAACTGGGGACTTCGGACGACAGGCGGCGGATCCTGATCGCGGCCGATACGACCGTGGCCCTGGGCGACACCATCATGGCCAAGCCGGCTGACGCGGCTGACGCCCGCCGCATGCTCCGCGCGCTGCGGGGTGGGCCGCATGAAGTCTATACCGGCCTGTGCGTCATCGACACAGGCACCGGAGCGGAATGGACCGGGTACCACCTGACCCGGGTGACCATGCGGCCCTATTCAGATGAAGAGATCGAGCGATACATCGCTACCGGCGATCCGATGGACAAGGCGGGCGCTTACGCCATCCAGCACGCGACGTTCCGGCCTGTTCGCGCGCTAGAGGGCTGCTATCTCGGGGTGATGGGCCTGTCGGTCTGCCAGCTCATCCTGGCCCTGCGCGACCTCGGCGTCCAGGTCAGCGGCGACAGAACCGGCCTGGCAGCCGCCCACGATGGGTTCGCCTGCCCGCTGCTGCCGGAAGCGCTCTCCATTCTCGATCACTGAGCGCGGTGGCGCGGCGCCCGCAGCGGGTTCTGCCGGGGATCGCTCAACCGTCCCTGACCTGTCCGGCGCTTTCCGCTGCGCGCCATTTACCATCGGCCGATCCAATGCCTTGGGCCCGGCGGCTCGGCACCGGCTAGAAACCGAACCCCAGTTGCCGTCCCTCGCGCGGCCGCAGGCCCGAAACGCCGACGCCGAGCAGGCGCACGGCCTGGCCGGGCGGCCGGTTTTCATCGAGCAAGGCCTGCGCCACGCGCCGGATGGTCTCCGCATCGTCTGTGCCGGGCTCGATCGACCGCTGGCGGGTGAAGGTCGTGAAGTCGGGCCAGCGGAGCTTGATCCTGACCGTGTGGGCCAGCAGGCCTTCCGACTGAAGGGAAGCGGCCACGTCGCTCGCCTGACGCCGCAACTGGTCGTGCAGCACGTCGGCTTCGGCCACGTCGTGGCGGAAGGTCCACTCCTGACTGATGCTTTTTGACGGGCCGCGGTCAGCTTCGACAGGCCGGTTGTCAATGCCGCGTGCCCGGCGCTGCAGGCTCGCCGCCTCTCGACCGAAGCGCGCCTGCAGTCGTTCCGGATCAAAGTCCGCCAGATCGCCGCAGGTCATGATGCCCAGCGCGGCCAGGCGCTCAGCCGTTCGCGGCCCGATGCCCCAGACCGCTCGTACGGACAGCGGTGCCAGGAATGCCGCCTCCGTCCCCGGTTCCACCACCGTGTAGCCGCGGGGCTTGCGGAAGTCGGAGGCGACCTTTGCCACCAGTTTGTTGGTCGCCAGCCCGACAGATGCCGGCAGTCGCGTTCGGTCGATCACCTGCTCCTGCACCTGCCGGGCGACAGCGGGCGGATCGGCCGCGGGGTCCAGGTCGATGTAGGCCTCATCAACGCTCATTTGCTCGAGCGTGCCGAACGCGCCGAGGATGCCCATGACGAGCCGCGAGCACTCCCTGATGCGCGGCCACTCCGGCGGCACAATGCGTAGCGCCGGGACGAGCCGCAGCGCGTGGGCTGTGGCCATCGCCGAGTGGATGCCGAACTTGCGCGCCTCGTAGCTGGCCGAGGAGACGACGCCGCGGTCCTCCGGCCTGCCCCCGACGACGAGGGGCACGCCGGCATCCTCCGGATGGTCGAGCAGGTGGACGTTGACATAGAACGCGTCCATGTCAACGTGCAGGACCGCCCGCGGCCAGGGGGCCGGCGCGCCAGGCGGCGACTCAGGGGTCAACGGGCCCGGCATTTCCAGGACGGAGCTAGTCCGCCGCCGCGACCTGCGCCTCGATCGTGCTGACGTGACCGTTGTTCTCGCGCGCAAAGCTGACGATGTCAATTCTGGAGAGAACCAGGGCAGCGGTGATCAGGCCGGCAGCTTGCAGGAGAAAGACCGTGCCATAGCTCAGGCCGGGCGCCAGGCCGAAATTAAGCATCAGCAGATCGCGGACGGCTCCACCCAGGAAAGTGCCCAGGCCCTTGAAGACCAGGATGGACACCGACCACAGGCCGAGATAGGCCCCGGCGTGGGGAGCCGGTGACATGACCGCCATCAGGCTCAGGCCGCCAAAGGAATAGAAGCCGAAACCCGCACCGAAAACGAGCAAGCCGACTTCAATGAGATGCCGCTGGCCGGACACGCCGGCGACGCCAAGCAAGCCGATGCCGAAGGCCATGACCAGCAGGCCGCCCCCGGCAACGCGACTCAAGTGCTCCGGCCTGCGTTTGCGCCAGATTGCGAACGACGCGAGAAGGGTGATGACGGTCACCCCCTGCCAGTAGCTATTGAAGCGAGTCGTCGTGCCCATTTGCAGGTCAAATGCATCGGCGCCAAACGGCTCCAGGACAGCGTCTTTGGCCCAGGCCGATAGCGTCGCCAGCGCCAGGAAGGCGAAGAAAAGCCGCGTGCGGCGGTCGCTCCAGATCTGGCCCAGCACGTGGCCGAAGCGCGCGGCGTCGGGGTCCGCCAGCTTTGCCTGCGCATCGGCCGATAGTCCCGGCCTCTCAACGCGGAAAATGGCGAAGAACCAGAAGAAGCCGCCGATGAGCATCGTCGCAAGGATCATCTGCCAGAAGGTCTGGAGGCTGTACTCCTCCATCCAGATACTGAACGTGATGCCCGTGATAGCGAAGAAAATGATCAGCGCTGTTTCGACCAGGGCGATCGCCCGTCCCCGTTTCTCCTCCGGGGCGGAGTCGCGGACCAGGGCCAGGAACGGGCTGCCGGAGACCAGGGTGCCGACGCCGTACATCAGCGACGAGAGCAGGGCGGCCGCCCAGCCCAGGGCATCGTCCGTTGACTGGCCCAGGCGCATGACACTCACCCCCAGCAGAGGCAGCGACAGGACCATCAGCAGGCGTCCGCCCCAGATGAAGGGTGTCCGGTGCAGCCCGCGCACGAGCTTGTTGTCGGACCAATGGCCTGCCAACAGGCTCAGCGGCGAAAGGAGGTAGCGCAGCGCGATCAGCAGCGATACCGGCGCTGCCGGGATGCCGAAGCTGCTGATCAGGATCCGGTTCCAGATGCTGGTAACCAGGATGTCGCCCATGGCCGAGCCAATTTGAAACGAGGCCAGTCGGAGAGCACGGGCGGTTGTGAACGATGTGGTTGGGTCTTGAACAGATAGTTTTGCCATGGGGACCGTAAGAGCAGGGTGACTAGGGTATGGCGTGCGTGGCTTCGCTGATCAGGGCCAGCAGGACGTCGTCCGTGACCGCCATCGCGCGGCGATGCATCTCCGACCAGTCCGATGACGCCTGGCCGCCGGATGCCAGCGCCATGGTCAGGATGGCCTCGGCGATGAAACTGCGGAAGTACAGATAGGCGTTGGTGGTGTCGACAAGGGTGAGGCCATAGGCCCTGCCAAGCCGGGCGTAGTCGCGCCCGATCTCGGCCGCCTCGCCGGCATCCACCGGTTCATCGACCAGGGCCTGCTGGACAAGATGGAGAAGCCGGTAGCCGATCGGCCGCAGCGCCTGGCGGCCCGGCTCTTCGAGCCGTTGATACCAGCCCTTGTTGGCCAGGGCGCCCTCCGCCAGCTGCAGCCGCGCGTGGCCGATCATGGCCTGGATGACCATTTGGGCGCCTGCCTGCTGGCTGCGGTCGGTCGACGTGGCGCGCGCCTCGAGATCGGCCCGGCGAAAGCGCCGGTGGCCGCCCGGCGTCCGCTGATACGGCAGATCCCCCCGGTCGGTCCAGGCGCGGATGGTCGACGGGTGCACGCCCAGCAATTCGGCCGCTTCGCTCAGGTTCAGCCACTCATCCATCGACAGACACCGGGAAGGGCTGTTGCCACAGCCCTCCGCACGCAAGGCTCAATTGTGGAAACTATATCAGAATTGCGCCGTAATACTAAGGTTTCCTCACATTCTCAGCGAAGGCAGCAATGCCCGGTTCCCAGACCAGGGACGTGCCGTGGGGGTGGACCCAACCGAGGAGCCAGTGACGGTGGAGGCCGGCAGTCCAGAGATCGGCCGTCCAGGCCAGCCATCCGTACTCCGGAGGGGTCGCGGCTTCATGATGGGGCGGTTCCCACTGCAGCCAGAGCAGTGGTTCCGAAAGTGCCGCTTCATTGGCCCAGGCGGTCATCGCCTCGCGGAGTCCGGCCGCCTTGCGTTCGAGATACATGCTCATCGTCGTGTTGTAGACGACGGTGGGCAGGGAGGGGTTGCCGGCCGTGACTGTGTCCATGAACGGACCCAGTTCATCGGGCAGGCGGAGGGGCGAGACGCGGATGGGGCTGGGCCCGCGGTTGGCATGGCGGGCGGCCGCGATGCCTTCGCGTAACCGGTCGAGGCGGGCCGGTTGGTCGGCCCAGACGAACGAAGCCAGCGCCAGTTCATCCCCGGCCGTCGCGAGCGGAAAGGGTGACAGGTCGCCGCCTCGACGCGTGACCGGGCGGGGCAGGCGCAGCGAACCGGGGTCGAAGGGCAGGGCCGGCTCGCCGGCCACCCGGGCGACAAACTGGGGGGCGCGCCCCAGCCCGAGCGTCAAGAGAGGGACGGCAGGTGACTCGCCGGAGACGAGCGAGTAAGCCCGTCGCTCGGCAACCAGGTTGAGCCCGGCGCTCGCCCCGACCTCGACCAGATTGATCGCGTCCCAGCCGGCCATGGCGGCGGGCAGGAGCCAGGCCAGCCCGCGGGCGGTCTCGTTGGTCTGCACGCCGGCCCGTCCGATGAAGTCCGCGAACCGGTCACCTTCCGCCAGTATGACGGCGAGGAGCACGTCATCGAACGACGCGTCGTCGTCCCTCGGCGCAAGACCTCCGGCCGTCGGATAGAAGCGCGCCAGGTCGATCACCGATTCGTCGACCGGGGCGCCGGCGTCGTAGGCCAGGACTTCGCGGTGGATTGCCGCCGCCAACAGGAGCGTTACGTCGAAAGCAGGCCGGCCGGCAGCCGCGCCGACCAGCCAGGCGGCCGCCGCGTTCGGCCGGTCGGACTCTAGCCACTCCGCGATGGTCGCGAACAGCCGCCTGTAGAGGGGAGCATAGCCGCCGGCGAACCTCTCCTGTTCGCGAAAGCGCAGGGCTAACGCGCCCAGTGGGGCGGTGGTCGGTGTCATGGTGCCCATGGTCGAGGCGGCGGGAAGCAGCCACGGGCCGGCGTTCGCCGCCTTTCGGCGCCAGAACCGTCGCCGCGGGCCGGTGCCGCTATTTGGCCAGGATGTGGGTCACGATCGTCGCGCCACTGCCGCCGATATTCTGGGTCATGGCGATGCGCGCGCCGTCTATCTGTGCCTTGCCGGCCTGGCCGCGCAGCTGGAGCGTCGCCTCGGCCAGCTGGTAGAGGCCGGTCGCGCCTACCGGATGCCCCCGCGCCTTCAAGCCGCCCATCGTTGCGATGGGGATACGGCCGCCCGGCAGGATGTCGCCGTCCAGACCCAGGCGGACGCCCTGGCCGCGCCCAGCGAAGCCGCACGCCTCAAGCGACAACGCGGCCATGATGCTGAAGGCGTCGTGCAGTTCGAACAGGTCGATGTCCTCCGGCCCGACACCCGCCTGAGCATAGGCCCGCGCCGCTGAGGTCTGAGCCGCCTTGAGGCGCAGCATGTCTTCCCGGTCATGGATCGCGAGCGTGTCGGTCGCCCCGGCCGAGCCGATCACGCGGACGGCCCCCGGCGCCCTGGCCGCGGGAACGAGCAGCAGCGCCGCGGCTCCGTCGCCGATGGGGGAGGCGTCGTAAAGGCGGATCGGGTCGGCCACGACGCGGCCGTCTTCATAATCGCGCTCGTCGATGACATAGCGATACAACGCCTTCGGGTTCTTGGAGGCGTTGGCGTGGGCGGTGATGGCGAACGGCGCGAAGTCCCTGTGCTCGTACCCGAACTCGTGCATATACCGGCGCATGATCAGGGCGTTCAGCCCGACGAACGACACGCCCTGCTCGACTTCGTAGTCGGCGTCGGCCGCCGTTGCCAGCGCGGCCGTCGTCTCGCGGCCGAGCGTCTCGGTCATCTTTTCAACGCCGATAACCAGCACTCGTTCCATCTCGCCGCTGGCGACGGCCAGCAGGCCCTGGCGCATGGCAGACCCGGCTGACCCGCAGGCGGCCTCGATCTTGACCGCCTCGACGCCCCATTGTCCCAGCGCGTCGGCGACGATGGCGCCCAGGTGGCGCTGGGCGTTCAACCGGTCGCTGGTCATGTTGCCGACGTAGATGGCGTCAACGTGGGTGATGCCCGCGTCCTCAAGGGCCGCGCGACCCGCATCGGCGGCCAGGTCGCGGATCGAGGACTCCCAGTGTTCCCGTACCGGCGTCATGCCGACGCCGAGAATGGCTACTTCATTCATACGTGACTTACTCCCCCTCCAAGTCTATCGGGCGGGAGTGTCAGAAACTATCAGCTTTGCCGGCGAAGGTGCCAGAAACGACGACGGACCACGGGCGACAGGGCCGGTCCGGCGGCCGAACGCCTGTGGTCCGTCGCCCGTCGCAAGCATCGGGGCCGCGAACGGGGTCTACCCGCCGTTGAGCGGGACGTCGATCGTCCAGCCGAAGCGGTCAGGGATGCGGCCGAACTGGATACCGGTCAGTTCGTCGAACAGCCGCTTCGCGACCGGGCCGGGGTTGTTGCCGTTGACGATGACGCCTTCGTCGTGCCAGCCTAGCTTGCCTACCGGGGCGATGACCGCTGCGGTCCCGCAGCCAAAGACTTCGGTGATCTTGCCGGAGCGGACATCGTCGATCATCTGGTGGACCTCCACCGGCTCTTCGGCCACTTCGTAGCCGAGATCGCGGCCGAGTTCGATGACCGACTTGCGCGTCACACCGGGCAGGATGCTGCCGGTCAGTGGCGGGGTGACGATGCGCTCCCCGCCGTAAACAAAGCAGATGTTCATGGCCCCGACCTCTTCAACCCAGCGGTGTTCCTTGGCGTCGAGCCACAGCACCTGTGAGTAGCCCTTGGTGCGGGCGATCTCTCCCGCGTAGAGGCTGGCGGCGTAGTTGCCGCCCGTCTTCGCTTCGCCGACGCCTCCGACGGCCGCACGCACGTACTCATCGGCGATATAGACGGGGACCGGCGCAAAGCCTTCTTTGAAGTAGGGTCCGACCGGGCTGATGATCACGAAATGCAGGTAAGTTGAACTGGCCTTCACGCCGAGGGTGGTATCGGTGGCGATGAGCGTCGGCCGGATGTAGAGCGTCGCTGGTGATTCGGGCACCCATTGTTGCTCGATCGCGACCAGCTTGATGATGGCGGCCAGGTGTTCCTCTTCGTCGACCGGCGCCATCGACATGCGCCGCGCTGAGTTGTTGAAGCGGCGCATATTCTCCATCGGCCGGAACAGATTGATGCCGCCATCATCCCGCCGATAGGCTTTCATGCCCTCAAAGATCATCTGGGCATAGTGCAGGACAATGCTGGATGGCTCCATACTGAACGGCGCGTAGGGTTCAATCCGGGCATTGTGCCAGCCGGCGGCCGCGCTGTATCGCTGAGTGAACATCCGGTTGGCGAAGTACTCGCAGAAGCCGAAATCCGAAGTCGGTATCGGCCGCTCCTGGCCCGCGGACATGGGAACAACAGTGAGGTCCATGACTTACTCCTTGTCGTCAATATCGGCCGCCGCCTTCAGCAGCCGCTTGTGATAATCAGTGTAGTCGGTCAGCAGTCGCTCGTACTCGCTATCCATCAGGGGCGACGTGATCAGAAAATCGGCGGTGGCCCGGTTCGTGGCGACCGGGATGTTCCAGACCGCCGCGATGCGCAGCAGGGCGCGCACGTCCGGGTCGTGGGGCTGGGCCTCGAGCGGGTCCCAGAAAAAGATAAGGCAGTTGACCTTGCCGTCAACGATCAGCGCGCCAAGCTGCTGGTCGCCGCCAAGCGGGCCGCTCTGCAGCCGAGTCACCGGTAAGTCGAGGTGCTCGATGAGGACGCGACCGGTCGTACCCGTCGCGTACAGGCTGTGGTTCAGGAGTAACTCGCGGTTATACCGCGCCCACTCAACCAGGTCGTCCTTCTTGTTATCGTGGGCAACCAGCGCGATGTGCTTGCGCGGGCGCATTGTCGCCGTCAGCCGCCGGGACGCGCCCGCCTTCTTCTTGACTTTGCCGTCCCCTTTTTCTTTGCCCATGTTGGTCTCGTTGGGGGCCTCCCACCCACGTATTGTAGTCTGATCAGGCGGGGTCGCAAGCTGACGACCGCGGGGCTGATGCTGTTACAATGGGCGCGTGGATGCGATCGTCGCCCGTTATGGGCCGTTTCTGCTCTATGGATACACAGTCTGGCTGGGCCTGGGCCTGATCGCGGCGCTGGCGCTGACGGTCCGGCTGAACACGGCCGCTAACGCCGGCTGGTTCGACGGTGCGCTGGCTGCAGCGGCCGGGGCGCTCATCGGGGGCCGCGTCGCCTTCGTCTGGCTCCAGGGTGAGTATTTCAGTGCCCACCCGGCCGAGGCGTGGCAGATCGGGCGCGGCGGGCTGGCCTATCATGGCGCGCTGGCCGGCGCGTTGGCCGGCCTGTGGCTGTGGGCTCGCCTGTCCCACAGGCCGTTCTGGGCGTCGGCGGGTCTGTTCGGCCCGGGTCTCGCCTTGCTGGCAGCTTTTGGCTGGCTGGCCTGCGGCGTCGACGGCTGCGCCTATGGCCGCGTGATCCCGATCGGCAGCGTGGCGCTGGTTGACCTCGTCGCCGCGGAGCTGCCCGATGACCTTGGCATCATCACCCTGCGCTATCGCACCCAGACGGCCGGCGCGCTGCTGTCACTCCTGGCCCTCGGCCTTGCCCTGGTTGCGGTCAGGCGTCGCTGGCCGCCGGCGGCCGTCTTCTTCACGGCCCTGGGGAGCATCAGCCTGGCCCGCGCTCTCGTTGCGCCGTTCCGTGGGGATGCCGTGCCCGGCCTGTGGGGCGTTCGAGCCGACCTGCTCGTCGATGTCGGTCTGGTCCTGCTTTGCTGCCTGGCGGCGGTGGTCGTCGTCATGCGAGAGAAACGCGCCCGGAAACCTGTGGTCTAGCGTGCTACAATACGCCTCATGAACCTGCGTCTGGGCCTGGCCCAGGTCGATACCGTGTTGGGCGACGTACCCCGGAACCTGCAACTGCATGTGGACACGGCCCGAGAGGCCGCGTCGCAGGGCATCGACTTGCTGGTCTTTCCCGAGCTGTCGTTGACCGGCTACGATCTCCGCGAGCGCGCAGCCGGCGTCGCCATTCGCGCCTCGGCCGACGACCCTGTCTTCGCCCGCCTGCTGGCCTCCAGCCGGTCACTCGATCTCGTCGTCAGCTTCGTCGAACGAGACAGCCGCGAGCGCCTCCACATCGCCGCCGCCTATCTGTCGGCCGGGTCGATCGTTCACCTGCACCGAAAAGTCTACCTGCCGACGTACGGCCTGTTCGACGAGGCGCGCTACTACGCCCACGGGCACAGCGCCCGCGCATTCGACACACGCTTTGGCCGGCTGGGCATGCTCATCTGCGAGGACTTCTGGCACCCCAGCCTGGCCTACCTGCTCTGGCAGGATGGGGCCGACGCGCTGCTGCTGATGTCAGCCTCGGTCGAGCACGGCCTGGGCGACCGGCCGGAAACGATGACGTCCGCGACGGTCGAGGCCATCCAGCGCGTCTATGCCACGTTGTTCACGACCTATGTCGTTCACGTCAACCGTGCCGGCGAAGAGGCGGTCGGCCGCTACTGGGGCGGCTCGACGGTCTTCGGACCGATGGGCAGTCTGCTGGCCCACGGCCCTCTTTTCCAGCCGGCGCTGGTAACGGCCGAGATCGACTTCGGCGCGCTGCGTGAAGCGAGGCAGCGCCTGCCGTTGCTGCGCGACGAGCGCCCGGAACTGACCCTGCGCGAGCTGCAGCGGATCGTCAGCGCCGGATAGAAGACGATGGCGGCCGCACGCTGCCGGCGGAAGATGCCGGACCTCATGTTTGTTTAGGATGAAACTCTATGTCGGATGAACAGGATGTAATCGACGATGCGGGCTTTGACGTACCGGAGGGACACCGCTCCGGCTTCGTCGCCATCGTCGGCCGGCCCAGCGTCGGCAAGAGCACGTTGCTGAACGCGCTGATGCGCCAGAAGATCGCCATCGTCTCGCCGCGGCCGCAGACGACCCGGGCGCGCCAGCTTGGCATCATCACCGAAGAGACGTACCAGATCGTCCTGATGGACACGCCCGGCATCATCCGCCAGACACGCCACCGGCTGGACGAGCTGATGGTCGCCGCGGCGCTGGATACGCTGGACGACGCGGACGCTATCCTGTGGCTCGTCGACGCCTCGGAAGCCCCGGGCGCGGCCGACCGCTACCTGGCGGAAACGTTGGGGCCGAGGTCCGAGCACAAGCCGGTCTTCCTGGTCCTCAACAAGATCGACCTGGTTCCGGAGGCCGCCCGTGACGAGGTTACGACCGCCTACGCCGCCCTGTTACCGGCGGGCAGGCCCATCGCCCTGTCGGCCCTGAAGGATGACGGCGTCAGCGGGCTGCTCGACCAGGTCGTGGCCGCCCTGCCCGAGGGGCCGCGCTACTACCCGCCCGACCAGATCACCGACGTCTTTGTCCGCGACATCGCCGCCGAACTGATCCGCGAGCAGCTGATGCTGCAACTTGAAGACGAGATACCCTACGGCACGGCGGTCCGCGTCCAGGAGTTCAAGGAGCGCCCCGACGGAACGAACTACATCAATGCCGACATCTACGTCGATCGCGAGAACCACAAAGGGATGATCATCGGCAAGAAAGGCGCGCAACTGCGGTCGATCGGCGCGGCGGCGCGGGAGGAGATCGAGAAGCTGGTCGACGGCCCGGTCTATCTCGACCTCTACGTCGTTGTCGAACCGAACTGGCGTCGTGATGAACGGCTGCTAAGGCAATTTGGATACGACTCGCGCAACCAGTAAACTGCAACCGCTAGAACATCTGCGCGTACAGGATGTTGCCGGTCGGCGCCACCGACGGATGGGGCGCGCACCGGACACCAGACACAACGGAAGCACGTGACATGACAGACGATCAGGGTCTCTCCCGGCGCGATTTCCTGCGCTCGGCAACACTGGTAGCCGTCGGCGCGGCGGCGACGGGCGGCGGCGCGGCCTACCTGCGCTCTCGCCAGCAGCCGGCCGTCATCACCGCCTTGCCCGATGCGGCGGCAACCCCCGTCCTGGGCAATCCTTCGGCCGGCGCAGGGCTCTCAGGCGCGCCGGCTGCGGCCGCTTCCGCGCCCAACGTCGCCGGTCTCATCGCGGCGAATCCCGAGGAAGCGCTGGCCCGGCTGGCCGAAGCGCAGGCTGAGAACATGAACCTTCGCGCCCAACTCGACCTGGCCCTGCAGGAGCTGGCCGTGCTGCGCGAGAACGAAGCCGGGGCGCGATCCGCCCGTGATATGCTTCAGATGGAGCTGGATGGGGCCAACGGCCGCCTGGGCATCCTCGGGGGCCTGGTCGCCCTGTACCAGCAGCTTGACGAACTCGACCCCAGTGAGGCGGTGGAGAACGGCCTGGGCGCTCTCGGCGCGCGGCTGGCTGAACTGGTCGACGGCACGCCGCTGCTCAATTCGGGCCTCGACGCCGGCGCGCTGGCGCTGGCCGATGTCGAAGCCCACATGCCGCTTCTTGACAGCGGCCGCCAGTGGCTGACGATGCAGGGCCTCAAGGTCCAGGGCTTCTACGCCGACGTCGAGCGCGTGCTGCAGGAAGTACTGGAGCGCGCCGGCGACTTCTTCCAGATGATCAACGAATGGCTCGAAGGCCTGCGCAAGTGGCTGCCCTTTGGCGCCGGCGAGAAAGCGGCCAGGGTCGTGGCGTCCCTCACGGCGCTGATCGGTGAAACCCCCGGCACGCTGGCCGGGCTGGATGTCAATGTCGGCCAGCCGCTAGACAACTGGGTCGGCCGCGAAGAAGGCGAATACCGCCTGACACGCCGCCTGGTCCGACCTATGCGCGACGAGGTCATCGCCCGGGCCCGCCTGACGATCGACCAGACTCACCAGACCAACGCCGTCTTCAACGACCAGTTGGCTGCCCCGGTCCGCGGCGTGCTGGCCAGCCGCCAGACGGTTCGCGAAGCCATCGCCGCTTACAGACAGCAGCACCAGATCTGAGCGCGGTATCTTTGCGCGGGAACCCGTCGAGGGGGGAAGTCCCGGCCACGCACGGCGACTTCACCCGAGCGAGACTGGGTCGGCCGCGAGTTGGACGGCCGTCAGGAGCAGCCATTCGCGGAAGACGGCCGCGCGGCGGCCGCTGCTGAGGTCCTCCGCTCGCTCCCAGACGATCAGGAACAGGCGTTTCACGATCTCCTCGGCCGCGGACAGGTCGTCCACCGTCCGCGAGATGACGCCCATGACCTCCGGCGCGTAGCGATCGTACAGCTCGCTGAAGGCCGTCGTATCCCTGCTGGCCAGGCGGACCAGCAGTTGGGCGTCGCTGCGTGGGGTGACCCAGGGGATGACGTTCATGCCGACATCATACGCTGCCGGCGCGCCGCTTAACAGATCGCGCGCTGCTCATTTTCTGGTCATTTGCAAGGCGGCCGACGAGATCGACCGGCCACTGCCGGCGTGCTATGCTTAGGATCATGCCGGATCCCGCATCGGGTTACGCTCTCTATCTCCATATCCCGTTCTGCCGCCACCGCTGCAGCTATTGCGATTTCAACACCTACACCGGACTGGCGGAGTTGCAGGGCGCTTACGCGCAGGCGCTGGCGGCCGAGGTCCGGCAGGTCGCGGCGCTCGCGGAAGCGGCCGGCAGGCGGGCGGCAATCCGGACGATCTTCTTCGGCGGTGGCACGCCGTCGCTGCTGCTGCCGGAAGAACTGGCGCTGATCCTTTCCGCTGTGCGCGAGACGATGGACCTCGATCCGGCGGCCGAGATCACGATGGAGGCCAACCCGGGCACGGTCGACGCGCCCTACCTGGCCGCCGTTCGCGGACTTGGCGTCAACCGGCTCAGCTTCGGCGTTCAGAGTGCGCTGCCCCACGAGCTGGCGCTGCTCGACCGCGAGCATGACTTCGCCGCGGCCGTGGTGGCCCTGGACACGGCCCGCGCAGCCGGTTTCGACAACGTCAACTTCGACCTGATCTATGGGCTGCCGGGCCAGTCGCTTGCCGACTGGCAGCGCTCGCTCGACACCCTGCTGCCGCTCGCGCCGGAGCACATCAGCCTCTACTGCCTGACCATCGAACCCGGCACGCCGATGCAGCGCTGGCTGCAGACCGGTGAGATCGCCGCGCCCGACCCCGACACGGCCGCCGACCAATACGAGGCCGCCTGCGAAGCGATGGCCGCGGCCGGTTTCGAACACTATGAGATCTCGAACTGGGCTCGTCCGGGGCGCGAGTGCCGCCACAACCTGGTCTACTGGCGCAACGAGCCGTACCTGGGATTGGGTGCAGGCGCGCATGGGCTGGCCGCTGGTTTCCGCTACCATGTCGTCAAACAGCCGCGGGTCTACATCCGGCGGATGGAGCGGGACGCGCCGGGGCCGTTCCCGCTGTCGGCCGCGGTCGCCGGCCACCACCGACTGGACGACGCCGAAGCGATGTCCGATACCGCTATCACCCAATTGCGACTGTTACAGGAAGGGCTGGACCTGGACGCGTTCGACGCCCGCTTCGGCCGGACGTTTGACCAGGTCTATGATCCGGCGCCCGCCCAGCTGGAGGCGTGGGGCCTGTTGCAGCGCCGCGGCGGCCGCCTGCTGCTGACCGAGCGCGGGCGCTTCCTGAGCAACCAGGTCTTTTATCGATTCGTCTAGTGGAGAGAACCGCGGTCAGTGGCCAGTGACCAGTCCTTTCTCACTGACCACTGGCCACCGGCCATTACGTTCTCAGCGAGGAATTGTGACCGCCAACGATCTGACTGTCGCCATCCAGGCCGGGGGGAAGAGCAGCCGCATGGGCACGGACAAGGCGTTCGTGCCGTTTCGCGGGCGGCCGATGATCGAGATCGTCATGGAGCGCGTCGCCGCGCTGGGGGCGGAGACGATCCTCATCACCAATCGCCCCGAGGCCTACGCCCACCTGGGCCTGCCGATGTTGGGCGACGTCTTCCCCGAGCAGGGTCCGCTGGGGGGCATCCACGCCGCCGTCCACTATGCGAGCAGGCCGCACGTGCTCATCGTCGCCTGCGACATGCCCTGGCTCAACCGGCCGCTGTTGGAGCACCTGGTCAGCCTGCGCGCGACGGCCGACATCATCGTCCCGCGCTGGGACCAGTTCCCGGAGCCATTGCACGCCATCTACAGCAAGGCCTGCCTGGAACCGATCGAGGAGAACATCCGCGCCGGGCGGCTGAAGATCACCGGCTTCTACGGCCGCGTGGCCGTGCGCTTCGTGGACCGCGAGGAGATCGAGCGCTTCGACCCGGAGGGCCGGTCGTTCGTCAACGTCAATACGCCGGATGAGTTGGCCGCGTGGGGCGAATAGCCCTCACCACACCTTCCACGGCGCGCCCTTGCGCCATAACTGCTCCAACTCATTCGCGTCCTTCAACGTGTCCATCGACTGCCAGAAGCCGTGGTGGCGGTACATCATCACCTCGCCGGCTTCGACCATGTCCTGCAGGACACCCGTCTCCAGGGCCAGGTCCTCGCCGCCCTGCATCCACTCCAGCGCCCGGTTCTCGAAGACCATGAAGCCGGCATTGATCCAGTAGGGCAGTTCCGGGTACTGGATGTACTCGCGCACGTGGCCGTCTTCGGCCGCGTTCATGATGCCGTACTGGTAGGCGCGCGGCCGGATGGCGGTGATCGTCGCCAGGCGGCCGTGGGCCACGTGGAAGTCCAGCAGCGCGGCGATGTCCACGTCGCCGACGCCGTCGCCGTAGGTCAGGAAAAAGCGCTCGCCGGTCAGGTGGGGCGCGACCCGGGCGACGCGGCTGGCCTTGTCCGTCCGCAGCCCGGTATCGACCAGCGACACCTGCCACGGGTCGTGGGCCGCGTCACCGTGGAAGGCGATCGACTTGTCGTGGTCGCCCAGGGTGACGGTGAAGTCGCGCGTCATCGGCTCGTAGTCGAGAAAGTAGCGCTTCAGCTGGCCCGCCTCGTAACCCAGGGGCAGGACGAAGTGGTTGTGGCCGTAGGCGGAGAAGATGCGCATGACGTGCCAGATGACCGGGCGGCCGCCGATCTCGACCAGCTCTTTCTTGGTCAGCGTACCGCCGCGCATGCGGGTGCCTTCCCCGCCGCAGAAGATGACTACAGGGATGTTGTCCATAGCTCGATTCGCGATACTCCACAGTCCGATGAAATCTCAAAGGAGAAGAGGGGCCGGGAAACACGGGTGATGTCCACTGCGTCAATCTGATCGCTCTGCCGCAGCCTTTCTCCCATGCTCCCCCGTGCCTGGCTCACACGTCCCAACGTATCTCTCTCGCCCGTTCGACGGCCGCCCGCAGGTTCTTCTCGAACGGCGGGTAGACGATGCCCGCCTCGGTGACAATGCCGGTGACGTAGCGGTGGGGCGTGACGTCGAAAGCCGGGTTGCGGGCGCTGATCCCCGCGGGTGCGATGGACTGGTTGACCACGGTCAGCACCTCGTCCGGGTCGCGCTCCTCGATCGGGATCAGGTCGCCGTGGGCCAGATCGAGATCGACGGTGCTGGTCGGGACGACCGGATAAAACGGCACGCCGTTCTCTTTTGCCAGGACCGCCACCTGATAGGTGCCGATCTTGTTGGCGACGTCGCCATTGGCGGCCGTCCGGTCGGAGCCGACGAAGACGATGTTGACCTCGCCGCGGCGCATGAAGTGGCCGGCGGCGTTGTCGGCGATCAGGTCGAACGGGATGCCGCGCTGCTGGAGTTCCCAGGCGGTCAGGCGCGCGCCCTGCAACCGCGGTCGCGTCTCGTCGACCAGGACGTGGATGCGCTTGCCCTGTTCGTGGGCGGCGAAGATGACGCCGAGCGCCGTGCCCCAATCGACCGTCGCCAGCGCGCCGGTGTTGCAGTGGTGTAGGATCGTGTCGCCGTCGGACACCAGTTCCGCGCCGTGGAAGCCCATCCGCCGGTTGAGGGCTACATCCTCATCCGCGAGGCGCTGGGCCTCGGCCAGCAGGGCCGCGCGCACGTCGCCAACCGATTCCAGGTCTTCGTTCGTCGCCACGCGGAGCAGCCGGCGAACAGCCCAGGCCAGGTTGACGGCCGTCGGCCGGGCGGCTTCCAGGTATTTCGCCGCCGCTTCCAGGTCGCGCAGCAGGCCGAGCCGGTCGGTGGCCGTGCTCTGCTGGGCCGCCAGCACCATGCCGAAGGCGGCCGCCGCGCCGATGGCCGGCGCGCCTCGCACGACCATGTCCTTGATGGCCGCGGCCGTTTCCTGGTAGGTGGCGTATTCGGGCACGACCAGCTCCCACGGCAGCAGGCGCTGGTCGATCATCTTCAGCAGTTGCCGGTCATCATCCCAGTAGACAGTACGCATAAGTCCCTCTTGCTCAAACAGAGGCACAGGACACGACCAACGCGCCCGCGCCGGGCTATTGTAGTAGATGCGCCGGCCCCGGCCAACGCGCGGCGGTGCCTATTCGCTGACCGTCGCGCCGAAGCGGCCGTCGCTGACCTGGACGGTGAGCCGCGCCCCCGGGGCGACATCGGCAACGCGGCGGACGAGGTCACCGTTCGCATCGCGGACGATGGCGAAGCCGCGGTTGAGCGCGCCCAGCGGGCTGACGGCCGCCAGTTCCGCCGCGGTCAGGTCGAGCCGGGCCCGAAGCCGCTCGATCCGCCGTTCTATTGCCGCCGCCATCCGGGCCACGAGCACGTCGTTGGTCTGGCGGGCGTTGTCCAGCCGGCTTCTTGGGCTGAGCAAGCCGAGGACCTGGACCTGCGACAGCAGCCGGCGTCGGGCCTCGCTCAGGCGCTGGTCGAGCGCGTCGGCCAGCCGATCGGCCGCCTGAGCGATGTAGGCCGGATAGTCTGACAGGTCGGGCGCGACGAGTTCGGCCGCGGCCGAGGGCGTCGGCGCGCGCACGTCGGCCACGAAGTCGGCGATGGTGAAGTCGGTCTCGTGGCCGACGCCGACGATGACCGGGTGGCGGGCGGCAAAGATGGCCCGGGCCACCCCCTCCTCGTTGAAGGCCCACAGGTCTTCGATGGAACCGCCGCCACGGGCGACGATGATCGTGTCGATGTCGTCGCGCCCGTCGAGCCACTGCAGGGCGCGGATGATCTGCGGCGGGGCCTGGTCGCCCTGGACCAGCGTCGGCGCGACCAGGACCTCCAGCAGCGGGTTGCGCCGGCGCAGCACGTTGAGGATGTCGCGCAGGGCGGCCGCGTCGGCCGAGGTGACGATGCCTATCTTGCGCGGGAAGGGCGGGAGCGGCTGCTTCGTCTCGGCATCGAACAATCCCTCGGCGGCCAGCTTCTCTTTCAGTCGCTCGAACGCCACCGCCAGGTCGCCGCGGCCGGCGGGCTGCATCGTCTCGGCGTAGAACTGGTACTGCCCGCTGGCCTCGTAGACCGAGACGCGGCCGGTGGCCAGGATGGCATCGCCGTTGGCCGGGCGGAAACGCAGGCGCTCGGCCGCCGAGCGCCACATGACGCAGCGGATCTGCGCCGCGTCGTCCTTGAGCGTGAAGTACAGGTGCCCCGACGCCGCGCGCGTGAAGTTCGAGATCTCACCCTGAAGTTCAACGTCCTGCAGGCGGTAGTCGATCTCGAACAACTGGCGGATATAGGCGTTCAGGTCACTGACAGTCCAGATCGGCCGGCGGTAGTCGGAGAGGTCGAACAGGGTCATCGGGCCGGGCCTCCACCCGGTTTTTCGTCCGGGATGTCGATCAAGCGGGACGGGTAGACGTTCATGATCGTCGTCTCGCCGTGTTGCGTTGTGTGCGGCGTGTCGGCCCGGTAGAGGTGGATGTGACCATGCAGGTGATAGCGCGGCTTGAACATCTTGAGCAGGCTCAGGAAGACGCGGAACCCGGTGTGGGGCAGGTCGGGCCGGTCATGGATGCCGAACGGCGGCGAGTGGGTGACGAGGATATCCAGCGCCCGGCCGAAGCGCTGCCGGTTCCAGAGCAGCCGCGGCACGAGCTGGGCCACCTGCATCCGCATCTCCGACTCGTTGTACATGTATTCGGCGTTCGGCCGGTAGCGCATCGAGCCTTCCAGCCCGGCGAGGATCAGCCCGCGGCGGGTGACGATTCGGCCGTGGATGTCGAAGCCGCCGCGGACGCCTTTCCATATCGTGCCGTCCGAGGCGTACTGCGGCCCCTTATCGTGGTTGCCGCGGACGTAGACCAGCGGCGCGTCGAGCGCGGACGTCAGGAAGTCGAGGTAGTAGAACGGCAGGTCGCCGCAACTGATGAGCAGGTCGACGTCGGCATATTCTTCGCGGACGCGGGGACTATAGAGGCTGTCGACGACGCGGTCGCTGATGGCCAGAATCTTCATGGTTCCGGCCAGTGGCGTTGGTGGTTGGTCTCCAGCTTGCGCAGGATGGCGTTTTCAAGGTCGATGCCGCTGATGCTGGCCAGTTGGAGAAGATAGAGGGCGACGTCGGCCAGCTCGCCGGCGAGCGCATCGGTGTCGCGGGCGTTGTCTCGCCACTGGAAATGTTCCAGAACCTCGGCCGCTTCCAGCGCGAGCGAGATGGCCAGGTTCTGCGGCGTTTGCGGTTTCGGCGAATCAGCGCCATACCACCCCTTGCTGTCGACAAAGGCGTGCATGCGCGCTTCCAGTTCCTTCAGGTCCATAAATACAAGAACGCGGATGACTCTCCGGATAGGATTCTAGCCGATACCGACAAAAATGTCGTCTATCGGCCTGAACCGGTCGGCCGGAGCGCCATCCGCGTTCGCGTTGGTGTTCGAGCGAGCCCTAGAGCTTCTGGGCCACGAAAGCGGTCAGGTCCGCCAGGCGGGACGCGTATCCCCACTCGTTGTCGTACCAGGTCACGACCTTGGCGAAGTTGCCGTCGATGACGTCGGTGGACAGCGAGTCAACCGTGGTGGAGGCCGGCGCGCCGATCAGGTCGGAGGAGACCAGCGGCTCGTCGGTGTAGTCCAGGACCTTGCCCAGCCATCCCGCTGACTCGGACGCGGCCTTCAGCGCCGCGTTGATCTCTTCCTTCGTCGCCGGTTTCTCGAGCTCGGCGGTCAGGTCGACAACCGACACCGTGACGGTCGGGACCCGGAATGCCATGCCGTTAAACTTGCCCTTCAGGTCAGGCAGCACCAGGCCGACGGCCTTGGCAGCGCCGGTTGAGGTCGGGATGATGTTCGACGCAGTCGTGCGGGCGCGTCGCAGGTCCTTGTGCGCCACGTCCAGGATGCTCTGGTCATTGGTCATGGCGTGGATCGTCGTCATCAGCGCGCGGCGGATGCCGAAGTTCTCATGCAGGACCTTGGCTACCGGGGCCAGCGCGTTGGTGGTGCAGCTGGCGTTGGAGATGACGTGCTGCGTCGCGGGATCGTACGTCTCCTCGTTGACGCCGAGGACGAAGGTCCCATCGATGTCCTTGTCACCGGGAGCGGAGATGATGACCTTCTTCGCGCCGCCGGTCAGGTGAGCGCCGGCGGTCGCCTTGCCACGAAAGCGGCCGGTGCACTCCAGGACGATATCAACGCCCAGCTCGCCCCACGGCAATTTGGCCGGATCCTTCTCCGCATAGCTCTTCAGCTTTTCGCCGTCGATGTAGATGTCGCCGTCGCGAACTTCGACTTTGCCGTTGAAGCGGCCGTAGGTCGAGTCGTACTTCAGCAGATGGGCGTTGGTCTCCGCCGGCATCAGGTCGTTGATAGCCTCGACATCCAGGACTCCCGCGTAGTTGTCGCGGATAGCCTTGAAGACCTGGCGGCCGATGCGGCCGAAACCGTTGATTCCTACCTTAACAGTCATTGACATTCTCCTATTGGTCTTGTGTAAGGTTGTCAGCAGCGAGGCGCTGTGCATGCGGTATTTGCGGTCCGAAGTGGGCGGCAAGTCGTTGACTGCGCACTATCCGCCATTATATCAGACTTTCGGCCGCGTGAAAACGGATATGCCCGGGTGACGAAATCGGCCCGGCTCAACGGCCCAATCGACCGCTGCCGGTTAGTTCTGCAGCAGGCCGATGACCGCTCGTCCGAGCTTGGCGCTGTCGTGGCGCCACGGCCGCGATTCGTCGACCAGATCAGCGGTGATCATGCGCACGCCGGCCGGGGCTGTCAGTGGCACGAACGACGTATGGCCGCCGCCCGTATCGGGCGGGACGCTGAGGTTATCGTTGGCCAGCACGGTGTCAAGGAACGGCAGCGGCACGTGGCGCTGGATGGCCGCGACGTGGTCAGCCACGGTGTAGTTGTCGGTCTCTCCAGGCTGGGTTGCCAGGTTGCAGATGTAAACCTTGGGCGCCCGGGCGTGTACGAGGGCTTCGGCGAGGTCGGCCACGAGCAGGTTGGGCATGATGCTGGTGTACAGGCTGCCCGGTCCGAGGACGATCAGGTCGGCAGCAAACAGGGCACGCAGCGCGGGCGGGTAGGCGCGGGCGGTCGCTGGTTCCAGATACACCCGTTCGATGACCCCGGCCGCTTCCGGGATGGCCGATTCGCCGCTGACGCGGACCACCTCGCCACCCCCGGCGGGCACAATGTCGGCCGCCAGCGTGACGTTTTCGAGCGTTGACGGCAACACCTGGCCGCGCAGGGCCAGCACCCGCTGGGCGGCCAGCAGCGCCTCGTCGAAGCTGCCGGTGATGCCGGTCAGTGCTGCCAGCAGGAGGTTTCCGAAGGCGTGGCCCTGTAGCGCGTGGCCGGATGCGTTGCCCTGTCCGGGGGCTTTGTGCTGGTGGCCGCCGTTGCCGCCGTTTTGTTCAACGGGTATCGCCCCAAAGCGATACTGCAGCACCTGGGTCATGAGCGCTTCGTCGTCGGCCAGGGCCGCCAGGTTGTTGCGGAAATCACCCGGCGGCAGCACGCCGAGTTCGCGGCGCAGGCGCCCGCTGCTGCCGCCGTCGTCGGCGACGGTGATGATGGCTGTGATGTTGCTGGTGAAGGGACCCAGCCCGCGCAGCAGGCTGGGCAGCCCTGTGCCACCGCCGATGGCGACGATGCGCGGCCCGCGGCCGCGTATCCGGTAATCGACCAGTGAATCGACAACGTCACCGCCCGGCCGCCTCAGCGGAGCCACCAGGTTCTTGGCCAGGCGGACGACAGCGTAGATCATCAGCAGGCCGCCCAGCAGCAGCGGCGCGATGATCCGCAGCCACAGGGGCAGGAAGCTAAGCGTCAGCAGGGCATGGAGCGGGTCAGGCAACAACCCGTCGCGGTGCAGCGTCAGCAGCAAGTAGATCCAGCCGATGCTGGTGACGGCCGCGCCGGCAACCAGCAGCACCAGCCAGCGCTTGATCCCAATGCCGAACGTCAGCCAGCGCCGGCGACCATAGACGGACTCCCAGAGCGATCGCAGGCTCATAAGCGGAGTGTAGCAGTGGGACAGGCGGCCGGCAATCCAGGCGGCTAGGCGGCGTGTTCGGCAGCGATGGCCACGGTCTGGGCATAGAGCTCGGCCGTGTCCTCGATCCGCCGTGCGTAACCCCCGGCCAGGGTGACAGCCACCGGCAACCCAAGCGCCCGGCAGCGACCGAACACCAGCCGGTCTCGCGCGGCAAGCCCCGCTTTGCTGAGCGCCAGCCGGCCGAGACGGTCATCCGCATACGGGTCCGCCCCGGCCAGGTAGATGACCAGGTCAGGTCGTCCCTTTGCCAGCGCCACTTCCAGGCCGTCGCTCAGCGCCGTGAGGAATGGCTCATCGGTCAGTTCGTCCGGCAGGCCGATATCCAGATCGCCTGGCGACTTGCGGAAAGGGAAATTGCGCTCGGCATGGATGGAAAACGTGAAGATGGTGGGGTCCCCGGCGGCGATCGCGGCCGTGCCGTTGCCCTGGTGTACGTCGGCATCGACCACCAGCACGCGGCGGGCACGGCCCTCGGCCTGCACAGCGCGGGCAGCGATGATGACGTCGTTGTAGATGCAAAAGCCCTGGCCGTGGTCGCGGTGGGCGTGGTGCGTGCCGCCTCCAAGATTGACGCTGACCCCGTCGCGCACGGCAACCCGCGCCGCTGCGATGGAGCCGCCGGCCATGTGGCGCACGCGCTTCACCAGCTCGGGCGACCACGGCAGACCAATGCGTCTGATCTCCTTTTCAGTCAACCGGCCGGCTTCGAAACGCGCTATGTAATCGGCGTCGTGAGCCCGGGCCAGCTGGGCGTCGGTTACTTCAGGGGCGGGGAACAGGTCGCCGGGGGCAAGGATGCCCGCGGCCATGACCCGCTCGCGCGCCAGCGTGTACTTGGCCGCCGGGAAACGGTGACCTTCGGGCAGGGCCAGCGGCAAATGGTCGTAATAGAAGGCGCGCACGGCCTCAGACAGCGCTCCAGGAGGCCATGAAGCCTTCGGCAACGGGTTGAGGAGGACCGCCGGCGGACGGGATGACGAGTAGCCTGGACGTCCGGTCGGCCAGCGCCGGCACGACCAGCGCATCGCTGTCCGGCGACCAGAGGCGGTGGCTGCGCGAGAACTGGTCAAAGAACGGCAGAAACTGCTCCAGGAAGACGACCGGCGGCGTGAAGGTCAGCAGATGGTCGCACGCATCCGTCCCCAGGTCGTAGACGAACAGGTCCAGGGCAATCCGAACGCCTTCGGCCGGCGGTTGGGCAAGGGTGAAGTAGGCCAGTTTGCGGCCGTTTGGCGACCAGAAGTAGGCGAAAACGGTCTTCTGGGTGGCTGTCCAGACACGCTCGCTGTCTACGTCGAACAGGCGCAGCGGGCCAAAGAAGTGTTGCGCATCGTCGCTTGGGCTGGTGAAGGCCAGCACGTGCCCGCCCGGCTGCCAGGCCATGGCGACTGCTCCGCCGTGCTGCAGGATGAGGCGCTCGCCCGACATCGCCTGTTCAATGATGATCTCGCTTACCTGGGGTTCGTCTTCACCCGCGTAGGCCCAGTAGCGGCCGTCGGAAGAGATGGCCGGGGCCTGGAAGCTGCCGGGGGCGGCCAGGTTCTCGCCCCAGTCTTCGCCGTCGGTGTCGATGAAATTGACCCGGCCATCTTCGCCCTGGCCGTCCGTATGGATGAGCATATAGGCACCGTCGGGCGTCCAATCCCAGAAGAACGGCTGGCCGGTCTCCAGCATCTGGCTTTCTCCGCGTTGCAAATCGGCCAGATAGAGGGCGAAGCTCTGTGGGTAGCCGACGAGAAAACTGACGTGCTCGCTACTGGGCGCCCAGTACAGGTAAATCGGTGCCTGCACCTGCCCGAAATACAGCTCGCGCGGCCGCGGGGGCGCGGACCGGAACGGTCGCGTCGCCTCGCTGAAGCAATACACGCCGGCACCCCCGCTGGACATGCCAATCGAGGCGACGTGGCGGCCGTCGGGCGACCATGCCGGGTGCTGGAAGAAGAGACCCTCCTCGCTGAGCCGGCGGGGCTGGCTGCCGTCCGGATTGACCGTGCAGACGCAGCCGTTCAAATCGATGTAGGCGATACGGTTGACTCGGGCGGGCACCTAGCGCTGGCTCCAGAAGGCGATTTCCCCTTCCGCCACCGTGTAGGGCGAGCCGCCATCTGTCGGAACGACGACGATGAATTGCTCGAAGCCGTCCATGAGCGGCAGCACCAGCGAGCTGCTGTCGGGCGACCACAGCCGGTGGCTAAGGGCGTATTGGGCGAAGAAGGGCAGGTACTGCGAGGCGAAGACGGCCGTGGGCTGGAAGTCAAGCAGGCGCAGCCCGATGCCGGTCTCTACGTCCACGACCGACAGGCGAAGAAAACCTGCCGGCCGCTGCTGAACAGGCTGCGATAGCTTCACGAGGCGACGGTCTTTGTCCCGGCCGGCCTGGAACTCATCCAGCGGCCGCCGTTCATTGAGCGTCAGGTAGGCCAGCTGCCGGCCGTCGGGCGACCAGAAGAACGCCAGCACCGTCTCACTCGTCAACTCGCGGACGGCGCCGGTGGTCGCGTCTAGCACCCGGAGTGGCCCCCAGAAGGGATGCGCATCGGGTTGGCCGCTGGTGTAGGCCAGAGCGTCCGTGGTGGGGCTCCAGGTGAAGGCCATCGAGCCGCTGGTCTCAAGCCGCCGGCGCGCGTCATTGCTGTTGTCGATCAAGACCAGGACGCTGCCGCGACCGTCTTGCTCCGCCACGGCCAGGTAGCGGCCGCTGGCGGAGATGCCGGGCGTCTGAAAGTAGCCAGGCTCGCCGACGTTCGGGTCCTCCTCCGAGCCGTCGACACCAAGCCAGGTGATGCTCGCCTGCCGGCCACTTTCACCGCTGTGGACGAGCATCTCGCCGCTATCAGCTGCCCATTCCCAGTAGATCGGGCTGCCGGTCGTCAGGAGCTGGCTCTCGCTTGTCCCATCACCGGGCACGACGCTCAGGCCGAACGCGTCGCGCGAGTGGTTCGCCAGGAAACCGATCTGCTGGCTATCGGGCGACCAGTACAGGTAAAACGGCAACTGGGTCTGGCTGTAGTAGACCTGCTGGCGCTCGAGCCGTGCCGGCGCCGAGCCACTGCTCGGCAAGACGTAGATGCCGCCGCCCTGTTCGTCGTTGCCTACGACCGCCAGCTGCGAGCCGTCGGGCGACCAGGCCGGAAACTGAAAGCGGGAGCCGTCGGAAGGCCGGGTCAGCACGCGTCTTCCCGTCCCATCGGCGGCGATGGTCTCTATCTGGCCGTCTTCATTCACGAGAGCGATCCGGTTCAAGGGCGACGTCGAGCCTGGCTCCGCTTCCGTCGGTATGGCGACCGGCTGCGGTTCGGGTGTTGGCTCAACCACGTCACCGCCCGGCACTGGGCTGGGTGCGGCTGTCGGCGTGGCCTGTACCTGCAGTTCCAGGTCGAGGAACGGCGTGGGCGGCGCAGCCAGCGCCGCGATCTGGCGCTGCGCTTGCTGGAGCAACGCGTCGCGCCGGATGAAAAAGAGCGCGAGGACGGACGTGCCGAGCAAGCTGAGGACGACGACCAGCGTGATGAAGGTGAATAGGCAGTTTCGCAGGCAAGAACGGCCGCCCGCCTCCGACGCCTCAGGCTGCTCCAACACGCCGGTCGCCGGACCATCTGCGTCCCAGGCCGTCGGCGCTTCCGCCGGTTGCGGCGGCGCTGCCTCGACCAGCCACTCGCCCGCCGGGGCGGGGAGATCAGACGGCTCGGGTGTTCTCGGCTGAGGCATCAGCGGTTCGTCGGGACGCGGATCGTCGAGCATAGACTTGATTCTAGCAACCCCCATCGCGAAGCGACACTGATTTAGGAAGCGCTTACAAAGGCCGAATTTGCTACAATGACACGCATGACCACCAACGATGAGCAGGCCGGCAAGCCGGCGGCCGCGAATACGACCGAGAATGCGCTCTCGGGTTTCATCCAGGCCGCGGGCGTCATCCTGGCTATCTCCTACCCTGTCCTGGCCCTGTCAACCGGTGTGCGGGCCATCTACCAGTTGTTCTTCAAGGAGGGCGTCACAGACCCGCTCCCCGCGCTGCTCAGCGGTCTGGCCGCGATCGTCTACCTCGTTGCCACGGTCGGCTTTGTCATCCGCAAAGCCTGGGCCTGGAAGGTGTCGTTCGGCGCGCTTCTGTTTGAACTGCTTATGGTCCTCGTCATCGGCACGCTGAGTGTCCTGCAACCGGACCTGATCGGCCGAACGGTCTGGGGCCGCTTCGGTGCCGATTACGGCTTCTTTCCCCTGATCCAGCCGCTGTTGGGTCTGGCCTGGCTGCTGCACCCGGAAACGCGCCGGGCTTACGGTATCGGCCTTGAAGCCAAGGGCGCCTAGGGATCGTCCCGGCGCGGGGGCGGCTGTTCCCGGCCCGGCGCTCAACCGCCCAGCGTATGCTCGGCCTGGATGAAGCGACGCGTCCCGGTCACAGACCGTATCAGCAACGAGTGCGTCTCTGCGTGTGAGCCCTTGTAGGTGATCCCGTTCAGGAGGGAACTGTCGGTGATGCCCGTGGCCGCGAAGAAGATCTCGTCGCTCCGGACCAGGTCGTTGGCGGTCATGATCCGCTGCGTCTCCAATCCCGCCGCTGCGCACGCGTTGCGCTCGTCGGCCGTCTGAGGCGCAAAGCGGGCCAGCATGCCGCCGCGCAAGGCCCTGACCGCACACGCCGACAACACCCCCTGCCCGGCGCCCCCGACGCCCATCAGCACGTCCACCTTTGTCCCCTGCGTGGCCGCCACCAGGGCGCCCTCGGCGTCGCCTTCGTCGCGCAGCAAGATGCGCGCGCCGGTCGCGCGGATCTCCTGGATCAGGTCCTGGTGCCGGGCGCGGGCCAGGACGACCACAACCAGGTCGCGGACGGTCTTCTTCTTGGCGCGGGCGATCAGAGCCAACGTCCAGGCCGCCGGCGCATCCATGCATTCGGGTACCAGCACGTCGGCCGCTTCACGGTCGGTGACGATCTTGTCGAGATATTCGGCCGGCCCGGGCGAGAAGAGACTGCCTCGCGGCGTGACCGCCACGACCGAAATGGCGCCGGGGCGGCCCTCAACGAGCAGGCGAGTGCCGTCGATCGGGTCGACGGCCAGATCGACCAGCGTTCCTCCGGCGCCAAAGAGCGTGCCGCAGGAAAGCGGGATGCCGTCACCGACCGGGCGATCTTCGCCGATGACCACGCAACCGTCGATCCGCAGCGTTGACAGCGCCTTCTGCATGGCCACGGTCGCCGCCCGGTGGGCCTCAGCGAACTGGCCGGAGCCGATCCAGCGACCGGCGGCCAGCGCGGCCGCTTCGGTCACCCGGATGAGATCGAGCCCCACGTTGCGGGACAGGGTATCGACGGACGCCGCGCTGGGTTCTGCCTGTCTTTCTGTCATGCTACCCTCTCAGTGCCCGGGGCGGTCGCCAGCGGCTCGAAGGTGACCGCCTCGAGCAGGCCTGCCGCCTCCCACGCGCTCGTGCCGCCGTTCAGCACGCTGATGTGCTCGTAGCCGCGCTTCTTCAGCACATACCCGGCCCGCCGGCTCCGGCGACCGCTGCGGCATACTAGAACGAGACGCGCGTCCGTCGCCAGATCCACCTCGCCCTGCAAGATGGTTGACAGCGGATACGACTGCGAGCCGGGGATGTGGGCCAGCTTGAACTCGCGCGCCTCCCGGACGTCGATCACTGTCGGCCGCTCCTCAACCGGGCCGTGGAGCGCCTGCCATAGGTCACTCGCCTCGATCAGCGGCAGCGGGGCGGTCCCGTCAACGGATGGCCATCCGGGGCCGTGGAAACCGATCAGGTCGTCGCGTTTGGGCAGATTCTGGCACTCACGGAAGACGCGCACGGGACATTCGTAAATGCAGATCGCCGGATCAAGGACGTGGTGAAACAGCTCGCTGATGACCCCGTCTTCCGGCAGGAGGTGGTCTTCGCCCAGCCTCACGCTGAAGCCTGTCGAATCCATCAACCGGCGGACGGGGTCGTTGACCCGCGTCAGGAAGACGTCGCCGCCGCGCTCGCGGTACGTCCGGACGATGTTCTCCAGGCTGTGGATGCCGCTGAAGTCGATCTGGTTGATGTGGTTCATGCGCATCAGCAGGAACCGCTGCTCTGGCCGTTTGTCGACGGCATCGAGCAGGACCTCCTCGACATAGTTGGCCGCGCCGAAGTACAGGTCGCCCAGGACTTCGATGACGGACAACTGCGGGCACGGTTCGCGCCCGGGCTGGTAGACGAAGTGCCGGAAAGACTCGTCTGGTTCGACCGGATGGATGCGCGGCGTCGACGTGCGCAGGATATAGAGCGCGAACGACAGCAGGATACCGGCCAATACGGCGAACTCCAGGCGCAAGAACAACGTGCCGAGGAAAGTGACGACCATGATGATCGCGTCGCCGGGCGCGCCTTGCCAGATGCGCGCGATCTCCGCGCGATCGATCATGCCGAAGGCGGTGATGATCAACGCGCCGGCCAGGGCCGCTGTTGGCAGGTAGGCGGTCAGCGAACCGGCGACAAGCACGGCCAGCAGGATGACCGCGCTGGAGACGATGCTGGAGAGCTGGGTCCTGGCCCCCGCGCGATAGTTGACCGCCGTGGATGAGAACGCACCCGTGACCGGGTAGCCGGAGAAGATGCTCGAGAACAGGTTGGCGAAACCCTGGCCGACAAACTCCTGGTTGTTCTCAAGGCGCTGGCCCGTCTGCAATGCCAGCGAGCGGGAGACGGCCGCCGCCTGGACCAGGCCGATGGCGGCCACCGCCAGGGCTCCGGTTGAAAGCTGGGCGATGAGCTCCAGATCGAAGATGGGCAGCCGGGCGATCGGCGGCAGCCCTCGCGGCAGTTCGCCGACAACGGCTACGCCAGAATCAGCCAGGTCCAGTGCATACACCACCAGCGACGCCAGGGCGATGGCGATGGCCGTGGCGGGAAGCCGGTTGTTGATCCGGCGCAGGATCAGGATGGTGGCGATCGTGCCGAGGCCAATCGCCGCCGTTTGCCAGTGGATGTCCTGGAGCTGGCGCAGGACGCCGGAGACGGTTGCCAGGACGTCGGTGCCGGGTGGCTTGATGCCAAGCAGCGGGCCGATCTGCTTGATGATGATCAGCACACCGGCGCCGGTGGCGAAGCCAACGATGACGGAGTGCGACACGAAGTTGATGAGCACGCCCAGGCGCACCAGGCCCATCAGCAACTGGGCGATGCCCACCATGAGCGCCATCAGCCCGGCGGCGACCGCATACTGGTTTGATCCCGGCAGGGCGACGGCCGACAGCGTGGACAGGACCAGGAGAGAAAGGGCATTGCTCGGGCCGGTGTACATCTGGCGCGAGGAACCCCACAGGGCCCCCGCGGCCGCTCCGGCAATCGAGGCATACAGGCCCATCTGGGGCGGGAGGCCGGCCAGGATGGCGAAGGCGATCGACTGCGGAATGAGAATAACGGCCAGGGTCAGCCCGGCGAGGAGATCAGGGCGCAGGTTCGCCCGGTCATAGGTGCTGACAAAACGGGCAGGCTGGCGCAGGTAGTTTAGCGCCGGGGCGACGGCCTCTCGCGGTCTCCACCTTGCGGCCAAGCTGGCTTGCATGGGTCTCCTGGCGCCCGGGTTGGCGGCTGCGCGCGCGTGTTGAACGACTGCAAAAGATTGTAGGGCAACTGAACCCGGCAGGCAAAGGCGCGTACCGGTTCTGGTAGAACCTCGACGGCCATGTTACAATGCCGTCACCGTTTTCGAATCGTGGAGGTGCCGTCTGCAAGGTCTGGAACTAGCTCACCTGTTGGTTGACGCGTTGTTGGAAAAGAAGGGCAGCGATATCCTGCTGCTCGATGTCAGGGACCAGGCGATCTTCGCCGACTATTTCTTACTCTGTACCGGGGATACGGAGCCGCAACTGCGAGCGCTTAGCCATAGCGTCATGGGCAGCGCCAAGTCGAAAGCCGGGGCTCGCGCCAGGGGCGTCGAGGGTGAACCGGCCGACGGGTGGATCCTTGTCGACTATGGCGACGTCATCGTCCACCTCTTCGATCCCGCCAAGCGCGCTTACTATGACCTCGAGTCGCTCTGGCATGAGGCGCGCATCGTCGTTCGGATGCAGTAGGACAACCCGTTTCGCAGAAAACAAAACGCCGTCCGGCGCGTGAGGGTTTTCTCCCCGCGCACCGGACGGCGTCAGATGCTGTCTGCTGCTCGGCTGCCTACTCGCGAATCCAGGGGTCGTTCGCCCGCTGCCAGCTGACCAACTCGTTGGCCGCGAAGAACAGGGCGACTTCGCTGGCCGCGCTTTCCAGGCCGTCGGAGCCATGGACCAGGTTGCGGCCGATCTCCACGCCGAGATCGCCGCGGATCGTCCCTGGCGCAGCGTTCGTCGGGTTCGTGACTCCCATGGTGTTGCGCACGGTCTGGATGGCGTCTTTGCCTTCCCAGACCATCGCGACGACGGGGCCGGAGGTGATGTACTCGACCAGGCTATTGTAGAAAGGTCGCTCCCGATGCACGCCGTAGTGCTTCGCCGCCAGTTCAGGCGTCACCTGCATGAACTTCAGCCCCAGCAGTTTCAGGCCCCGCCGCTCAAAACGGGTGATGATTTCGCCGACCAGCCCGCGCTGCACGCCGTCGGGTTTCACCAATACAAGCGTCTGTTCCATCTCGTTATCTCCGTTGTTATGTAATGTCCAGCGGGCACCAACCACTTGACTCGCCTGATTGTGGAGGAGAGTTGTTGCCTGGCCCGGGTTGTCAACAAGTGCGGTGCGAATTGAAGCGGATCGCCGGCAGCGCTAGGCTTCCGAGTTGCCCTGCGACGCCAGTTTCTCCAGCCAGGCGATGGCTTCGTCCGGATCATCCGGCATTTCCAGGAGGATGGACTCGGACAGCTCGACCTGCGCGCCCGCGCCGGACGCGGATTCCTCGGTCCTGCCGCCTTCTCGAGGTTCGTCATCAACGAACTGGCTCATCCACGCCAGCGCCGCGTCGGGATCCTCGGGCATGTCGTCGACCAGGCTCGTCTCCAGGGACAGCGCGGCCGAGCTTGCCCCGCCGTCAGCCGGCTCATCGTCTGCGTCTGCCGCGCCTGTGCCTGGCAGTGAATCCAGTACGGGGCCGGCGACAGGCAACAGCCAATCCAGCGTCGCCTCGAGCGAGTAGGGCGTCGCCAGGGCTGACGCGCCTTCGGCAGCCAGGACGCGCTCGATGTCGTCCAGCGCGCCACGGGCGGGGACAGCCAGCAGGTCCAGCTGCTCAAGCGCGTCGCCGAGATCAAACACGCCGGGCTGGACGGCGGCCGCGGCAGCCATGCCCGCCGTCGCAACTTTCGTCGTTGGTTTTGTCGCATACTTGCGCTTAACCGGCATGGACGCCTCTTTTTCGAACGGCTCGCCTGCGGGTGCAACGGTCTCGGAAACGACCGACGCCGTCACGACCTCGGTCGTCGCTTCCTCGCCCGTTAGCAGGGCTCCGGCGGCCGCCGCTGAAGCCACCGCTTTTGCCATGTCTCCCGTCTCGGTAGCACCCGGGACTTCGCTCTTGGCGCGCACAGACTCCGCGTCCGCGGCGGCAGTGGCTCCGGCCGCCGGGGCCTCGGCCGCATCACCCAGGTTCGCAGTCAAGGACTCATCAGTCGCCGCCTCATACAGGGTGGCGCCGGCCAGCGACGCGCCGGCAAGCGCTGCTACTTCCGAAGCCCGGCTTTCCGACTTGACGGCGGGCTGAACGACCTGCGCCGAGGAGAGTTGCGACGCTTCCGCCATCAGTTTGGACGCAAGGGCCCGGTCGGCCACGCTGGGCAGGTCCTCGATAGGGGTCTCCTGCCTGGCAGCGAGTTCCTCCAGCCAGGCCATGGCTGCATCCATGTCATCAAGCTGGGGCGCCCCGGCCGCCGGCGTGGAAGCCTCTTCAATGACAACCGGCTCGCCGGCGTCCTCAATGCTGCCGGGGGCTTCCGCTTCAGCGACCGGCGCGATGACTTCTATCGTCGCCGCGACCAGAGCAGAGTCCTCAACGACTTCAACGGCCGGGGTCATGGGAGCTTCGGCCGTCTCGGACAGGACCAACCCTGCTGCAACAGCCGCCGCAATGTCTGTGCCTTCGACCGCAGACCCGTCGGCCGGGAGGCCGCCGGCTTCTGCTTCCGGTTCCGGTGGAACTGCAGGGTCTGCTTCGGCGAGGGGCTCAAGTCCCTGGTCCGGTGCGGCCGCTTCGGTCTCTGCGTCTACCGGCTCGCGGATGAAAGCTTCTGTCTTTGCTTCATCCAGGACGCTGGCAGCGATGACGCTGGCCTGCTGTGAGTCGGACAGGCGACGCCATTCAAGGGTGGGCAGTTCTTCAATGGACTCGCGCTGGGCCATCTTGGCCAGCCAGTCCAGGCGGGATTCGGTATCGCCAGCCAGCTCCCCACTGTCGGTGCTGGGCGTCTCTCGTAGCCAGGCCGGTACATCGCCTTCCTCGAGGTCGAACAGCCCGTGAAAGGGCGACTCATCGAGCGGCTGGACTGCCGACTCGCCGCCCTTGCCCCCTAGTTCCTCGAGCCAGCGCAGGGCCCGATCCAGCTCCTCGGGTGACATCTCGTCCGGGCGGCTGGCTTGTTCAGGGCCTGTGTCCGTGTCGCTGCTCATGCTTCCTCCTTCGCACCCGCCGGCCAGCTACTTGCACCGTGTTGACGCTTCCCAAGAGCGCCGCAACGCTCGCCAGGCCGAACACGAAGAGATCTGGTGCAATTATGGTCAACTTCCTTCGTCAATTATGCGGTCTATCGGCGTGTTTGGCAAGTAGTGACGCCGCAGGCGCGCGAGCAGTTCGCTGACGTCGCGCTCGGCATCGGGACAAGGGCCGAGCGGGTCGATGATCTCGTCGCGGCCGAGCAGCGCGTAGAATGTGTTGGCAACACCCGCCGCGAGGACCGCGTGATCATAGCCGCCCTCCAGGACAAAGAGGACCCGGCCCCCGCAGAGCGCCTCGGCCGCAGAAACCAGTCGCCTGGCAATGGCTGCGTAACCGGTCAGGCTCAGGCCGGCCATCGCCAATGGGTCCTGCCAGTGAGCGTCATAGCCGGCGGAGACCAACAGCATCTGGGGCTGGAACGCCTGCAGGCGAGGCAAGATGATCTCGTCAAACGCCTGTGCGTACCCACCGTCGCCGGCGCCCGGTGGGAAGGGGATATTGAGCGTGTAACCCTTGCCGCGACCGGCGCCCGTTTCGTTCATGCTGCCGATGCCGGGGTAGAAGTAGGGGGCGAACAGGTGGGTCGAGATGAACAGGACCGAGTCATCTTCGTAGAAGATGTCCTGCGTCCCGTTTCCGTGATGGACGTCGAAGTCAACAACGGCAACACGAGCTAACCCGTGAACAACCTGGGCCTGGCGGGCGGCGGCGGCGACATTGTTGAAAAGGCAGAAGCCGCTGACCCGGTCCGTCTCGGCATGGTGGCCCGGCGGCCGCACCAGGGCGAACCCGTTACGGGCGGCCCCCGTCAGGATGGCGTCCACGCTCGCGCAACACGCCCCGGCGGCCAGCCGCGCCAGATCGTAGCTCTCGGCGGTGACGTAGGTATCGCCGTGGTCCAGCACCCCGCCGCCTCGGAGCGAAACCGCCTGGACGTAGTTGACGAGCCCGATCGTATGGACCCGTCGCAGCTGGTCCATCGTCGCGGCGACGGGCCTGACCGGCATCAATTCGGCCAGCAACCCTGTCTTCTCCAGGATGGGAAGGAGGGGGATCATCCGGTCCGCGCTCTCCGGATGGTGGAGCTTGGTGTGGTCTTCGGCCGGGGCGTAGGCGATCAGGGTGGACATGGTTGTTTCCGGCGGCCGATGCCGCTAAGTGCGACAGCGATTATACACCCACGCCGGCGGCGCGAAACAGAAGAACAAGGCGGCGGCCGACGTTAGAGGGGCCGGCCGCCGCTGATGCGCGCGAAGCGCCCAATGAAACGACCTCAATTGAGCAAGGCCAGCAAGAGGCCCTGACCCTGGTCGAAGAAGACGATCAACCCCGCAAAGACCAGCGAGACCATCGCCATCAGTTTGATCAGAATGTTGAGCGACGGGCCTGCCGTGTCCTTGAACGGGTCGCCGACGGTATCGCCGACGACGGCCGCGCGGTGGGCGTCAGAGCCCTTGCCGCCGTGCTCGCCCTCCTCAATGTACTTCTTGGCGTTGTCCCACGCGCCGCCGGCGTTCGACATCATGATTGCCAGCGACAGACCCGTCGCCAGGCCGCCGGCGAGAAGGCCGATGACGCCGGCGACGCCGAACAGCACGCCGATCACGATCGGGACGATGAGGGCGACGAGGGCCGGCGCCACCATCTGGCGCTGAGCCGAGGCGGTGCTAATCTCCACGCATCGAGCATAGTCGGGGCGGACCGTGCCTTCCAGGATGCCCGGCTCCTCGCGGAACTGACGCCGGACTTCTTCAACCATGTCGCCGGCGGCGCGGCCGACCGCCCGCATGGTCATCGCCGAGAAGTAGAAGGTCGTTGCCGCCCCGGCGAACAGGCCGATGAGCACCAGAGGGTTGAAGAGGGTGATATTGTAGTACTCAACAAACTGCGGGATGCTCATGTCCGCAACGGGAACCAGTGTGCCCTCGACAGGCAGCACCCTGACTCCCTGCAGCTCCGTCAGCGAGAGCCGGATGGCCTCAAGATAGGCAGCGAGCAGGGCGAGGGAAGTGAGGGCGGCCGATCCGATGGCGAAGCCTTTGCCGATGGCTGCGGTCGTGTTGCCGGCCGCGTCAAGCTGGTCGGTCTTCGTCCTGACCGACTTGTCCAGGCCGGCCATTTCGGCGTTGCCGCCCGCGTTGTCGGCGATGGGACCGTAGGCATCGGTGGCCAGGGTGAAGGCCAGCGTCGACAGCATGCCGACCGCGGCGATACCGACACCGAAGAGACCCATCGGGATGTTGTCCAGCCCGCCCACGACGAAGTAGCTGGCGGCGATGCCCAGGGCGACGGCCGCCACCGGCACGCCACCCGACTCCATGCCGACGGCCAGGCCTTCGATCAGCGCCGTGGCCGAACTGGTATTCGCCTGCTGGGCGATGCCCCGCGTGGGGTTGTAGGCATGGGATGTGTAGTATTCCGTTGAGCGGCCGACGATGATGCCTACGACCAGGCCGACCAGGATGGCCACCCAGACTTGCAGGTAGTTGGGCAGTCCGAGCGCGTACAGGACGGGCAGCGACAGGACCGCGATGCCGATCGAACTGATCGTCAGGCCGCGGTTCAGGGCGCTGATCAGCCCGCCACTCCCCGTGCCGTTGGAGGTGCGGACGGCATAGACTGCCAGGATAGACAGCAGGACGCCCACGGCGGACACGGCGACGGGCGCGGCAAGATAGCGGATCTGCAACTCGCCCTGGGACCAGTCGCTGACCAGCCCGCTGCCCATCGAGGCCACGGCGGCTACGCCCAGCGCCGAGGTGGCCAGGATCGAGCCGGCGTAGGACTCATACAGGTCGGCGCCCATGCCGGCCACGTCGCCCACATTGTCGCCGACGTTATCGGCGATCGTGGCCGGGTTTCGCGGGTCGTCTTCGGGGATGCCGGCCTCGACTTTGCCGACCAGGTCAGCGCCGACGTCGGCCGCTTTGGTGTAGATGCCACCGCCGACGCGGGCGAATAACGCCTGCATGGAAGCGCCCATCCCGAAGCTGAGCATGGTCGCAGTGATGATTGGGAGCGGGTTGGCCACGCTGAACATGCTGTCCGGAAAGATCGCGGGAAAGACGTAATACAGCACCAGGAACCACAGCGAGATGTCCAGCAGCGCAAAGCCGACGACAACCAGGCCCATGACCGCCCCGGCCCGCAGCGCCACCTTCAGCCCGCTGTCCAGACTTTCGCTGGCCGCCTGGGCTGTGCGGGCTGAGGCGTTCGTGGCGGCGCGCATGCCGATGTACCCACTCAGGGCGGAAAAGAAGCCGGCGGTCAGCAGGCCGAAAGGCACGACCGGATTTTGAATGCCCAGCAGAGCCATGATCAGGAACAGGACGAAGAGGCTGGCAAATGCGATGCCGATGACGCGGTACTGCTGGCGCAGGTATGCCATAGCGCCTTCCCGAACCGCTGCCGCAATTTCGACCATGCGCGGCGTGCCCTCTGAATGCCGCATGATCTGGCGGTAGAAGAACAGCGCAAATGCCAGCGCGATCGCGGCGCTGACCAGTCCCAGCCACCAGGTAAGCGGCAATTGCGGCCTCAGGGTCTCATTCACCATGAACAACTCCTTGCAGATTGTAGTCGGTATGCGTGTTCGCCCGGCGAGTACCGCTCCCTTCCCGGTGCAGGCGGGCAGATGTACGTTTCAACCGGAGAAACTGGCTTAAGAGTATAGACAATCGCGGGCGCGAAGTCAGCCTTTTTTCTTTGTGCGGTTTGTATAGTGGGCAAGCACATTGATTCGTGCATAATATCCGGCATTGACTTGGCGACTGCTCTTTCACAAGAGGATAGACCTTGTTTGACGTCTGGTGTGATGATTGTACTTCTGGCGTACGTGGAACGGCGTATGCGCATGCGCCACCCTGGCCACGTCGCGCTTATCGTCTGAAACGATCCCTACACCCATGCGAAGGAGGCTCTGAGTTCATCCAATGTCTACATTAGGTCTGACCACGTTCGAGACCATTGCCGTGTGGGCGGTGTTTGGCATCGCCATCCTCGGTCTCATTTATGCCCTAATTCTTCGGCGGCAGATCCTGCGAGAAGACAAAGGTACCGCCAAGATGCAGGAAGTCTGGGAGGCGATCAAACAGGGTGCGAACGCCTACCTGAACCGCCAGTTGCGGACGATCCTGCCGTTCATCGTCATCCTGACGATCCTGATGTTTCTGAGCGTCTACATCGTGCCGCCAACCGAGGCGGCCGTGGAGCGCTTCCAGGCTTTTGATGAGAACATGATCCGGCTGATCGTTGGCCTGGGTCGCGCCATGGCCTTCGTCATGGGCGCCGGGTTCTCGCTGACGGTTGGCCAGCTGGGCATGCGCATGGCTGTTGAGGGTAACGTCCGCGTTGCCGCAGCCGCCCGAACCAGCTTTCGCGACGCGCTGCGCATCGGCTACCGGACCGGGACCATCACCGGCATGCTGACCGACGGCCTCGGCCTGCTGGGCGGCACGCTCATCTTCATCATCTTCGGGGCGGCCGCGCCCGACATTCTTCTGGGCTTCGGCTTTGGCGGCACGCTCGTCGCTTTGTTCATGCGCGTTGGCGGCGGCATCTATACCAAAGCGGCCGATGTGGGCGCCGACCTGGTCGGCAAGGTCGAACAGGACATCCCCGAGGACGATCCGCGCAATGCGGCCGTAATCGCCGACCTCGTTGGTGACAATGTCGGCGACTGCGCCGGTATGGCCGCTGACATCTTCGAGTCCTACGAGGTCACGATCGTGTCCGGCCTGATCCTCGGTGTGACATTGACCCTGATCACCGGCCACAACGAGTGGATCATCTACCCGCTGCTGGTCCGTGGTATTGGCGTCCTGGCCTCGATCATCGGCACCTACCTGGTCCGCAGCGACTCGGACGAGAGCGGCAATGCCATGCAGGCTATCTTCCGTGGCTTCCTGACCTCGGCCGCGATCTCAGTCGTGCTGTTTGGCCTGATCGCCTTCTTCTACATGCAGGATGTTCCCGGTGGATGGTGGCGGCCGTTTCTATCGACGGCAGTGGGTGTTGCCCTCGCCATCCTGATCGACCGGCTGACCGACTACTTCACCGGCACGCACTACCGGCCTGTCAAGGAGATACGCGAGGCAACATCCGGCGGCCCGGCGACGACCATCCTCTCCGGCCTGTTCAATGGCTATGAGTCGGCCGTCTGGAACGTGTTCGTCATCGCGGCGACCATCGTTGCCGCCATCCTGATCTACAGCGGCGTCAATGTAGATGCCTATGTGAGCGACCGCTTCTCGGAAGAGTTCATCCACTTCACGCTGATCCTGTATGGCGTCGCCATGACCGGCATCGGCATGCTGACCCTGACGGGCAACAACGTCGCCATGGACTCCTTCGGCCCCATCGCCGACAATGCCAACGGCATCGGCGAGATGGCCGGCCTGGACGAAAAGGCCCGCCGCATCATGGCCGACCTGGACGCGGTTGGTAACACCACCAAGGCGATCACCAAGGGGATCGCCATCGGTTCGGCGGTTATCGCCGCCGTTTCGCTCTTCGGTTCGTTCCTGGCCGATGTGCGCGTCATCAACCCGGAGGCGCTGGCTGACGGCATCCGCGTCTCGGAGCCGATGGTGTTTGTCGGCATGCTACTGGGCGGGGCGCTGCCGTGGATGTTCTCGTCGCTGGCCATTCGCGCCGTCAGCCGCGCGGCCGGGCAGATGGTCGAGGAGGTCCGCCGCCAGTTCAAGATCCCCGGCATCATCGAAGGCACGGTCAAGCCCGACTATGCGCGGGCAGTGGACATCTCGACTGCCGCCGCCCAACGCGACCTGATCAACCTGGCGGTCCTGGCGGTCGTGACGCCGATCATCGTGGGCCTCCTGCTACAGGTAGAGGCACTGGGTGGCTTCCAGGCGGGGATCATCCTGTCCGGCATGTTGCTGGCCGTGTTCATGTCGAATACGGGCGGCGCGTGGGACAACGCCAAGAAGCTGATCGAGGACGAGGAACGCAACCTGGCCGCCAATACCGGCAAGGGGTCCGAGCGCCATAAGGCGAGCGTCGTGGGCGACACGGTCGGAGACCCGCTCAAAGACACCGCCGGACCGGCCCTGAACCCGATGATCAAGGTCGTCAACCTGGTCAGCCTGATCATCGCGCCGATCGTGGTCCGGGCGGGGGCCCTGACGCTCGGCAGCGCTGTCATCGTGATCGGGCTGGTTGCGCTGGTTGGCTTCGCCATCTGGCGGTCGAAGAAGATGACGGCCGCGATCGTTGCCGTCCCGTCCCACGCGTAGCGACGTTGCGTCGTGTCGCTGTTCGTTGAAGTGGAGGCTCCGGCCTCCACTTTTTATTCGGCTGCCGCGAAACGCGACGCCGGCCGGCCCATGCTCCCCGCGCACGGCGGCGCTCCGACGGCCGTGGCTCTGCGGTGGCAGCGCCTGGCTCGCAAGCGTGAAACGGGCCGGGGCCTTCCCGGTTTCGTTACCGCTACAGGTTCGGCGCGTTTGCCGGCGCTGCCGGGTGCGCGGGTGCCCTGGGCCTCGCCGGCCGCGCAGTTGGAAAAAGCGGCCACTTGGCATAGAATACAGGCTATTATGGACGATGAGTTCGACAGCCTGACGTTCGAAGAGGCCCTTCGCTCTCTGGAAGAGACAGTGACGCTCCTCGAGAGCGGCAACCTGACACTGGAGGAGTCGCTGATGCTCTTCGAGCGCGGGCAGAAACTGGCGGCGCACTGCGGCCGCGTGCTTGACCGGGCCCAACTTCGCGTCGAGATGCTGACAGACACCGGGGAGCTTGTCGACCGGTCGACGCTCGCCTGAGTCTGCGATGCCGGAACCCCAACCTGCCTGACAATTGAGAGGTTGATTTGTTCAAGAGTATACGCGATTCTCTCACTCGCACGCGCCAAACTGTCTTCGGCCAGATCGCGTCGGCCCTGGGTGCGGGTGATATCACCGAAGAGACGTGGGAAGACCTGGAGGCCTTGCTCATTCAGGCCGATATGGGCGTTCCCACCACGATGTACCTGGTGGAAACGCTCCGGGAGCGGATGCGGTCGGAGGGTCTCTACCGGGCCGACCAGCTCTTTGAGGCGTTGCAGGACGAACTGCGAAAGCTTCTGGTCGACCCTCCGGTGTTCCAACTGGAGGAGCCCCGGCTACTGACGGTGCTGATGGTCGTCGGCGTCAACGGGTCGGGAAAGACAACCAGCATTGGCAAGCTTGCTTACTATTACAAAGCGAAAGGCAAGACCATCATGCTTGGCGCGGCCGATACCTTCCGCGCTGCGGCCATCGACCAGCTTAAGGTCTGGAGTTCGCGGGCGGACGTGCCGATGATCGCGGGACAGCCGGGCAGCGACCCGGCAGCGGTCGCCTACGACACGATCCGCGCCGCGCGAGCGCGGGGCCAGGACATGGTCATCATCGATACGGCCGGCCGCCTGCATACCAAGTACAACCTGATGAAGGAACTGGAAAAGGTCGAAGGTGTCCTGCGGAAGAGCGTCCACCAGGCGCCTCATGAGGTCCTGCTGGTGCTCGACGCCCCGACCGGCCAGAACGCGCTGACACAGGCGGCTGAGTTCAAGAAGTCGGTCGGCGTAACCGGCGTCGTCCTGACCAAGCTCGACGGCACGGCAAAGGGCGGCATGGTCTTTGCCATCTACCGCGAACTGGGTCTGCCGGTCCGTTTCATTGGCACGGGCGAGCGCATCGAAGACCTTGCCCCGTTTGACGCCGATCAATTCGTCCAGGGCCTCTTCGAGTGAGTGGCCTCAGGCGTTACGAAGTTTAACTGCGCCGCTGCGCTTCGCGCGGCGTGAAGGACAAGACGAGATGGAAGAGCTGATCACCCGGCTACAGGAAATGATTGACATCATCGGCCACCTGCGGAGGCGGCTTTGACGTCGCTGGCCAGGAAGGACGACTTGCTGAGCTGGACGCGGCCATTGCCGCCGCCGACTTCTGGAACGATCCGTCGGCGGCGCAGGAGATCATGCGCGAGGCAAACGGCCTCAGGCAGAAGGTAGGCGTCTGGCAGTCGATCAGCCAGCGCTTGAACGACGCGTTCGAACTCGCTGAACTGGGGGACGAGAGCCTCTATGAGGAGCTGGCGGCCGAGACGGAAACGCTCGCGTCCGAGGTCCACCAGCTGGAGTTCCAGGCCATGATGGCCGGCGACTATGACGACGAGGACGCTCTGCTCGCGATCCACGCCGGAGCCGGCGGCACGGAGGCCCAGGACTGGGCGCTGATGCTGCAGCGTATGTTCATCCGCTGGGCCGAGGCGCGTCGGATGAAGGTTGAAATCATTGATGAGAGCCCGGGCGACGAGGCGGGCATCAAGAGCTGCCTGATGTCGATCTCGGGGACCTACGCCTATGGCTGGTTGAAGTCAGAGCGCGGCGTCCACCGCCTTGTCCGCATCTCGCCCTATGACGCTTCGAGTCGACGTCACACCTCGTTCGCCAAAGTGGAAGTCTGGCCGGACGTGGCGGAAGACATAGAGATCGAGATCGACGAGAAAGACCTGCGTATTGACCGTTTCCGGGCCAGCGGCGCGGGCGGGCAGCACGTGCAGAAGAACGAGACCGCCATCCGTCTGACCCACCTGCCGACAGGGCTGGTGGTATCCTGCCAAAACCAGCGCTCGCTGACGCAGAACATGCAGGTGGCGATGAACGTGCTGAAGGCCCAGTTGTTTGACCTGGAGCGGCGCAAGCAAGATGCCGCCATCTCCGCCCTGAAAGGGGAAGACGTCGACGCCGCCTGGGGCAGCCAGATCCGGTCGTATGTCTTGCATCCGTACAAGATGGTCAAGGACCACCGGACCGACTATCAGACCGGCAACACCCAGGCGGTGCTCGACGGCCGCCTGGATGACTTCATGGAAGCATATCTCCGCTTCCAGGTGGGGGAGGGCGGCCCTGTCGGTGAGGTAGAGGAGGCGAAAGAGTAAGCGGAGCGCGCTTATTGACATTCGGCGCAGGTTCGGCTATACTTCTGTATTCGGAGAGTTAATGCTGTTCTAAGGCGAAATCCGTTGACGTATCGACGGATGCCTATATAATGTAGGATACTACCGGAAGCACGTAACGAGAGCGCTGGGAACACCAAGCGCTCTTTTGCGCGTATACCGGCTTTTTTCCATGAAGGCGGGCTTCATTTTTCACTCCGCCCGGGTTGGAGCCCTTTAGTCCCTTGGGAGGTCATTAGGTGGAATCAACAGACTTCCGTTCGTTGCGAGTTAGCCTGGCATCACCGGAGCAGATTCGTTCCTGGTCGTACGGTGAGGTGACCAAGCCCGAAACGATCAACTATCGCCGGTTGCGTCCGGAGAAGGACGGTTTGTTCTGCGAGGCCATTTTCGGCCCGACGCGCGACTGGCAGTGTTACTGCGGCAAGTACAAGAATGTCCGCTATAAGGGCATCGTCTGCGACAAGTGCGGCGTTGAGATCACCCGTTCGTCCGTGCGACGCGAGCGCCTGGGCCACATCGAACTGGCCGCGCCGGTCGCCCACGTCTGGTATACCCGCCGCGTGCCCAGCTACATGGGCCTGTTGCTCAATATTTCGCGCCGCAACCTGGACCGCGTTCTTTATTTCGCGCAGTATGTCATCACCCATGTGGATGAAGACTCGCGCCAGAAGGCGCTGAAGCGGCTCCAGGAAGAAGTGGCCGAGGCTGAAGCGCAGCTTGAAGGGAAGCTCAAAGAGCAGTTGAAGGAAACCACCTCCGAAGCTGCCCTCCGGCTGGTTGAACTTGAAGCGCAGCGCGACGAGCGGCACCGCACCTTTGACGACCGCCTGTCCGCCCGCACCGATGAACTGGTGCAGGAAGCCAAGAGCGTTGAGACGCGCCTGACCAACCTGAAGGGGCAGCCGGCGAATGAAGATATCATCCTGGCCGGGGAGCTGATCGTCCAGAAGGGCGAGCCCGTCGGCCGCGAGCACATTCCGCTCGTCCAGTCGATCACGTCCGAGCGCCTGACGGGCATCCAGAAGTCGCTTGAAGAGGAACAGGAGCACGTCCTGGGCGAGCTGCAGCGCGAGATCGACGAGCTCCGCAGCGAGATCGGGGTTGCCGGCGAGGGGTTGCGCGAGCGCATGGAGCAGCGCCTGGTCAAGCTGCGCCAGCAGGCACAGACGAACCGCGACCTGCTCGAAAGCCTGTCGGTGATGACGTTCCTCAATGAGAACGAGTATCGCGACTACAAGCACAAGTTCGGGAATGTCTTCCGCGCCGGCATGGGCGCCGAGGCTTTTTACGAGATCCTGAAGAACATGGATCTGGAGAAACTCGGCCGCGACCTGTGGCGCGAAGTCCGCACCAGCCGCTCGAAGCAGGCTGCCAAGCGGGCCACCAAGCGCCTGCAGGTGGTCGAGGCCCTTCGCGCCAGCAGCAACCGGCCGGAGTGGATGATCCTGACCGTCTTGCCGGTCATCCCGCCCGACCTGCGGCCGATGGTCCAGCTGGACGGCGGTCGTTTCGCCACGTCTGACCTGAATGACCTGTACCGCCGCGTGATCAACCGCAACAACCGCCTCAAGCGCCTGCTAGAGCTGGGCGCCCCGGACGTCATCGTCCGCAACGAGAAGCGCATGTTGCAGGAAGCGGTCGACAGCCTGATCGATAACAGCCAGCGCGGCAAGGCGCTCAGCCGTCGCGGCCGCCGCGAACTCAAATCGTTGTCCGACATGCTGAAGGGCAAGAAGGGACGCTTCCGCCGCAACCTGCTGGGCAAGCGCGTTGACTACTCCGGCCGTTCGGTCATCGTGGTCGGCCCGAAGCTGAAGCTGGGCGAATGCGGGCTGCCGAAGACGATGGCCCTGGAGCTTTTCCGGCCGTTCGTGATCAGCAAACTCGTCCAGTACACCTACGCCAGCAACGTGAAGGGCGCGAAGCGCTTCATGGAGCGCCAGCCACCGGAAGTCTGGGAAGTCCTGGAGGAAGTTATCCAGGGCCGGCCCATCCTCCTGAACCGCGCCCCGACGCTGCACCGGCTGGGTATCCAGGCGTTCATGCCGAAACTGGTCGAGGGGAAGGCCATCCAGCTGCATCCGCTGGTTTGCGCCGCTTTCAACGCCGACTTCGACGGCGACCAGATGGCCGTCCACGTCCCGCTATCGCATCGCGCGGTGGAAGAGGCCAAGTCGTTGATGATGGCGACGCGTAACTTGCTGAAGCCGGCTGACGGCCAGCCCATCGTCGGCCCGTCCAAGGACATGGTCCTCGGCGTCTATTACCTGACGCTGACGCGCGCGGGGATGAAGGGCGAGGGCCGGGTCTTCAGTAGCCTGGAAGAGGTCGAGACGGCATACGAGTTGGATCAGCTCGACGTCCATGCCAGCATCAAGGTCCTGACGGAGACATTCTGGAAGGACAATGGCATGCACTACGTCGATGACCCGACGACGCCTGAGGTGCGCGTCATCGAGACCACCCCCGGACGGGTGCTCTTCAACCTGGCGCTGCCGCGGGAGGCGCGTTTCGTCAACATGCAGCTGGACAAGGGCGGCGTCAATTCGCTGATCAACCGCGTCCATCAGGTTCATGGTGATGACGTGACCATCGCGATGGTGGACGCCATCATGGACGTTGGCTTCAAGTACGCCACGATTTCCGGCACGACGGTTGCGGTTTCTGACCTGACCATCCCGGAGGAGCGGCAGTCGATCCTCGAGAACGCGCGCAAGCGGGTGGACGAGATCGACCGCCAGTACCGGCGCGGCTTGCTGACCGAGGAAGAGCAATACCAGCGGACCATTGAGCAGTGGAACGAGGCCAAGGACCTGGTCGCGACGGCGGTGCGTGACGTCATGAACCCGAACGGGCCGATGGCGATCATGGCTCTGTCGGGCGCCGGCAAGGGCGGCTTTGGCCCGATCACCCAGCTGGCCGGCATGCGCGGTCTGATGGCCGACCCCCAGGGCCGCATCATTCCGGTGCCGATCCAGTCAAACTTCCGCCAGGGTCTCGAGGCGCTGGAGTATTTCATCTCAACCCACGGCGCGCGGAAGGGTTTGGCCGACACCGCGCTGCGCACGGCCGATGCCGGTTACCTGACCCGCCGGCTCGTTGACGTGGCTCAGGACCTCATCGTGATGGATGAGGACTGCGGCACGACCAAAGGCATCTGGGTCCGGCGCGCCGACAACTTTGGCAAGCAGACGCTGGCCGAGCGCCTGATCGGCCGCGTGTCGGCCCAGACCATCACGCACCCGGCGACAGGCGAGGTCCTGATCTCCGAAGGTGAATACTACGGCATCGAGAACGCCGAACTCGTGGACAGTTCGGGTATTGACGAAGCCTACGTTTACTCAGCCATGACCTGCGAGCTTCGCCAGGGCATCTGCCGCAAGTGCTACGGCACCGACCTGGCGCGGGGCAAGCCCGTCGCTCTGGGTACGGCCGTCGGCATCGTTGCCGCCCAGTCCATCGGCGAGCCGGGCACGCAGCTGACGCTGCGGACGTTCCACACCGGTGGAACGGCCTCGGCCGGCGGTGACATCACCCAGGGTCTGCCACGCGTCGAGGAGCTCTTCGAGGCGAGGCAGCGGCCGAAGGGCGAAGCGGTCATGACCGAGATCGGCGGCATCGCCAGCCTGCGCATCGCCGATGGCGTCCGCCACGTCTACATCACTGACACCAAGATGGTCGACGACGTGTTTGAGGTGCCGGCCGGCTGGAATATCCTGGTCGAAGACGGCCAGGAAGTCCAGGTGGGCGAGACACTGGCCGAGTACAACGAAGAGGTGATCTTCGCTCGCCATCCTGGCCGCGTGAGCCGCGACGGCACCGGCCTGCGGGTGACCTGGGAGAGCCGCGAAGAGCGCGACTATGAGATCCCGGCCGGCGTCCGCCTGCTCATTCAGGATGGCGCTCGCGTCACCGCGGGCGATCAGTTGACCGAGGGGTCGCGCAACCCGCACCGCATCCTGGAGATCCTGGGACGCGACGCCGTGACGCAATACCTCCTGCGCGAGGTGCAGCAGGTGTACCGGCCACAGGGCCAGAACATCCATGACAAGCACTTCGAGGTCATCATCCGCAAGATGTTGAGCAAGGTCGTCGTGACCGAGTCGGGCGACACAGACATGCTGCCGGGTGACCTGGTGGAATCGCCGATCTTCCAGGAGAAGAACGATGAGGTCATCGCTGAAGGCGGCCAGCCGGCCCAGGCACAGCCTGTCCTGCTCGGCATCACCAAGGCATCCCTCAACACCGAGAGCTTCCTGTCAGCCAGCTCGTTCCAGCACACGATCAAGGTGCTCGCCGGGGCAGCGATCGCCGGAAAGGAAGACCGCTTGATGGGCCTCAAGGAGAACGTCATCATCGGCAAGCTCATTCCGGCCGGCACCGGTTTCCGTGTCGGCGAAGAGGCTGCCGAGCCCGAGTTGCTCCCTGGCGAGCTTCTCGAAGAGGTTGATGGCGTGCCGGCGACGCGACTGACCAGCGCGGCGCTTATCGGCGATGACACGGACGAGGAGATCCTGGCAGCGATCGCGGCCGCGGCCGCCGACTCGGCCGCGCGCCTGTCGCTGATGGAAGTCGAAGCCGCCGATTGGCATATCGAAGGCGAGGAAGGTTGGGAAGTCGACGACGACGAAGACTTTGAGGACGACGAAGACGCCGACGGCGACGTTGACATCGACGCCGATGAGGAAACCGACTGGGAAGACGAGGCGTAGGCTTTCGTCCTGCCAGCCGCGCAAGCGATTCATGAGGACCGGCCCCGGTGAGGAGCCGGTCCTCTTTGTTTTTCCGGACGCGAGGGCGACACCGCATCTCTTACCTGCCCTGTGATACAATCGGCGGCATGACACAGACACTGATCGTCGTTGGCGGCGGCTTGGCCGGGGCAGAGGCGGCCTGGCAGGCGGCCGAAGCGGGGCTTGATGTCCGGCTCTACGAGATGCGACCGCGCCAGTCGACGCCGGCTCATGAGACGTCCTGGCTTGCCGAGCTGGTTTGCAGCAATTCACTCGGCTCCGATTTGCCCCACAAGGCTCCCGGCCTGCTCAAGGCCGAGCTGCGCGGCCTCGGATCCCTGATCCTGGCCTGCGCTGAAGCCACGGCCGTGCCCGCAGGGTCGTCTCTGGCAGTCGACCGGGACGGTTTCGCCCGGCTGGTGACCGAGCGCATCTCGTCGCACCCCCGTATCGAACTGGTGCTCGAAGAGGTGACGGAGATTCCCGAGGGGCCGGCCGTCATCGCCAGCGGGCCGCTGACCTCGCCGGCGCTGACGGCTGCTATTGGCCGGCTAACCGGCCAGGACTATCTCTACTTCTACGACGCGGTCTCGCCCATTGTCCAGGCCGAGACGATCGACATGCGGGTGGCGTTCCGCGCCTCGCGCTATGACAAAGGGGAGCACGAGGAAGGCGACTACATCAATTGCCCGATGACCCGCGAGGAGTACGAGGCTTTCTGCGATGCGTTGCTGAGCGCGGAGCGGATCACGCTGAAGCAGTTCGAACAGGAGGACCCTCACTTCTTTGAAGGCTGCATGCCGATCGAGATCATGGCCGCGCGCGGCCGGGACGCGCTGGCCTTCGGCCCTATGCGCCCCGTCGGCCTGACAGACCCGCGCACCGGCAAACGGCCGCACGCGGTCGTGCAGCTGCGCCAGGATAACCTGCTCGGTTCGCTCTACAACATCGTCGGTTTCCAGACCAATCTGAAGTGGGGCGACCAGCAGCGCGTCCTGCGGCTCATCCCCGGCCTGGAGCGAGCCGAGTTCGCCCGGTATGGCATGATGCACCGCAATACCTACATCAACGCTCCGGCCATGCTCCAGCCGACGATGCAGTACCGCAACCGTGCCGACCTGTTCTTTGCCGGGCAGATCACCGGCGTGGAGGGGTACATGGGGAATGCGGCGACCGGGCTGCTGGCCGGGGTCAACGCTGCCCGGTTGCTGGGCGGCCGCCACCCGGTCATCCTGCCGCCGGTGACCATGCTCGGCGCGCTGTGCCACTATGTCACCCACGCCGGCGTGCGCGACTTCCAGCCGATGAAGGCCAACTTCGGGCTTCTGCCTCCGCCGGCCCACAAACTGAGCAGTTCTGACAAGGGGGCATTCTACAGCGAGCGGGCCCTGACCGCGCTGCGGCGCTTTGCGCGGGACCACGACCTGCGCTACGATCGAGACGCGACCATGCGAACACTATCGCCATCGACCGTAGGCCGGTGAGCCGCACCTGGCTCATCGACCGAGGACATTGCCAGTCGCCATACCCAGGGAGACGTTGAATGGATATCCAGGTTGAGCCGGCCGTTACCGCGGTGACGGTTTACCCCGATCGAGCAAGGGTCACCGCTCGCGGCCGCTGCGAGTTGCCGGTTGGGCTGCATCGCGTCCTTGTTGGGAACCTGCCGCTGGGCCTGGAGGCCGAATCCCTCCGGGCGGCGGGGCTGGGCACTGCCCGCGTCCGCCTGCGAGGGGTGGACCTGACCCAGCGTTTCTACGACGAAGCGCCTTCCGCGGCCGTCCAGGAACTGGAGCAGCAGATCGAAAGCGCCGGCGACGAACTGCGCGTCCTGAGCGACAGCCAGGCAACGAAACGGGCCCAGCTGGAACATATCAATGGCATGCGTGCCCAGACCGATGAGTTTGCGCGGGCGCTGGCGCGCGGCAAGACGACGGCCGACGCCTATGCCCGGTTGCTGGCCATGCTGCAGGAGCAGGACGAAGCGCTGCGAGACGACCTGCGCGAACTGGATGCCGGCGAGCGCAGTCTGCGGCGGCACCTGGAGACGCTGGAGAAGAAGCTGGCGCAGTTGCGCGCGGCCCGGCCCCGCCAGCGGAGCGAGGCGATCCTCGAAATCGAGGTGCTGGCGGCAGGCGATTTCGAACCCGAAGTCAGTTACGTAGTCTACGATGCGGGCTGGCAGCCTCTCTACGACATCCGTTTGGCGTCGGAGGACGGCGCTGCCGGGCCCCTGACCGTCACCTACCTTGCCCAGGTCCGGCAGGCGACGGGACAGGAGTGGCGCGGCATTCAACTGACCGTTTCGACGGCGCGGCCCGCGCTTAACCAGCGGATGCCGGAGCTGATGCCCTGGTATGTCGACGAGGCGCGTATGCAGCCGAGGCTGATGCGAGCCGCGGCCAAGAACGCCGTGATGTCTGACGCGGCCGATGAGGCCTACGGGGGAGCCGCCGCAGGGCTCGAGATGGCAATGGCCGCTCCGGTGATGGCCGAAGTCGTCTATGCCGAAGCGCGCGACAGCGGCACGGCCGTGTCCTTTGTCGTCGCCGGCGATGTCGACATTCCAAGCGACGGCGCGCCCCACAAGACGACGCTGAGCCGGTTCGATCTCCCGGCCGAGCTCGACTACCTGACAGCGCCGCGCCATACCGATGCCGTCTATCGCCGCACCAAGGCAGCGAACACTGCTAACGGCCCCCTGCTGCCGGGCCACGCCAACCTCTTTGTGGGTGACGAGTTCATCGGCCAGAACGAGATGGCATACACGCCGGCGAACGGCGAAATTGAGCTTTTCCTGGGGGTCGAGGAGCGGATCGCCGTTGAACGCGAACTGGTGCGGCGCGATGTGGACAAACGATTCCTGCGCGACGTGCGGCAGATCGGCTACGGCTACGAGGTGCGGCTGACCAACCACCTGGGTAGGGCGGCCGTCGTGACGGTCCAGGACCAGATCCCTGTCTCGCGCCACGACCAGATCAAGGTCAAGCTGGAGAAAGTCGCGCCGCCGCCGGCCGAGCAATCCGAACTGGCTATCCTTGAATGGCGGCTGGAGCTGGCCGCGGGCGAGAAGAAGGCGATCCGCTACGAATACTCAGTCGAGCACCCGCGCGAGATGCGGGTCATGGGCCTGGCGGACTGACCGGCCCAGACTGATTCGGAGGACAGGTTTATCAAACCAACGACGTATGAGACAACCCCGCCGCGCGAGCGGGCGTACCTGGTGGGGGCCGAGCTACAAAGCGGCGAAGGGCTGCTATCGGTCGAGGACAGCCTGGACGAATTGCAGCGTCTGGCCGACACGGCCGGCATTGATATTCTGGGGCAGACGTACCAGCGCCTGGAAACGCCAAACAGCGCCACCTACATCGGGCCGGGCAAGGTTGAAGAAGTCAGGACGCTGGTTGAAGAGCTTGACGCCGATGTGGTCATCTTCGACGACGAGCTGTCGCCCCGTCACCAGCGCGAACTTGAGACCGCCTTTGGGGAGGACGTGAAAGTCATCGACCGGACGGCGCTCATCCTCGATATCTTTGCCCAGCACGCCCAGACACGGGAAGGTAAGCTGCAGGTCGAGCTGGCCCAGCTGGAGTACCGGCTGCCACGCCTGACGCGCATGTGGACCCACCTGGCCCGTCAGGCGGGCGGCCGCGCGGGTGGGGCATCGGGCGGCGTTGGCCTGCGCGGGCCGGGTGAAACACAGCTTGAGGTTGACCGGCGCGAAATCGGCCGCCGTATCGCCCATATCCGGGGCGAGCTCGACGCGGTGCGCGCGCACCGCGAGCGCCATCGCTCCAAGCGGCAGCAGACCGAACTGCAGGTAGTGGCCATCGTCGGCTACACCAATGCCGGTAAGTCGACCTTGCTGAACAGGCTCAGCGGCGCCGACGTGCTGGCGGCCGACATGCTGTTCGCCACGCTTGACCCAACCACGCGCAAGGTCACCATGCCGGGCGGCCGAGAGGTGCTCTTCACCGACACAGTCGGTTTCATCCAGAAGCTGCCGACGCAGATCGTCGCCGCCTTCCGCGCTACCCTGGAAGAGATCGCCGACGCCGATATGCTGCTGCATGTCGTCGACGTGACGCACCCGAACGCGGCCGCCCAGATTGAGGCGGTGGAGGACACGCTGGCCGAGCTGGAGGTGGATCACCTGCCCATGGTGGTCGCCCTGAACAAGGCCGATCGGCTGGAGCATGATGTGGATCCCGTGCTGGACCTGGGACTGGAGGCGCCGGCGGTGCTGGTCTCTGCGCGGACAGGGCGTGGGATAACGGATCTGCTCGTGGCGATCGAAGCCGCCATGGTGAGCCTCCTGCAGCCGATCGAACTGCTGATCCCCTATGATCGCGGAGACATGCTTTCGCTCTTGTACCAGCGAGGCCAGGTTGATGACGAGACCCACACAACCGCCGGCGTCAAGATCCGCGGCCGCATACCGACGCGTCTGGCGCCCATGTTTGAGCCTTTCACGCGCTAAATGACCATCCATGAACTTGGCCGGCGTCCGGCCGTCCGTCGCGCTCTGGACAGCTATCACCAGCGTCTCGAGTCGCTACTGGACAGCATCATCGAGATACAGCAGATCCCGGCGCCGACGTTTGAAGAGGCCGCGCGGGCTGCCTACATGGAAGGGCGTTTCCGGGCACTGGGCCTGAGCGACGTCGAACAAGACGACCTTCACAATGTCTACGGCCTGATACGCGGTGGCTCGTCGGAACGGCGGCCGCTGGTCGTCAGCGCCCATCTTGACACCGTCTTCCCGTCGGGCACGGATCTGGCTGTCCACCGCAGCGGTGACTATCTCTATGGTCCGGGCATCGGCGACAACTGCACCGGTCTGGCCGGGTTGCTGGCGCTGGCGGAGACGCTGTGCGGTGGCGGGCTGGGCTCCGTGGGCGATGTCTGGCTGGCGGCCAACGTTGGCGAGGAAGGGCTGGGCGACCTGCGCGGGATGCGCGCCGTGGTAGACCGATTTGGCCCGCAGGCGCGCTACCTTGTCGTTGAGGGCGGCCTGTACGGGCAGCTATCACACCAGGCCGTGGGGGTGCGCCGCTTTCGCGTAGACATAACAGGGACGGGCGGCCACTCCTGGGGCAACTTTGGTACGGCGAGCGCGGTCCACGTGATGGGCCACCTGATCGCAGCGATCGACCGGCTTGACATGCCCGCGACGCCGAAGACGACGTTCAACGTCGGCATTGTCGAGGGAGGGCTGTCGATCAACTCGATCGCCTCGTCGGCCAGCTTCTGGCTGGACCTGCGCTCCGAGGGACGCGGGCAATTGGCCGACTTGGTCAGGCAGGTGGAGGCGCTTGTGCGCCGGACGAACCAGGACCATGCTTCGCGCGGCAGCGGGATTGAGGTCCGGATATCGGCCGTCGGCCAGCGCCCGGCGGGTGAAATCCCGCGGTCGACACCCATCGTAGCCAGCGCCGGCGACGCGCTCCGCTTCATGGGATGCAGCGAGGTCCGCTATATCGCCGGGAGCACCGACGCCAATATCCCACTCAGCCGTGGGTATGAGGCGGTGTGCCTCGGCCTCACCGAGTCGGGTAATGCCCATCGGATAGACGAATACATTGACATCAGCCGGCTTCCGTACGGACTGGGGCAGCTGCTCCTGGTCACCCTTGCGGTTGCCGGCGCCTGAGCGAGAGGGGCACGAGCATGGACTTTGACCTGAGCAACGAGCAGCGCGCGTTTCAGCGCGTCGTCCACGACTTCATGGCCAGGGAGTTGCGGCCGATGGCGCGCCATACAGACGAGACGGGCGAATTCAACTGGACGGCCGTGCGGAAGATGGCCAATCTCGGCCTACTGGGCATGGAGGTGCCGGAGGCGTATGGCGGATCGGCGCTGGACCCGGTGAGCGCTGCCATCGTCGTTGAGGAGCTGGGCTGGGCCTGCGGTTCCACCGCGCTGGCGATCGCCGCCCATAACGGGCTGGGACTGGGACCGATCGTCGCCTACGGGAGCGAGGAGCAGAAACAGGCCTGGCTGCCGCGGCTGGCGAGCGGGCAAGGCCGGCTGGCCTGCCTTGGATTGACTGAGCCGGGAGCAGGCTCCGACCTGAAGGGGGGCGTCCGCACGTCGGCCATCCGCGACGGCGACGAGTGGGTCATCAATGGCAACAAGATGTGGATGACGAATGCGTCCATCGCCGATCTGATGGTCTTGCTGGTGCGTACCGGCAAGGAAGGCAGCCACGGTCTGAGCCACCTGCTTGTGCCGACCGACACGCCCGGCATCACGATTGGCCCTCCGGAGAAGAAAATGGGCTTAAAGGGCTCGCCGACGCACGCAGTGAGTTTCGAGGACGTGCGCGTGCCCGCGGCGAATCTGCTGGGCCCGGAGGGGCGCGGCCTGTCCCAGACACTGGCGACGCTCGACAGCGGCCGGATCAGCATTGGCGCGCTGGCCGTTGGCCTGGCCCAGGCCGCCTATGAAGAGGCGATCAAGTATGCCAGGCAGCGTGAAGCGTTCGGCAGCCCGATCGCCGACTTCCAGGCGATTCAGTGGATGCTGGCCGACGCCGCCACGGAGATCGAAGCGGCCCGGCTGATGGTCCACAAGGCGGCCTGGACGAAGGGACAGGGACGGCCGTTCGGGACGATCGCCTCGATGGCCAAGCTGTTCGCCACCGAAGTCAGCGAGCGCGTCTGCCGCAACGCGATCCAGATTCACGGCGGTTACGGCTACAGCCGCGAATTTGAGGTCGAGCGCATGTACCGCGACACGCGTCTGATGACGATCGGCGAAGGCACGAGCGAAATCCAGCGCCTCGTCATCGCCCGCCAGATCCTCAACAGCTAGGCTGTCCGCGGCTTGCCGGGCCACTAGCCGGTTCGGCTGTTGGGCCGGTCTCTCCGGAAGGTCCTGGTTCTCAACTGGCAGGCACATGGGCGGTACGCCGCGCTCGCTGAGTGCTTGGCCCGCGGTTTTACCCTGAAGGGTCAGAATACCGAACCGATCACGTGGGCCTATGACCTGGAGACCGACGAACAGCAGATGTTGTCGTAACCCGCTTTCCTGCCTTCCCGGCTGCCGTGAGCCCGGCCCGTCAGCTTACCGGCCGGTTTCCATTCGCTGCGGCCGCGGGTAGGGCGCCGGGAAGACGGATTCAGGGGAGATGCCGCGCCAGGTTGGGAACGGCTGCCGGAAGATCTCGGGGTTGATCTCGCCGATTCCCGGGTCAATCACGAAGTAGTGGCTGACGCTGTAGTCGGCGACGGGCGCGATCAGTCGTTGCGCCTCGTTGTGAACGTTGCCAAAGCCCGGTCCGAGGTACCAGATAGCTGCCCCCTTGACTTGGGGGTAGGCTGCGTAGAGCCAGGCGGCCCAGGCGATATCTTCCATTGCCGGGACCGGCTCCGGCACGCTGTTGTACTCCCATCCCCATTCCGTGATGAGGACGGTCGGCCGCGGGATGCCGTGCTTGTCGCAGACGTCGAACAGCGTCTGAAAGCGGCCGACGAGGTAGGGATAGTCGCGGGAGATGAACGCCTTGACGAGCGAATACTCGTGGAGCGAGATCGCTACTTGCTCGGGGTGTTCGCCGGCGTAGCGCAGGAACTCCAGCATCGCGGGATGCTCCCAATCGACGCGCTCCGGCACGCCGGTCGACCAGCTCAAGGCCGCATAGCGGTAACCTTGGGCCACCGCCAGACGGGCGGTGGCCAGCGAGAAGCGTCCCAGGCGCTCGATCTGGTCGTTGCCGTCGTTGCCGATTCGTCCGGGCTCGTTCAGCGTCTCGATCCAGTAATACTCCTTTTCCAGCTCTTTCGGCTGGTTGTCCCGGTTCAGCGTCCAGCTGACCTCAGCCGCCTCTTCGGGGGAGACGGCGTAGTTGTAATAGGGCGCTTCGTACTTCGGGTCCGTCAGGCGGAAGACGAGTGTGTGGTCGACAAACTTGCCGGCTGCCTCGTTGGCCTTCATGAGTAGCTGGGCTTCGTACAACGGGCCGCCCGCATCGACGCTCTTCAGGAAGAAGGGCACGCCGGCATCGTTCAGCTTGCGCATGTAGTCGCCCAGTCCCTGCGCGTTGCCACCGACGGCGACGTGGAAGCCGATCTTGTTGAAAGCCAGGTCCAGGCCCTGAGCCTGGGCGGTCGCGCGCGCCGCAACAAAGTCGACCGGTGGGACGGCGGCGACAGGTGTCGGAGGGGGAAGCGGTGGCCCGATCGTCGGGACCGGCGTGGTTGTCGGTTCGGGCGTCGGCGTTGGCGCCGGCGTCGGGTCAAACGGGCTGCCGAAGACGGACGGCAGGTAGCCGTTGGGAAAGATGTCCGAAGCGATCATGGCCTGGCGTGCGCCGGAGGGCCAAACCGCGAGCATGACGACCAGGATCAGCACGCCCGCGATCGCAACGCAGGCCGTCATCAGCCAGCGGCCCCACGACTGGTTGGGCCCGGCGTTGCCACGCACGCCCTTGACACGCGCGGCGGCGTGCTCGTCCTGGGGTTTCTGCTCCGAAGGGCCGTCCTGATATCCCATGTTGTTACGCTTCCACATGTTCCTTTCGCCACGCGTGCAGAACGGGACGCTACCCATTGTAGCCGCTTGGCTATCCCCGGTCGAATTGCGCCGCTTTTTTAACATTGGCGGAGGTGCGGTACGGGGCACTGGCATGGGAGTCCACAGGGGCAAAGGTCGGGCAGCAGCGAAGTGAGTGCTGCTCTACAGGAAGGGCGCGGCCGCCGGCGCCCTGCCCCGACGGATGCGGCGCGCTCGCTCGCCTCGGCGAGCCTGCGGTTGCCCGGAGGAATCACGACCGGAGACACGCCGCGACCAGATTTGGGGCTATAATCAGTCGAATGACCGGAGCGACAAAGGGCCCGCGGCGGGTCATGCTGCTGACGACTGTCCGTTCCTACCGGCTGGAGGCGTTCCGCCTCGCGGCCGGGCGGCTGGGGATCGAGGTCGTGACCGGCGTCGACCTGCCGGACGAACTGGCCGCAGGCTGGCCGGAAGCGATCGCCCTGCCGTTCGACGACACCTCTGAAGCCGTTCGCCGCATCGTCGACGAAGCCCGCAAGCATCCCGTTTCGGCCATCCTGGCCGTGGACGACAGCGGCAGCGTCCTGGCCGCGGAGGCCAGTGACCGGCTGCGGCTGCCGCACAATTCGCCCGGCGCTGCCCTGGCCGCGCGTGACAAGCATATCATGCGCCAGTTGCTGGCTCGCTCCGGCGTTCGCTCCCCCGTATCCCGGCGATTCACAACGGATGAGGACGTGGAGACGCTGGTCAAACAGGTCGGCTTTCCCTGTGTGGTCAAGCCGCTGAACCTGAACGGCAGCCGTGGGGTCATCCGCGCCGATGACCCGATGCAGCTCCAGGCGGCGGTCGGCCGCCTGTCGCGGCTGATCGCTGCCGACGGCGCGCCACGGCCGTTCCTGGTCGAGGATTTCATACCGGGGCGTGAGGTCGCGCTCGAGGGGCTGCTCGACGGCGGCGAATTGCACGTCCTGGCCCTGTTCGACAAGCCCGACCCGCTTGACGGCCCGTACTTCGAAGAGACGCTCTACATCACGCCATCGCGCCTGCCCTTGTCGGTCCAGGACGACATCCGGGCAACGACCACCGCCGCGGCCGCCGCGCTCGGTCTGTGCGAAGGCCCGGTCCATGCCGAATTGCGCGTCAACGACCAGGGCGCCTGGATCGTGGAGATCGCCGGGCGGTCCATCGGCGGGCTGTGCTCTGAGGTGCTGCGCTTCGGGGTGGATGGCTCGCTTGAGGAGCTGATCCTTCGACAGGCATGCGGCCTGCCGCTCGGTTCGTTGGAACCGCCGGGACGCGCCGCCGGGGTCATGATGATCCCGATTCCCGAAGCGGGCATCCTGCGCGAAGTGGGAGGGGTCGAGGAGGCGCAGTCTGTCGACCTCATCGAGCGGATCGAGATCACAGCCAGGCTTGACTACCCGTTGATGCCGCTGCCCGAAGGGGACAGCTACCTCGGCTTCATCTTTGCCAGAGGCGACACGCCCGCAGCCGTGGAGTCAGCGCTGCGCATGGCCCACGGCCGGCTGCGGCTGCGGCTGGACCCGTTGCTGGCCTTGCTCCCCGCCTAGCCCTCCAGCAGGAGCGCTTCCGGATCTTCGATTAACTCCTTGACCCTCACGAGGAACTGCACCGCTTCGCGGCCGTCGACGATCCGATGGTCGTAGCTGAGGGCGACGTACATCATCGGCCGGATCACGATCTCATCTCCCCGGGCGACGGGCCGCTGCTGGATGGCGTGCATGCCCAGGATGCCGACCTGCGGCGGGTTGAGGATGGGCGTGCTCATCATGGACCCGAAGATGCCGCCGTTGGTGATGGTGAACGTGCCGCCGCGCAAGTCGTCCAGCGACAGCGATCCGTTGACCGCCTTTGCCGACAGGTCCTTGATGGCCTGCTCTATCTCGGCGAACGTCTTCCGGTCGGCGTCGCGCACGACCGGCACAACCAGGCCTTCTTCCGCCCCGACAGCGATGCCGATGTCGTAATAGTGCTTCAGGATGAGGTCGTCCCCGTCGATCTCGGCGTTCAGGCGGGGGAAGTCCTTCAGCGCGCCGACGGTTGCCTTGACGAAGAACGACATGAAGCCGAGCTTGATGCCGTGACGGCTGACGAAGGCTTCCTGGCGGCGCTGGCGCAGGGCCATGACCGCGCTCATGTCGATCTCGTTGAACGTCGTCAGCATCGCGGCGTTGTGCTGGGCCTCGACCAGGCGCTGGGCGATGGTGCGCCGGCGGCGCGAAAGGCGCTGGCGCTCTTCGCGGCGCGCGCCCGGCAGTTCCGGCCCTGCGGGAGCGGTCGCCGGCGAAGGGCTTGCGGCAGGGATGGGAGCCGGGACAGGCACAGGGGGCGGGGGAGCGGGTGCAGCGGGCTCACCCAGTCCGGCCCGCCCGACAACGTCCTGTTTGGTCACCCGGCCGCCGGGGCCGGTTCCGGTCACCTGACTCAGGGAGACGCCCTCGACCTCGGCCGCGCGTCGGGCGACGGGCGTAGCCGCAGCAGTCTGCGGGGCCGCAGCAGTCTGCGGGGCCGCAACAGCCCCTGGGGCCGCAACGGGTTCCTGTTGCCCCGCCGGAGCAACCGGGCCCGGCGACTCAGCCGCGTACGCAGCCGGGGCGCTGACCTGGGTGCTTCCGTTCTCCTCAATGACGCCCAGGACATCCCCGATGCGCACGTCCG
>CAYRBP010000001.1:127063-197549 GCA_964422535.1 uncultured Ardenticatenaceae bacterium | reverse complement strand
TGGGTGCTTCCGTTCTCCTCAATGACGCCCAGGACATCCCCGATGCGCACGTCCGCTCCCTGGGGCTGCGCGATGCTGGCCAGCACGCCGGCGACCATCGCCCCCACTTCGACATCGACCTTGTCCGTCTCCAGCTCGACGATGACTTCGCCGACCTGGACCGGGTCGCCGACGCGTTTCAGCCATTCGCCGACAGTGGCCTCGACCACCGATTCGCCCAGTTCCGGAACCACGATCTCTGTAGCCATAGGATTGCCTTACGGTTGAAGTTCGAACACACGATCGAGCAGCCGCGCCTGGTTGCGAGCGTGGGTCGCCGCAAAGCCTTCTGCGGGGCTGGCCCAACGCGGCCGGCTGATGAGGGTCAGCGGCATGCGACTGCCCAGCAAGTTCCGCAACGCGGGCTGGACCGCTTCCCAGGCCCCGGCGTTGGCCGGTTCTTCCTGCAGCCAGATGACTTCCTTCGCGTTCGGGTAACGGGCGAAGACCGCTTCCAGTTCATCGGTACGCAGGGGATAGAGCTGCTCCAACCGGACGGCCGCGAGGTGGGTCGCAGCGGCGCGGCGCTGGTCGCCGGCCAGGTCGACGTAGACCTTTCCACTGCACAGGATGAGCCGGGTGACCGACTCCGGCACGGCGAGCGGGTCATAGATGACGGGCTGCCAGTGGCCCTCTGCCAGCTCGCTCAGGGTCGAGGTCGCCAGGGGATGCCGCAGCAGGCTCTTGGGTGTCATGACGATCAGCGGCAAGGGGTCAATCGTCAGCAGTTTGGCCTGCCGGCGCAGCAGGTGGAAGTACTGGGCGGCCGTCGTCGGATAGGCGATGCGCATGTTGATCTCGGCCGCGAGTTGCAGAAACCGCTCCAGGCGACCGGTCGAATGGTCGGGGCCCTGGCCTTCATAGCCGTGGGGCAAGAGCAGTACGAGGGACGGCGTCTGTTCCCACTTGGCGCGGCCGGAAACGACGAACTCATCGATGATCGCCTGCGCCGTGTTGATGAAGTCGCCGTATTGCGCTTCCCAGATGACCAGCCGGTCCGGCGCCTCGATGTTGTAACCGTACTCGAAGCCGATCGTCGCGTTTTCCGAGAGGGGGCTGTTCCGCACCTCGCAAGCGACCCTGGCCTGCGGCAGGTGCTGCAACGGGATGTAGACCGCGCCGGTCGTCTCCTCGCGCAGGACGGCGTGCCGGTGGCTGAATGTGCCTCTCTCGACATCCTCTCCGGTCATGCGGATGGAGATGCCTTCGGCCAGGATCGTGCCGAAGGCCAGCGCCTCGGCGTGTCCCCAGTCGATGCCGGCGCCGTCCGGGCTGCTGAGTACTTCTCGCCGGCGGTCCAGCACGCGGGCCAGTTTGCGGTTCAACCGAAAGCCTTTGGGGAAGGCCAGCAGCGCTTCGTTCAGCTCAAGCAACAGCTCTCGCGGCGCGGCCGTGTTGACACGCCTGGCTGCGCCGCTCGGCGGTGGTTCCAGCTGAGGCTCCTGCGTCGGCGACGGCTTCGGGGGCAGTGTCTGATAGATGTCGCTGAGGTGAGCGATATGCTGCTGAAAGCGCTCCTCGGCCCATTCAGCGCTGGCGACCTTCTCGCGCACGAGCGCGGCCGCCCACTGCTGGCGCACGGTCGGGTGCTGCTCGATGGCGCTATACATCGTCGGCTGGGTGAAGCGCGGTTCATCGCCCTCATTGTGGCCATACCGCCGATAGCCGACCAGGTCGATGACGAAGTCGGTCTGGAACCGTGCACGATAGGCGCAGGCGAGCCGCGCGACTTCGATGCAGGCGATTGGGTCGTCGGCGTTGACGTGGACGACCGGCACCTTGAAGCCTTTGGCCAGGTCACTGGCATACAGCGTGCTGCGACCCTCCCACTGCGATGTTGTGAAGCCGACCTGATTGTTGGCGATGATGTGGATCGTGCCGCCGATGCGATAACCGCGCAGCCGCTGGAGGTTGAGCGTCTCGGCAACGATGCCCTGGCCCGGGAAAGCCGCATCGCCGTGGATGACCAGCGGCAAGACGACTGAGGGGTTGAACCGCGGCCGTCCGGGCGCGTCTACCTTCGTGCCGGCCGCGCGCGCCATACCGGCGATGACGGGATTGATGTGCTCCAGGTGGCTTGGATTCGGGGCCATCTTGACGACGAGATCGACCAGGTTGCCGGCCAGCGCCCGGCTAGCCCCGGCGTGATACTTGACGTCGCCCGACCAGCCGACGTAGTCGCGCGCGCCATATTCCTCATCGAGCGCGTCCCTGAACTCCTGCAGAATCTGGTCATAGGGTTTCTGCAGGTTGTGTGCCAGGACGTTCAACCGACCGCGGTGGGCCATGCCGATCAGGATGGAGTAGATCCCGGCCTCGGCCGCCTTGCCCAGCACGACGTCCAGCATCGGCACCATCATGTCCAGTCCCTCGACCGAGAAACGGGTCTTGCCGGGGAAGATCCGGTGCAGAAAGTGCTCAAAGGCCTCGATCTTGGTCAGTTGTTCCAGCAGCCACAGCGGGTCGATTGGTTCGTTGGGGGGCCGGAACTGCCGGCTTTCGGCCGCGGTGCGCAGCCAGGCGCGTTCCTCGGGCAAGCGGATGTGGTCGTAATCATAGCCGATGGTGGACGAATATATGGTCCGCAGGTACTCGATCGCCTCGTAGGCGTTGCCGGCGCTGGAACTGCCCGGACCGCCAACGATGGCCGCGGGCAGCTCGCGCAAATCGGCCACGGTGACCCCGTGCGCCTCAGGCAGCAGGGCCGGGTCTCCCGGCGGGTTGTTTTGCCCCAGCGGGTCAATTGACGCGGCCAGGTGGCCGTATTCACGGATGGCAGTCGCCAGATTGACCGCGCCCATGATCTTGTCCGCCGATCTTGTCGGGATCGAGACCGCGGCCGTCAGGTGGCCGTTGCCGGGCGCACTGTCATCAGGCGGCTGCCAGCGGTCGAAGAACGCGCGCGTTGCCGCGTCAACGCTCTCCGGGTCGCGCCGGTATCGGTCGAAAAGCTCCAGCACATAGCCGGCATTCGGACCGTGAAACTCCTGCCATAAGGCGTGGGGCGAAGACGGCGGCGGTATCGGAGAACCCATAGCGCCAATAATAGCAACTTTCGGCCGCCCGATCACACCGACCAGCTCCCCGCCAAAACAGAAAAGCCGGAACGACGTCCGGCTTGGCCTAACCACGCTCCGCGGGCGGCGCTAGTTGCTGCTCTGGCCCACCCAGAAGTGGTGCGGGAGGACGTTCTTGGCCCGCTGCACCTTCACCGCGCCAACGGTGATCTCCTCCTCCGGGAAGGTACTGGTGTTGACGAGGCACAGGTCCGGCGACTGGCCGTACTTGTCGCGATAATAGAGGGCGGCACGCTCGACCTTCTCTTCCAGGGTCCGCTTGACATCCGCATCCAACCACAACATTCCAACTCGCATGGCACACCTCCGAAACGACTCACTCAGGTTGATCAAGCTCCACGAAGGGTAGCGGGGCATCGTCCGGCTCCTCAACCGGGCGGACCACCCCTTCATCGACGAGGAAACTCTGCTCCGCAGCCGCCGGGGCGGCCGGACGCAACTGCGGGCGCGTCACAAACGGCAAGGCCAGCAGACGCGGCCGCTGGACGGCATAGAGCTGGCTGAGGCGCAGGTGAAGATCGTAGTCTCCGATGTAGGCCGCCTGGAAGCGGGTGACGCTGTCGCCGGTGACCGCAAGATAGTCACCGCCACCCAGCAGGTACTCGGCATAAGACTCTTCCAGGCTCGTGGCGACCCTGGCGGCGGCCGCACTGCCGACCTTGCCGACAATGCGCGTCGGCAGGCTCATATGCAGGGGCGTGTCGATCAACGGCGACTCGACTCGCCCGGTCGCCAGGACCAGGTGGATGCCCGTCTCATCGCCATGTTGCAACAGCCGCAGGACGACATCTCGCGCTTCACGCCCTCCCGTCTCCAGCAGCCGGACGAAGTGGTCGACGAGGACGACGATGCGCGGCAGGACGACATGCTGCCGATTGCGGTAGTCCATTTCATCGGCCAGAAAGCGCAGCAACTCCAGGGCAGCCCAGGTTCCACTGACCGGGTCCGTCAACATATGAGGCAGGTAGCCAAGGGGCCTGAGCGACTCACGCGGCAACACGCGTCCTTGCGGTGCGTCTGCGGCATCTATGGCCACCAGCTGCATGTCCGGCTGGCGGCCTGCGAAGGCCAGACCGGCGGCAATCGCCCGCAGCAGGCTCGTCTTGCCGGCGCCGGCCACACCGGATATCAGGATGTGGCTGGTGGCCTCAAACCCGAACGCCAGCGAGAAGGGATGACCGTTTGCCCGCAGGCCAATCGGCAGGCTGCCCGCCGGAGGACGCGGCAGACCGGCCAGAAGCGGCAGGAGCGGGACGGCCGGCTCATAGGCACGTTCCACGCGCAGATGCCAGTGGCCCCCTTCCCGGATGATGGACACATCGCGGACGCCAAGCGCTGCCATCAGGTCGTCCTTCAGCCCGCGAATGGCCTCCAGCCCGCCCGACAGGTGCGTCTGCAAATCGAAGTTGACCGAACGCTGGTTCACAACGCCCCCGGATACTTCCGCCGGCAGATCGTGAGCGCTGAACACGCGGTTGATCTGGCCGGACTGGATGTTCAACTGGTGCAGCAGCCTGTCGTCGATGAGGGGAGGGCTGTCCTGAAGGGTCACAACACACCTATAGACCAAATGTTCTAAACAAAAGAGAAAAAGAAAGGACGACCGGAACGCCGTCCCTTCCCAGAAGTATCCCGCACTCAGGCAGTCTGCCGCAGGACCATCATCACCTTGCCCTGCACCTGGACCTCGCCAGGGTTGACATAAATCGGCTGCATCGTCGGGTTGGCAGGCTGCAGGCGGATGCGGCCGTTTTCCTGATAGAAGTACTTGAGCGTAGTCGTGTCGCCCCGGAGCCAGACCGCGACCATATCGCCATTGCGCGCCTCGTTCTGCTGGCGCATGATGACGATGTCGCCATCGTTGACCATGGCGTCGATCATCGAGTCGCCGCTGACCCGAAGGGCGAACAGCCCCTCGGCCCGATCAGGCAGCATGGCGGTGCTCAGCTCGATGGCATCGTCTTCATCGTATGTGGCGAAGCCGTCGTTGCCGACTTCTACGGGACGACTGGCGACAATGTTGCCGGCAAGCGGGATGCGAACCAATCGCTCGACGGCCGACCGCACGTCGCGCAGCGCGCCGTCCGCGGAGTGGGCGACGCCGGTTCCGGTGGCCCTCACTCGATCCTTCAGCCGCAACCCGCGCGAAACGTCAGGATCACGATCCAGAAAGCCCTTTTCCTCAAGCTTTGCCAGATTATAATTGACGACGGAGGTTGAGCTGATGCCGACTGCACGGCCGATCTCCCGGATCGTCGGCGGGCGGCCATGTTCACTCATGTACTCCTGGGTAAAATCCAGGATGTTCTGCTGTCGTTTCGACAAAGGCTTATCGCTCATACCTGCCTCACTCGGCGAAAAGAGTTTCCCAGGCAAACGATGGGCGACGACTGTCGCTCATTTGTTCTGAGTATAACACGAACAGTTGTTCGGTGTCAATAGCCCTATGGACCGCAACTTCGAAGCCTTCACCTTCCCCGGCCGGCGCTCGGCCGTCATCGCCCGCAACGGGCTTGTGGCGACCAGCCAGCCCCTGGCAGCGCAGGCCGGTCTGGCCGTGCTCCAGGCAGGGGGCAACGCGGTGGACGCGGCCATCGCCACGGTCGCCACGCTTTGTGTTGTCGAGCCGTGTTCAACCGGAATCGGCGGCGATGCCTTCGGCCTGATCTGGATCGAACGCGACCGGCGGCTGTATGGCCTCAACGCCAGCGGCCCGGCCCCGGCCGGCCTGACAGCCGACCTGATGCGGCGGCGCGGGCACCGCACGTTTCCCGTCCGCGGCGGCCCGGCGGTCACGGTCCCCGGCGCGCTGCGCGGCTGGCAACTGGCGCTGGAACGGTTTGGCACGCGCGGTCTTGATTCCTTGCTGGCCCAACCGATCGCCTACGCTCGCGACGGCTACCCGGTCAGCCAGCGCATCGCCAGGGCCTGGGGCATGTCGGTCGATTTGCTGGGCGACCACAAAGATTCGCGCCGCGTCTGGCTGCCGGACGGCCGCGCGCCCCGGCCGGGCGAGATCTTCCGCAACCCGGAGTTCGCGTCGACGCTGCAGACGATAGCGGCCGAGGGGTACGACGCGTTCTACCGCGGTGACATCGGCCGCCAGGTCGCGGAGACCGTGCAGGCAGACGGGGGGTTCTTGACCCAGGAGGATCTGGTCGCCTATCAGGCTGAGTGGGTTGAGCCGATCAGCGTCGAGTACCGTGACGGTTTCGCGTTCCACGAGATCCCGCCCAATGGCCAGGGACTGGCCGCCTTGCTGGCGCTCAACATCGTCCGCGACTTTCGACCGGGCAGCCTGCCGTATGGCTCGGCCGACTACTACCACATCCTCATCGAAGCCATGAAGCTGGGATTCGCCGACGCGGAGGCCTACATCGGCGACCCGCGGCAGGCCGAGGTTCCGGTGGATGGCCTGCTGAGCAGCGCCTACACGCGTTCGCGGCGTGGCCTGATTGCTGCCGATCGCGCGCTGGACCCCCTGCCGGGAACGCCGCCGCGCCATGGCGACACCGTCTATCTCTCGGTCGCCGACGGGCAGGGCAATATGGTCAGCTGGATCCAGAGCCTCTACATGGGCTTCGGCAGCGGGCTGACGGCCGGCACCACCGGCGTTCAGCTCCAGAACCGCGGCGCGAACTTCAACCTGGTGGCCGGCCATCCGAACGAAGTCGCGCCGGGCAAGCGGCCCTATCACACCATCATCCCCGGGTTTATCACGCGCAACGGCCAGGCCTGGAGCAGTTTTGGTGTCATGGGCGGCTTCATGCAACCCCAGGGCCACCTCCAGGTGGGCGTGAACCTGGTCGATTTTGGCATGGACCCGCAATCGGCGCTCGACGCGCCGCGTTTCAACTGGTTGAAGGGCCGGCAGGTGGCCCTGGAGGCGGGGATCGGCGAGCGCGTCCGCGATGAGTTGCTCCGGCGCGGGCACCAGGTCATGCCGCCTGACTATCCCGGCTACTACGGCGGCGGGCAGGTCATCGTCCGTGACCCGGCTACGGGCGTGCTGGTTGGCGGCAGCGAGCCGCGCAACGACGGCGCGGCCGTCGGTTGGTAGGGCGACGACGAGCAGCCGGCCTTCTCCGTCACGGATGGGGCCGCGCGGTTCTTGCGCCGGACGCGCGTGCCGGCGGTAGCCTCCGCCGTGCCGTTTGGCTATACTCCCTTACCGGTGTCCGCCGCCTTCCCGCGTGCGGGCATGCGCGTACCGGACCCGATGAACCAACTCCACTGTTCGGTGGGCATCATGGCCCACAATGAGGAAGCCAATATCGGCCGCTTGCTACAGCGCCTGCAGGAGCAGCGCCTGAGCCAGGTGGTGATCGACGAAATCATCGTCGTCGCCAGTGGCTGCACCGACGGGACGGAAGCGGCCGTGCGCCAGGCTGCCGAAAGCGACGCGCGAATTTGCCTTCTTTCCCAGCCTCGCCGCGAGGGCAAGGCGTCGGCCATGAACCTGTTCATCCGTTCGGCGGGGCGGGACATACTTGTGTTGAGCAGCGCCGACCTGCTGCCGGCAGAGGATGCTGTCGAGCACCTGGTTGCCCCTTTCGCCGACCCGGAACTTGGCATGACCGCCAGCCGGCCGGAGCCGGTCAACGATCCAGAGACATTCATGGGTTTCGCTGCCCACCTGCTGTGGGACCTCCACCATGAGATGAACCTCGTCGGCTTCAAGGCGGGGGAGCTGATCGCCTTCCGACGCATCTTCACCCGCATCCCGCCGTACACGGCCGTCGATGAGGCCAGTGTCGAACCGCTGGTCCGCGGCCAGGGCTACCAGGTGCGCTATGTGCCGGAAGCGGTCGTGTATAACAAAGGCCCGGAGACGACTGAGGACTTCCTGCGCCAGCGCCGGCGCATCTATGCCGGCCATCTGGAGGTGCGCGACCAGCTTGGCTACTCCGTCAGCACGATGAGCGGCACGAAGGTGCTGGGCCTGCTGCTGAAGCACCTCGACTGGCGGCCGAAGCAGTTTTTCTGGACGTGGCGCGTCGTCGCGCTCGAGATCTACGGCCGTTACCTCGGCCGGAAGGACTACAAGGCCAGGCGCAGTCACACCGTCTGGGAGATCGCCACAACGACCAAGGAGCTGAAGTTACCTTGAATTCCATGCCCGGGGTGTTGGCCCGCGTGCCCCTCTTTCGGCTCTACCGCCGTTTCGGCTGGCCGAAGATGCTGCCGCTTAACATCACCCTCTCACCATCGCCCAACTGCAACTCCCGCTGCCTGACCTGCAATATCTGGATGAAGCGGGAGAACGAACTGACCCTCGACGAGTGGGATAAGGTCCTGGCTTCCCTCGGCCGCGCGCCTTACTGGTTCACCATCAGCGGTGGTGAACCGTTCATGTTCCGCCATATCGTCGAACTTGCCCAGCTGGCCTATCACCACTGCCGGCCCGGCATCATCAACATCCCGACCAATAGCATCCTCAGCACGATCCCGGACAAGGTAGAGCGCATCGCGTCATCTTGCCCGGAGAGCCAGCTGATCATCAACCTGTCGCTCGACGGCGTCGGCGAGAAGCACGACTACATCCGCGGCGTGCCCGGCAACTTCGCGCGCTTCGAGGAGCGCCTCAAACAATTGCTGGAGCTGAAGAAGCGTCTGCCCAACCTCAACATCGGCATTCACTCCGTCGTGTCGGTCTTCAGCGTGGGCCACCTGGATGAGCTGATCGCTTATGCCGATCAATCGGGCGCGGATCAGTTCATCACCGAGATTGCTGAACCGCGCGTCGAACTTGACACGGTCGGACTGCCGATCACGCCTGACCGGGAAGACTACGAGGCGGCCATCAACCGGCTGATCGCCTATGTCGAGAGCAAGCGGTACTCGGGGGTGGCCCGGATCACCGAGGCGTTCCGGGTCGAGTACTACAAGCTGGTCAAGCGTATCCTTGAAGAGGAAGACCAGGTCATCGACTGCTACGCGGGCTGGGCCAGCGCCCAGATCTACGCTGACGGGACGATCTGGCCCTGCTGTGTTCGGGCGGACAACCTGGGCAACCTACGCGACCACAACTATGATTTCAAGGAGATCTGGTTCGGTGAACGGATCCGCGAGGTGCGCCGGAGTATTGCCGCGAAGGAGTGCCATTGCCCGCTGGCCAATGCCTCCTATACCAACATGCTGATGGACATTCCGACGATGTCCCGGGTGACGACGAAGGTCATCGCTCCGGGCGACATCCCGGTCGTCGGCCAACCGGCGGCCGACGCGACGGTGCCCGTTCCCTGACAATTCTAGAAGGCCGCCCATGGTCAAGGAAGCCAACCTCGCCACCATCCGCAAATTCATCGTCGATCACTACGACGATGCCGAGCTGACACGCTTCTGCTTCGACCATTTCCACGAGGTGTTCAATGACTTTCCGGCCGAGGCGAGCAAGGGCCGGAAGGCGATCCAGCTGCTGGGCTTCTGCCAGCGCCGTGGCCGGGTGCCGGAGCTGTTGAGCCGGTTGAGCGAAGAACGGCCGGAGCTTTACACGGCCTGGTTCGGCCCGTTCGATATCGAAACGGCCGTCGATGATATCCGCATCAACCTGAACACGGCGACCCAGACGCAGCTCTCGCTGCTGCCGGCCATCGGGCCCAGCCTGGCCAAAGCCATCATTGACCACCGCCCTTTCACCAGCATCGATGACCTGCACCGCGTGCCGGGCGTGGGCGACAAACGCTTTGAGGCGTTCCGAGATTGGTGTCGCGTCTGAGACAACGGGAGAGACAACATGCCGTTTGACTGGCTGAAGGACTTCCATCGCGACATGGAGAAAGCACCCAACTACGCCGAGAAGACACTGGCTGCCTACAAACTGGGCATGAAGGCCAGGGGTTCCATCGTCGGCGTGCGCATCGACATTGACGCTGACGGGTGTGCGGCCTGCAAGGCGCTCGACCCAGGCGCTGTCTACGATCCTGACGAAGCGCCCCGGGTGCCGCTGCCGGCCTGCGACAGGGGCAGCCACTGCCGCTGCGTCTACCGTCCGGTGATGACCTACGAGGCCGGGTCGGATGAGCCGGCGTGAGCCCGGTCTCCACGCTCCCTGCCATGAACGTTTCGCTCGCGCCGTATACCGTCAGGGACCTTTACCCCCTGGCTCTGGCCGAAGGCGAGGGGATGGGGACCGCTTACGAGTACGTCGCCAAGCGCCTGCGGCTGGCCCGCTGGCTGGCCGGCCAGCAGCCCCCGCGGTCGGTCCTCATTGCCGGGCTGCCGGAACGCTACGGGCTGAGCCTCGACTTCCTGCTGCTGGCGGCCGAGTGGGACGCGGCGGTGACCGTCGTCGACGAGCGACCGGATCGGCTGTCGAGGCTGGAAGACGTGGTTGGCCGGGTGAAGACCCCGGACGGGCGGCCGCTGCCGAGGCCGGCGATCGTTGCCGGCCCCCCGGACGCGCCGGGAAAGACTCTGACGGGCTATGATCTCGCGCTGTCGTCCGAAGTCCTGCAACGGCTCGAACCGCCGGCGCGCGCGCGGTACGTGGCGCGGTTGCGAGACTCCGCGGGCCGGCTGGTGCTCTTCACGCCCAACGCCGACAACCCGGCCCATACCACGCGCAGCGGGCTATCTGGGCTTTCCCTGGCCGAACTTCAGCGATTGGTCGCCGGGGGCGAGGCCCAGGCGGGCTACGTCGACATGCCGCCCTTTCCGCCGGGAATCACCCGCTCAGATGAGCAGCGCGAGCAGGCGACGCAGGGACGCTTCGAGGCGGCCGTGATGTGGGGGTTAGGGGGCTATGCCCGGATGGAGCGAAGCCTGCCGCTGGCCCTGCGCCGCCGCCAGTCACACATCGTATACGCCTTCCTGTGGGCATAGCCAGGGTACGCCAGAGGGGTGTTTGCCGTTCGCCTGGCCCACGCCCTACGCATAGTCATCGCCGCCATATTTACCGGGCCCGGCCGATGGGCTATACTACGAGCCTGCCGGCGATCGGCCGAGCCTTTTCCTGAGAGACACCATCTATGCCAAAAGCATTTATCACCGGCATCACCGGTCAAGACGGCTCCTATCTGGCTGAGTTTCTTCTCGACCGGGGGTACGAAGTCGTCGGCATGGTCCGCCGGACGAGCACGCTGAACTTCCACCGCATCGCCCATATCCAGGACCGCATCACGCTCGTGCCGGGCGATCTGGGCGATCAGATCTCGCTCATCCACATTCTGGAGGAGTTCCGGCCGGACGAAGTCTACAACCTCGCCGCACAATCGTTCGTCCAGACGTCGTGGAACCAGCCCGTGTTCACGGGCGATGTGACCGGCCTGGGCGTCACGCGGGTGCTGGACGCGATCCGCATCGTCGATCCCCGGATCCGCATGTACCAGGCAAGCTCCAGCGAGATGTTCGGCAAAGTGGTGGATGTGCCTCAGAAAGAGTCGACGCCCTTCTACCCGCGCAGCCCATATGGTGTGGCCAAGGTCTATGGCCACTGGATCACAGTCAACTACCGCGAGAGTTACAACCTGCACGCCTCTTCCGGTATCCTGTTCAATCATGAGTCCCCGCGACGCGGGCTTGAATTCGTCACGCGCAAGATCAGCCACCAGGTGGCGAAGATCAAGCTCGGCCTGGCCGGCGAATTGCGGCTGGGCAACCTTGACGCCCGGCGCGACTGGGGCTTTGCCGGAGACTACGTGCGCGCCATGTGGATGATGCTGCAGCGCGACAAGCCGGCCGACTACGTGGTTGCCACCGGTTCGACCCACTCCGTCGAGGAGTTCCTCAACCTGGCATTCGGCTATGTCGACCTGGACTGGCATGACTATGTCGTCCAGGACGAGCGTTTCATGCGCCCGGCTGAGGTCGACCTGCTGGTGGGCGACGCCAGCAAGGCCGGCCGCGAACTGGGCTGGGAGCCCACCGTCACCTTCCAGGAACTCGTGAAGATGATGGTCGAAGCGGACCTGAAGATGGCCCAGTCGGGCGAGGTGGTCTTCTAGAGACAGTCGCCATCCCCAGGGACTTCACGGGCTCTGCCGTCCTTCACCGGTCTGCGGAGCATTTTGTGCGGAGCATCAGGAGGCATTCAAACGACAATGAGCGACATCGTATTTGGCACCGATGGCTGGCGCGGCCGCATCGCCGATGACTATACCTTTGAGAACGTCCGCCGGGTGACGCAGGGCTTCGCCACGTTCATGATCGAGCGGGGACTCGACGCCAGGGGCATCGTCATCGGCCATGACCAGCGCTTCCAGGCCGAGCACTTCGCCGCGACGGCGGCCGAAGTCATGGCCGCCAACGGCATCCATGTCTGGCTGACTCAGGGCGCGACGCCGACCCCCGCCATCGCCTACGCCGTCCTCGACAAGAAGGCCGGCGGGGCGATCAACATCACCGCCAGCCACAACCCGCCGGTGGACTGCGGCTTCAAGGTCCGCGACGAGCGCGGCGGCGCGATTCCCCCGGAAGACCTGAAGCGAATCGAGGCGGCCATTCCTGCTCCCGGTGGTTCCAGGACCATGAAGCTGGCCGACGCCCTCCGCGCCGGGCTGGTGGAGCGCTTTGACCCGGCCCCCGCCTATATCGCGCTCCTGCACCGGCTGGTCGATATCGAAGGCATCAAGGATGCGGGCTATACCGTTCTGGTAGACTGCATGTGGGGCAACGCTTCCGGCTGGTTTCCCCGCCTGCTCGAGGGCGGGAAGACGGTCGTGCACGAGGTCCACAACGAGCGCAACCCCATCTTCCCGCACATGTCGCGGCCGGAGCCTATTCCGCCGAACGTCGACCACGGTCTGAGCTTCGTGCCGCTGCTGGACGCCGACGCGGCCGTCATCTGCGATGGCGACGCTGACCGGGTCGGTTTTGGCGATGAGAATGGGAACTTCATCGACCAGCTGCGCGTCTTCGGCTTGCTCGGGTACTACTTTCTTGAGATTCGTGGGGAACGCGGGCCGATCGTGAAGACCATCTCCACGACCAAGATGCTCAACAAGCTGGGCGCGCTCTATGACGTGCCGGTCCATGAGACGGGTGTGGGCTTCAAGTACATCGCGCCCAAGATGATGGAAGTCGGGGCGATGATCGGCGGTGAGGAGAGTGGCGGCTATGCCTTCCGCGGCCATGCGCCGGAGCGTGACGGCATCCTCGGCGGTCTCTACCTGCTTGACCTGATGGTCAAGACGGGCAAGAAGCCCTCGGAGCTGCTCGAATGGCTTTTCGCCAGGGTCGGTCCGCACTACTATGACCGGGTTGACACCGCCTTCGACCGTTCGCGGCGCGAGGAAGTCCAGGCCCGCGTGCTCGCGGCGCGCCCGGCAACCATCGGCGGCCTGAAAGTGACGGATATCCTGACCATCGACGGCTTCCAGTTCCACATGGAGGACGGCGGCTGGCTGCTGATCCGCTTCAGCGGCACCGAGCCGATCATCCGCGTCTACACGGAGACGACCCATGGGGACAGGGTCCAGGCTATCCTCGACGACGGCCTGCGTATCGCCGGCCTCAAGGAGTAGGCGAGCGCGCTGATGGACCCAGACGGGAGACTGGCCTTCCAGGACACCTATCCGGACGAGCTGAGCCACTGCTACGGCTGCGGCCGCCTGAACGCCGACGGCCTGCAGATCAAGAGCTACTGGCATGGGGATGAGGCCGTGTGCCGCTTCGAGCCGCGGCCGTATCACACAGCGGTTCCCGGCTATGTCTATGGCGGGCTGATCGCGTCGCTCATCGACTGCCATGCGACGGGCACGGCCGCGGCCGCCAGCGTCAGGTCGGAGGGCCGGCCCCTCGGTTCCGAACCGGCGTATCGTTTCCTGACCGCGTCGCTCCACGTTGACTACCTGCGACCAACACCGATCGGCGGCCCCCTGGAGTTGCGGGCCACCGCTACCGAGATCAAAGGCCGCAAGGTTACGGTCGAAGTGCGCCTGTATGCCGGCGGCGAGCTGTGCGCGAAAGGTGAGGTCGTCACCGTACAGGTGCCGGATTCGTTCCTGGCCCAACTGGCCGAAGCGGCCGCGCGCCGGGGTGAGTGATGCCCGCGCGGCTGGTTGACACCCATTGCCATCTCGACTTCGAAAGCTTCGACGACGACCGTGACAGCGTGATCGGTCGTGCGGCCGAGGCCGGCGTCGAGGCTATCGTCATCCCTGCCCTGGACCTGGACAATGCCCGCGCGGTGCTGGCGCTCGCCCGGAGCCGTACGGGGCTCTATGCCGCTGTCGGCGTCCATCCGAATTCGACCGCCGGATGGCATGAGGCCATGCTCGACGAATTGAGCGCGCTGGCGTCTGAGGCTGGTGTGGTCGCCATCGGCGAGATCGGCCTTGACTATCACTGGGACCGTTCGCCGGCTGCGACGCAGCAGCGCGCCCTGCGCGCCCAACTCCTGCTCGCGGCCGAGCTCGACCTACCGGTCATCATCCATAATCGCGAGGCGACGGAGGACGTGCTGCGGCTGCTGGCCGAGTCACCCCTGGCCGGGCGAGCGCGCGCCGGCGTCTTGCACTCATTTTCGGCTGACCGGGCCGCGGCCGAGAGGGCACTGGCCCTCGGCTTCTATATCGGCGTGACCGGCCCGGTGACGTACAAGAAGGCCGACGAGCTGCGGGAAATCGCAGCGGCCGTGCCGCTAGACCGCCTGCTCGTCGAGACCGACGCGCCGTTTCTTGCGCCGCATCCGCACCGCGGGCAACGCAACGAGCCGGTGCATGTCGCCCTGGTCGCGGCCCGCATCGCCGCGGAGCGCGGGCTGTCGCCTGACGAACTGGCCGCCGTCACGACCGAAAACGCCCGCCGGCTGTTTCGACTGACCGGGCGCCTTGAAGCCTGAGATGCCTACCGTGCAGGATGATCTGATCCTTCCCCCGCTTGACCCGGCCATCGACCTGTCGATCGTCATCGTCAGCTGGAACGTCCGCGACCTGTTGCGTGACTGTCTCGATTCGATCCGCAACGGACGGGGATCGCTTGCGGTTCAGACCATCGTCGTTGACGGCGCGTCGACCGACGGCAGCGCGGAAATGGTCGCGGCCGAGTTCCCGGAGGTGGTGCTCATCCCCCGCAACGACAATGTAGGGTTTCCGAAGGGCAACAACATCGGCCTGGCCCGGGCGAGCGGCCGCTTTGTGATGCTGCTTAACCCGGATACGCGCGTTCTGGGCGACGCGCTGCCGGCCCTGGTGGCCGAGGCCGAACGCGACCCGGGAATCGGCGCGCTGGGGCCGCAATTGCTCAATCCGGATGGCAGCGTCCAGTCCTCCAGGCGGCGCTTCCCGACACTGATGACCGGTTTCTTCGAAAGCACCTGGCTGGAGAGGGTTGCGCCGGAGGGCATCCTGCGGCGCTACTACGCGCAGGACTTGCCCGATGATGCGCCGGCCGAGGTGGACTGGCTGACCGGGGCGGCCATCCTGGCCCCTCGCGCCGCAGTCGAGCGCGCCGGCGGTCTGGACGAAGCCTATTTCATGTACTCGGAAGAACTCGACTGGTGCCGCCGGATCAAGGACGCCGGCTTTCGCATCGTCTACTGGCCACGGGCGCAGGTGGTCCACCACGTCGGCAAGAGCAGCGAGCAAGCGGTCACCGCCCGGCATATCAACTTCCAGCGGGCAAAACTTCGCTACTTCCGCAAGTACCACGGCCGGGCGGCATCCGGCCTCCTGCGGTTGTTTCTGCTGGCGAGTTACGCCTGGCAACTGGCGCTGGAGGCAATGAAGGGCGCGCTCGGCAACCAGCGGCCGCTCCGACGCCAACGCGTGCAAGCCTATGTCGAAGTCCTGCGTTCGGGCCTTCGTCCGGCGGGGTACTGAGCCTCCATGCGCATCGGGTTGGTGACAGGCGAGTTCCCGCCGATGGAGGGCGGGGTGGGGGCGTTTACCGAGCAGCTGGCGCGGGTGATGTCGACGTTCGGCCATGAGCTCCACATCATCACCTCGCGGCTTGCGCGGCCGGCCGACGCGTCGCGTAAGCCGAGCGAGCTGTTTGAGCCTCTCGACCTCGGCTACGCCCGGCTGCACCCGCGCGGCAATCGGTGGCGCTGGTCGGAGCTGGCGACGATCGCGACGATCATCGAACGCTTTGACCTGCAGATCGTCAACGTCCAGTATCAGGCGGCCGCCTACAACATGAAAACAGCGGCCATCAACTTTCTGCCGTGGCGCATGAAGGGGCTGACCAGGACTATCGTCACCTACCATGACCTGCGCGTGCCCTACCTCTTCCCCAAGGCAGGCAGGCTGCGCGAGGATGCGGTCCACTTCATGGCCCGGCACGCGGCCGGGGTGATCGCGACGAACCAGGCCGATGCCGACGCGCTGCGCGAGCGGACGAGCGCCCCGCTGCGTGTCATCCCCATCGGCAGCAACATCGACGCCTACATGCCCAACCCCCTCGAAGTGGCGGAGGTGAGGCAAACGCTGGACCTGGGTGAGGGCGACTGCCTGCTTGGCTACTTCGGCTTCCTGAACGAGAGCAAGGGGGCGGATGTCCTGCTCGATGCGCTGGCGGCGCTCGACGCCCGCTACCACCTGGTCTTCATCGGCGGGCAGACGGGCGACAGCGACCGGGAGAATAATGCCGACTTCCTCAATGGCCTGAAGTCCCGCGCCGAGTCGCTGGGCCTGATCGGCCGCGTCCACTGGACGGGATTCCTGCCCCCGACGGTTGTCTCCACCTATCTCGTCGCGGCCGACATGCTGGTGATGCCCTACCGCGACGGCGCGTCTCTGCGGCGCGGGACGTTGATGGCGGCCCTGGCCCACGGCCGGCCGCTGATCACGACGACACCGGCCTCGCCGACGCCTGAGCTCATCGATGGGCAGAATGTCCGCCTGATCCCGCCGGGGGATGCGGCCGCGCTGGCTGAGGCCGTCCGCAGACTGGCCTCTGACGGGGCGTTGCGCGACGCGCTGGGCGCCGGCGCGAGCGAGCTGGCCGGTCGCTTCACCTGGGACCGGATCGCCGCGCAGACGCTCGATTTCTACACCGAGATCCTGAGCCCGAGCGTAGCCGAAGCGAATGGCGGCCGTCGCTGACGAATCGCTCACTTTGGCATAGACTCCCGACCACCATGCCGCGCACCGCCGAACAGCGCCTGCTGGCGCTCATCCTGCTGCTCAATCTCGTGCTGGGCGTGACCTATGCCCTGGTCACGCCCGCCTTTGAAGCGTCAGACGAGCTGTGGCACTACCCGATGGTCAGGCACCTGGCCGACGGCAACCCGCTGCCGGTGCAGGTCTTCGACCCGGCTCAGGCCGGGCCCTGGAACCAGGAGGCCAGCCAGCCGCCGCTCTACTACTATCTCGGCGCGGCCCTGACGTGGTGGGTCGATACGAGCGACATGGAGACGGCACGCTGGCTCAATCCCCACGTCGACAACGGCGTGATCACGCCGGACGGCAATACCAACCTGGCCATCCACGATCCCGCTGCCAGCCCGTGGCAGGGGACACTCCTGGCCGTGCGCATCGTCCGCCTCTTCTCCGTCCTGCTCGGTACGGTGACTGTCTACCTGACCTATCGCCTCGGCCGCGAGGTCGCGCCGGATCGGCCGGAGATCGCCCTCGGTGCAGCGGCGATCAACGCCTTCCTGCCGATGTTCCTGTTCATCAGCGGCGCGGTCAATAACGACAACCTGGCCATCCCGCTGGCCTCGCTGGCGCTGCTGATCATGGTACGCAACGTGGCGGCGCGGCGGGATACTGGCCGCGCCCCGAAGCCGGTCGCCTGGCTGGCCCTGGGCGCGGTCATCGGTCTGGCGGTCCTGACCAAGGAGGGCACGCTTGGCCTGCTGCCGATGGCCTTCGGCACGGCCGTTGTGGCGGCCTGGCAGGCCTGGGCCGGGCAGCCGGGGAGCGCCGACGATCCCCAGCGCCTCCGCGCCGCCGTCTCTCCCCGCGGCCTGTGGCCCGCCGCCGGCGGTTTGCTCCTGTCCCTTCTCCTGGTCGCCGTCCCGATCCTGGTCATAGCCGGCTGGTGGTACTACCGAAACATTGTCCTTTACGGTGACTGGCTCGGCTGGAACGCCTTCATCGCCGTGCTGGGCGAGCGGGCCCGTCCGGCCTCCTTGCTCCAGTTGTGGGGCGAGCGGCGCGGCTTCCTGATGTCGTTCTGGGGGCTGTTCGGCGGCGTGAACGTGCCGATGGCCGGCTGGACGTACCTGATCCTCAACGGGTTGATGCTGTTGAGCGTCATCGGCTTCCTGGTCTACCTCGTTCGCGTCGCACGCGAGGAGTGGCTGGCCTTCCGCGCCTCAACCGAACGCCCGCCTGCGCGGCTGCTTCGACCGTTCGAGCGCCGGTTCGCTCTCATCGCCTGCCTGCTCTTCTCGGCCGCGGTCGTCTACGGCCTGGTCCAGTGGGCAACGACCACCTGGTCGTCCCAGGGTCGGCTCGTCTTCACCGCCCTGTCGCCGCTGCTGGTCCTGATGTCGCTCGGTCTGGCGGGATGGCTGCCGCGCCGTCCGGCCACGGCCGTGCTGGCCTCCGTCGCAGGTTTCATGTTCGTCATTGCCGCGCTCGCGCCCTGGGTGTGGATTCGCCCGGCCTATCAACCCCCGACAACCGCCGGGCCGCTTTCCCGGACGGCTGACGTCACCTTTGGCGACGCGCTGCGCCTGGTCTCCTACGACTTTGACCGCGACCGCGTCCTGCCGGGCGGGTCGGTCCGGGTCCGGCTGGAGTGGGAGGCCCTCAGCCCGATGGACCGTGACTGGAGCGTCTTTGTCCACCTGAACGATCCCGTGCTCGGCCAGCCGATCGCCCAGCGCGACATGTACCCCGGGCAGGGGCTGGTGGCGACCCGGTTGCTGGAACCCGGCGATCGCCTTGTGAACGAATATGTGCTGAGCATACCGCCGGCGGCTGTCGCCCCGGCTGCGCTGGAGTTGGCCGTCGGCCTGTATGACCTCGCCTCGGGCGAGCGCCTGCCGGCCACTGGCGGCGGAGACGCGGCCGGGCTGGCGACGATCAAGTTGGAGTCGGCCGTGGGGGACGTGCCCAACCCGGTCACGCTGCGCTTCGAGCACGACCTGACGCTGTCCGGTTTCATGGTCGCGCCGCGTCGCGTCCGGCCCGGAGATATCGTTGACCTGACCGCCTACTGGCGCGCCGGCGGGCCGCTGCCTGACGACTACACCTTCTTTGCCCAGATCGTCGGACCGGACACGACGCGCTATGCCGCGGCCGACATGGCCCCGCCCGTGCCGACATCCCGGTGGGTCGATGGCGAGACCTACTCATGGCCCATGACGCTGGCTATCAACCCGGCGACGCCCTCCGGAACGTATCCGTTGATCGTCGGCCTCTACGTCCAGACAGCCGATGGCGGCTTCGAGCGCTTGCAGCGCGTGACCGAAGACGGCCGCCTGACCGACGACTTCGCCACATTGACCCCGATCCGGGTAGACTAGCTTACGATGGCGCGCACGTCACAACCGCTCACCCGGACAGGCAGGCGACATGGCGTCGATCCGACGCTTTCGCCGCTCGCGCTGGGATTTCTGCTGGGCGCGATGGCCGTCGTTGCCGGGCTTGTGCTCGCCTTCGGCGGGCCAATCGCCGGCGCGGCCGTCTTGTTCGGCGGGGCGGCGGCCGTTCTTGTCCTGCGCAATATCGAGCTTGGTTTCTTCGGCGTCATCGCCGTCGTGTGCCTGCTGCCGTTCGCGACCCTGCCTGTGGACATCGGCCTGACGCCGACCTTTCTCGATTTCGCCCTGGGTGCGGTCATCTTCGTCTGGCTGGTTGGCATCGCGTCCGGCCGGCAGCGGCGGGTCGTCACCGCCCCGGTGACGCTGCCACTGGTGGCCTTCATATTGGTGGCCGTCTTTGCCTTCATCTTCGGTCTCGCCAACGGCCCGTTGACGCCGACCCTGTTACGCAAGTTCGCCGAGTTGCTGCTGAGCCTGGGCTTTGTCATCGTCGTGGTCGACTACTGCCGCGACTGGCGCCGGCTGGAACGGCTGGTGCAGGCGATCCTGCTGTCCGGCGCGGCCGCGGCCTTCATCGCCATCGCCTTGTGGCTGATGCCCGACGATACGGCCAACACGCTGCTGAACTACGGCCAGGCCCTCGGCTATCCGGGCGGGTGGGTCATTCGCTACATCGAGGAGAACCCGGAGCTAGCGGAGCGCGCCATAGGCACCTCGGTCGATCCCAACGCCCTCGGCGGCCTGCTGCTCATGGTCGGCGCCCTGGTCGCGCCACAGGTCGTCACGCGCCGGCCCCTGTTTCGCCGCTGGCTGACGCTGCTCATCGCCGGGCTGGTCTTCGTCGCCCTGATCCTGACCTTCTCGCGCGGCGCGATGCTGGGCCTGGTGGCCGGGCTGGCCCTGCTGGCGGTGGCGCGGTATCGCCGGTTGATCCCGATCATGGCCCTTATCGGGTTGCTGCTCCTGTTCCTGCCGGTGACTCAGGGCTACATCGGGCGCTTCGTGGAGGGGTTCCAGGGGGCCGACCTGGCGACGCAGATGCGCTTCGGCGAGTACCGGGATGCCCTGCGTCTGATCGGCCGCTACCCGCTGTTTGGCGTCGGGTTTGCCGGTTCCCCGGACGTGGACCTCTACCTGGCTGTGGCCAGCGTCTACCTGACCATCGCCGGGACGATGGGGCTCTTCGGCCTGGGGGCCTTCTTCGCGGTCATCGCGACCGTCTTCGGCTCTGCCTTCCTGCATCGGGCCGAGGCTCGGCTGAACGAACGCCACGACGCCGTCTGGCTGGGGCTGCACGGCGCGCTGCTGGGCGCGCTGGTCGCCGGCATCTTCGACCACTACCTCTTCAACACCGAGTTCCACCATGCCGTGACGTTCTTCTGGATGATGGTTGGGCTGGCCAGCGCGTCGACGAGACTCCTCGGCGAAGGTGAAGCGGCCGCCGCCACCGACCCGCAGGAATGAAAAACGGGGCCTGGTTTCCCGGGGCCCCGTTCAGGACTCGCGTATTCGCGCGGGCGGGCTAGACAGCCGGCTCCATCGCTTCGTCAGTTGGCTCGCCAGTCTTTTCGGCGCGGCGCAGAACGATCGCATCGTCGGCCACGTCGACCAGAACCGTCTCGCCGAATTCGAACTCGCCGGACAACACCGCGTCTGACAGCTTGTCTTCGACCGTGCGCTGTATCAGCCGGCGCAGCGGCCGGGCCCCGTACTCGGGGTCGTAGCCGTGGGTGCCCAGCCAATCCTTGGCGGCATCGGTCGCGGTCAGCGTCAACTCATGCTCGTCCATCCGGTTGCTGATGTCGGCCAGGATGATATCCACGATCTGGCGGATATCTTCGGGCTGCAACTGGCGGAAGACGACGATACTGTCGACGCGGTTCAGGAACTCGGGCCGGAAGTGCTTCTTGAGCTGCTCATTCAGCTTCTTCTGCATGTCGCGGTAATTGGCTTCCGCTTCGGCGGACGCTTCACGCTGCATCGAGAAGCCCAGGCCGGTCCCCTTCTTGATCGTGTCGGCCCCGACGTTGGACGTCATGATGATGATCGCGTTGCGGAAGTTAACCTTCTGGCCCTTCGCGTCGGAGAGATGACCTTCCTCCATGATCTGCAGCAGCAGGTTGAACGCCTCGGGGTGGGCCTTCTCGATCTCGTCAAAGACGACGATGGAGTAGGGGCGACGGCGAACCGCTTCGGTCAACTGGCCGGCGTCTTCATAGCCGACATAGCCGGGCGGCGAGCCAACCAGTCGGGCGATGTTGTGCCGCTCCATGAACTCCGACATGTCGAGCTGGACGAGGGCATCCTCGCTGCCAAACAGGAAGCGAGCCAGCGCCTTGGTCAGCTCGGTCTTGCCGACGCCGGTGGGGCCGAGGAAGATGAAGGAGCCGATCGGCCGCCGCGGGTCCTTCAGGCCGGCGCGAGCGCGCCGCACGGCCTTCGAGATGCCCTCGATGGCTTCGTGCTGGCCGACGATGCTCTTCTTCAGCTCCTCCTCCATTCGCAGGAGGCGAGCCGATTCCTCTTCGGTCAGCTGGTAAACGGGTATGCCCGTCCACATCGACAAGACCTCGGCCACGTCCGACGCGGTCAGCATGGCCGACTCTTCCACTTCCGTCCGTCCGGCGCGCAACTGGTCGAGCTGGCGCTGGATCTCGTCCTCGCGCTGGCGGATGCGCGCCGCGTCTTCGTAGCGGGCGGCTTCGACCGCCTCGTTGCGCTGGACGCGCAGGTCGCGCAGGTTGTCGTAGGCCTCGCGGATGTCGGTCGGCTGTTGCACGCGGTACATCCGCACGCGCGACGCGCCCTCGTCGATCAGGTCGATCGCTTTGTCGGGCAGGAAGCGCTCGGTGACATAGCGGGTGCTGAGCTGGACGGCCGCTTCGATGGCCTCATCGGTGATGAACAGGTTATGGTGCTGCTCATAGGCGCCCTTGATCCCCTTCAGGATCTGGACGGCTTCTTCCGGCGACGGTTCATCGACGTGGACCGGCTGGAAGCGGCGCTCCAGGGCAGCATCGCTCTCGATGTACTTGCGGTACTCGTCGAGCGTCGTCGCGCCGATGCACTGCAATTCGCCGCGGGCGAGCGAAGGCTTCAGAATGTTGGCGGCGTCGACGGAACTGCCGGCCGAACCGGCCCCGACGAGCATGTGAACCTCGTCGATGAAGAGGATGGCGTCGCTCGACTTGAGCTCCTCGATCACCCGCTTCAGGCGTTCCTCGAACTGGCCGCGATACATGGTGCCGGCCACCAGGCTGCCGACATCAAGCTGCAGGACGCGCTTGTTATGCAACGACTCCGGCACCTGGCCGTCGACGATGCGCTGGGCCAGGCCCTCGACAATCGCTGTCTTGCCAACACCGGGCTGGCCGATCAAAGCCGGGTTGTTCTTCGTGCGGCGGGCAAGGATCTGAATGACGCGTTCGATTTCGGTCTCGCGGCCGATAACGGGATCCAGCGCGTACTCCTGTGCCAGCGCCGTCAAATCGGTTGCCAGCTGATCGACCAATGGGGTCTTACTCTTCTCTTTCTTCGCCGGCTGCCGTCGGGGCACCTGGGGCGAAGATGATTCTGTAGCAGCCACTGGACTTTCCTTTAACATGCGCCGGGTCTGGCGACGAATTTGCTCGGCGCTGATGCCGAACTTTCGCAGCACGTCGAGTGCCAGACCCTCGTTCTGGCGAGCAAGCCCCAGAAGCAGGTGCTCGGTACTGATGTAATGCTGTCCCATCCGCCGAGCTTCCTCGACGGCATATTCAAGAATACGCTTGGTGCTGGGCGAAAGCTCCGTCTTGGTGAAGGGCGTGCGGGTCCCCTGGCCGCCCGACAGGCGTTCGACCATGGCCTGGACGCGCGTCACTTCCAGCCCCAACTCGCGCAGAACGCGCCCGGCGACGCCGCCTTCCTCGAGCAGGAGGCCGATAAGGACATGCTCGCTGCCGATATAGCTATGGTTGAGCCGCTCAGCTTCTTCCTGGGCCAGGCTCAACACGCGGCGGGCGCGCTGGGTAAATCGTTCCCAATTCTTCGAGTTCACGGCAATGTACCTCAGTCAATCAGCCACACGGAGCAGGCGGCCGCAGCCGACCCACTACATCGTGTTCAGCATCGCAAGGTCGGCTTCGATGAACTTGTCTGAGGCGACTTGCCTCAGACTCAGGCCAACCTGTCGCTGTTTCGGATCGAGTCGAATGATGCGGACGGTGATCTTGTCTCCAGGCTTGACAACGTCACGTGCCTGCTCGATCCGGTCCTCCGACAGCTCGGAGATGTGGATCAACCCCTCCAGCTGGTAATCGTCGTCCAGTCGGGCAAACGCGCCGAATTTCGTCAGGCGGGTGATCTCCGCCTCGATCAACTGACCGGGCCGGTAGATCTCCTCGATGCGCGTCCAGGGATCGGGCTCCAGCCGCTTCATGCTCAGGGCAACGCGCTGGCGTTCAGGGTCCACCGTCAGGACCTGCACACGCACGCGGTCGCCTTTCTTGAGCAGGTCGGACGGCGTCTGGACGCGTTTCCAGCTCAATTCGGACAGATGGACCAATCCTTCCACACCGCCGATGTCAACGAACGCGCCGAAGTCTGCCAGGTTGACGACCTGGCCTTCATAAATGTTCCCTTCCTGCAGCGACGCAAGGAGTTCACTTTTCTTGGCCTGGCGGATCTCCCTCGAAGCGGCCTGCTCCGACAGGATGAGGCGGTTGCGCTGGCGGTCGACCTCGATCACCTTGACGATCATCGGCTGGCCGATGAGCGACTGGAGCGAGCGCTGCTTGTTTTCGGCGTCAATGTCCTGCAGACGGTTACGCGTGAGTTGCGAGTTCGGGACAAAGCCGCGAAGCTGACCGACACTCACCAGAAGCCCACCCTTGTTGAAACCGACGATCTCAGATTCATGCACTTCCTGATTCTGCATCAGTTCGGTCGCGTATTCCCAGTCGCGTTCTTCGGCCGCGCGGCGGAACGAGAGCACGATGTTGCCGCTGTTGTCCTCGGGGTTGACCACGAAGACCATGATCTCCTCGCCTTCCTGCAGACGCTCGCGCGTCGCGGAGTCGTAGGTCGCGGTCTCCTGGCTCGGGATCACGCCCTCGGACTTTGCGCCAATATCAACCAGTATCTCGTTGTTACGAAGGGCCACGACGCGGCCAGGTCGAATCTCTCCGGCTGTGGGGAAATAAACATCCTCGTTCAAGAGGAAGTTCATGGGGTGGTCGCCGTCACCAAAATCAGGGTCCATCATCATGTTGCTAAAATTCCTGTGTGCCCCGACTGGCTCTCCTGTAACGGAATGGGTATGGGGCCGCCAATTTGTGGAGATTATACTGTGTTTAAGGCTCTTGGCAACAGGACTAATCTAATGTATAAGTCGCGTGATGGCCGCGTCGGCGCTTGCTCCCTCTGAAACGGCCGCCGGTCGCTCCGCTCGTTTGGCCCTTCGTGTCTTCCCGTTTTTGCTCTTCTTTCTGGCCCTTGCGCCGCGTCTGGCAGCCATCAATCGCTACATCACCCCGGACGAACTCATCTGGGTCTACCGGTCGATCGTCTTTCGCGAGGCCGTCCTCGACGGGCGCTGGGCAGACACGATCGTCGCCGGCCACCCCGGCGTGACCACGACCTGGCTGGGCACGCTGGCGACGAGCGCCCGATTGGCCTTCTCGCCCGCGGCGCGTGTGTCATACGATTGGCTCACCCGCATGGCGTTTCTGATGCCGGACAACACCGAAGCGTTCGTGCGCCTGGCGCAGTTCCTGGAGGCTGACCGGACGGCCGTGGCTGTCGTGAACGCTGCCGGCGTCGTCTTTGTCTACCTGCTGGCGCAAAAGCTGTGGGGAACCCCCACCGCCGTCTTTGGCGCGCTGCTCCTGGCCCTGGACCCGTTCACAGCCGGCCTGTCCGGGCTGTTCCATGTCGACGGCCTCAGCGCGACGTTCGGCACATTGAGCCTGCTGGCTCTCGCGGTCGGGTTGCGGCCTGTGAACGGCCCGCGCGCGCGTCCCGGCTGGCTGGCGCTGGCGGGCGGGCTGGCCGCACTGGCCGGCCTGAGCAAGTCGCCGTTACTTCTGCTCGGGCCGGTAACGGCCGCGGCGCTGGTCATTGAAGCGCTGGTCGGGACCGGGCCGATCGCCGAGCGTCTCAAGCGCATGGTGCTTGCCGGGCTTGTCTGGGGTGGGGCCTTTGCCGCCACCTTGCTGGTCTATCCGGCGATCTGGGCCGGCCCGCTGGATGTTGCCCGCTCCCTGACCAGCAACGCCGGCCGGCACATCGAAGAGGCGCTCAGGCCGACGTTCTTCCTCGGCCGGGTTGCCTTCGATCACGGCCCGCTGTTCTACCCGGTGGCCCTGCTCTGGCGGAGCAGCCCGGTGGTCGCCGCAGCCCTTTTCCCTGCGTTGCGCGGCCTGCTGGCGGCAGTCCGTCGCCGGTCCCTGAGCGGGCCAAACCCGCCGTCCAATCGCCATGCGACCTGGTTACTGGCCGCCTGGGTTATGCTGTTCCTGATCGCCATCACGCCCGCGGCGAAGAAGTTCGACCGTTACATGTTGCCGGTCATCCCGTCGCTCCTGCTGCTGGCGGCCGTCGCCCTTGTCCCCTGGCTGGTGGCGACACGGCGGCGCTGGGCGCTGCCGGCGCTGGTCGGCGTTCAGGCCCTCTTCCTTCTTTTCCACGCCGCCTATCCGCTGTCGGCCTACAACCCGTTGGTTGGCGGCCCCTACACCGCTGCCCGCGTCATGCCAGTCGGCTGGGGCGAAGGCATCAGCGCCGGCGGCCGCTGGTTGGCCGAGACCCAGCCGGACGCCTCGCGGGCCAGGGCGATGGCGGGCGTGGTCCCGTCGCTTGCCCCCTTCTTCCCGGGGCAGACTCTGGTCGAAGGCGTCGACAGCCAGTCCGCGGCCGATTACGTCATCCAAACGATCACCGGCCGGCAGATACAGGGCGTCCAGGGCGACCGGCCGCCAATGGACATGGCGTTGCTGAAGACCATTCGTTTTGGCGGGTTGGACCAGGCGTGGGTCTATCGTCAGGTGCCGGCGCCTTCGGAGGGAACCGCTCCGCCCGCGCTTGACCCGCCGGTCCTCTTTGGCGACCAGCTGGCGCTTGAGGCCGCCGGCGTCAGCTATGCCCAGGAGACGGTTCGAGCCATCGTTGAGTGGAGACGGCTCCGGGCGCTGGCGGCCGACGAACACTTTTTGCTGCGCCTGGTCCTGCGGGACCGGGCGGGTAACGCGTGGACGGGCATTGAGACAGAGTTGCTCGACGCTGTCTACTTCCACCCCCCGGACTGGATCGACGACGCGTCCGGTCCGGTTCGCTACGCGCTGGAAACGCCGCCGGGCATCCCGCCCGGCGAGTATGAGCTCGTGGCGTCGGTGGTGGACGAGCGGACGGCCGGGCGGCTGCCGGTGAGGACCGGCGATACGTTCCGGGGCGTGGACGTGTCGCTGGGAACGGTGGTCGTCCTGCCTCCGGAGACGCCGGATGCCGTGACCCGCCTGCAAATCCCCGTCATCGATGACCGGCCGTGGCTGGCGGGCGCGTTGCGCTTGCTGGGCCACAGCGCGTTACCTCCGGAGGCGCTGGCGGGAAGCGACCTGCCGGTTGACTTCTTCTGGCACAGCCCGGTCCACCTGCCGGCGGGCCTGCAGGTATCGTGGACGCTGCGCGCCGCCGGTGGGGAAACGACTGATCTGGGCACGGTTCCGCTGAGCCGGTACGACACCGGACAGTGGCGCGCCGGCGAGACGATCCAGGAGAAGTATCGCCTTGCCCTGCCGCCGGCGCTGGCGCCCGGCGACTATGTGCTGAGCGCGATGCCGCTGGCGGCCGACGGCATGCCGCTTGGCGAGCGCGCGCCGGTCGGTGGGTTGCGGATCAACAACATTGACCGGTTGTACGAGTTGCCGGCCGAGCCCGCCGCAGGTCTGGATGTAGCCTTTGGCCCCGACATACGCCTGCGCGCGGCCGGCCTTCAGCCGTTGCAGACCCAACCCGGCGGGACGAGCGAGCTTACGCTTGTCTGGCAGGCCGACGGCGAGCCGGACCGCGTCTACACGGCCTTCGTCCACCTGCTGAACGAAGCAGGTGACATCGTGGCCCAGTTCGACCACTGGCCAGGTGGCCTGCCGAGCGACATCTGGGCCGAGGGCCAGGTCATCATCGACCGCGTGCCGATGTCGCTGCCGGTCGAGCTGGCGCCGGGCACCTACCGGATCGCCCTCGGGTTGTATGACACCGAAGAAGGGGTCCGCTTGCCGGTCAGCGGCGCCCCGGCGGAAGGCCTGGTCATCGAAGCCGACCGCATCATCCTGCCGGAGACGCTCGTCGTCACCGTTCCATAGCGGCCGGAGCCATCATGCACCGTGATCAGGGTCGCCGCCTTGCCTTGCTTGTAGCGATGCTGCTGGCGGCATATGCGTTGCGGGTGGCCGGCCTGGATGCGCAGAGTATCTGGTGGGATGAGGGCATCAGCCTGCACCTTGCGACGTCCGGCGTGGGCGAGATCGTCCTTGACCGGCTGAACAACATCCATCCCCCGCTTTACTTCCTCGTCCTAAAAGGATGGCTGGCACTAGTTGGCGTGTCGCCCTTCACCGGCCGTTCGTTCAGCCTGTTTGCGAGCCTGTTGCAGGTCGCGCTGGTGTTTGCGACCGTCCGCGTCATGGCCGACCGGGCGCGCCCTGCCGTCCGCTACTGGACGGCCCTGGTCGCCGCTGTCCTTGTCGTGCTTTCGCCCCTGTCCGTCATCTACGGCCAGGAGATCCGCGTCTACGCCTTCCTGCCGCTGGCTTACCTGGCCATGATCCTTCTCGCGGAGCGCCTCCTTGTCCGTCGCGAGGATGCGCCGCGTCTCTTCGTCCTGCTGGCCCTGGTCGAATGGACCGCCCTGCACCTGCACTACATTGCCGTGTTTGGCGTGGCGTTCATCGGCCTGTGGGGGCTTGTCGTCTATGCACGGCGCGGACAGCGCCGGCTGCTCTGGGCCTGGGCCCTGACCCATGCGGCCGTGGCGGCCGCCAGCCTGCCGTGGTTCCTTGCCGTTGTCGGGAACTGGCCGGCCATCCAGGCCGAAGCGAATGCGGGCACGTTCACCGCCGAGCCTGTCCCGCTCCCCTTCCTGTTCGCCCAGGTCTGGGCCTTCCAGCTGACCGGACTGGCCGGCGCGCTGGGCGAGCCGATCGTCCGCTGGCTGTCGGGGGCGACGGCCGTCCTGCTGGTCGCGCTTCTGGTCTACCGGGCCGCGGCCAGCGACGGCTCGCGGCTGCCGCGCGCCCGGGCCCTCGCGCTTTGGTCCGTTCCGCTCGTGTCGGCCCTCGTCGTCTGGGCGGTCCGCTCCTTTTCGCACCCGCGCTATGTGGTGATGTACACGATCGCCTTCTTTCCGCTGGTGGCCCTCCTGCTTCTGCCTGCGCGCAGCGTCGCGTCGCGTGTCCTCGGCCTGCTTCTGGCGACCTGCCTGCTCTTGCTCAGCGCGTGGGGGCTGCGCCAGTACTTCTTCGACCCCGGGGCCGCCAAGCCCGACATGCGCGGCGTGGCCGGCTACCTCGAGTCAGTCGCCACAGCCGGCGACCTGATCATCGTGCCCGATACCGACTGGTCGCTACCGTTCGAATATGACGGCCCGGCGCCGATCACCATGCCCGGCTGGAACACGGGCGCCCCGGATGAGCCGTTGTCCGGCACGTTCGAGTGCACGGCCGATGCCTGCACACCCTCGCGCGTCTTCACCGTCGAATACGCTAGCGGGACGCGAGACTGGCAGGGGCGGTTGCCCTTCGAACTCGAACGCCGGGGCGTCCTGGTCGGGAAGCAACCCGTCGGTGATCTGGCGGTATACGAGTACCGCATCACCGCCGCGCCTGAGGCATCTCCCGCCTGCCCGCCATCCGGGGGTGAGGCGATGCCGGTTGGCGCTCGCTTCGGGCCGCTGCGACTCGTCTCGGCCTGGGTCGAGCCTGCGGCCGAGGCCAACAGCGCCGCGGCCATCGCCCTCTGCTGGGAGCTGGTTGAAGCGACGGCCGAACGCCTGTCCTCGTCGCTCGTCCTGCGCGATGTCACCGGAGAGCGTCTTGGCCAGGTGGATACCTTGCTGCTGGATACCGCTGGGCGGCCGACGGACCTCTGGCCCGTGGCCGTGCCGGTCCGCACATACCACGTGTTGCCGCTGGCCGCCGGCACACCGCCGCTGGAGTATGAACTCGCGGCCGGCGTCTATGCTGACGATGACGGCGCGATCCGCGCCCTGGAGGTCAGCGAAGACCCGGCCGGCCGGCAGGGTAAGACCATCCCGATCGGACGGCTGGCGCTGGCCGCGCCGGTTGCCGGCCTGCCGAACCTCTACGCCATCGGCGAGCCACCGCTGTGGCCTCAAGCGGTCGACATGGGGCAGGGCCTGTCCCTGGTTGGGGCTATCTTCCCCCCTGACCCTTACCGGCCGGGCCAGACGGTGCGGACCCGGCTGTGGTGGCGCGCAGAAGAACCCCTGCCTGATCTGCGTCCGGTCCTCTCGCTGGAGCAGGCGGGAACCGTATTGACGGTCAACGATGATGGGCCCGCCCAGGGACGCTACGGGACCGATGCGTGGGTCGTGGGTGAACTCGTCAGCGAGGTGCGCGATTTGCGCGTGCCGCCCGACGCGGACGGCGCGGCCGAGCTGGTGGTCGTGCTTGGCGGCCGTCGCGCCGTTCTCGGCCAGGTCGACATCAGCGGCGAAAGCGTCCAGATGTCACCCCCGCGGCCGCAGGTCGCGACGGACGTCATCTTCGGCGATGTGGCCCGGCTCATCGGCTACGACCTGCCGCAGGCCGCGTTCATCCAGGGGGAGCCGGTCCCCATCGTCCTGTACTGGGAGTCCCTGGACGAGGCGGGGGAAACGGATTACACGGTCTTCGCCCACCTGATCGGGCCGGACGGCCGGCTGGCCGGCCAGCACGACGGCATCCCGGCGAACGGCTCAAGGCCGACGAGCGAATGGCTCCGCGGCGAGTTCATCACCGACCCCCACACGATGACCTGGCGGTCGCCGGCCCTCGTCGGACCGGCGACCATCGCCGTCGGGCTCTACGACCCGGTGACGGGAGAGCGCCTGCGCACGCGGGACGGCGCGGAGGCATTCAGCCTGCCCGACGGCCTCAGGATTCAGCCGGCAGAATAGACCGCGACGCGGCTACTCGGTCGAACTGCCGCCCCCGTCCACACCGCGCGAGCGGGCCAGCAGAGCGACGAGAATGCCGGCCCCAACCAGCGCGATACCGGCCAGCGGAAGGAGCCAGTTGGATGGGGAAGAAGCGGCCGCGCCATCCGGCAGGCGTTTGCCGTCGGTTCCCTCGCTGCTTCCGGGCAGGCTGGCCGAACCGCCCGTCCCGCCGTCTTCACCTTCTGGCCGCAGAAGCACCGCTTCGACTGTCGCAGCCGCGGCTGTCTCTTCCGGGCTGATCGTCACGGTTGGCGTGGCTGTCGGCGTCGGGGTGAGTGTCGGCGTTGGCGTCGGCGTGACGGTGCAGGCAAAGGGCAGGGCCGTTGGCTGCCAGATGGGGCCCGGCGTGGGCGTCAGGCCGTTGATCTCGGGCGGGGGAGCCAGCGGCACGCGGCCGGTGTTGCCGAACTCGTCGACATCGTCGTCCGCCACCCAGCCGATCAGGCTCTCTGTGACCTGGATCTGCCACCACGTCGCGAACTCGGCCCGGCCGATAATGATCCGGGTCTCGTCCGGCTGCAACTCCGCAACCGCGGCGTAGTCTTCGCCGGGGCCGGTGTGGACGAGGGTCAGCCCGATCGCCCGGATGGTGGGCGTGTCGTCACACCCGGAGGGACCGACAGCAGGGCCGGTGCCGGGACCCGTTGCCGGCAATGTGGCAGATGCTGTGCCCGTCGGGGTCGCGCTTGGCACGACACCGCCGGTGGTCGTTGCCGTCGCTGTCGGCAGGGCACCGGCCGGCGACGTCGCCGTAGCCGATGCGACGGGCGGAGGGAGCGGATTGTCGTCGCCGTCTTTGGTGGCCGTCGGCTGCGCCGCGGGACTGGTGGCCGTTGGGGCATTCGGGTCGGGCGTCGGCGTGCGGGTCGGGATGGTTGGGTCCTGGCCCAACACGGCCGAGGCCCCCAGGCGGCCGAACAGCGTCGCGACCATCAAGGCCGCCAGCAGTAGTAGGGTAGCAGGTCGTTTGGACATGGGCGTGGTCCCTCCTTCATGCGCCTTCCAGGGCGCGCCGTCGTCCGCCTAGCGGTATCGAACGGTGATGGTCTCGCTTCTCTCCAGCATGAACTCGTAGTAGAGCGTGTTGGCCGCCACACCAGAAGGCTGCGGCACGGCCGATCGCACGACCGCGCCCGGCGGCACCTTGATCGCCAACCGCACCGCTTCCGGGCGCGTGCCGGCCTGCTTGTGGATAGTCAACTGATAAAGGCTGCCGTCCGGGTCTGCCTGGACGATGCCGGCCGGCAGGCGATAGCGAAAGAACGTGTCGACCTGCCCGGCCCTCGGCACGAGCAGGAAATTGTCGAACGTGGTCAGCCCCGGCTGCTCGCTAATGGTCCGGGCCGTGCTGTCCCAGGTCATGCCACTGAAGAGGGCGTCGCCCGGCACGGTGTGGCGGCTCGATTCGATCAGCTCGCTGCCGGCCGGGACGTAGGCTCGCACGTAGTTCCAGTAACACTGGTCGGCGGTCGCGAGGTAGTCGGCCCCGGTTTCGAACTCCTCTTCCGTCCCCTGGTAACAGGGTTCGTCCCGGGCAGGCCCGGTGTGGCGGTAGTGGACCGTCAACAGCCCGACCGGCGAAGCCGGCGTCGAAAGATCGACCTCATAATCGAACGCGCGCTCGATAAAGATGTTGACCTTGTTGTAGCCCATGTTGGTGTCGACGACTGCCCACAGGTCGCCGGGAGGCGCAGAGGGCAGGCGGCCGTCCCAGCCCATCGCACTGAAAGCCGCCATCGCTTCTGGGTCGTTCAGGTAGACTTGCAGGTGCCGCGTGTCAGCCGCGCGTTGCAGCTGGCGGATGAGATAGACCGGGTCGATCGAGCCGAAGTCGCTCTCGAAGCGGTTGCGGATCGAGACAGCGAAACCTGCAAGGAAAGCCTTGCGGTCGGAGACCCATTCACCAACCGCTTCACCCTCTTCAGGGTCGCGCGCCGAGCGCAGGGCCTCGAGCAAGTTGCCCGAATTGAGTGAAACGTTCGTGCCCTCAACCGGAACGGAACCGACCACCTCAACCAGTAGGCGCAAGAACTCCTGGTCAATGGCGAAGACGCCATCCAGTGGCGGTACGTCCTGGCCATAGGCGTACAGGTCCATCGCCTTCCTGGCCGAAGTCGGGAAGTCGGGCCAGTAATTGGCGTCCCGGAAGAGGTGCAGCTCCAGCAACATGAAGTCAAACAGCGGCTGGGGTGGAAAGTCGTAGGGTTTCTCCAGATAGTTGTCGACGACATTGGCGTCCTGGAACTCAAGCCCCGTGATCCGGCCGTTTTCCACCGTGACCAGGCCCGCGCCGGTCAGGAACCCCCCCGTAGACCGCAGCTCGTCTTCGTTCTGGGCCATGATCAGGTAGCGGCGCGGCCCGTCCTGCCCGAGCAACGCCGGCAGCGACGGCAGCAGCGCCAGCCCCTGACGGGCCAGCGGCAGATTCTCGTCGCTCAGGGTCAGCAACTGCTGGACGCGCCAGGGGAGTTGGTCGGCCGGGACGGTTGAGGCCAGCGCATTGCGGGCGGCCGCCGCTCGCTCAAGGGCCCTGCCGGCGGCCTCGAGTTCAGGCTCGGCGGCCGAAATGACCGGCAGAAGCTCTCCCATCTGGGCCAGGCCGAAGTCCTGTCGCTGGACGAGCGACAGCGCCGGCTTCAGGCTGCCCACGGCCAGGTCGGCCGCTTCGGTCACGCCGTCAGCCATGTCGAGCAAGTGGGGCCCGGCCACCAGCAGCGGCCCGACGCGGGGCAGCCGGCCCAGCACAGGGGCCAGTGGCCGGACAAGAGCCAGCTCATCGCGCAGGGTGACGACGTCTTCGCGCGAGCGGCGCACCAGCGCCTCGGCCGCGTTCAGGTCGACGTCCATCAATCCACCCGCCATCAGCTGCTCCGCCTCAGCCTGCAGGCGCATCAGCGAGTTGGCCGCATCAGCGATGCGGATCGTCTTGACCGCGAGCCACAGGGCTATCAGCGCCAGGCCGGACAGGATCAGGATCCACGCCAGCCGGGAACCACCGCCGGCGTTGCGCTCGCGCGCGCGATGGTCGGGTTCAGGGTAGGCGGTATGCCGGGGGCGTGGGGTTCGCGTGCTCAAGTGTCAGTCCGTGCAGGTGAGAGTGTAGGTCGGCGGCTCGGCCGGCCGCAGGACCGCTTCGCAGATGGGCCTATTGCCGACGTTAGCCGCCCGGAAAGCGTCCAGATCATCGGCCAGGGGCACCAGCAGACCGGGGTTCAGTGCCGCCAGTCGATCGCGATACCAGTCAAAGGCGAACAGGTTTTGGTCGACCAGGACGATATCAGGTCGTTGGCCCTCTACATGCTGAAAGTACCACAGGGTGAAGATGGTCCGGTCGCCGGGGGTCAGGACGGCGGCCGCCGCGGGCGCGTCGCGCAGCAGGCTTTCGGCCACAGGGCGCACCGCCCGGTCGTGGCTCAGGTCCATCCGGCCGTAGAAGAGAGCGGCCAGCAACACAGGGGCCAGCAGGGCGCTGATCCCGAGTCTCGGGAGCGCCGCGGACAGCAGCAAAGCCAGAACCATCAGACCGGGGATGAGCAGGACGGCCGCATCCGGCGTGTCGTAGGCCAGGGCGAACAGCGCGTACAGCCCGAACGTGAAGACGAGCGCGGCAGCGGGCGTCGCCGGGACTGCGGCCGGCAAGACGGGCGATGGCCGCGCGGCCCGGGCCGCGACAAAAAGGCCGGCGCCAACCAGCACAACCGGCAGGACGTTCGCCGACAGGTCGCTCCGCAGCCCTTCCCAGTGCGCCGATCGCGGCCAGTGTCCGAGGTTGGCCCGGTAGATGCCCGCGGTGATATGGTCCCACCAGCCGGCGATCGAGGCGATCTCGCCCCAGACGACCGGGCTGTCGCCGGCCGCAAAGTACGGAAGTAGCAGCGCGGGAGCCAGACCGGCGGCCATCGCTGCCGCGAACCGAGGCCACTGCCGGCGGGGCGTCTTGTAGAGCGCCAGCGGGAGCAGCAGGAGTGAAGTCGAATGGCCCAGCACGGCCAGGCCGAGGAAGAAGCCACTGAGACCCGGCCGGCGCGTTGTCAGCAGGAGCAGAAGCGTCGCCGCGACCAGCGCCGCATTGAGCGCGTAGACCTCGGCAACCAGCGCCTGGCCCCAGACCAGCGGGGTGACGGCGAAGAGCAACGCCGCGGCCGCGGCCGCCTGCTTTCCCTTCGCCGGGCTGAGCCGCGAACCGGTCACGGCGAGAAGGTAAACTGCCAGCGATAGGCTGGCGGCTGACAGGAGATTCAGCCGGAAAGCGACCGTGCCAACCGGCAGCGCGCTGAACAGCTTGCCGGCCAGGATGTAGAGGGGATAACCCGGCGGGTGGGCCACGCCGAGAGTCACGGCTGCAGTGATGAGTTCGCCGCCGTCCGCCGCCCGATTGGCCCAACTCAGGTCGGGAGCGATCGTGGCAACGTAGAGAGCGAAAGCGACCGAGGCGGCGAGGAACGGCGCGGCTGCCCCCAGCGCGGCTCTCCATCCCGCGAGTGTCGCAGGCCCGCTGTCGCTGCCGCTGCGAAGCCAGCGGCCGTGTTGCGCTTGTTGCATATCAACTGATGGGACGCGGATGAGACATAGCCCGGCCCTCGCGCTTTAGTGTAACGTGTGGGGGCCGCGCGGCCATGTATCTCGCGTGAAATCTCACCCGTGTTGCCTCAGGAGTCGATCGCCGCCGGGCGGACGATCCCCCAACCATAGCCGGCAGCCAGGGCCACGGCGCGAACAAACAGGAGCGGCGGCGAGGCAAGCGCGACCGCGCGGTCCTTGCGCCAGGCCTTGACCGCGAACGGCAGCGTCGTGAACAGAAAGACCATGATGAGAGCCGCGGCGATGGCGGACATCGGCCCGGCGAGATCAAGTCCGGCCAGGCCAGCCACGGCCGCCAGGCCGGCCGCGCCGATGACAAGCCCGCTCAGGCCCATCTGGATCTTCATGACCTGGGGGGTATGCGAATCGCGCGCCAGCCGCTCCGGGTGGCGTCGCATGACCTGCGCCTTCCAGTAGCCGATCAGGAGCTTCTTGCGAATGTACGCGCGCAGGGTCGAAGCGTGCAGGTGGGCGACAACTGCAGACGGCTGGAAGACCATGTGCCGGCCGGCCTTCGCCAGCCGGAATGATAGTTCCTGGTCCTCGGCGTAGGTGAAGTGCGTGTCGAAGCCGCCCACCGCCAGCAGCGCATCGCGCCGGTAGGCCGCCGAGTAGGTATCGACGAAATCGATCGACGGCCGGCCGCGCATCAGGTCGTACTTGTCCTCATATTCAAGCTGCACAAAGCGGGCCACCAGGGCCCGCTGCAGGGTGACGTAGGTACCCTTCGCAGCAGCGATCTGTGGATCGGCCAGCGGCACGACGATCTGTTCCAGCCAGTCGGGGCGGGGGACGCAATCGGCGTCGGTACAGCAGATGATCTCGCCGCGCGCTGCCTGAATGCCGGTGTTGCGGGCAGCGGCGGTGCCGCGATGGTCGCAACGGATGACTCGGGCGCCGGCGGCACGCGCGCGATCGGCCGTCTCATCGGTCGATCCGTCATCGACCACCACGATCTCGGCGTCGTTGCGTTCCGCTTGCTCGCTGAGGGCCCCAACACAGGCGGCGACGGTCGACGCGGCGTTGTAGGCGGGGATGATGACCGTCAGGCGCGGCATGATTCATCGCCCCTGGGCGGCCAGTTCCACGGGCGCGCCCCAGCGCCAGTGACTGCGCACCGACGCGATCAGGCCCAGCACGACCTGCGGGCCGATGACGGCGAGGTAGAAGAGGATCGAATAGCCGGCCAGCGTCGGCTCGTCGCGCACGCCGGCGCTCCAGAGCATGAAGGCGGCCGCGCCGTTGAAGACGCCGATCTTGACCGGCGTGCTGGGGGGAGCGACAGCGATGCTGACGACGATGTGGATGAGCGCGGCATCAACCCAGGTCAGGCTCAGGCCGAACGCCGGGAAGAGCAGGTACGGCAGGACCACACCGAGGGCGGCGATGGCCAGCGACAGGCCCAGCAAGGCCAGCGACAGACGCGGGTCGCGCAGGGCGCTAAGCCCGTCCAGTCCTGCCAGACCCAGCCTCAGGAGCGGGACGGCCAATCGCTCCGGCAGCGGCCGCGTCAGGCGTCGAAGGAGCGATTCGACCCAGGCTGTCCGGAAGGCCAACAGGTAGAGCGTCATCAGCAGGGCGAGCGGAGCGAGCAGCAGGGCCGGGCCCGGCTGGCCGATGAACGACGGCAGGACGACGAACGGCAGGACAAACAGGATGGTCAGGCCAAAGAATAGCAGGTCGAGCGCTTTTTCGACGACAAGCGTGCCGGCGGCCCGGCCGGGGTTGACCGCCGCTTCCTGGTTCAGGACGTAGATGCGGGCGATCTCACCCAGGCGCAGAAACGGCACAATGAGGTTGACGTACTGGCCGAGCGCCAGCGCCCAGAAAGCGGTCGAATAGTGGACGCCATTCGCTCTGCCGGCGCCGCGCGCGGGAGACAGAATGAGCTGCCAGCGGAGCGCCTTGAGCGCAATGGTCAGGAGCATGACGCCGAATGCCGCGCCGGCAAGCAGGGGATTGGCGTCTGCCAGGGCGTGGCCAATCTCTGCCAGCGATACGCGCCGCGACAGGAACCACAGCCCCGCGAGCACCAGCACAACCGCCAGCACCAGGTTCAGCCAGGCGGTCACCCGGATGCGGCCGGCGCGTGGCTCCGACTCAACCGTCACGACCCTCCCCTCGGATAGCGCCTTCCGCCCGTCATTCGCTGCGCCGGGTGAACAGCAGCAGCGAGCCGACGATGCCCGTGGCGAAGACAAGCAGGGCGGCGATGAATCCCGTCCAGAGGAACAGCAGGCCATCGCTCGTATCGGGCGCTGCGGCGGGCGGCGGCTGGTCGGGTATGACCACGGCCGGGCTGGCTCCGGCGGCGTCCAGGTTCTCCAGAAACGGATCGGCCGTTGCGACCGGGTAGCCAGGCTGGCCGATGACCGCGCTCGAGGCCGTCGGTGTCGGCAGCGGCGGGGGATAGGCATCCTGAGCGCGGATCGCCACGGGCGCGCCCACAAGTCCAATCCAGACGATAAGTCCCACTGCCAGGATCGTCGCTATCCGTTTCCCTTGCACTCCCCAACCTCCGGACTGCCCGCTTGCCCCGCCTTCAGGACGACCGCCTGTCCTCGGCACGTGACTGATAGTTTCGAACGAACGCGAAGGCGCTGCCGGCGACCAGAAGGGCGGCCAGTACGTACTCCAGCGCGCTCTCGCCCGTCCCGAGGAGGCCGAGGCCGATCAGCATCAGGCCGCCATAGAACGGCATCAGGAAGGCCGGCGAGCCGAGACCTTCGCGAAACGGCCGTTTCGCCTGGGTTGATTCCCAGTAGACGTAGCTCATCGCGGCCAGGATGACGGCCAGTCCCAGGATCCATGCGCTGTTTGACAGGAGCGACAGCCAGTTAATCATGAAAACTCGCACGGCCGCGCCGGGCGGCCCCGGCGTGCCTAACACATTGTAGCACAATGACGGGTTGTGGCGTCGCGGTGGCTGCAGGCGTTGGGGCAACCGTCTCCATACGTGTGTATACTTCAGGCCATGGCCAAGAAGCAAACGCAGTTTGTATGTCAGGCGTGCGGCCGCATCACGCCCGCCTATATGGGACGCTGCCCGCGATGCGGCGAGTTCGACACGATGGTCGAACAGATCGTCGAGCCCGACACACCCTCGGCCGCGAAGCGCGGCGGCGCGTCGTCTGCCATGTCGCGGCCTCTGCGGCTGCATGAAGTCGAAGCCGATGGGCTGGAGCGTCTGGGCTTGCCGCTGACGGAGTTCGCCCGGGTGCTCGGCGGGGGATTGGTCCCCGGTTCGCTCGTGCTCGTCGGAGGCGATCCCGGCATCGGCAAGTCCACCCTCCTGCTGGAGATCGCCGGCATGGTCGCCAACCTCCACGGGCCGACGCTCTACGTTTCGGGGGAGGAAAGCGCCCGCCAGATCAAGATGCGCGCTGACCGGCTCAAGCTTCAGGCCGACCACCTGTACCTCGTCACCGAAACGAGCCTGCAGGCGATCATGGACCACATCGCGGCCGTTAAGCCGGTCATGGTCATCGTTGACAGCATCCAGACAACCTACAACGAAGACATGACCTCTTCGGCGGGCAGCGTCAGCCAGGTACGCGAATGCGCCGCCCGCTTCCAGGAAGTCGCCAAGCAGACCGGGGTCATCATAGTCCTTGTCGGCCACGTGACCAAGGAAGGCGCGATCGCCGGCCCGCGGGTGCTGGAGCACATTGTCGATACGGTCCTCTACCTCGAGGGTGATCCGTTTCACCGCTACCGCCTGCTGCGCAGCGTCAAGAACCGCTTTGGGGCCACAAGCGAGGTTGGCGTCTTCGAGATGGTCGAACAGGGGATGATCGAGGTCCCCAACCCGTCGGAGGCGTTCCTGGCTGAGCGCCAGATCAATGCCCCGGGGTCATCGATCGCGGTTACACTGGAAGGAACGCGCCCGCTCCTGGTCGAAGTTCAAGCGCTGGCAAGCGCGACAACCTTCGCCAACCCTCGCCGGACGGCGAACGGCGTTGACTACAACCGCCTGCTCTTGCTGACGGCCGTGCTGACCCGGCGGGTCCACATCCCCCTGGCTGACAAGGACGTGTTCGTCAATGTCATCGGCGGTCTGCAGATTGGGGAGCCCGCGGCCGACCTGTCGATCGCGCTGGCGACGGCCAGCAGCGTCCGCGACAAGCCGATTCATGCCGACATGGCTTTCATCGGTGAAGTCGGTCTCAGTGGCGAACTGCGCGCCGTCAGCCAGCTGGAGGCGCGGCTGAAAGAGGCCGCCAAGCTGGGCTTCAAGCGCTGCCTCGTGCCGCGTTCGCGCGGGCCCGCGGCGGCCGGCGACGGGATGGAAGTCATTCCCTGCCGGACGCTGGCCGAGGCGCTGGACATGGCCCTGGTCCGCTAAGAGGGACTCGTCAGCGGCGCGCCCTGAGCAGCAGCAGGACGGCAGCGACCGCAGCCGCCGCACCCAGACCCATCAGCAGCAGCGACAGCGGATCGCTTTCCGACCGGATTTCCTGCGCGGGCGCGGCCGGTTCCACCTGTGGCGCGGCGCGGAGGGCCAGGACGCTTGATGCTTCCGGTGTTGCGGCCGGCGGCGTGGCTGTGGCTGTGACTGTGGCAGTAGGTTGAACGGGCGGTTCGGGTTCCTGCGCAGCCGGCGCGAGGGGCTCGACGAGCGCAGGCGACGACGCGGGCACAGTCGCCGCCGCGTCGACAGGGGCGTCAATCGAAGCCCCGGTCGCCTCGGGCAGCGGCTGCTGTCCCACAATCAATTCCTGCCCGATCTGGAGCAGCGTCTCACCCGTAAGGCCATTCAGCGAAAACAGCTCCTCGAGCGCCAGATCGTAGGTCAGGGCGATATCGCTCGCGGTCTGACCGGCGCTAACCACGTGGACGATCTGACCATCCGCCTTGACCTTCGCTTCCGGGAAGCCGGGCAGCGGCCGCGAGCCATCGGGAAAGACAGCGTAGCCGACGACCAGCGGCTCCCCGACGGAGAGGATCTCGGAACCCGACAGGTTGTTGTAAGCCAGGAGATCGCTCAAGCGCGACGAGAAACGGTCGGCGATCGTGAGCAGCGTGTCGCCCGGCGCGACGGTGTAGACGATACGGCCGTCAGGCCCGGCGGTTGGGGTGACGACAGGCGTGGCTGTGGCTGTCGCTGTCGGCGGCTCGGCCGTTGGCGGTGGCAGTGTGGGCGACGCCAGCGGGTCGATCGTCGGCGCCGAAGGCAGCGGGGTCGCCGGGGTGTCCGCGACCGGAGTTGCCGCCGGCGCTGTCGGGGCCGGCGGTGGTGGGGCAATGATCGGCAGCGTGCCGGCTTTGTAGGCCGACGACATCTGGGCTGTCAGATCGAGATAGAAGTTGCCATGCTCCAGCGAGGGTTCGATCTGGGAGCCTTCCGCCCACTCATTGAACGAGGTGATGATCACCATATCGGGCGCGCTGGCGGCCGCGCCGGAGAAACTGGACTGATAGTACGCACCATCGTTGCGGTCGCGGACGAAAGCGGCGTCGCCACGGCCGAGGAGCGTATCGTCCCAGCCGGGCATCGCGGTTGCCACCCAGTACTTGTATGCGCCATAGGTTGCCGCTGCCGCGCGCGTGTTCGCCGCCCACGACGCGGCTGTCGTTGCCGGGGACGCGGACCAGGCGGTGTTGTAGAGGTGGAGACCGTCGAAGACGCCCAGGTATTCGGTTCGGCCGCCCTCGGCGATCCAGATGCTTGTCCGCCCCGGGTCAACCGCCTCCCGGATCGCGGTCCACTCCGCCGGGGATAGCAGCCAGTTGGCCCAGAAGAAGATCACCGGCTTGCCGTCCACGCGCAGATAGGCCGGGTGGTTGGCGTGGGTCGCCAGCAATGCCCTGAGGGCGGCGATGCGGTCGTCGTTGCCGGCAAAGAAGGGACTGCCCGTCTCGAAGTCAACCGCGGCCTTGAACCCGGAACCGGAGGCGATGCCGAGGAGCGTGCCGAAATTGGTCTCGGTCTGGTTGTTGGCCGTTTGCGGTCCGTACCAGCTCTGGACGAACGCATCGATCCCGGCGGCCTGGGCCTGGCTGACGTGGCGGCTGATCGTCCCGGCGTCGGCCGAGCTATAGGTTGTGGCCGGCTGAAAGGGCGTCTTGCCCGGGCCAAACGAGTCCGGCGAATACCACGAATAATAGAAGGCGAGGACGAGCTTCGTCTGTCCCTGGGCGGCCGCGTGCGGCGGCCGGCCCGTCAGGAGGATCGAGAGCAGCAAGAGACAGAGCAGGGTGGCGGCCCGGAGCCGGCCGACGATGTGAGTGTGGCGTTGCGGCATTAGCAGGTATTATGAAGACCCCGGCGCGTTGATGCCATCCGTCTCTCATAGCGCTTGCCTTTTGCTCATCGGCTGCTATACTAGGGGATCGTTGCCCGGTAGTGGAACTCCCGATGGACAGATCCACTCCCCGGCTTTCGCTCCCGGACGTGCCCAAACGCGGATCGGGGGCAGGCTCGCAAGAGCACATACCGTGAAAGAGAAAAAGGAGAAAGCATCGTGCGTGATTACGAAGTGACGCTCGTGCTCCAGCCCCTCATGGAAGAGGAGGAGCGCGGCCAACTGATCGAACGTGTCGCCAACCAACTGGTACCCGGTGAGAAGGAAGGTTTCCTGACCATTCACCACTGGGGCCAGCGCCAGTTGGCGAACACGATCAACAAGCACCAGGAAGGCTATTACGTTCACTACGAAGTGAAAGCCGAGCCGGCCCAGGTGCGTGAGGTCGAGCAGGGATTCCGGTACAACGAGAACATTCTGCGTTACCTGGTTATCCGCAAGGGTGAGTAACCGCCCGGAGGGACTTGTGCCATGACCACCCAGCGAGGCTTGAACAAAGTAATGGTCATCGGCTGGCTGGATGCGGACCCTGAGGTACGAAACACGCCAAGCGGCCGGCCGGTGGCGTCTTTCAGTGTGTCCACGTCACGCAGTTGGACGACGGCCGAAGGTGAGCGACATGACGAGACTGAGTGGTTCAATGTCGTTGCCTGGGGCAGTCTGGCTGAACTGTGCCGCACGAGCCTGCTTCGGGGCCAGCAAGTCTACATCGAGGGCCGCCTTCAAACCCGCGGCTGGGAAGATTCTCAGGGCCGCAAGCATTTTCGGACAGAAGTGATCGCACAAGACTTGCTTGTGCTTTCGGACTAAGTGAGGATAGACAAGATGCAAGCAGCAGGTAACCGCCCGCAGCGCCGTTTTCGCAGCACCCGTCGCATCTGCGCGTTTTGCGTGGAGAAGATCGAGATCGACTACAAGCAGCACGAAACGCTGAGCCGTTATGTCAACGAGTTCGGCCGCATTCGCCCGCGCCGCCAGACGGGCACGTGCGCCAAGCACCAGCGCGCCCTGGCCCGTGAGATCAAGCGCGCCCGCCATCTCGCCCTCCTGCCGTTCGTGGCTGAATAAGGACCGGCACAATCCTCTGATTGGTTGGTACCCCTATGGCCAAGAAACCGCAGGAATCATCGGAAAACGGCGAACAACAACGGCTCTCGCGCAAGGAGATCCTGATCCAGCGCAAGCACGAGCGCCAGCTACGCAATATCCGCATCGCCATCGCCGTCATCTTAACCCTGATCGCCATCGTCGTCGCGGTCGCGCTGATCAATGAGCTGGTGATCACGCCGAACCGTACCGTGGCGACCGTGGGCGATCGCAATATCACCATCCGCGAATGGCAAGACCGCGTCCGCTTTGACCGCGCCCAGCGAATCATCTTCTTGGAGAACCAGCTCGAAGCGTTTGGCGGCGACGTTGGCATCGTCCAGCAATTCGGCGGACAGGTCATCACTGACCTCATGGAGCCTGAGACGCTCGGCCAGAGCGCCATCGATCAGATGGCGGCCGACATCGCCGCCTGCACAGCGCTCGAGGAACGCGGCGTGACGATCACCGAGGCCGAGATCGATGCCGAAATCGGTCGCGTGTTCAATTACTTCGATGGCGCGTCGCCGACGTCGCTTCCGGAACCAACGCAGACGACCATCCCGACGCCGTCATTGACGCCCATCCCGACCGCCGTCATCACCGAGGTCGTGCCGACGGCGACCGCCTTCCCGACGCCCACGGAGGGCCCGACATCGACGCCTTTCCCGACACCGACGCCGGTCTCCCGCGAGGCGTTTGACGAGGAGTTCGGTGGCTTGCTGACCCAGTTCACGGACCTCGGCATCAGCGAAGCGACCTACCGCGACTCGGTCCGCAACCAGCTCTGCCGGAGCAAGCTGACCGACATCCTGGCCGAGGAGCAGGCGATCGCGACCGTGGCTCCACACGCCAGTATCTTTGTCATCTCGGCTGAAACCGAGGAAGCCGCCAACGGCGTGCTGGCCCAGGTCGAATCCGATGGCTTCCTGGCCAGCTGGAACACGATCCGCAGCCAGCCCGAACCGGCCGAAGCCGAAGAATCGCCGCCGGCTTTCGCCTACGAGTTGCTGTGGCGGACGCGCGAAAACCTGGAGACGAGCATCGGCGAAGAAGTAGCCGCACAGGCCTTTGAGCTTGACCTCAACGAGCCAAGCGGCATCATCGCCGTGCAAAACGACGACGGCACGACGACCTACTACGTGGTCATGGTCAGCGGCCGCGAAGAGCGCGAACTGCAGCCGGGCGAGCTGGAAAGTCGCAAACAACAGGCGCTCCAGTTGTTTCTTGACGAGCAACTGGCTGCCAACCTGACGATCTCCGAGGCCTGGCGCACGCGCATCCCGAGCAGTCCGGTGCTCGACCCTAAGTTCCTGGCGGCGCCGACGGCCGCCCCAACCGACCCGGCCCTGCCGACGGTCCCGGTTGAGGTCGAGCCTACGGCCGAGAGCGGCGAGTAACGCCGGGAGCCGGACATCCGACCGTGATCGTACCTTAACGGGGAAGGCCAGAGACCGCTCTGGCCTTCTTGTTTTGTGGAGCGAGCCTGCTATGACGGACGAGATGTGGCTGGAAGGCGCGGTGGCGGTCAGCGCGGCCGTCGAAACCGGCAGCCGCGACATCCTCGAACTGCTGGTGGACGCGGCGCGAATGGACGGTGCGGTGGCCCGGCTGGAACGAGCGGCCGCGGCGGCCGGCGCTACCGTCCGGCGACTGCCGGCGGCCGAACTGGCGAACCGGGCCGGGATGGCAACCCGGTCCGGGTTGGCAACCCATTCGGGCATTCTGGCTCGTGTTGGACCGAAGCGTATGCTGTCGCTCGACGAGCTGCTGGAGCAGCCGGGGGTCCCCGCTGTCCTGATGCTGGATGGGGTCGAAGACCCGTACAACTTCGGCCAGGCCGTTCGCGCCGCCTACGCGTGCGGGATCACCGGGCTGATCGTGCAGCCGCGGAACTGGCTCAGCGCCGCGGCCGTCGTCGCCCGCGCTTCGGCCGGGGCGACGGAGCGCATGCCGACGGCGCTTGCCGCAACGCCTGAAGAGGCAGCTGTCGCCTGCCGGGCCCGCGGGCTTCTGGTTGGCTGCGCGACGCCTGAGAAGTCGGTCGACGCCCGCGACGTAGACCTAGCGCGCCCGCTCTTGCTCGTGATCGGTGGCGAGAAGCGCGGCATCAGCCGGTCGCTTCTTGCCGCGGCCGACGTGCGACTGCGCATCCCGTATGGCCGGGCGTTCGACCAGTCACTCGGCACGGCGGCGGCGACCGCGATCCTGTCCTATGAACTGATGCGCCAGCGCAACCGCTAGACCCTGGGCGATCGTGTTTTCTTCGCCGGGACAGTGGGGGCAGGCGCGTCAAGCCGAATGGCGCGAAGCGGCCGGGCCCGGCCGTCACTGGGTTTCGGTGGCGGCGCGCGGCTGTTAGACCACAGGTGAGGCCGTGGTATAATCCAATCCGGCACTTTAACCTGGGAGCAACGGCTCGCCCGACGGGGCGACCGTCCAGTTCGCGGAGCAGTGCGACCGGCGGCTTCACGTCCTTGCCAGCCTGCACGTCCCATCCCAACCGGCCAAGGAGAGTTAGGTGAATTTACACGAATATCAGGCGAAACGATTGTTCGCGCAATATGGCGTGCCCATCCCGCTTGGCGACGTCGCCTCGACGCCGGCCGAGGCGGAGCGCATCGCTGCCGAACTGGGTGGTAAGGTGGTGGTCAAGTCGCAGGTGCTGACAGGCGGCCGCGGCAAGGCGGGTGGGATCAAACTGGCCAATACCGCCGCCGAGGCCCGCGAGCGGGCCGAAGCCATCCTCGGCATGGACATCAAGGGCTTCACGGTCCGCAAGGTACTGGTTGATGAGCAGTCGCCGGGCATCCTCCAGGAGTTGTATCTGGCGGTCTTGATCGACCGGGCGCGACGCCTGCCGATGGTCATGGCCTCGGCCGCCGGTGGCATGGACATTGAACAGGTCGCCGATGAGACACCGGAGAAGATCCACATCATCCACATCGACCCGGCGTTGGGCGTGCGCGGCTACCAGACGACTTTTCTGGCGGTCGCCATGGGCTTGCCGCGCGACCAGTGGAAGCAGTTCCACAGCATCGTTTCGAACCTCTACGACTGCTTCAAGGGTTGCGATGCTTCACTGACCGAGATCAACCCGCTCGTCATCACCGGAGACAACCGCCTGCTGGCGCTCGACGGCAAGATGTCGATCGATGACAACGCGCTGTCGCTCCACCCTGAGCTGGCCGAGATGCGCGATGTCGACGAAGAGCCGGTGTCCGAGCGCCAGGCGCGCGAAGCGGGGATCACGTTCATCCAGCTGGACGGCAACATCGGCTGCATGGTCAACGGCGCCGGCCTGGCGATGGCGACCATGGACATCATCAAGCTCTATGGCGGCGCGCCGGCCAATTTTCTCGACATCGGCGGCGGAGCGAAAGCGGACCAGGTGGCGACGGCGCTGAAGCTCATCCTCTCGGACCCGCGGGTCGAAGCGGTGTTGTTCAACATCTTTGGCGGGATCACCCGCGGGGATGAGGTGGCGAAGGGAATCCTGAGCGCGCTCGAACAGGTGGAAACGGACGTGCCGATGGTCGTTCGACTGGCCGGCACCAACGCGGCCGAAGGGCTGGCGCTGCTGGCCGAGGCCGACATGGCCACGGCGGCGACCCTGTCCGAGGCTGCACAGCGAGCAGTGGCGGCGGCAAACCTGGCCAGCGGGAGGTCAGCATGAGCATCCTGGTTGACAAAAACACACGCCTCCTGGTGCAGGGCATTACAGGTCGCGAAGGCACGTTCCACACCCTGCAAATGATGGACTACGGCACCCATGTCGTTGGCGGCGTGGTGCCGGGCAAGGGCGGGCAGTGGTTTGAGGGCAAGGCAGGCGCGAAAGTGCCCATTTTCGACACCGCCCGCCAGGCCGTGGAAGAGACCGGCGCCAATGTCAGCATCATCTTCGTCCCGGCCAGGTTCGCCCCGGATGCGATGGTTGAGGCGTCCGATGCCGGCATCCCACTGGTCGTTTGCCTGACCGAGCACATTCCCGTGCTGCAGATGATCGATGTCCGGGCCAAGTTGGACCGGCAGGGCACGTTGCTCATCGGCCCCAACTGCCCGGGGCTGATCACGCCCGGACCGGCCAAGGTCGGCATCATTCCCGGCTCCATCGTGCGGCCGGGGAATGTCGGCGTGGTTTCGCGTAGTGGTACACTGACCTACGAAGTCGTCTTCGCGCTCTCGCAGCGCGGGATCGGCCAGTCGTCGTGCGTCGGCATCGGCGGCGACCCGATCAAGGGCATGGACTTCATCGACGTGCTGAAGCTGTTCGAGGCCGACCCGGAGACGGAGCAGGTGATCATGATCGGCGAGATCGGCGGCAACGCCGAGGAGCAGGCGGCGGCTTACATCCGCGATCACATGAGCAAGCCTGTGACGTCGTTCATCGCCGGGCGCACAGCGCCTCCCGGCCGGCGGATGGGCCACGCCGGGGCCATTGTCGAAGGCAAGGCCGGCACGGCCGAGGGCAAGATCGCCGCACTGACCGCCGCCGGTGTGCGTGTGGCCGATAACCCGGACAAGATCGTGGAGATGATCGCCCGCTAAGGCGGTGCGTGCTGGAAACGATTCGAGGACGCGGAACGTGGGGCCGCCGGTCTCGCGTTCCGCTTTTTGTTGTCATGGACATGGGGCAGCGGTTGCGACGTCTAGAAGGGGGGTATCTTGTCGTCCTGGCGGTCTGCCTGCTGGCGATATGGCCCTTCCTGACCATCCCCAGCCTGCCTGAGGGTACCGACGCCGAACTGCACGTTTTCCGGCTTCACGAGCTGAGCGGGCTGGTGCGCGGGGGCGAGCTTTACCCGCGATGGGCGCCGAACTTCTATCACGGCTACGGCTACCCCATCTTCAACTACTACGCGCCGCTGACCTATTACCTGGCGCTTGTCCCGGAACTGATGCCGCAGATAGATCCCGTTGGGGCGACGAAGCTCGTCTTCATCGCGGGGCTACTGCTGGCCGGCATTGGCATGTACGGCTTCGTCCGTGACAACTGGGGGCGCTGGGCGGGCTACCTGGCCGCGTCGCTCTTTGTCTACGCTCCCTACGTCCACTATGTGGACCCCCACATGCGCGGTGTATCGCCGGAGTCCTTCAGCTTCGCGGTCTTTGCCCTGGCGCTGTGGGCGCTCGACCGTCTTCGCCGCCGGCCGGGTTCCGGGCCGTGGCTGGCGAGCGTCCTGCTGGTCGCCGGGATCATCCTCACTCACAATCTGATGGGCCTGCTCTTCTTCGGCATGCTGGCCGCCTGGACCGTCTGGCAGGCAGGCCTGGCCGGGTGGCGCGCCCGGCGCGCTGGAAAGCCGATTGAACGCTCGCGCCGGCTCCTTCTGCCTGTGCTGGCTATGGCGCTGGGACTGGGCCTTGCCGCATTCTTCTGGCTCCCCGTCTTCCTCGAGCGCGACGCGGTCAACCTGACGACCCTGCTCGGGAACGGCGACAACTACGACTTCCGAACGCATTTCCTTTCTCTAGCCGAGATGCTCCGGCCGTCGCTGAGGCCAGACTGGGGCGCGACGCAATCCCCCTTTCGCTTCAACCTGGGCGTCGCCCAGTGGCTTGCCGGGGGTCTGGGGATCGTCCTGCTCGTCATTGGCCGCGTCCGCCGCCGCGGCCAGGTGTCGTTCTATGCCCTGACGCTGGCCGTCCTCGTCTTCCTGATGCTGCCCTGGTCAGAGCCGATCTGGGAGGCCCTGCCCTTCATGCCCTATTTCCAGTTTCCCTGGCGCTTGCTCGGACCCGCGGCGGCCGTCCTGGCCATCCTGGGCGGAGCCGGGCTGGACGGGCTGCTGCGCGCCGCGCGGTTGAATGAGACGCGCGGGGGCGCGTGGGTGGCGGCCCTTGCCGTCGCGCTGCCGATGCTGTTTGCCCTGCCGCTCAGCCAGCCTCAGCCCTGGCCCGACTTCGGCGAGGTCAACACCCTGCGCCTGTCCGAGATCGAAAACAGCGGCCGCTGGCTGGGTACCACCTCAACGTCTGACTACGTCCCGGCTACGGTTGTCACCATCCCACCGCGAAAGGCTGAGGTCGTGGCGCCGCTCTACCAGGGCCTGCCGCCTGATCGCGTCAACCGCGAGGCGATGCCCGATGGGGCGAGTGTGCGCGCGGAAACGGTGCGGCCGTTGCTGACGCGCTACTATGTGGAGGCGCCGAAGCAGTTCCGGCTGCGGCTCTACCAGTTCGACTTTCCCGGCTGGCGGGTGACAGTCGACGGCCAGCCGGCCGAAACCGAGCTGGCGAGCCCTGAGGGGTTCATCGTCGTCATCGTGCCCGAAGGCGAGCATGTGGTGGAGGTGCGCTTTGGCTCGACGCCGCCGCGCACGGCCGGCTGGGCCATCGCTCTCGGTTCGCTGGTGGCGGCCGTCGTCGTCGCCTGGCAGCTGCGGCGCTCCCGGCAGAAGCCCCTGTTTGCACCGCTCCAGTGGCGGCGCGAATGGCCGATCCCGGCGCTCGCCCTTGGCATCACGGTCGGCGCGGCGCTGCTGGCCCCGGCCGGCCTCTTTCACTACGCCTCGACCGGGGATAGGCTCGACCTTCCGGCCGTCCAGCAGACGGCCAATCTCGGCGACCAGATCGCGCTGCTAGGGTACGCGCCGGCGACCGGACAGGCGGCAGCGGGTGAGACCCTGCCACTGACGCTGTTCTGGAAGGCTCTCCGGCCGCTCGACATCGACTACCAGGTCTTTGTCCACGTCCTGGATGAGAGTGGATCGCTCGTTGCCCAGTCCGACAAGCTCAACCCGGGCGACTTTCCAACCCACCGCTGGCCGCTGGACAGGTACGTGCCCGATGAACACCGGCTTGTGCTTCCGGCCGGCTTGCCGGCCGGGACATACCGCGTCCAGGCAGGGATGTGGGTGCAGACCGAAGGCTGGCGCCTGCCGATCTTTGACGAGGCGGGTTCGCAGATTGGTGACTCGGTCCCGCTCTTTAGCTTCGTTGTGGAGTGACATGCCCGCACGCGTGATCAGCGGCAGCGCCAGAGGGCGCAAACTGAAGCTGGTGCCCGGCGATACGACCCGGCCGATCATGGATCGGGTCAAGGAAAGCCTGTTCAACATCCTGGGCGATGTCAACGGCCAGCGCTGGCTCGATCTCTTTGCCGGGACGGGACAGGTGGGGATCGAGGCGCTCAGCCGCGGCGCGGCCCATGCCGTGTTCGTTGACAACGCCCGGCAGGCCGTCGCCACCGTTCGAGAGAACCTGGCTACGACGGGCCTTGCCGCTGATGCAACGGTCATCGGCAGCGATGCCTTTGCCTATCTGCGCGGCTATAGCGGCCCACCATTCGACGTGGTCTACGTCGCCCCGCCGCAGTACAAAGACCTGTGGCAGCACGTGATGGCCATCCTCGACGCCGAACCCGGCCGATTCGTCGCCGAGAACGGGGTCATCGTCGTCCAGATCGACCCGCTGGAATACAAAGACCTGCCGCTTGCCCGCCTGGAACTGGACGACCGCCGCCGCTATGGCAACACCCTCCTCTGCTTCTACTATCCCGTGGACGAGCGAGCCGGCGACGCCTAACCGTTGTCCAGGGTGATCTGGATGACGCAGTAGCCGACGTCGCTACCGGCCCTATCCATGGCGCGCAGCCGGACAAGGTAGGGGCCGGATGCCCACTGGCTGAGATCGGCGGCGCCCAGATCGCCGTTGATGACCGGCTGTGGCGATGATTGCTGGGCGATTGGGGCCCAGCCTCCGGAAGTCTGCGGGCCGTTCAGTTCCACGATGAAGCTGTGGCTTTCGCCCGTGTCGGCCGTGCCGCGAAAGACGATGGAGGGCAGGACAGCTGCGCCGTTGAACGGTTCGGCGATCATCAAGCGGTCGGTGCATTCGGCGAAGGGCGTGCCGAAGGCCTCCGGCGTCACCTCACCCGGCACGGCCGCCGGATCGGTTGTCGGTGGCACGGGGCCTCCCAGTTCCGGGGGCAGTGTCACCGTGGGGGCGAGAACAGGGGCGATCCCGGGCCCCGTCTCCTCGGCCGGCCCGCCCATGGGCGATGGAGAGGGGAGCGGGGTGGCGAACAGGTTGGGCGTGGGGGTGGGTGGCATAAAGAGTTCAGCCGGCAGGTCCGGCGCGATGCGCGCGTTGACATAATAGACAAACCCCGCCAGACCGCCCAGAAACAGGATGAATGACAGGGCATTGTTACGAACGCGGAGCGCCGTCTCGCGCTCCAGGCTGAACATGGCGCGGCGCAAGCGGGCCTGGGCGCGGATGAACTCGGTGATGTACCAGAACAGGCCGAGCGCGCAGACGATATATATCCAGACGTCGTTGCGGATGAAGAACAGGTAGATGCGTTCCATGACGGGGGCGGGGCAGGTTTCAAGAACCTGTACAGTCAGGCAGGGCGTTGATCGTCATGGGAGCCTGTCGCTTGTGATAGTGACTTGCCGTCGCGTCAGGCCTCAAGACCGGCAACGACGCCGCGGATGACCGATATGAGCCGGGGCACCGCCAGCCGACCGGCCTCCAGAACCTCTTCATGCGAGGTCTCGACGCCGGGTATCGGGTCCACAAGGGCGACGTTGCTGATGTTCGAGATGCCGAGGACGCGGACACCACTATGCCGGGCGGTGACCACTTCGGAGGCGGTTGACATGCCCACGGCGTCGCCGCCGGCCATGCGCAGGAAGCGCAACTCGGCCGGGGTTTCGAAGCTGGGGCCGGCGACGTAAGCGTAGACCCCTTCTCGCAGGCTGAACCCGGCCTTCGCCGCGACGTTGTGGGCCAGCGCGCGCAGTGCTGCATCGTACGGCGCGCTCATGTCGGGGAAACGCGGTCCCAGCGAGGGATGGTTCGGCCCGCGAAGCGGGTTGTTGCCCGCCATCCCCGGAAAGTTGAGGTGATCGCGGATCAGCATCAGGTCGCCGGCGCGGTAGTCCGGGTTCAAGCCACCCGCGGCGTTGGTGACGATGAGGACGCCCACGCCGAGCGCGTGCATGACACGGATCGGGAAGACGATGCGATCCATGCCGTAGCCCTCATAATAGTGTACCCGCCCCTGAAGGACGACCGCAGGCCGTCCTTCGAGCTGGCCCAGCACCAGCCGGCCGACGTGGCCCTCTACGGTTGACTGGGGCCAATGCGGCAATTCGGTTGTTGATATGACGTCAGCGTCCTGGACGGCCTCGGCCACGCCGCCCAGACCGGAGCCCAGGACGATGCCGACCACGGGGCGCACCTTGCTGCGGCCGCGGATGAAGTCGGCCGCTTCGTTGATTTCCGTTAGCGTCACAAATTCGTTCATACTCATTGTGTCTGTTGTACGTTTTTTCCGCAGCGGAAGCATCCCGGTTCAGGGGGCCTCATCGTCAATTGCCGCTGTCTTCAGAAGCTTCAAGCTGGGCGTATATCTGCGTCGTGGAGATGTTGGCGTGGCCGAGCAGGCGCTGGATATCCTCCAGCTTGGAACCCTTGCTCAACCGGTGCGAGGCGAAACTATGGCGCAGGGTGTGGGGCGTCACTTCGGTTTCAAGGTTCGCCTGGCGCGCATAGCCCTTGATGATCAGCCACAACCCCTGGCGAGTCAGCTTCTCTCCCCGGTGGTTCAGAAAGAGCGATCGCTCGTGCGGGTCACGGGCCAGTTCCGGGCGGCCGCGCTCAAGGTATCGGGAGAGCAGCGCACGCGACTCTTCGTCAATCGGAATAGCGCGGGTTGAACCGTGGCGGGTGGGCGACAGGATCAGTTCATTCTCGAAATCGACGTCCTCAAGCTGGAGCGAGACAACTTCGCTGACGCGCATACCGGTGGCGTAAAGGACTTTGAGCAGAGCCCGGTCGCGCAGGTTCTTCGGCGAGTCGGCCTCGGCCGGCGCATCCAGCAACCGTTCCACTTCCTCAAATGACAACGTCTGCGGCAGCCGCTTCTTGACTTTGGGCGAATCGATCTCCAGCGCCGGGTTCGCCTCAATGACGCCCTGACCGGCCAGATAGTTGAAAAAGGACTTGATGGCCGCGATCTTGCGGGCAATGGTCGAGGACGCGTACGGCTGGTCTTTATGCTTCATGAACGCCAGATAGTCTTCGATGACGTCCGTAGAGATCGACGACCAATCAGTCAGCGCGGAGCCGCTCCTGGTCTCGACATACTCCAGAAACTGGGTCAGGTCATTCCGGTACGCGGCAACGGTGTTTTCGGAATATTGGTACTCTTGCTCCAGGTATTGCAGGAAGGCGAGCAAATGCTCTTCCATGGCCTGTACTCCCAGTTTCGGAAGACGTCTTGCCCGCGACACGCCCCGATAGCATGTGAGGCGGGATGAATTCCGTTACGACCTTTCTAACCGCTACGCTGGTCGAAAAGGGGCAAACCGGCAACAACCTCGTTCGCGCCGGTAATATTATGTAATGCAAACGCTGAAGGCATTATAGCATCACTTTTCATAAGATCAATGACGGATTCACGGAGTTGGGCTAGCATGCGGGTGTTGGTCCGGCCGCGGGCGGGCCGGTGTCGCAGGCCATCCTGCAGGCCGTCGAGGCGATGACCATTATTCTCACAAACCATCTTCAAGGAGAACCCTTCTCATGAGTTTCCCACACCCACAGCGCGTACTGATCGCCGGAGCGGCCGGTCGTGACTTCCACGACTTCAACACCGTTTTCCGCAACGACGATCGCTATCGCGTCGTCGCCTTCACGGCGACGCAGATCCCCAACATCGAGGGACGGCTCTATCCGCCTGCCCTCTCCGGTCCGTTGTATCCGGAGGGGGTGCCGATCCATCCGGAGTCGGAGCTGGAGGATCTCATCCGCGATCTTGAGGTTGATGACGTCGTATTCTCCTACTCTGACGTCTCGCACGAGCATGTCATGCACATGGCGTCACGCGCCCTGGCTGCCGGCGCGGGCTTCCGCCTGCTCAGCCCGCGCCGGACGATGCTCAAGTCGAGCAAGCCGGTCGTCTCGGTCGGCGCAGTCCGGACGGGCAGCGGCAAGAGCCAGACATCCCGCCGCATCCTCGACATCCTCAAGAACGATCTTGGCTACCGGCGGGTTGTTGCCGTCCGCCATCCGATGCCCTATGGCGACCTGGCGGCCCAGGCCGTGCAACGCTTTGCCGGATATGGGGATTTCGAGAGCCACGACTGCACCATCGAGGAACGCGAGGAATACGAACCGTACATCGACCGGAACGCGGTCATCTACGCGGGGGTGGACTATGAGGGCATCCTGCGCCAGGCCGAGCAGGAAGCCGACATCATCATCTGGGATGGCGGCAACAACGACGTGCCGTTTTATGCCAGCGACTATCACATCGTCGTCGTCGACCCGCACCGGCCCGGCCACGAGTTGCGCTATCATCCCGGGGAGACGAACCTGCGGATGGCTGACGTAGCGATCATCAACAAGATCGACACGGCATCGAACGACGACATCAATGCAGTCGAGCGAAACGTTCGCTCTGTCAATCCGTCGGCCGCCGTGGTCCGGGCGGCCTCACCCCTCTTTGTCGATGACCCGGCCGCCATCCACGGCAAACGGGTGCTGGTGATCGAGGACGGTCCGACGCTGACTCACGGCGAGATGGCGTACGGTGCGGGTGTCGTTGCCGCGCAGAAGTTCGGCGCGGTCGAAATCGTAGACCCACGACCGTATGCCGTTCGCACCATCGCCGACACCTACCGCAAGTATCCCGGAACCGGGCCTATCCTGCCGGCCATGGGCTATGGCAGCGAGCAGATCGCCGACCTGGAAGAGACGATCAACAACGCTCCCGTTGACATGGTCATCGTCGCCACGCCGATCGATCTGGCGCGCCTGATCACCATCCGCCAGCCCAGCCAGCGCGTGCGCTATGAGCTGCAGGAGATCGGCAAGCCGACGCTGGTCGAGTTGCTGGCGGCAAAGTTCGGCCGTTAGGTGCTGCCGGCGCGCCCGGCGAGCGGCGCGAAGGAGAAGCGGTGTTCCCGGCACGGCCCTGCCTGCGCCAGCGCGCGCAGATGCAGCGCCGTGCCGTATCCTTTGTGCGCCGCGAAGCCATATCCCGGGAAGCGGCCGTCCAGTTCGACCATCACCCGATCCCGGCTGACCTTGGCCAGGACGGAAGCGGCAGCGATGCTGAGGCTCAGGCTGTCGCCGCGGACGAGCGACCGCTGTGCCAGCGGGCTGTCCAGCCGGAGCGTCCCGTCCACCAGCAATGCGTCCGCAGGTGATGCGAGCCGCTCCAGCGCTCGCGACATGGCCAGGCGCGTCGCAGGGACGATGCCGATCGCGTCGATCTCGGCCGCCTCGGCCCGCCCGATGCCATAAGCGAGGGCCGTCTCGCAGATGAGCGGGAAGAGCCGCTCGCGCGCCGCCGCCGGGAGTTGCTTGGAGTCGTTGACGCCGGCTAGGTGCTTCAGGCAGCTGTCGTCGGCGAAGGGCAGGATGACGGCCGCGGCGAACACTGGCCCCGCCAGCGCGCCCCGGCCCGCTTCGTCGAGGCCGGCGATGGCCGACCGATCAAGGAGCCGCGCGAAGTCGCGTTCGGGTTCGAACGACGGTGCACGCGAAAGGGGCGGGGGATCAGTGGGGTTTCGACGCGACGGCATTGGACGGCCGTGGTCCATCATAGGCGCCCCGCCAGCCGTTGAGGCGGATACGCAGTACCTCGCGGATCATGCTGTAGGTGTCGCGGATGGGGTTGATACGGCTGTTCTCGCCGTAGTACCAGTTGACCGGCACCTCGACGACCCGGTAGCCGCGGCGCAGCGCGATGAAGAGCAATTCCACGTCGAACGCCCAGCCATCGATCGTCTGGTAGTCCAGTACATCGGCCGCCACGTCGCGCTTGAAGCACTTGAAGCCGCACTGGGTATCTTCGAGCGTCGGGATGGCCAGCACCTTGACGTAGAAGTTGAAGACGCGGCCCATCAGATGGCGATACTCCGGTTCGTTGTGCCGGACGGCGCCCGGCGCTTCGCGGCTCCCGATGGCGACGTCATAGGCACCCAACTGGGGCGGAAGGAACTTCGAGATCTCCTCGACCGGCATCGAGAAATCGGCATCGGCCATGAAGAGGTACTCGCCCATCGCGGCGCGCATGCCGGTGTGGACGGCCGCTCCCTTGCCCTGTCGGGGTTCATCGACCACGCGAATGAACGGGAACCGGGCGGCGAAGGACTCCGCCACCTGGCGCGTTTTGTCGGTACTGTTGTTGTTGACGATGATGACTTCGCAGCCGAAGGGTTGGGCCTGGACAAACGCCGTGACGCCAGGCAACGTCTCAGGTAGACGCTCCCCTTCGTTATAGGCCGGGATGATCAGGCTGAGGAGCGGTGTCGTCGTCATTCGCGGACCTGGAGCCGCGCCGGCGGCTAGCCGTCTAGTATGTTACCACGCGAAGGGGGGCCGTCAACCGGCATCAGGCGGGCCGTCAGGGAAGCGTCATCAAGCCGGCGGGCGGACATGATCCGGCGGCGCTCCGGCAGCATGCGGTAGCCCAGCAGCAGCCCGGCCGCCTGACCCCGGAGCCGCGCTCGCGCCGCTTCGCCGCGCCAGGCGCGCAAGGCGTCGTGGCTGATGCTCAGTTGCGCCCGGATGATCGTCTTCCAGTTCCGGCGCAATAGCCCGGACGGGTAGTTCTTCCAGATCAAGTACAGGAAATTGCGGCCGTCGTAATAGCTGCTGGTGGCGCCACTGCCGCCGGACGCCTTCAGCTTGTGGTAGACAATCGCCGAGGGCACGTACAGGGTCTTCCATCCGGCCAGGTTGGCCCGGAACGCAAGGTCGACGTCTTCGCAGGAGAAGTAGAACGCATTGTCGAGAAACCCGATCTCGTCCAGCATGGCGCGGCGATAGACGGCCGCCGCGCCGCAGGCCCCGAACACGACCTCTTCCCGGTCGAACTGGCCCCGGTCCTCTTGCCAGATGCCCCGATTGCCGGGCACGCCATCGATCCGGTAGAAGTCACCGGCCGCGTGGAAGCGGTTGCGCTGGTCGAACAGCAGGATCTTGCCGGCGACGATGCCGACGTCCGGACGGCGCTCCAGTGCGTCTACCGCAGCGGCCAGCCATCCTGGGTCGGCCTCGGTGTCGTTGTTCAGCAGGGCGATGACCGAGCCGCGCGAGACCTCATAGCCGGCGATGCACGCCCCGGTGAAGCCGCGATTCTTGCCCAACTCGACCAATCGCACCTCCGGGAAGTGCTCGCGCACATACGCCTGCGACCCGTCGGTTGAGCCATTGTCGACCAGGATGACCTCATGGTCGCGCAACGCCTGGCGGCGAAGCGCGTTCAGGCAGCCTTCCAGGTGGGCGAGACCATTCCAGTGGGGGATGATGACCGAGACGGTCGGGGCATCGGGGTTCAAGGCGCGTCGTATCGGGCGAGGTAGTCGGCCAGGGCTTCCTGCCAGGGCCGCAGCGTGATGCCGAGCGACGCCCCGTTGCGATTGTGGATGATGCCGAACGGCGGCGGCGTGGATGGCCGGGAGAAGGCGCTGCTCAGGATCGGCAGGTTGGCAACGTCGCCCAGCCCTGCCTGACGCAGGATCTCGTCCGCGAACGCCCAGCGCGAGCACGCCCCGCTGTTGGTCAGGTGATAGGTGCCGTACTGGCCCGTTTCGACGAGGGCGACGATGGCGGCCGCCAGGTCGGCGGCGTAGGTCGGGCTGCTGATCTCGTCGGTGACCACGCGCACGCAGCCTGTCTCGCGCGCGCGGCGCAGGATGGCGTGGATGAAATTCCGGCCGCCGGGGGCGAAAAGCCAGGCCGTGCGGACAATGTAGAAGCGGCGCAGCAGTTCCCGCACGTGCGCTTCTCCCGCTGCCTTGGAACGGCCGTAGGCGTTGGGCGGGTCGACGGGCATCCACTCCTCGTAGCCGCCGGGGTCGCGCCCGGAGAACACCTCGTTGCTGCTGACGTAGACCATCGCCGCGTCGTGGCGCTGGCAGGCCAGGGCGACATTCTGCGTGCCGAAGGCGTTGACCCGGTGGGCCAGCACCGGGTCGCGCGCGCAGCCGTCCACGTCAGTGTAGGCCGCACAATGAATGACCAGTTCCGGCCTGGCCTCGTCAGCGACGGCGAACAGGGCGCGACGGTCCGTGATGTCGACTTCGGGCAGGTCGATCAGGGTGAGCGCGGCGTCGGGCAGGGCGGCCTGGAGCATTGTCCCCAGTTGCCCCCGGGCGCCGGTAATGAGGATGCGCATGAGGAACGTATTGTCGAGCGTCACGGCCCATCGGTCAAGGATGATGCGCTCGGCCGGACGCTCTGGACGCGGCGGTCGCTCGCCGGATCCGCCGGCGCTTGACAACCGCCGCGCGCGCGACAATACTTGCCCGTTCAGGTATAGACAACGCCACCCTAATCCCATGCGTATCGACGTATTGACCCTCTTTCCTGAGATGTTCAGCGCCTATCTGGACGAGAGTATCCTCGGCCGGGCGCTGGCGGGCGGCCTGCTGTCGGTCCACCTTCACAACATCCGTGACCATGCGGCCGGCAGACACCGGGTGACGGATGAGCCGCCTTACGGGGGCGGGGGCGGGATGGTCCTGAAACCTGAGCCGATCTTTCTGGCGGCCGATGCGGCCCTGGCCGATGGGCGGCTGGCGCTGGGTGAAGGTGCGCGGCCGCGGGTCGTGCTCCTGACCCCGCAGGGCCGCACGCTGACCCAGGCGATCGCTGCCGAACTCGCGCACGCGCCGTGGATGTTGATGGTCTGCGGGCGTTACGAGGGCGTGGACGAACGCGTCCGCGAGCACCTGGTCGATGATGAGATCTCCATCGGCGACTATGTACTGACGGGTGGCGAACTGCCGGCCCTGGTGCTGATCGACACCGTGGGCCGGCTGCTGCCCGGGGCGCTCGGCGCGGAAGGCGCGGCCGCGACCGACAGCCACGCTTCGGGCTTGCTCGAAGGCCCGCACTATACCCGGCCAGAGGTTTTCCGGGGCTGGGCCGTGCCGGAAGTGCTGCGCTCCGGCCATGCCGGCCGCATCGCACGCTGGAGGCGGGAAGCAGCCCTGCGCCGCACGTGGCAGCGCCGGCCTGACTTGCTGTTGACGGCTGAACTGAGCGAGGCGGACAAGACCTTTCTCCTGACCCTCGCCCGGGAATCGACGGAGGATGCGGAACATGGAGCGTAGGGTGTCGGACTCCCGCGTGACGCTGGCCCAGTTGATGGGCGTGGTCGAGGCCAATACCCACGGCAACGTTCATGGCGGCATCATCATGAAGCTATGCGACGAGGCGGGGGCCATGGCCGCTGCCAAGCACGCCCGGCGGCCGGTCGTCACCGTGGCCGTTGACTCCATGACGTTCCATTCACCGATCAACCTGGGCGATCTCGTGACCGTCACCGCCGAATTGACCTGGGTCGGGCACACATCGATGGAGGCCCGGGTGGCGGTAGCGGCCGAGAACGTCCTGACCGGCGAAGTCACCTCGACCAACACAGCCTATATCGTGTACGTTGCGCTCGACGACCGGGGCCGCCCGGCGGCGGTGCCGGGCTTGCTGCTGGAAACAGAGGACGAGCGACGATTCGCCGCTGAGGGGGAGGAGCGCCGGGCATGGCGGCTTGAGCGACGGCGCAAGGAACAGCGATGAACGGCCGGGCAAGCGCAAGGCGCTTCGACGATCGGACCGGTGAAACGCTGTTGTTCGTCGGGCTGACGGCCGTCCTGCTCGGTTACCTGACCGTCTGGCTCCCCGGGCCTGCTGCCGGGCTTCGTCTGATCGGCGTCGAGATCGGCGAGTGGATCAAGTTTCTGGGGGTGGGGCAAGCCCGCAACTGGTTCTACCTGCCGCCGATCGCTCTGGGCCTCATCCTGGCCCTGCTGAGCATCGGTCACCGGGGCGCGAGGGCCTGGGGGCTGCGGGCGCTGGCCGTGGTCGTCAGCCTGCTGTCGTTCCCGGCCGTGGCGGCCATCCTCGGAGAACCGAGGTCCGAGTGGCTGGCCCGGCTGGTTGGGGTTGGCCTCGTGGCGGTGGTGGCCGTCGCCGCCGGGCTTCTGCCCGCGGGCCCGACGCCGCGTTGGGCGTGGATCGCGGCGTCCATTGTCGCCGCTGCGGCCGCGTTGTTGCCGACCTGGCAGTACCTCGCCGTCCTTCCCGTCGTCGAGGGAATCCTCCGGGAATCGGTCGGGATCGGGCCTGGCGTGTGGCTGAATCTGCTGGGCGGCGCGCTGGTTGCCGTCCTGTGCGCCATGCAGGCAATGAGCCGGCCTGCGGGGGCACGCTAGGCACAAAAAAGCGCGGGCCGCTCGAATGCTCGCCGGAAACCGGCGATACGAACAGCCCGCGCGACATCGAAGGTCAGGCGCTGGCAGCGGCGGCCAGCGAGGTAGAACGCCGTCTAGCGCATGGTGCGGTTGATGTAATCGACCGCTTCGCCGACGGTCGTGATCTTTTGTGCCTCTTCGTCGGAGATCTCGCCCTCGAATTCCTCTTCAAAGGCCATGATCAACTCCACCAGGTCCAACGAATCAGCTTCCAGGTCTTCGCGAAAACGCGCTTCCGGGACGATCTGATCTTCGTCAACGCCCAGCAGGTCGACGATAATCCGGCGAACTCTTATCTCGGTGTCGCTCATTGATGGCTGCTCCTTCAGCAAAGTAGTTAAGTGCGGCGCGGCCGCGTGTCTGTCTCTGGCGGCTTATGATTCGTACGGTGCGAGCTGCCGGCTCGAGGCCACGATACCCAGACAGTACGCCCGAATTGTAGGGCCGCGTCCCGGATTGTCAAGCGCCCGCGGAACGCGGTCCATGACGTGTGTAGAAACCCAGGTGGCCGCGTTTGGTTACGCGTTCCGGCGAGACGGCGAAACCTTTCGTGCCTCCGGCGCGTAGTGTGACATAGCCGCGGTCGGCATGAAAGACTGCACTCGATGGGAGAAAGCGACATGGAAAAGCGATTGATGCGTTTAGAAGAAGGCCGGATGATCGCCGGGGTGTGCGCCGGGCTGGCCCAGTACTTCGGTGTGGACGCGACGCTCGTCCGGATCATCTTTGTCATCCTGGCGTTGTTCGGTCTCGGTGGTGTGGTCCTCTATCTGATCCTCTGGCTGGTCATGCCCCGGGCAAGTGATATCGCCTGACGGGCGATGGACGCGGACGCATGAAGGGCAAGGGCCAGGCGACGACGCGCCCGGCGGTGCCCTGCCGGTCAGTCGGGGACGTCCGGCCCCGCCCGCTGCTACGGATGCCGAGCGTTCGCTCGCTGTGGCAGCACGGGATCGCCCGGTGAACCAACGCAGCTAGATTGCGACTGGCCTCCAATGAGCCTATACTATAGGTGATGCCGGGCCGGCAGTGACTTCTGCCGGCCCGCCTCGCTTTAGTGACCGCATATGGAGGCGTTGCACGCATTCATCCCCATTGACAGGCGCCTGGCCATGGCCAGGGGGCAGGATCTGCCCGATCGCACCAATGGCGCAGTCCTCTTCGCCGATATCTCCGGTTTCACGCCGCTGACCGCCGCCCTTGCCCAGGAACTTGGCGTCCAGCGCGGCGCTGAGGAGGTACTCAACCAGATCAACCCGGTCTATGAAGCACTGATCGCCGAGCTGTATCGTTATGGCGGCAGCGTGATGGGCTTCGCCGGGGACTCCATCACCTGCTGGCTGGATGGGGATGACGGCCACGGGGCCGTCGCCTGCGCCCTGGCCATGCAGGCCGCGATGCGGCCGTTCACCACCGTCCTGACGCCCGCCGGCACGCCCATCACCCTGGCCATCAAGGTGGCGGTAGCGGTCGGAAATGCCCGTCGTTTCATCGTCGGCGATCCGACTATCCAGGTGATTGACGTCCTCGCCGGCCGCACGCTCGATCTGGTCGCCCAGGCCGAGCACATGGCCATGAAGGGTGACGTTGTCGTTGGCGAGGGTGTGGTCCGGCAGCTGGGCGACGTGGTGCGCGTCCGGGAGTGGCGCGTCGATGAGGGGAGCGGCGCGCGCTTTGCCGTGGTCGAGTCGTTGTCCCATAACCCGGAACCCAGGCCGCACGATCTGTCACCGGCTACCGCCCTGACAGAGGAGCAGGTGCGGCCGTTCGTCCTGCCGCCGGTCTACGAGCGGTTGAAGAGCAGCGGCCGTTTCCTGGCCGAACTGCGGCCCAGCGTGGCGCTCTTCCTGAAGTTTGGCGGCATCGACTATGATGCCGACGAGGCTGCGGGGGAGAAGCTCCATGCCTATATCCACTGGTTGCAGGGCGTCCTGGCGAAACACGAGGGCTACCTGATCCAGCTGACCATTGGCGACAAGGGCAGCTACCTGTACGCCAGTTTTGGCGCGCCCGTGGCACACGGGGATGATGACGAGCGGGCTGTGGCGGCCGCGCTCGAACTGCGCGTGCCCCCGGCCGCCTGCGGCTACATCTGTGACGTGCAGATCGGCATCAGCCGCGGCCGTGTCTGGGCAGGTCAGTGCGGGGCGCGCGTTCGCAATACCTACGGCGTGATGGGCAACGAAGTCAACATGGCGGCCCGCCTGATGGGCAAAGCCCTTCCGGGCCAGATTCTGGTCCGCCGGCGCATCGCAGACCGAACCGCCCATACCTACGCGTTCAATCAACTGGGGTTGATGACCGTCAAAGGCGGCGCGGAGCCCATCCCGGTCGCTGAACTGCTTGGCAAGGTAGAACAAAGCGACACGCACGATGCCCAGTTTTCGGCCCCATTGGTCGGCCGCGAGGCTGAGTTGAGGTCGCTGGAGCGCCTGCTTGACGGCGTGCTGGCCTATCGTGGCCAGATCGTCTCGCTGGAGGGGCCAACGGGCATCGGCAAGAGCCATCTCGTAAGCGCCTTCCAGCAGCGCGCCACGGCCAACGGTATTCAGCTGGGCACAGGCGCGTGCCAGCGCATTTCTCAGTCAACGGCCTACTACCCGTGGCAGCAGATCTTGCGGCAGATTCTCGGGCTTCCGGTCATCGCCGCGAGTGATTACTCGAACGACCCGGCGGTCCAGGAGCAAGTCAGCGCCATCGGCCGCACCCTTTCCGCCCTGAATCCCACCTGGCAGGTCCGCCTGCCGTTGCTGGGGGACCTCTTTGGTCTGCCCATCCCGGACAATCCGACCACGGCCGCGTTCGAACCGCGACAGCGCCAGGAGACATTGCTGGCGCTGGTGGTTGAAATCCTGCGCACCTGGTCGCGCTCGCAGCCCGTGTTGATCGCGATCGACAACGCCCACTGGATGGACGAAGCCTCGCAAGCCCTGACAGAGGCGGTCGCCAAGGCGCTCGGGGATATCCCGGTCATGCTGCTGATCGCCAGCCGCCCCGCCGGCGAAACGGAAGCGGCATCAGTGAACCTCTCCCGCTTCAGGCATTACCATGCCATCCAGCTGGGCGAACTGCCGCCGGAAGCAATCGCCTCCGTGGCCGAGCACTTGCTAGGCGCGCCGATGTCGCTGCTCGCGCGTGCTCTGGTCATCGCCAAGTCGCAGGGCAACCCCTTCTACACGCGCGAGCTGGTCGACAGCCTGCGCGAGAGCGGCCAGATCGAGCTAAATGAGGGTCACTGGATCCTCTCTGCCGGCATGATCGCGGCGCTGCGGCAGGCGAACGTCCTTGTGCAGGACCAGGGGACGTGGGTGCTGGCCGAGGCCGCCGATCTGGGAGCTGTCAGCCTGGGGATCCCCGACTCGGTCCATGGCATCATTCTGGCCCGCATCGACCGGCTGCCGGAGACGCACAAACCAACGCTCAAGGTTGCCAGCGTCGTCGGTTACACGTTCGAGCTCGGATTGCTGGCCCAGGTCCATCCGGCCGAGCTGACCGATGTGGCCCTGGAGTCACAGGCGGAGATGCTGGAACAGCGCGACTTCATCCTGCACGACTGGCAGGCGTCCACCGGGGTCTCCTCGGTCTACTCCTTCCGGCAGCAGGCCACGCAAGAGGTCGCCTATGAGACGCTGCTTTACACCCAGCGGCGCGAGCTCCACCGTTCGCTGGCGCTCGCGCTCGAGCAGCAGGCTCCCGATTCCGTAGACCAGATCGCCTACCACGCCTTTCTGGGTGAGGACTGGGCGCTTGCTCTCCTCTACCAGCTTCAGGCGGGCCGCCGGTCCAAGCAGCTGTTCGCCAACCTGCAGAGCATCGAGCACTACCTCAAGGCCGCACAGAGCGCTACCCACTTGCCGCTGGAGGATACGCTCGTCCAGCGCCAGGAGATCCACGCGGCCCTGGGCGAGCTGCAAGTCAACACGGGACAACTGGAGGCCGCGGGCGAAAACCTGCGGACGGCGCTCTCGCTGGCCGAGGAGCTCGCGGATCCGGATGCCCAGGCCCAGGCTTGCCGCTGGATCGCCCGTGCCTACGAGTTGCAGGGGCAGTACCAGCCCGCGCTGGAGTGGATCGACCGCGGACTGAATGCCCTGGGCGAGCGCGTGACGCCGGCGGCGGTCGAGATGCGGCTGCTGACCGGGCTCATCCAGGCGCGTCAGGGCAACTACCAGACGGCCCATGACCAGGCCGAGTCGTGCCTCCTGGCGGCCGAAGACCTGGATGAAGCGTCCGTCGTCGCCCGGGCACACAATCTGCTGGGACTGATCGCCCGCCTGCGCGGGCATTCGGCCCGCTCGGTGGAGCACTTCCAGGAAGCCTTGCGCCTGTACCAGGACGTCGGCAACCTTCAGGGGCAGGCGCTCTCGCTGAACCAGATGGCGACCGCCTGCTTCAACAGCGGCGAATGGACAGAAGCGGCCGACTACTACCGCCAGGCGGGCAACATCTTCACCCAGCTGGGCGACGTCTACAATCGGCTGCTGGTCGATAACAACCTCGGCGGCATCGCGCTGAACCAGGGCCGGCTGGATGACGCCCTGGGGCTATACCGGCGGGCGCTGACGGCGCAGGAGCAGTTAGGTGGCTCGCTCTTCGTCCGCGGTGCGCTGCACCTCAACCTCGGCGCGACGCATGTTCGCCGCGGCGAAGCGGACCAGGCGCTGGAGCAACTACGCGCCAGCCAGGAGCTCTTCGAGTTGGCCGAAGTGCGCGAATTGTTGCCCGAGATGCACCGGCACATCGCCTCGGCTCGGCTGGTTCAGGGTGACCTGGATGCGGCCGCGCGTGAAGCCGAGCTTTCGACGCAACTGGCGCGCGATATGTCGATGCTGGGCGAAGAGGGCCAGGCGCTGCGGATCGCTGGGGAGATCGCCCTGCGGGCCGGCAACCTGTCTGACGCCGAGCAGTACCTGACGCGCGCGGTCGAACTGCTGGAGGAGGTCCGGGACGAATACGGAACCGCCCAGGCTCTTCTCCTGCGGGCTGAACTCGCCCTTCACAAGGGCGATGCCTCTACGTCGTTGAGCCTGCTCACGCGGTCTGTGCCGGTCCTGGAGCGGCTGGACGCGGCCATCGACCTCGCGTTGGCCACCAGTCTCCGGGCGCAGCTGCCCGAGTCGGCCTGACGCGCTTGCGGCCGTGGGCGGCCTGAAAACGAACGAGAGGACCTCCGCAGGTCCTCTCGTTGTCATTGAGCTGCCTGGCCCGGCCGCGGACCGGCAACGGCCGCGCGTACCGGAACCGGCCTGTCGGTGCTATTGCTCCAGATCGAGCGCGTCGATGCCCTTGTCGAACGGCGGCTTGCCCGCGTCCCAGAACTCGCGGTAGTCGCAGGTCCGGTTCGCGCCCGTACCGCCGCAGATCAGGACTTCCCCGCCCGTGCCGGTTAGACCCCCACCCACGCCGTATCCGCTGAGCGTTGACAGGTAGATGTCGCCATTGCTGTCCAGCCACAGGGCGTTGATATCCTCCCGGTTCTGCGTCAGGCTGTTCGCTGTTGTTGTGCCATCAAGGTACAGCGACCAGGTGCCATTGCTGACGCTGCCGAAGCCGGTCGGCACGAACTTGAGGATATCCTCATCCTGGAAGCTGAGGGAGCCGCCGCCGCTCAACGGCACGCTGCCGTTCCCGGTCGTGCTGATGTAGAGCGCACCGCTGCTGTCGATGGCCAGGCCGTCGATGGCTTCGGTGCCGGTCGTCAGGCCGATCAGGCTGCCCGTCAGGTAGAGCGAGAACGTCCCCGTCGTGGCGGTCCCCGTGCTGGTCGGCCCCGGCGTGAACTTGATGATGTCGGTCGGGTTTGCCTGGCGTGCCAGTCCGGGCAGGGTGTTCTTCGTCCCGACCGTCATCAGGAAGGCGCCCGATCCACCGGGAAGGAAGGCCAGGTTGCGGACAGACTTCACTTTCAGGTCGGACCCGTCGAAGGCCTGGGCCCAGCCGACACCCGGCGTGTAGGCCAGGATGTCGTTGTCGAAGTAGGTGACGCTGCCGATCTTGGCTTTGGACGTCGGGCTGACGTAGATGGTGCCCTCGACTTCGGCATCGCTGACGGAGACCTGGAAGTACCGGCCGTGATCCATCGCCAGCGCGACGTTGCCCGCTCCGTCGACGACCTGTACGAAGTACTCGTACTGGCCGGCGCCGAGGCCGCTGACGGTCGCCGTGGCCTTGTGCTGGCCCGAATTGTAGGCCGGCTCTACCTTCGTCCAGCTGTTGTCGCTCAGGCGGCGGTAGAGCACGACCACGCGCTGCACGCCCGTTTCCGTCCCACCATCGCTGGCCTCGTCGTCAACGAGGACCTCGAAGTTGAGGCTATTGGCGCCGGGCGTGGCCAGTACCTGCCAGATCGATGGGGCGACCAGGTCCTTCGAGTTGTTGTTGTCTCCAAAGGGCGACTCGTAGATGACCAGGTCGAGCGACGTGTAGCGGCGCATGATGCCGCGCGTTTCCGCGTTGCCGCTGGTCTGGGCCAGGAACTGCGCCGGGACGACCACCACCTGCTGACGGAAGTTCGGCCCGATCTCGACGAAGCGGTTGATGCTGACCGGGTGCTTCATGTACCACTCAGGCACGTTGAATTTGTTCTCGGCGCCGGCGGTCTCATCGATGGCGTTCTCAAAGATGCCGCTCAGGATGACCGGGTTGTACGTTGCGGCGCTGTCGGTGAAGTTGCCGCCGACCATCAGGACGCCGTGCAGCAGGTTGGACGTGGAGTCGCGGTCGATGGTCAGCTTTGGCAACACCGGGCGGCCGATCGACAACTGCAGGTCGTTGCTGCTCGACAGCTTCGGATAGGAGCCGCGCGAGAGGGTCACGTCCGGGCCGTAGGTCAGGGTCAGATTCTGCGGGGTGGCGGCGGCGATGCCCAACGCGTTGTCCAGCGAAGGCGTCGCCACGGCCGCGGCGCCAAGCGTCGAAAGCGCGGCCACCGGGCCACTTGGCTCGACGTTCGTCTGTTGCGGCAGCTGGACCTGCGTCATCGGCAATCCGTAGAGCGTCATCTCGGCCAGCACCTTTTCATCATAGATGCTGAGCGCGCCGCCCGGGATGCTGTTGTAGTAGTCCTGCTTGGCCTTCAACATGGCCGCACCGATGCTCGGATTGCCCGCGGGCGTGCCCGTGGGGTTATAGGCGATGTGCTCGACGAAGTTGAGCATCAGGGCCTCGGAGTAGGCCAGCAGGTCGGCGTCACCATAGCCGAAGCCGGTGTTGCCCAGGTAGGTCGCCCCGCGCCCGGCCCACATCTGTGCCCAGTCCTCGCCCGTCAGTTCCAGGTTCAGACCTGACTGGCAGCCGACCGAGAAGACAAGCGTCCCGGTGAAGTCGACATTGGTTGCCGGAACCTGGTCAAGTTCGGTCGCGGCGACATCATCGCCGCGAACGTTCGGGAAGAACAGGTCATGGTCGAAGTGCGAGTTGAGCGAGATCAGGTCGTACCGCTCGGCGAACGCCTCGTCGCGGAAGTCCTGGCCTGTCCAGGAGTTGTTGACGAGCGGCGTCGTCGCGATGCCGCGTGACGTGAGCTCGGTGTCAATGGCCGTGCCCTGGTCGATCAGGAAGTCATAGCCGGTGATCAGGGCATTATCCGGCGAGAGGGTGCTGCCGCCTTCCAGATAGGCGTTGACGACCTGCAACATGTCGGCCGGGGATTCGACCAGGCGGCCGAGGGCGTACTGCGGCAGGTAAAGCTCGCGGCCCTGGAATGCGAACGGCAGCGGCGCGGCATAGTAGTCATCGCTCAGGAAGTAGCGCTGCTCATATGCGGCCTGGATGGCCGGATCGCCTGTCGCTTTCGTGTAGTTGCGCTGGTTGGCAACCAGGGTGTAGTCCGGCGTGCGCCGGAATGGTATCAGCGAGTCGCCGCCGACCAGGACGATGTTCTCCAGGTTCGGGTACGACGCGACCTGGTCGTACAGCCAGGCCTTGATCGTCCGGGCGACGTAGTTGGCTGCCTGCGGGTTGGTCAGGTTGGCATCCCACAGCGCATAGGCCTCGGTCACGGCGTCGTTGTTGGTGGTGTCGCGGACGGCGTCGAGGTCGATCAGCAGTCCGTCGGTCTCAACCGCCAGCGCCTCGAGCTGCGTTTCCAGCGTATCGATCGCCGTCTCCTCGCCGGGGAAGGCGTCGCGCAGGCGCGGCTCGTTCCAGAGGATGAGCGTCTTGATGTCGGTGTCGGTGGCGGGTGAGTCGAAGTCGATCTCGACCGGCGTCCCGATGTTGTCCAGGCTCAGGCTCGGGTCTGTCGCCAGCGTGGCCTCAAGGGTGAACTCGACGCCGACGGCCGACGGATCGCTCGGCACGACGCCGATGTAGTACGGGCCGTTCAACTCGTGGACATTGTGTTCGATTCGTTCCGCGCCGTCGCCGGTCGACGGGCCGTCCTTGGCCGATATGCCGACCATCGTGCCCTTGACGTCGCTGTCCGCGATGTTGGTCAGTTGGGCGATGTTGGTCAGTTGGGCGATGTTGGTCAGCTGGGCGATGTTGGTCAGCTGGGCGATGTTGGTCAGCTGGGCCAGATCGACCAGTTCGCCGATGTTGGTCAGCTGGGCGATGTTGGTCAGCTGGGCGATGTTGGTCAACTGGGCGATGTTGGTCAGCTGGGCGATGTTGGTCAGTTGAGCCAGGTCGCGCAGTTGCCCGTTCTCTTCGTCGATCTCAGGCGCGAAGAGGAGGAGGTCGTAATCGGCCGTGCTCTCCAGGTTGACGGTGACGGTCATGCCTGGGTCAGGGACCTGGATGGTGTACCAGTTCGGGTCCGTCGGGTTGACTGCGAGATCGACGATCGGCGTGTTGTCGGTCACCGGGGTCGCATCTTCGCGCTGCTGATTCTCGCCAGCGGTAACATTGAAGTTGGCGGTCACCAGGGGCAGTCCGTACTGGCAGAAGTCGCGCTGGCAGCTGTAGTCCATCTGGATCGTCACCTGGGCGGTGCCGCTGGCTCCCGGCTCGGTGGTGAAACTGATCGTGCGGTTGGCGCAGTCGCCTCCAAAGTTGAACGAGCCGTCCTGGATCACAGACTGGTTAGAAGACACAGCCGAGAAGTCGAGGTACGGACCCTCCTCATTGTCACACAGATTGTCGCCGTCGGGGTCAGCGATCGTGAAGTCAAGCGGACCAACGGACTCACCGGCGGCCGCATTGACGTCGGCCGGCGGGGTGATGGTCGGCGGGTAGTTGACGAAGACGGTGAAGGTGCCTTCGGCGAACAGACTGCCCGGGTCGGTTCCGCGGACCGTGAATTCGGTCGAGGCGGGGCCGGGAGAGGCAACCCCGGTGACGAACACCGCCGTTGTGTCGTTCAACCAGCTATCGAACGTGACCTGGCTGTTGCTGGCGTTCTCAATTGTGTAGGTCAGTTCGGCCGGAGCGGTCTGGTTGTCGGCGAAAAAGGGCTCGAAGTCAACCGTGGTCGTGCCGTAGTCAAACGTTAGCTCGAAGGACTGGCTGCCGTCGAGCGTCGTCGTTGGTGGGGTGTTGGACCCGGCCGCCAGGTCGGACTCGAAGGCGCCGATGTCGCATATTGTCTCGGGGTAGGGTACGGGTCGCGACACGCCCCGCTGGTCGGTGGCGAGGCACTTTTCCGATCTGGCCGCGGCCAGCGCCGGGCTGTTCGCCTGGAGCGCTATCGTCTTTGTCGGGCCGCCGTTGCCCGCGGGTACAGCATCCAGCTTCGGATCGGCCTTGATGCCGAAACAGTCGCTGCTCAGCGGCCAGTGCAGGTTCCCGCCGCCATTGGTGATGCCAAACGTGCAATTGTCGCCATCTGAGCCGGCGAGTATCGTGTTATAGACCTCCAGGGCCGCAAACTCAAGCGAGAGTGAGTCGTCAAAACCCGAGGCCCTGTTGAGCGAGAAGGTGCTGTTCGTGACTTTCGCCGCACCTGAGCGGACGTTCATCGCCCCGCCGTTGATGGCCGCGTTGTCATAGAACGTGCTGTTCTCGATGTCGAAGGTGGTGGCATTGGTGCGAATCGCGCCGCCCGTCATTGCTTCATTGCCTTCAAACAGACTCGTCTTGACCCTTACGACAGTTCCCACTTCGGCGTAGATCGCCCCTCCGCCTGAGTCGAAGCCAGTTGGGGGCATGGACCGGTTCATGGTAAAGGTGCTCGTTTCGACGTCAGCCGTGCCGCCTTCGACACAGATGGCGCCGCCGCCCCATTGAGCTGTATTCCCTTTGCCCGCAAGCGGGCCACCGAATGTGCTCAGGCTGACGTCCAGCGTGCTGCCGGACGCGTTGTAGATCGCGCCGCCGCATTCGGTCCCTGACTGGGCCAGGTCGTTACCGTCGGTCGCGGCGTTGCCGGTGAACGTGGAATCAATGACGGTGAGCGATCCCCGGTTTGAGACGGCGCCGCCGCGCTGGGAGGAGGAATTGTTGGTGAAGGTGACACCGTCCACCGTGACGGTCCCGAAGTTGAGGATCGCGCCGCCGCCGGTTGTACTCGCCTCACCTTCAGTCAGTGTGAGCCCTTCGAACGTGACGGTTGCGCCCGCGGCAACTTCGAACAGGCGGAGACCGGCACCGTCAACACCTTGAATGGTAACCGCACTCTCAGCGTAGTTGCCGGTGAAGATGATATCTGACGTGATGACGGGCAGGCC
>CAYRBP010000001.1:0-126963 GCA_964422535.1 uncultured Ardenticatenaceae bacterium | reverse complement strand
CAAGGCGAGCTTCTGGACGGTCATTCTTTCCTCCGATACGCAACCTAACCGTATCCACCTGGCAAGCTGCCTTGCCCGGGCCGACACGACCACCAGGCGACCACGAACGGGCGGATCAAGCCCACCTGCCCGACGGTCGTTATACATCAACAATGAAACGGAGCGCGCGCTACCCTTTCCCGTTCTGAGTCGGGGCCGGTCTGCTTCCGTCAAGACAACACTACTATACCACAAGGCGACGCTGCCTGAATGTCGCCTGTGTTACACTATGGTGCGGGGTGAACATTACATGATGCCTTACGGAAAGATTGGGCATTATCACACACTGCTCAGCTTGAGTCAGTCGGCTTCCTTCTAGCTGTTTGCCGTCGCCCGCCCTGCGGCTAACATAGGCGACAACCAACCGCAATCGGCCGGTTCAGGTCACGGTAGTCTGGCGGCACGGAGGTGCTCGAATGGTCGGTCAGGAACCGATGGTCGGAGAAGAACCGCGGGACAGCTTTGAGGAGCGCCTGCAACTGCTCAGCCAGTGCGGCTTTTTCGACCGGCTGAGCCGGGGCGAAAAGGCCGATGTGGTTGATGCCCTGGACATGGTCGAGGTGGATGCCGGAGACGCGCTCTTTCTTCAGGGCGATCCGGGTGATGCCATGTACATCGTCGACCGCGGCCTGCTCGAAGTCCGCGCAACGATGGCCGGCGGCCGGGACGAGACGCTTGATCGCCTGGACCCGGGCGCGAGCGTCGGCGAAATGGCATTGATAACCGGACGGCCGCGCTCGGCCGGTGTCTTTGCGGTCGTTGACAGCCGCCTCGTCCGCCTTTCCAAAACCGGATTCGACCGGCTGGCCGAACGCCACCCGGCGCTCCTGAATGGCTTTGCGTGGGCCATGACGCCGCGTGTCCAGCGGACGCTGCTGGCCGGCGTCCTGCTTCGCCTCTTCGACGAGCTTGATCCCCTGACTCTGCGCGACTTGCAGGAGCAGATGGTCTGGCGCCGGCTTGCGGCCGGGGAGCGTCTGTTCGCGCAGGGAGACAGCGGCGAATCGCTGTTCGTCGTCGTCAATGGCAGGCTCCAGTTCGTGGCCGAAGCCGGCGCGGGGGCGGGGCAGGCCGGGCCCCGGGTGCTGGGAGAAGTGGGGGCCGGTGAAACCATCGGCGAGTTCAGCCTGCTGACCGACGAGCCGCGTTCGGCGTCGGTCTATGCGGTACGCGAGAGCGATGTCGTCGAACTTTCCCGACCGGTGTTCGAGCAGCTCGCCCGCCGGCACCCGGAGGTCATGGGCGCTATCGCGCGCGGCATCGCGCGCCGGCAGCAGCGAGCGCTGGGGATCGGCACGGTCGCGCCGGTCGCGCTGAATCTTACCCTCGTCCCCGCCGGCGGGGGCGCCGACCTGCAGGCCGCCGCGGTTCACCTCGCGGCCGCACTTGGCGATGCGCGTATCCTCAGCGCCGGGAGCTTCGACGAAGCTTTCGGCCGCCCTGGCGCGGCTGTCCTGGACGCGGATGATCCGGTCAGCCTGGTCATCAACGGTTGGCTGCAGGAGCAGGCCGCCCTGGCCGGGGCGCTGCTCTTCGTGGCCGGCAGCGAGCTGAACAACTGGACCCGGCGCTGCCTGGGGCACGCGGACCGGGTGGTGGCCGTTGGGAGCGCGAGCGCTGACCCTTCGCTGAACCCGGTCGAACGGGCGATCCCGGAGCGGACGCCCACGACCGTGGTGCTGCTCGACCGGGGCCATGAGCCGGTCGGCGAGTGGCAGCTGCTACGCGAGGGCCGGCGAATCGTCCGCGTTCGCCAAGACGTCGGGGCAGACTGGGACGCGCTGGCCCGGATACTGACGCAAGTGGAGCCGGGCTCGGCCGCCGGCTAAACGGGCGGCCGGGCCACGCCTGCCTGTCGCTTACCGTCTGACGATCGGCAGCCAGTCCTGGCTGCAGGCCGTGTCTGTCCGGCGCAGGTCAGGGATCCCCGCCAGCCATGCCGACACCGTGGGGCTGCTTGACGTGCAGATGCCGGTATGGTCATACCAGAGCGTTTGCAGGTCGCGGCCGACGAGCGACGGCGGCAGCATACCGCCGAGCGTTGGGTTGTGGCTCACATAAAGATGGCGCAACGCGCTCAATTCGCCGAGCGACAGCGGCAGCGAACCGGACAGGCGATTGTTGGTGAAGTTGAGCGATGCGACGTGGCCCGCGTCGCAGGTGACGCCATTCCAGCTACACGGCTGTTTGTCCTCCAGCCAGTCCTCGCGATTCCACCAGCCCTTGCCGCCGGCCTGCAGGTAAAGGTCCGTCAGCGCCCGGCACTCGTTGACGGGGATCTGGGTTACGAACGCGCAGATGTCGGTTGTCTCCGGGATCAGGCACCAGCTGACGAGCATGCCTGCGTCGGCGTCGAAGTAATCATAGACCTGCAACTCCCACTTACCGGTGATCGGTACTCCGTCGAAGCCGGAAAGCGCCGCGTGCGGGCGAAGGGTTCCGCTGAGGGCCGGTGAGTCCTCACAAACCTCGCTGTAGGACACTCGCGCCTCATCGTCCAGGGTCGCATAGATGTCGTCGCCACTGCATGAACTGGTAGCGGTCAGCTCGATCACCTTGCCGGTTTCGACGTGGCTGAGCAGGATGTTGAGGTCGCCCACCCAGGTGTGGTCGATCTCCAGAAAGACATCCATATCGCTGATGTAGTCCGTGCTGCGGATGTCGATGGCGCTGCTCGTACCGCCGTAGATGTCGGACGAGATCGGCAGATTGGGCCTGACGCAGTAGGCCAGCCCGGTCGTCAGGGTGAAGGCAGTCGACGGTTCGCTTTCCCCACAGGCGTTGAGCGCCGTGACGCGCCAGTAGTACAGGCTGGCCGTATCGAGCGCGGCCGGCGGCTGGTACTGCGTCAGGGGCGCCGGGATGACGGCCGATATGACCGGGTTGACAAAGTCGGCCGCCTTTGAGACTTCAAGGCGGTAGCTCCGGGCGCCTGGCGACGGCTGCCACTCGAAGCGGGTTGTCACGTTGACCTGGGTAGCGCCGTCAGCCGGAAAGAGGAGCGCGGTTGGGGGCGGCATCGCATCGTCGATCCCCGCCGCCAGCGATAACTGGTGCTGGCGCGTGGCCGATTTGCCACGCAAGATGAAAGTTGTCTGGCCCGGGCTGAGTTGAGACGTGTCGACGGCCAGCACGCTTTCGCCCGGAGGTGTGACGGTCTTCGGGTCAAAGGCGGCCGCCCGTTTGGGCAGGCCGGTCGTGGACAGCGTCACGGGTTCGGCGAAATCCAGCCGCGACGCCACTTCGATGGCATACGTCGCCGGCTGCCCGATGCAGGCGACGCTGGATGGCGGGTCTACGACCAGGACGAAATCAGGCTCGTAGACGATGCCCGTCTCTTCAAGCACCCAGCCCACAAGCGCTGTCAGCCGGGTGTAGACGCCCGGAATGCCGGGCTGGGCGCAACCATAGCCCCAGCTCGTCAGCCCGGCCAGAAGCCATTCGTCATCGTCGGCCGGGATCATCAGTGGCCCGCCGCTGTCCCCGTTGCAGCTATCTTTCCCTCCCTCTTCGTAACCGGCGCAGAGCATCGAGCCGTCGATGGTTTCGACGTATCGCTCCTGGCAAGCGTCATTGGAGATGATCGGCACCTCAACCTGGTGGAGCGTGTCCGGGAAGTCGCTGCCGCCCGGATCAGGCTGCGCGGCTCTGTTGCCCCAGCCGGTGACCATCGACATCCTGCCGGTAAGGTCGCCGGCATCCGGATCGACGATCCGGATGGGTTGGACCGGCAGCTGGCCGCCCCCGCCCGGGCGCAGCACGGCCGGCGACGTCAGCCGCAGGAGCGCGATGTCATTGGTATGCAGATCGTAGCCATATTCGGGGTGGACGATGATCTCGGCCAGGGTCAGCCGCTGGGCGCCCGGCTCCGGTTCGCGCAGGTTGTGGATGCCTGCCAGGACCTCGACCGAATCGGTCGACTCGAAAACGACGCAATGCGCCGCCGTGACGACCCATTCTTCGCTGAGAAGCACGCCGCCGCAGTACTGCCCGATGAATGGGTCCATGCCCGCCCGGACCAATGCGACCTGCCAGGGCCACGCTCCCGGCTCCGCCTCCTGGCCCCCGACGATGGTTGGGCCATCCGGTTGGGGATCACCCGGGCGTGGCCCGGCCAGGGCAGGCTGGGCGCGGGCCATGACCAGCGCGGCAGTCAATACCAGCAGCAGGAGCCCGATGCCGGGCAGGCGAACGAATACGGTCTGGTAGCGAACATCGAAGCGCGACATCGCCGATTCCTCCCGAACCTATTGTCTCAGTTGTTGCCCACAGGACGGAGGTCCCAACCATCACCAAACCTGACGAACTAATCATCGGGCACAACGAGACGGCTGTCAAGAGCAGGGTTTTTCCTTACGGGACTTCTCAGTAGTCAGAGGGATCGCCGCGATTCTACCTCGGCCGCACATTGCCGTCTGACAGCCCGACCCGCGGTCCATTGGAACGAAGCGATTTCCTTTGCAATTTGCGCCGGCCGCGCTAAAACCGTCTGACCCGACCCACAGGAGACCGGACGACAGGCGAGGCTTTGTGACGAACCCACATTCCGCATTTGACTGGCAGGAGATCGCCCGACTGGCGATGGCATCGCGGCTGCTGGACGAGCTGGAGGAGGCGGAACTGACGCCGTCCGGCCTGGTCACTTACCAGTTCTCGGCGCGCGGGCACGAGCTGGGCCAGTTGCTGATCAGCCAGTTGCTGACCGGGCCGCTGGACGCGGCCGGGGTCTATTACCGCTCGCGGCCGTTCATGTTGGGCAGCGGCCTGACACTGGAAGAGGCGCTCGCCTCTGACATGGCCCGCGAGGGCAGCATGAGCCGCGGGCGCGATGTCGGTGTCGTCTTCAACATGCCGCGCCGCGGCCGCGCGGCAGTCATCCCGATGGCGGCCGACGTCGGTTCGCAATATACGCCGTCGGCCGGCTGGGCCCAGGCCCTGCGCTACCGGGCCGAGCAACTGGGCGACGAGGCGGCCGCGGCCAGCATCGCCGTTGTCTTCGGCGGCGAAGGCTCCGTCGCCAGCAACGGGTTCTGGTCCGCCCTGACCATGGCGACCACGCTGCGCCTGCCGTTGCTCTTCGTCATTGAAGACAACAACTACGCCATCTCGGTCAAGAGCTGGTTGCAGACGCCGGGGGGCAATATCGCCCGCAACCTGGCATCGTTTGAGGGATTGGCCATCTGGGACGGCAGCGGCACGCAGCCGTCCGAGACGGCCGGTCTGGTCGCCCAGGCTGTGGGCCACGTGCGGGCCTGGAAGGGGCCGGCCCTCCTGCGGTTGACCGTGCCCCGCCTCTCCGGTCACTCCAGCGTCGACAACCAGGCCTACAAGAGCGAGCCCGAGCGGGCGGCCGAATGGCAGCGCGACCCGATACCCGCCTTGCATCATCATCTCGTCCCGGCATTGATGGACGAAGCAGCGTGGGAGGCGCTGGGCGACGAAGCGGCCGAAGCCGTTGCGACGGCCCGGGAACGGGCCGAGGCACAGCCGTTTCCCCGTCCGGCGAGCGTCACCGAGGATGTCTTTTCCGTCCCCGCCGCGCCTCAGCAGGCCGGCGGGCTGCGCGCCGAAGGCATCGCCCTTCCGGCCGGGACCGACCAGCCCGGCGCGGGCGATCCGCGCCGCCTGAACATGCAGGAGGCCATCCGGCGCACGCTTGACGTGGAGATGACCAGGAACCCGCGCGTCCTCCTGTTCGGTGAGGACGTTGGCCTGAAGGGCGGCGTCCACGCGGCGACGCTTGGCCTCCAGGCCAAGCACGGCGAAGCGCGGGTGTTCGACACCAGCCTCTCAGAAGAGGGCATCATCGGCCGCGCGGTCGGCATGGCCCTGGCCGGGCTGGTGCCGGTGCCGGAGATCCAGTTCCGCAAGTACGCCGACCCGGCGGCCGAGCAGATCCACAATGCCGGCACGCTCCGCTGGCGGACGGCCAACCGTTTCGCCGCGCCACTGGTCGTGCGCATCCCCGGCGGCTACCGGCGGATTGGCGACCCGTGGCACAGCGTGACCGACGAGGCATCGCTGGCCCACGCGGTCGGCTGGCACGTCGCCTTTCCATCGAATGCCGAGGACGCGGTTGGCCTGTTGCGCACGGCCCTGCGCGGCGACGATCCGGTCATCTTCTTCGAGCACCGGGCCATGCTGGACGCGGCCTGGGCCCGGCGACCCTATCCGGGCGACGACTACGCGCTGCCCTTCGGCCGCGGGCGGGTCGTCGCCGAAGGCGATCGGCTGACCGTCGTCACCTGGGGGGCGATGGTCGAACGTTGCGAGGAGGCCGCGACTCAGGCAGGGCCGGGGATCGAGGTCATTGACCTGCGAACGATCGTGCCGTGGGACAAGGCGATGGTCCTGGAGTCGGTACGCAAGACGTCGCGCTGCCTGATCGTCCATGAGGACATCGGCTTCGTCGGCTTCGGGGCGGAGATCGCCGCCGTGGTTGCTCGCGAGGCCTTCCTGGACCTCGACGCGCCGGTGGAGCGGGTGGCCGCGCCGGCCGTGCCTGTGCCGTTCAACACCGGCCTGATGCACGCCATGGTGCCGAGCGTGGAGCAGATCCGCGAGCGGATGGCGTGGATGCTGGAATTCTAGCGGGCGGCCGTGGCCATGCCGCTGCCGCAGCCCCGGAACCGGACAGAGCCGGCGTGGTTGACATCCGATAGGCTGTCGGGCATAATTGCGCGCAGTTGCATCATCAACGACGGCGATCGAGACGAGTAGGCCGCTATCCGTTTGTCCAGCGAGTCTGAGGGCGGTGGAAGTCAGACACAGGCGAACGGCCGAAGATCCCTCGGGAGTCGCCAGCCGAAAGCGGGGCATCAGGCCCATGCGAGTAGACCTGGCCGGCTTAGCCCCCCGTTAACGGGGCCGCGACAATGATGGTTGTCGGCTGAGCGCCGGGTCGTTGTGCCCGGAATGTGGGTGGTACCGCGGAGACATTGCGCCTTCGTCCCCTTGTGGGATGAGGGCGTTTTTTGTTGGGTTGGGTATTCGCGAATCATGACCGAATTGCTGTACGTGACCGATGCATATGTGAAGGACTTTGGCGCGGTCGTGTCGGGGCATGCCGAGGGCGGCGTCCTGCTCGACCGGACAGCCTTCTACCCGGGCGGCGGCGGGCAGCCCTGCGATGTGGGGACGCTGACGGACGGCGACGGGCAGACGTGGCTGGTGACGGCCGTCAGGAAAGTCGACGGAACGCCGGTCCACCTCATCGAGGGCGACTTGCCGCCGGTGGGGACGGCCGTGATCGGCCGGCTGGACTGGCAGCGGCGTTACCAGCTCATGCGCACCCACACCGCCATGCACATCCTGTGCGGGGTGGTCTTTCGCGACTACGGCGCGCAGGTGACCGGCGGCAATATGGACCCGCTGCAGGGGCGAATGGACTTCGAATTTGAAACGATGCGCCAGGAACTCGTGGCGGCCATCGAGGAGGCGGTCAACGTGGAGGTCGCGGCGGCGCGGCCGGTCCGCGTGGCGATCCTCCCGCGGGAAGAGGCGTTCGCCATTCCCGACCTGATCCGGACCAAGATCAACCTGCTGCCCGAAGGTATCAGCGAGGTTCGGACCGTTGAGCTGGTCGGGCTGGACCTTCAGGCCGACGGCGGCACGCACGTGGCGAACACGAGCGAAGTCGGCCGCGTCCGCGTGGCGGACTATAAGAGCAAGGGAAAGATCAATAAGCGGATCTATCTGGAGCTTGAGGCATAGGTCCGCGACTATTTACAGGACGCCGGGCTGCGACCTGTCACCTGCACGGCGGGAAGGCGTTGGCGACCGGGGAAGATGCCGTCATCCACGAAGACGGCGGGCTGAGACGATGCGATTCATCATACACGAACTGCCCTACGAGCGGCCGGTGGCGGCCGGGAAGCTGCGCTACGAGCGTCATGGCGTTCCGACCGGCGCGGTCGAGTCATGGCGCCTGACAGATGCCGTTGACGGCTATCGTTTCCTGCGCGTTGACCTGGACGCGCGCGAGGCCGCATCCGGGCGATCGACGCTGTTTCACCTGACGCTCAACCCCGGCGGCGCGCCGGAGCAACTCAAAGTGCGGGCGTGGGGCAGGCCGGGCGACGCCGTCGTCACGGCCGCCCTGTTGTGGGAGAGCGCGGGCCTGCTGATGACGCGCACCGTGGACGGCGTGGACTTCGAGGAGACGGCCGTGGGCGATCTCTTCTGGTTCCCGGCTACGATGGGGCTGTCGCTCCTGCGGGCTGCCCCGCGAGGCGACGGGCTGCGCGGGCTGACCCTTGACGCCAACCTGAGTGACCCGGCGGCTGCGTTCGCCCTGCGCGAAGTGGCCGTCTCGCTCCAGGACGGCGAGGACAGCACCATCGCCCGGCGCAGGGTGACGCTGGCCTGGCCGGGTGGCGAGCGACGGGTGTGGTTCGACGCGGACGGTTGGCCGGTCAGGATGGAGCGCGAAGAGGGCCTGGCCGCCGAAGCGGAGCAGTTCATCCACTACGGGGCATATCGATGCTGATGACGAAGCGACCGCGATGCGGAACGAAACGGCGTGGCCGGGCGTCCGGTCCGGGAACCCGCGCGTTTCGCCCCGCATCGTCACGGACCTTTCAGGGTAGGTAAACGAGCATGGGATTTAAGGAAGTCGGTAACAAGGTCGATTTCGTCTCGCTGGAGCGGGACATCCTGTCGATGTGGAAGGAGAGCGACGCGTTCAACGAACTGCGCCGGCTGCGTGCGGCAACCGAAGCTGAACACGGCATCTTCAGCTTCCTGGACGGCCCGATCACGGCCAACAACCCGATGGGCGTTCACCATGCCTGGGGCCGCACCTACAAAGACATCTTCCAGCGCTACCACGCCATGCAGGGCAAGAACCAGCGCTGGCAGAACGGATTTGACTGCCAGGGGCTGTGGGTCGAGGTCAACGCCGAAAAGGAACTCGGCTTCAATTCCAAGCGCGATATTGAGACGCTCGGCATCGACGAGTTCGTCAGGTTCTGCAAGGCGCGTGTGTTGCGCTACGCCGGTGTGCAGACGGACCAGTCGATCCGCCTGGGCTACTGGATGGACTGGAACGATCCGGAGATGCTGCAGCGCCTGTCGGACCTGATGTCGGAAGATCCGCAGCGGGTTATCACCGTGGACGGCCCGCGCGGCCCGGTGACGGATACCGTCGAGCAGGTCGTTGCCCGGCTCGGCCTGCCTGAACTGGGCGGGTCGTACTTCACCTTCAGCAACGAGAACAACTACCAGATCTGGGGCTTTCTGAAGAAGTGCTTCGACAACGGCTATATCTACAAGGGCCACGACGTCATGCCGTGGTGCGCGCGGTGCGGCACGGCCATCAGCCAGCACGAGATCGTCACCGACGGTTACTTCGAGGTCACCCACGATTCGGTCTTCGTCCGTTTCCCGTTGCTCGGCCGCGAGAACGAGGCCCTGCTCGTTTGGACGACGACGCCCTGGACGCTCACGAGCAACGTCGCCGCGGCCGTCGGGCCGGAACTGGACTATGTTCAGGTCAGGGCCGAAGACGGGTGGACGTATTACCTGGCCGAAGCGGCGATGAAGAACTCGCTACAGGGTAAGAGTAATGAGGTAGTGGGACGCATGAAGGGGGCCGACCTGGTCGGCTGGCAATACGCGGGGCCTTTTGACGAATTGCCGCGCGTGGCCGAGGCTTTCGCCGAAAAGGGCTACACCCATCGCGTCATCCCCTGGAACGAGGTTGGCGCGGACGAAGGCACCGGCATCGTTCACATCGCTCCCGGCTGCGGCGCGGAGGACTTCGAGCTCGGCCGCGAGTTCGGGCTGCCGGTCGTTGCCCCGCTGGACGAGAACGGCATCTACGTCGACGGTTTCGGCTGGTTGAGCGGCCGCATGGTCGATAGTGTGGCCGAGGACATCTTCGGCGAGCTTCGCGAGAAGGGGCTGTTCTATCGCAAGCAGCGCTATGCCCACCGCTATCCCCACTGCTGGCGCTGCGGATCGGAGCTGGTCTATCGGTTGGTCGACGAGTGGTTCATCCACATGGGGGCGACCTACGACAAGCCACGCGAGGCGCTGACGGCCGAGGAGAAGGCGGCCAGCCTTCGCTACCAGATCATGGACCGGGTCGACCGGATCAACTGGCATCCCAGCTTCGGCTATGACCGGGAGATGGACTGGCTGCGTAATATGCATGACTGGATGATCAGCAAGAAGCGCTACTATGGTCTGGCGCTGCCCATCTGGGAATGCGGCGAATGCGGCACGTTCACCGTCATTGGCGATGAGGACGAACTGCGCGAGCGGGCCGTCGAAGGGTGGGAGGCCTTTGAGGGCCACACGCCGCACCGTCCCCACATCGACGCGGTCAAGGTCGCCTGCCCGTCGTGCGGCGCGACGACGAGCCGCATCCCGGACGTCGGCAACCCGTGGCTGGATGCCGGCATTGTTGCCTTCAGCACGCTCGGCTATCGCATCGACCGCGAGCACTGGGACAAGTGGTACCCGGTGGACCTGGTCACCGAAAGCTTCCCGGGCCAGTTCCGCAACTGGTTCTACAGCCTGCTGGCGCAGAGCACGGTCCTGAGCGACGAACCGCCGTTCCTGAACCTGTTTGGCTATGCCACGCTGCTGGCCGAAGACGGCCGGGAGATGCACAAGTCGTGGGGCAACTCGATCGAGTTCAACGAGGCGGCCGAGAAGATGGGCGCCGACACCATGCGCTGGCTGTATGCCAGTAGCAGGCCTGAGCAGAACCTGCTGTTCGGCTATACCCGCGGCGACGAGGCCCGCCGGCGCTTCATGATCCCGCTTTGGAATGTCTACTCGTTCTTCACCACCTATGCGACGCTCGACGGGTGGCTGCCGGACGGCGTGGAGGCGCGCTCTCCCGTGGAGGCCAACGCCCAGATGGACGAGTGGATCCGCGAGCGGCTGGACGAGACGACCCTGGGCGTGCGCGACGCGCTGGATCGGTTCGACAGCGAGCGCGCGACGCAGCTACTGGAGCTTCTGCTTGACGACCTCTCGAACTGGTACGTCCGCCGCTCGCGCCGCCGCTTCTGGAAGGGCGAGACGGACGGTGACAAGAACGCGGCCTACGCGACGCTCTATCATGTCCTGGTTGAATTCGCCAAGTTGCTGGCGCCTTTCGTCCCGTTCGTGACCGAGGCCATCTACCAGAATCTTGTTCGAGGCGTTGACGGGGACGCGCCAGCCAGCGTCCACCATACGTTCTACCCGACGGCCGATCAGGCGGCGCTCGACCAGGGCCTGCTGGGCAAGATGCGCCTGGCCATCGATACCGCCGCCCTCGGTCGTTCGGCCCGCGCCGCGGCCGACCTGAAACTGCGCCAGCCGCTGGCCAGCGCCAAGGTCTTCGTCGGCACGGCCCAGAGCCGGCAGGACCTGCTGGAACTGGCCGATGTACTGAGTGAGGAGATCAACGTCAAGCGGATCGAGATCGTGTCGGAAGTCGGAGAACTGGTCAGCTACAAGCTGTTGCCTAACAACCGGACCCTCGGCCCGAAACTGGGCTCGCTGTTCCCGTCTGTCCGCGGCGCGCTGGCCGCGCTTGACCCGGCTGCGGCGGCGACCGAACTGCTGGCGGGCCGCCCGCTGGTTGTGACGGTCGATGGCCAGACGGTGGAGTTGACCAATGACGATGTCCTCGTCCAGACGGAGTCGCGCGGCGGGTTGGCCGTCGCCAGCGAGAAGGGCGTCACGGTGGCCGTCGATACGGCGCTAACGCCGGAACTGGTGCAGGAAGGCTATGCCCGCGACATCGTCCGGCAGGTAAACACGATGCGAAAGGAAGCGGGCCTCGACATCGCCGACCGCATCGAACTCGGTTACGTTGCGGAGGGCGAGGTCGCGGCGGCGTTTGAGCGCTTTGCCGAGATGATACGCCAGGAGACGCTGGCCGTTGTCCTCGCGCCGGATGGCGTGGCTGGCGCGGCCGCGATCCAGACGGCGGACGTCGGCGACGCGAAGGTTGTGCTTTCGCTTCGCAAGGCCTGATGGTGGTCACCGGGCCGGCCTCCCGCGCGGGGCCGGCCCGGTTCTTCATACGCGCGAGCAGCGCGCCGTCCGGGCGGGTGGCTTTTCGGAGAAGGGTTGCTATCATTGGCGCGTGATGCGTCGCATGTTTCCCTTGTTCCTGGCGGTAGTCCTGCTTTCCGGGACGATCGCCGGCCTGGCCCAAACCCAGACTGCTGAGCCGGCTTCCACCGGGACAGCGCTGGACGTCGTTGAACCGCCACCCGAACTCATCGTCAGCGCGATAAGCGTCGATGAGCTGGAAGCGCTGGCCGATGCGCCCCTGGATGTCGATGCGGGCCCTGCGTCCGATACGTGCGCCGGGGCGACGGACCTCGACCTGTCCCTTTCCTCGACCAATGACGGCAGCGCCACGCTGGTCAACTCCTTCACGGAGGAACCGAGTGACCCGAACCTTTGGTGTACCTGGGGCGACGCTCCACGGCCGCAGGGCTATCGGTCGGCCTGGTTCCGCCTTGTGGCCAGGGACACCGGACAGGTGACAGTCACCACTCGCGGCACCGACTACGACACCATCCTGGGCGTCTATTCCGGTGCCTGTGAGAACCTGCTGCAATTGGCCTGCAGCGACGATTACCTCAGTCTGCAGTCTGAAGTCACCTTCCAGGTTGTCCGCAACCGCACCTATTTCATCGAGGTAGTGGACTACCAGCGAGACCTCATCGGGCCGACGTTACTGGAGTTCGGCGCGTTCATGGATGTCCTGCCTTCGAAGTGGGAACAGATCGGCAACATGCCGTATGGCGGCGTCAGCCGACACGCGCTCGCCGTGTATGATCGTTATATCTACATCCTCGGGGGCCAGGAGCGCATCCAGAACATCCCAACCCTGACGAACCGCGTCCTGCGCTTCGACGCGTTCGACCTGCGCTGGGCCGAAATGGCCAACATCCCCGGCGCCGGCCTGTCGAACACGACCGCTGTCCAGCTGGGTGGGCGGATCTACGTGCCGGGTGGGTTCGATGGCAACACGACGGCCTACAGCGGCACGCACTGGTCTTACAATATCGCTGCTGACGCATGGAAACCGGTCGCGTCGATCCCGACAAACCTGCTCCCGGATGGGCGAACTTTCGCCTGGTCGGCGGCCGCGGCCGAGCCGGGCGGCGCGTCGTACTACCTCACGGGCGGTTTAACAACGCAGATCGCGCTTGACCCGGCAGCAGACGTGATCAGCAATACCTACCGCTACACCCCGTCCAGCAACCAGTGGCAGGCCGCGCCGGCGATGACGCGCCCGCGCTACGGGCACACGGCGGTGTGGCTGGAACAGGGCAACAAGGGCTTCTGTGTCGCCGGCGGCCTGTCGATCGGTGAGTTCGAGGGCGAACCGATCACGATCCTGCTGGGAGGCGGCGAATGCCTGAATCCGGCGACGGGGGTCTGGACCGAGATCGCGTCGCTGAACTTTCCGCGCTACAACGCCGGAAGCGCCATCGGCCCGGATGGGAGCTGGTACATCTTCGGCGGCATGGATGCGACGGGCGCTGTTGCCGAAACTGAAGTGTACGACGCGACCGACAACGTCTGGCGGTTGCTCGATAGCAGCTACAGCCTGGGCCGCCCGCTCAAAGTCGGCAGCCCAAACAACGATCCGCCGCGCACCTGGCCCCGTGGAACGTTCATCGGCGACAATATGTGGGTCTTTGGCGGCAACAACTATCCCGAACGGCGGACCATCTCCAGCTACAAGATCCTGCGGCCGGGCCATTCTGCCGGCGCCCAGCCGGCCCATCAAGTGATGCTGCCGCTGACTTCTGTGGAGGGTGAGACCAACTTCCTGGATTACGCCCTGCCGGTTGGAGAGGGCGGGACGGCCACGGGCAACTTCTGGCAGTCTAACCAGTTCTACAACTCCTACTATTTCGACTGGCCGTACTTTGGCCGGGCGACGATCCTCCTTCGGGATATCCCGTCCGACAGCAACTTCAACGTCTGGCTCTATGATGCCCGGAAGCTCTTCCTCGGCCGCGGCGATCCGGCGACGTATGGCGGGCAGAAGTCCGTCTCACGGACGCTGGAGCCGGGTCGCTACTACATCCTCGTCCAGCGCATCTTCCCGAAGGACCTGCCGGATCCAAACGATTACTACTCTGTCTCGGTCATCCGCGAACCGGGCCGGTAGGGTGGAGGACTGCCGATGAGCGTGCGCATCCTTCATTTTGCCGACGCCCACATCGACATGGCCAATTACGGCCGTCGTGACCCGGAGAGCGGCCTGCCGCAACGGGTGGTGGATTTCCTGAGATCGCTCGACCAGGTCGTGGATGCGGCGATCCGCGAGCAGGTTGACCTGGTCATCTTCGCCGGCGACGCCTACAAGGACCGCAACCCGCAGCCGACCTTCCAGCGTGAATGGGGCAAGCGGATGATGCGCCTGTCGGAAGCCGGCATCCCGACGCTCCTGTTGGTCGGCAACCACGATGATGCTCCGGCCGAGTATCGCGCCCACACCCTCCAGGAGTTCAAGACGCTCCAAGTGCCGCACATTTTCGTCGGCGATGAACTGCGGCTCTGGAAACCGGACGAGTTGGGCCTGCCGCTCCAGATCATCACCGTCCCCTGGCTGACGCGCAGCAAACTGATGGCCCGCCAGGAGACGACCGGCATCACGCTTGAGGAACTGCAGCAGACGATCGAGGAACGGCTGACCCTGGCGCTCGGCCGGGCCATGGATGAGGCCGATCCCGCCACGCCCCTCGTTCTGGCGGCCCATGCCTCCGTGGCCGGGGCCGTTTTCGGCAGCGAGCGGCAGGTGATGCTCGGCGGTCAGGAGATCGTCCTGCCAACGAGCCTCGTGCAGGACCCGCGGCTGGACTACGTTGCCCTGGGCCACATCCACAGGCACCAGGTGCTGTGCCACAGGCCGCTTGTCGTCTATCCCGGCTCCATCGAGCGCATCGACTTCGGCGAAGCGGACGAGAAGAAGGGTTACGTCATTGCGACTGTGTCGCGCGGCAAGGCGGAGTATGTGTTCCATCCGCTCCTGACGCGGCCGTTCCAGACCTGGACGGTGCGCGCGCAGGACCCGGAGACATTCATGGACGACATCCTCGGCCAGCTGCCGCTGCCTGAGCGATTGGATGGCATGGTCTGTCGCCTGGAACTGGTATACGACGCCGCGCATGAGGCCTATCTCGATGATGCCCGGCTGCGACAGCACTTCGCCCAGGCCTTTGACCTGCGCGTCGTGCGCCAGCGCAGCACCGCGACGCGGGTCTTGCTGCCGGCCGGCACCGGTATCGAGTCCCTGACCCCGGAGGAGTTGCTGGACCACTACCTGCGCTCCAAGTCGTTCGAGCCTGGGGAGATGGCGCAGCTGAAGACCCTGGCGGCCGGCATTTTCAGCAGCGTTTATGGAAGCGATGGCGTGACGGATTAGCGCCGCCCGAGTCTCATTCACCCGTCGTGTCCTGCAGCGATGCGGGACGCACCGTCTTGTCAAAGCGCCGGCAGCCCATGATCCCACTCCATCTGTCCCTGTCCAATTTCCTTTCATATCGCGATACGGTCGAGATCGACTTCAGGGCCTTGCACCTGGCCTGCATCGCCGGGGCCAACGGCGCGGGCAAGTCGACGCTGCTCGACGCGATGATCTGGGCCCTGTTCGGCAAGAGCCGGGTGGCGAGCGACGATGACCTGGTCAACCGCGCCGCCGGCCCCGGCGCGATGGCGGAAGTACGGTTCACCTTCGATATGGCCGGCAATGCCTATCGGGTCATCCGGCGCAAGCGTGTGGGCAAGACGACCGAGCTCGAATTGCAGCAGTGCGTGGATGGCGACCTCGACGGCCGCTGGAAGACGATGACTGAAGCGCGGTTGGTCGACACGCAGGCAGCCATCCGAGACCTGCTCCAGATGAGCTACGACGTGTTCACCAACGCCAGCTTCATCCTGCAGGACAAGGCCAGCGACTTCACGGTCAAGACGCCGGACAAGCGCAAGGAAGTCCTGTCAGCGATCCTGGGCGTTTCTCAATGGGAGCGATATCGCGAGGCGGCTGCCCTGCGGCGCAAGACGGTCGAAGTGACGGCGGACTCGCTGAGACGCAGTATCGAAGAGATCGACGCTGAACTCGCCCAGGAAGAAGAAAGACGTCGGGCGCTGCACGCGGCCGAGGAACAGGAGGCGACGCTACGGGCGACGCTGTCTGGTCGCGAGGCGCGGTTGGTCGAGCTGCAGACGCACAAGGCGCAGGCCGACCAGCAACGCGAACTCATCGGCAGCCTGGCGGGGAGCCTTGCCCGGGCGAGCCAGGAGTTGTCGGGCGTCGAGAGCGACCTGACCCGGCGGCGCGGGGAGTTGGCCATGGTCAGGGCGCTCCTGGCCCGCGAACCGGCCATCGTCGAGCGCTATGAGGCGTGGCAGGCGGCCGAGAAGGCCGCCGCCGGATGGCAGGAAGTGGCTGACCGCCACGCCGAACTGGAACGGCAGCGCCGGCCGCATGAGATGGCCGTCGAACGCGAGCGCGTCCGGTTGACCGAGCAGGAACAGGCGCTGGCCCGGCAGGGCGCGGAAGTCGCCAAACGCGCGTCGGAGCGAGCGGCGCTCGCCACGGCGCTGGAAGTCGACCGGCCGCAGCTCGCGCAGGTCACGGCCGATCTCGAGGCAGCAGCGGCGCAGGAAACCGCCGTCTCCGAAGCGCGGACCCGGCTCGTACAGCTTGAGGGCGAGCGCAAGGCGTGGGAGCGCGACGCGGCCGAGCTGCGCAGCACGATCGCGGCATGGCAGGGACTCGACGTGGAGAGGACGCGGATCGCCGCTGAGATCGAGGCGGCCGAACTGGCGCTCGCGGATCGGCTGGAGGGGTTGGCCCGGCTCGACGAGCAGCAGAAGTTGCTGGCCGAAACCGAGGCGGCTTTGGGGCAGCTGGTGGCCGAGCGCGAGAGGATCACCAGGGAAGGCAAGGCCGTCCGCGCCCGGATTGACAGGCTTGCAGCTGAAGCGGGTTCGACGTGCCCGCTGTGCGGGCAGGTCATGACCGAGGACCACCGCGCGTCGGTCATCGCCCAATGGAATGCCGAGCACGAGGAGCGCGTCACAGCATACCGCCAGATAGAAGGCGAGCGACTCCGCCGCGAAGCGGAAAAGGAAGTACTGGCTGATGCGCTCCGCAAGCGGCCGAGGCTCCAGGCGGAACTGGGTGCCGCCCAGAACGACCTGGCCCAGCGCAAGGCACGGCTCCAGCAGGTGGAAGAGGCGATCGCCGCGCGCGACAGCAGCACGACCGCCGCCCAGCTGGCCGAACTGGAGAAGCTGCTGGCCGACGACGCGGAGCTACTGGCTCTCAAGGAACAAGTCCAGCTGGGCGCGACAGCCAAAGCGAAACGAGAGGCGCTGGAACGCGAGCGCGCCACACTGCAGGAGCGGATTGCGAGGGCGGGCGCGCAGCTGGAGCAAATCGACGCCATCATGAAGCGCTGGGACGAAGTCGAGGCGCCGGCGCTGGCAGCGACCCGACAGCAACTCCAGGACGGAACCTACGCCGCCGAGGCCCAGATGGCGCTCGCCGATATTGACCGGCAGCTCGCCGAACTGGGATACGACCCGGCCGCCCACGAGGCAGCGCGGCGTTCCCGGGCGGAACTTGCCGGAGCGGATGCCGATTATCAGGAGCTGCGAGCGGCGCGCGATCAGGTCAAGATACTGGAGGATCTGGTCGCCGACCTCGAAGCGCGACAGAAGCACTGGCGGGATCAGGCGGCCGAAACGGAAGCCCAGCACCGCGCGGCCGAAGCGCTGTGGCGAAGCCTGTCGGCCGACCTGACCGAACTGGACGCCGTCGAACGCGAGGTCAGCGGATTGCGCGACGCGGTGGTCGAAGCTGTCCGCCGGGCCGGCTCCGCCCGCCAGGCCGTGGCCGTCCTGGAGGACCAGCGCCAGCGGCGCTCCGGGCTGGTCGTGGAGCACAAGCAGGCGACGCAGATGGTGACGCAACTGCGCGTGCTGGAGGATTCGTTCGGCCGAAAGGGCATCCAGGCGTGGCTGATCGAGATGGCGCTGCCGGAGATCGAGGACCGGGCCAACACCCTGCTGGACCGATTGAGCAACGGGGCGATGCGCGTCAGCTTCAGCACCCAGAAGAAGCTCAAGTCGAAAGACGCTGTGGCCGAGACACTGGACATCACCATCGCGGACGGGGTGGGCGAGCGGCCGTATGAGAATTACAGCGGTGGCGAGAAGTTCCGCATCAACTTTGCCATCCGGCTGGCGCTGTCACAGGTGCTGGCTCACCGGGCCGGGACGCAGTTGCGGACGCTGGTCATCGACGAGGGTTTCGGCAGCCAGGACCCGGAGGGCCGGCAGCGACTCGTTGAAGCGATCAACCTGGTGCAGAACGAATTCGCCTGCATCCTGGTGATCACCCATGTCGACGAACTGCGCGACGCTTTCCCGGCGCGCATCGAGGTCGAAAAGACGGCCGCAGGGTCAAAGGTGAAGGTCGTGGTTGCCTGAGCGGCGCGCCGTCGGTCAACCGGCGTAACGCGAAAGCCGGGCCGTCACACGGCGCGAGCCAGCGCCGACGGGTCGGTCACGGTGGACAGGCTCTCATGATAACCCGTGGCCCGCAGGGCAAAATGGACCGTGTCGCGCAGGGCGGTGGGCGCTTCATGCTCCGGGTTGGGGCTGATCAGGACGTTGTAGATGACCTCGTCAATTGCCCCCACGAGCGCTTCGGCGGTCCGGCGGACGTTCTGTGAGGCAAGCTGCCCGCGCTCGGCCGATTCGGCCAGCGGACGCTGCCACAGCCGGACCATCTTCTGGCGAAAGTCAGCCTGGCGCTCGGCGAGTGCCGGGACGGAACCCGGCCCGTTCACCAGCAGGAGCTGGACCACCGCCGGCTCAAAGAGGGCAACGTTGAGATAGGCCTGGACGGCGGCTTCGATGCGCTGGGGCAGCGCCGGCCGGCTGGCAAGCGCCTGCTGCAGCGTCTTGAGCAAGAAGGCGGCCGTCTCGTCGAACAGGTGGACAAAGAGCGTCTCCTTGTCCGGGAAGTAGAAGTAGAAGGTGCCGATGGCGACGTCGGCCGCGTCCACGACATCGCGCACGGTCGCCGCATGGTATCCCTTCTCGGCGAAGACGCGGATGGCGGCCTGCATCATCGCGGTGCGCTTGACGTCCTTCTTCTTGCGGGTCTTTTCCGTGCTGCGGTAGGCCATCATTCTCCTGGGGTCACGCGGGCATCGCGAGGCCGATAACGCAATCATACCGAAAAACCGGCTGTAGACGCGAACATGGGCTCAATTTTTAACATCGAACCGGACGATCCCGCGCCGGACTACCGGCAGCTTTACCGCCAGGTGCGTGAAGCCATCTTGCGCGGCGACCTTCCGGCCGGGTCACGCCTGCCGTCGTCGCGCGAACTGGCGGCGCAGCTGCACACGGCGCGGATCACGGTCGTACAGGCTTACCGGCAACTGGAGCGCGAGGGCTTTGTCATGACCCGGCCCGGATCGGGGACGTTCGTCGCCCAGGCCCTGACCAGGGCTGACGTCGAGCCGGCCGGAGCAGGCCGCGGGTTGACCGAGTGGGGTGTCCGGGCGGCGCGGCTGGGCGCGGGGCGCGAGCGCCCGGCGGACGAGGATCGCGTTCCCGATACACGCCCGGCGGAGATCGACTTCAGCTTCGGCCGTTCCTTTGCCGAGCTTTTCCCCTATGATGTCTGGCGCCGCCTGCTGGCGCGCTACCTCTCGACGGACGATGCGATGATGGCCCGCTACGGCACGGCCGCGGGGTACCTGCCCTTGCGCGAGACAATTGCCACTTACCTGCGCGCCTCGCGCGGCGTGACCTGCGATCCACGGCAGGTTGTCATTGTCAGCGGGGCGCAGCAGGCCCTCGACATCCTGGCTCGCCTGCTGCTGGTTCCGGGGGACGAGGTGCTGGTTGAGACACCGGGCTACCGCGATGCGTTCTCCCTGTTCCGGCTGCATGACACCCGGCTGATCGGCCTGCCGGTCGACGAGCAAGGCATGCCGGTGGACCGCATCCCGCCCGGCTGCCGGGCGCGACTCGTGTTCGTCACCCCGGCCCACCAGTTCCCGAAAGGGGGGACCATGCCCCTCGAGCGACGTGTGGCCCTGCTAAAGTGGGCGGCCACCCGCGGCGCACTCGTCATCGAAGATGACTACGATGGAGACTTGCGCTACGAGGGCCAGGCGCTGACCGCCCTGCAAGGACTGGACAGTGAGCGAGTTGTCTATCTGGGTACCTTCTCCAAGGTGCTGTTTCCCGCGCTGCGCCTCGGCTACCTGGTCCTGCCGCCCCGATTGCTGGAGCCGTTCATCGCTGCCAAGGACCTCGTCGATCGAGGCGCGCCGACGCTGACCCAGGCGGCCGTGGCTGACTTCATTGAGGAGGGCCACTTTGAGCGTCACCTTCGCCAGCTGCGACGGGTCTACGGCCGGCGGCGAACCGCTCTGGTCGAGGCGCTGGAGCGCCACATGCCGGGTCTCCTGGCCTACTCCCCGGTCGCGGCCGGGCTGCACGTCATGACCGCGTTGCCGCCGGGCAGTGAGGAGGGGCGCGTCGTCAGGGCCGCGGCCGAGCGGGGAGTGCGCGTCTATCCCGGCGCGCCGTTCTATCTGGAACAGCCGTCGCCCCCGGCGATCTTGCTCGGCTTCAGCGGTCTGGACGAGGACGACATCGACGAGGGCGTGCGGCGTCTCGCGGAAGTCATCCCTTAGCCGAACTGCGCTTCCAGGTTGTTGACCCAATCCACATAGCCGATCAGTGTGCCAGCGCCGGAGCCGGGCGCTCGACTGCCTTCAGCCCGTCAGCCGCGGTGATCAGGTCCTCGGCGATGATCGACGAAGACAACACACCGGGCAGGCCCGCTCCGGGGTGGGTACCGGCGCCGACGAAGTAGAGGTTGTCGAAGTCCTCCGACCGGTTATGGGGCCGGAACCAGGCCGACTGGGTCAGGATCGGCTCGACCGAGAAGGCCGATCCGAGATAGCTGTTCAGGTCATTCTGGAAGTGCAGCGGGTCGATAGTGTGCTCGGCGACGATGTTTGCCTGCAGATCGGGCAGATAGTTCGCTTCCAGGAACTGCATAATAGCGTCGCGATACGGCTTGGCCATCGTCGTCCAATCGACGTCGGCAGCTCCGAGGTGCGGCACCGGCGACAGGACGTAGAACGCTTCGTGTCCGGGCGGGGCCATGGATTCGTCAGTCAGGGTGGGCATGTGGAGGTAGAGCGAGAAGTCCTCCGCCAGCAACTTCTTCTTGAAGATATCCTCCAGCAGGGCCTTATAGCGCGGGCCGAGGATGATGTTGTGATGCTTCAGGTTGGTGTCCAGGTAGCGGCGCTTCGTGCCGAAGTAGATCACGAATAGTGACATGCTGTAACGCATGCGCTCGATCTTGCGATCGCTGAACTTGCGCCGGTACTGGGCCGGGATCATGTTGCGATACGTGAAGGCCACATCGGCGTTGGAGACGACGTGGTCGGCCTGATAGACCGTGCCGTCCTTCAGGCGGATGCCCGTCGCCGTGCGGCCGTTGACGAGTATCTCGTCTACCTCGGCCTCATAGTGAATGTGGCCGCCGAGCTCCTCGATCAACGCGACCAGGGCGTTGACGACGGCGGCCGTCCCGCCGCGGGCGTAGTGGATGCCCCACTCACGCTCTAGGTAATGGATCATGGCATAGATCGACGGCGCGTCGAACGGGTTGCCGCCGATCAGCAGCGGGTGGAAGGAGAAACACTGGCGCAGGAACTCGTTCTGGACGAACTGCGAGACGTAGCCGTATACCGATCGATACGACTGGAGCTTGATCAGGTCCGGGGCAACGCGCAGCATATCGGTGAAGTGCAGAAAGGGCTTGTCGGCCAGTTCGACGAAGCCCTTGTCAAAGATGGCCCTGGTCGTGCTGATGAAGCGGTCATAGCCGGCCTTGTCGGCCGGGTTCCACTGCTCGATCTGCTGGTGGATGAAGGCCGAATCGCCGTTGTAGTCGAAGTGCCGCCCCTCATGGTTGAAGATGCGGTAGAACGGATCAAGGGCGATGAAGTCGACATAATCTTCGCGGCGGCGGCCGGCCAGAGCAAAGATGTCGTCGAACATGAATGGAGCGGTGATAACCGTCGGCCCGCCGTCGAACTTGAACCCGTCAATCTCGTAGACATAACCGCGACCACCGGGTTTATCTCGCTTCTCGAATATCTCTACCTGGTAGCCGCGCGCGGCCAAGCGGGCAGCCGCGCCCAGGCCGCCGAAACCGCTGCCGATGACTATCACTTTCTTTTTCATGATGCTAGCAGTCCTGACATCTGCCGTCGGGCAGAGTTGTATAGTATTTGTCCAGATTTTATTCTGTTTGACGCGGGGCGTCAAGCAGCTAGAGCAACCAGCTTCCTTCGTGGCGCAACAGCCAGGCCTTGGTCTCCAACCCGCCCGGAGCGGAGTACCCATGCAGCTTGCCGTCCGCGCCGAGGATGCGGTGGCAGGGGATGACGATCGGGATCGGGTTGGTGGCGTTGGCGCGGCCGACGGCGCGGACGGCTCCCGGTCGGCCGAGTTGTTCGGCGATCTCGCGATAGGTCGACTGGCGACCGAAGGGCACGCGCAGGACCAGCTCGAGCACCGCGCGGTGAAAGGGTGTGGCGAAACGCCAGTCGATCGGCAGGTCAAAGGCCTGGCGGCTCCCGTCAAAGTAGGCGGTCACCTGAAGCAGCGCCTCGGAAAGGACGGCGCTGCGTGTCTCGCCGGGTCCGACCGGCTCGTCCGTGGTCCTCGAAACGGACGCGGCAAGTGACTCCGGTTCGTCCCAGAGGCTGATGCCTGCCAGTCCCAGGCTGGAAGCTGCGATCCAGATGCGCCCCAGGGCCGCAGTTTCCAGATGACCGATCTCAACCATGGCTGTCTCCGATCGCAGGGGACGCGAGCGCCACCCCGAAGCGCAACGCATAGACGGCGATGCCAAAGGCGACGGCCGCGTTGAGCGATGACTTGCGGCCGGCCATGGGCAGCGACAGTATGGCATCGCACTGCGCGGCGATACCCGGGTCGATGCCGGCCCGTTCGTTGCCGACCACGAGGGCCAGCGGCCCGCGGACTTCCCCGGACAGGCCGGCGCTCGCGCCCGCCAAGCGCTCTAGCGCGATCACCGTGTAGCCTCCGGCCCGCAGTTCTGAAGCCGTCTCGACGCCGTTCGGGCTGTAGCTCCAGGGGACGGTCAGGTGCGCTCCCAGCGCGGCCTTGCCCAGTTTCGGGTGCTCGGGCGTGGCCGTGATCCCGCACAGGTAGAGATGGCTCAACCCCGCGCCGTCGGCCGTGCGGAACATCGAGCCGACATTATGGGTACTGCGGATATTGTCGAGCAGGGCGACAAAGTCCGGCAGGGTAGCGACGCCGGCCGCGGCCGGGCGTTCGGGCGTCTGTCCGAGGGCATCGACCTGCCTTGCCGGCGCACCGCAGCGCGGGCAACGCGCCCGGCGCGGGTCGCTGACCGCGGCCGGGAAGCGAAAGCGACAGGCGGGATTCGTACAGGCAGCGAATACGTAACGCTCGACGGGCGCGTCGGCCATGAGAGGAGTCTAGCGCCACTGGGCTTGGACGCAAGGTGGCGTCGCTCGGATGGTTCCGGGGCCCGGCGAACGCGGCCGCCCCGTCGCGCGATCGCCGGTTCAGGTCCTCGATCGCTCCAGCCACGACAGGACTTCAGACACGATCTCATCGACCGGGCGGCCTGCGTCGACGCGCAACGCGTCGACCGGCTCCTCTAGCGTCGCCAGCTGGCCGGCCAGCATGTCGCTCTTCATGAAGTGGCCGGGACGCTGTTCGAGCCGCTGCCGGAGTGTGGCGGCATCAGCCCTGAGGTAGACGAAGCGGGCGGCGGGCAGTCCGAGGCGGAGGCGGTCGCGGTAGGCACGGCGGAGAGCGGAGCACGCCAGCACAAGCGAGCGGCCGCGGCCGACGTGCTCGCGGGCGAAGGCGTTCATGGCCGCCAGCCAGGGTTCGCGATCGGCGTCGCTTAGCGCGATTCCGGCCGCCATCAGGGCCACGTTAGCGGGCGGGTGGAAATCGTCGCCGTCGAAGAAGGGCCAGTCGAGAGCGCCGGCCAGCGCGCGGCCGATCGTTGACTTGCCCGCGCCGGCCACGCCCAAGACGAAGACGGCAAGCGGCAGCGCCTCGTCCACGACTTGCTCAGATGCGCCCGCGCGGGCTAGCCTTCCAGGGCGCTCAAGACCGTTGGCAGCAGCTGTTTCTTGCGCGAGACGACGCCCTGGGCCCGGAAGCTGCCGTCAGCCAGCCTCGCGTAAGGCAGTCCACCGAGGGCGGGGACGTCCGAGGTGAGCAGCAGCCGGCTGGACCCGCGGACGACGTCGGTGACCATGAGCATGACGAAGTCGAGCCCCTTCTGGTCGCGAAGGTTGACGAGCGCCTCGTGCAGGCGGTCTTGATGTTCTTCCAGTTCGACGAGGTTGGTGACTTCAACCTGGGAGATGCCGAAGTTCAGGCCGCCGGCTTCATAGAGCTTCATGTCGGCGCTGACGATCTCGGACGGTTCGCGGGTTGCCAGCCCCGTGCCGGCGCTGATCAGCTTCTCGCCGAAGGACTGGATCGTCTCGTTTGCCAGCGGCGAGCCCGAAACGAATGACCAGCGGCTGAGCCGTTCGGCAGCGATCCGGTCGCGCTGGGACGTGGTCGGGGAGGTCAGGATGAGCGTGTCTGAGAGCAGGCCGGCGAGCAGCAGGCCGGCCAGTTGCGGGGGGGCGCTCAGACCGGCCTCGTTGATCCGCTCGGACACGAGCGTGCTCGTGCTGCCGACCACGTCGACGGTGAACTTGATCGGGATGCGGGTCGTCGGGTTGCCAAGCCGGTGGTGGTCGAGGATTTCGATGATATCCGCCTCATCCAGAGCGCCGACCGCCTGGCTGGCCTCGTTGTGGTCGACCAGGATCAGGCTCAGGCGCGGCGGGTTGAGTGCCTCGCGCTGGCGGCAGATGCCGACGTAGACGCCGTTGTCGTCGACAACCCAGAACTCGTTGCGCTCCTCGCGCATGATGCGGTTCAGCGCGTCGCGCACGCGGCTGCTGGCCGTAAATGCGGGGACGCTCTTGTCACTCGCTTCCTTGCACGGCATGTCCATCAACTCGCCGATCCGCATTTCCTCGCGGCGCGGGTGGGAGCCGACGGTGCGGCTGAGAAAGTCGAACAGGCTGATGACCGAAACCAGGCCATAGGGCCGGCCGTCCTCGGTCAGGATGGGCGCGACGCCGCCCGTGCGGTTGGCGATCGCCCATACTTCGCGCAGCGGGCGCTCCGGGGTGCTCGTATTGAGCCGGTGGGCTATGGTGGCAAAGCGCGGTGAGGCGTCGCTCAGCAGGACCGGCGGCTCCAGCCCCAGCGTCTTCAGGACCCAGGTTGTCTGCGGGTTCAGGTGGCCGGCGCGTGCCGGCAGCACGTCCTGGCCCTGGTCTTCCAGCAGCCAGGCGTAGCCCATCGCTGAAGCGATGGAATCGGTATCGGGGTTGACGTGGCCGACCACGTAGGTGATGTTCTTGGAGCCGGTCGTAGGGTTCATAAGGCGGACGTATCTGATCTCTCGTTGAATCGTGAATCTATAACCTGCGATCGTAGCCGCTGTCGCTTACGATCTCGCTGTCAGCGCGCGGCGCGGTCAGGCGCTCTCCGGCGGTGCGAACAAGACGATGATCCGCAGGTCTTCTTCGATCGTGTGAAAGTAGTGCGGCGCGCCACGGCCGACGAATACGACGCTGCCCGCCTGCACCCCGCGGTCCTCGTCGCCGACTCGAATCTGGCCGCGGCCGCTCAAGACCACGTAGACCTCGTCCTCGTCGTGGGGCTGCTGCGGGTCGGCCGCGCCCGCCGGCAGGACGTACAGCCCGGCGCTGAGCGTTGCTTCGCGCAGGAATTCCAGATACAGCCGGCCGGAGGAAGCCTGCCGCGCGGCGAGGTCAGCCAGTTCGAACGCGTGCATCGTCGGGTCGCTCCTTCTCAAGTCTCCAGCCGTGACAGACACTCCGCGAATCATATCACAATGGCCGGGCCAGGGCAGCGGCCGGCCCGGCGCAATGCACCGGCCTTGTCCGGCCCGGCGGAACGGGGATAATCCGCCATGCGCCGCATGCGGCCGTCGATCATCCATCGCCCTCGGGAGCATCCTCGTTGATCCAACGCCTCCGCGCCCGCCCCTTTCTTGCCATCGCCCTGTTCCTGGCTGCCCTGACACTGCTCTTTCTGAGCGGTGTGCTCTTCCCGCGCGGGCAGCAGGTCATGGCCGGGTCGGACATGGTCGGTTACTACTACCCGTACTACGAAGCCGTGCGAACGGCCGTCCGCGCCGGGCATCTGCCCGTCTGGGAGCCTGACCTGTTCGGCGGCTACCCGTTCATGGCCCAGCCTCAGCAAAATGCCTTCTACCCGCCGGCCTGGATCAACTTCATCGTGCCCACGACCATCGGCGTCAGCTGGTACGTGGCCTTTCATATCTGGATCATGGGCCTGGGCATGGTCGCGCTGGTACGGGCACTGGGCGGCCGCTGGCTACCGGCGCTGCTAGCCGGAATCGGATTTGCCTATGGCGGCCTGCTGACCGGCCGGCTCTGGGCCGGCCACAGCACGGTCTACGCCGTCTTCGCCTGGACGCCGTGGATCATCGTCGCGCTCATCTGGAGTATCCACCGGGAGCGCGCCGCCGCGGCCGTGGTGGCCGGGCTCCCGTTTGGGCTGGCGATCCTGGCCGGCCACATCCCGTCGCTGCTGTACGTCGGCCTGTTCTGGGGGGCGTTTGTCCTCTACCTGCTGCTGACCCTGCCCGGCCGGCGCTGGCTTGTCGTTCGCCAGGCGGCGATCATGTTCGGCGTGGCGCTGGGCCTGGCGGCGGTCGCGCTGGCCCCCTTCATCCAGTTCAGCCTGTCCTCCGGGCGCGTGGCAACGGCCGACTACGCTTTTGCGACCGACTATTCGCTTCCGCCGGCACATCTGGCCACGCTGCTGGTCCCGGAGTTCTTCGGCGAGCCGTTGCGCATCGGCTACTGGAGCGTGCCGACGTTTGAGGAACTGACCTACTATGCCGGGCTCCTGGCCGTGCTGGGCATCGCCCTGGCGCTGCGACGGCCGACGCGCCTCGGCGTCTTCTATATCATCCTGATCATCGCCGGCCTGTGGCTGGCATTGGGACGCTACGGCGTCCTCTATGAGCTGGCCTATCGTTTCCTGCCGCCTTTCCGGTTGGTGCGCGCGCCGGGGCGGGCGGCCTTTATCTTTCTGTTCGCTGCCTCCGCCTTGCTGGGACACACCCTGAGCGAGTGGCGAAGCCTGCCGGCTGATGAGCGCCAGACGCGCCTCGGCCGTTTCTGGCCGTCGTTTCTGGCCGTCGTTGCCGTCGCCGGGGTGGCGGCTCTGGCTGCGACGGGCGCGGTCTTCATGGCCGTCCATCCGACCGACACCAGCGGCCGCCTGTGGCACCAGATCGGAGGCTACGCCGTCGCGCTCGCGGTCAGCCTCATCGGCGGCGGGTTGTTGTGGCTCTACCTGACCGCGGAAAGCCGCCGTCCGGCCGAAGCCGGCTGGCTCACCCCCCGCCGCGCGTTGCTCCTGAGTTCCGTCGGGCTGATCGTCCTGGTCACGGCCGATACGTGGCTTTTCTCCTACAAGATGGTTCGTCTGGCTCCGGCTGTGCCCGACCCGGCCTGGACGGACGCCAGGGCTATCCTGGGAGACGCGCCGGACGGCCGCGTGCTGCCGTGGGGGTTGCCGCTCTTCAGCCAGGCCGGGGCGATGCAGGTCGGACTGCCGAGCGTGTTCGGCTACGATTCCCTGGAGCCAGCGGCCCACATCGCCCTTGCCTCGTCCGTGCCGGACCCGCGCTCGAGCGCCTATGACGTGCTCGGCGCGGCCTACGTGCTTGCCCTCGGACCACTCGACGACTTCACGGAAGGGGAACGCGGCCTGACCCTTCTCGCCAACCAGGGCTCGGCCTGGGTCTACCGGCGGGCGCGACCGCTACCGATCGCCCGTCTCGTCTACGCGGCGGAAGTCATCGCTGATCCGGCCGCGGCCGTCGACCGGGTCCATGCCCCGGACTTCGATCCGGCGACGACAGCGATCCTCAATGCTGACGCGCCGTGTCCTGTCGGCCCTGCGCCCGACGCTCCGGGGACGGCTGAAATTGTTTCCCATGAACCGACACGCTGGGAGATTCAAGTGGCCGGCGATGCGCCGGGACTTCTGCTGCTGGCGGAGAACGCCTATCCGGGATGGGAGGTGACGGTCGACGGGGCAGCGGCCGAGTCGCTGACCGCCTATACCAGCATCCGGGCTGTGTGCGTGCCTGCCGGCGAGCATGTCGTCGAGTGGACCTATCGCCCGACGGTCATCTGGGCCGGCGGCCTCCTCACGCTGGCCTTCGTTGCCCTCCTCGTCGTTGCGTTGCTCATGCTGCGCCGCCTGCCCCGTGGGATCTAGGGGTTGAGAATGTTTCGGGCCAGCCGGTCGGCCGTCTCCTGCGGCGTCTCAGCCGGGACGCGCTCGCCCTCGAGGCCCTCAAGCCCGGCCGCCTGCTGCGCCGCACGGGTGAAGTATCGGCGCATCGCCTCCCGCCCGGCGCGGACGAGTGCTTCGCGGCGCTGGTCGGTCATGTCGAACTCCGTGGTCCGATACCCCTTGGCCGGCAGCCGGCAGACGTAATCCCGAAAGGAATCGATGATCATCTTGTCGTGGGCCTGCGTCGCCGTATCCACCAGGTCCCGGATGCGGCCCGGCACCGCGAGCGCACCGAGGTCAAGCCCGTCGGCTGAATGTACTTCCGCCGGCGCGTTGTGGACGGGCAGGCTCTCGTCGATCAGCATCCCCAGCACGCCGGCGCTGGTTGTGGGCCCCATGATGCCGGTGACGTGTGGGTCGCGCGAAATGAAGAGCTCGATCGGGAAGTTCGATAGCAGCCCCCCGTCGACGATGCGATGGCCGGTCAGCGGGATGCCGAGGTAGAGGCCCCACTCCTGCTGCCAAACGACCTCCTGCCAGACGAACGGCAGGCTCATGGACATGCGCACGGCCGCCACGACCGGGCAGAGTGGGGCGGTGATGTGGTTCAGCACGAGCATCCGGCGGCCGGTTGTGTCCGCGGCGATGAGCGACAGGTCGGTCCCGGTGGCGAAATAGTAGTCGAGCAGCGTCATCTCGCTGAATCGTCGTGCACGGCCGAAGGCGTTCCCCTGGTCGAGCTTCCGCTGCAGCCAATCGGTGAAGGCGTCGGCCGAGAACCAGCCGCCCCGTTCGATGAAGGAGAAGAAGTGGGCGAAGGCGTCCTTGCCCATCAGGCTCAGCACCAGGCGGTCGAACTGGTGCTCGACGATCTCCGGCAGAAACGTGAAGTCGATCTTGTCGAGCGTGGCCTTGGTCAGGCTGGCGGCCGCCTCGTCCGGCGTCAGCGGCCGCGGGCGGCCGAGGAAGGCGGCAAAGATGGGCCGGCCGGTCTCGTCTTTCTCAGCCAGCGCCTCCAGCATCTCGGAGGGTGTGTAGCCCGCAGCCAAGAACGTGGCCGTGATCGCCCCGGCCGAGGTGCCAAGGAGGCGCCCGACGCTGTGGCCCTGAGCGATGAACTCCTGCAGCGCCCCGACGAAGACCATCCCCTTGGCGCCGCCCCCTTCGAAGACCAGATCAAAGCGCATCGTTCCCTCTCGACCTGCCTGGTGGACCCGACATAACGCAATTGTACGTTGATGCGCCCGTCGTGCGAGATGAATTTCCGCATCCTGCGTATAGTCCGTGGCGCGGAAACGGTTGCCTTGTTTACCGTCCGGTAGCCTGGTAGCATCAACCCCGGGGCGGGGATTCTTCCTGCGCCGTCAAGTCTGTATGGATGTCAAGCGTATGAAGCGCGTGCTGTTGCTGATGATCTTGTTCGCGGTGGCCCTAGGCTCGCTGAGCGTCACCGCGCCCGTTCTGGCGCAGGAGGAACCGTTCACGTTCGTCCCGTCAGCGTGCATGTTCGAAGGGATCGAACTCGGATTCACGACCCTTACCGGCGAAATGCAGGGGTTCGAGTGCGGCTATGTCATTGTGCCCGAACGGCACGCCGACCCGGAGGGGTCTACGATCCGCCTGCCGGTCGCCATTCGCAAGGCCACTGGACCGGACGCACAGCCAGACCCCCTGTTCCTGGCCCAGGGCGGCCCGGGGGGCGATGCGTTTTCTGTCTACGCGCTGCTCGCGCCGACATCACCCATGGCTGAGAATCGCGACATCGTCGTCTTCAACCAGCGCGGGACGAAGTACGCCGAGCCTGATCTGTCCTGCGTCGAAACACAGGAAATCCTGCCCCAGGTGCTGATCGCGACAGCCGAGGAAGGGGAGGTCCTGTATGAAGAAGCGCTGGCGGCCTGCCGCGAACGACTCGCGTCTGAGGGGATCGAACTCTCGGCTTACAATAGCCTGGAGAACTCGGCCGATGTCTCGGCCATCGCCAAAGCCCTCGGATACGACGCGTACAACTTCTACGGCGTCTCCTATGGCACGCTGCTGGGTCTCCACCTGATGCGCCAGAACCCGGAAGGGCTGCGCTCGGTCATCCTGGACAGCGTTGTGCCGACGAACCTGAACTTCATACCGGCCACGCCGACAAGCGAGAACCGCATCTACGATGAGGTCTTCGCCAACTGCGAGAGCGACCCGGCCTGCCGCGAGGCTTACCCGGACCTGGAAGCGCGCTATTTTGCGCTTGTTGAGAAGCTGGACGCCGAACCGGTGACCCTGACGATCAAGCATCCCGATACCGGCGAGCGTTACCCGGCCCTGCTCGACGGCCGCGGCCTGCGCGGATTGATGTACCAGCTGTTCTATGTGCCCCGCATGGCGGCCGTCTTCCCCAAGATCGTTGCCGACATGGAGCAAGGGGACTTCCGCTATCTCGAAGCGATGTGGCCGGTCTTCGCCTTTGACGACTCGATCAGCGAGGGCATGTACTACTCAGTTGTCTGTGCCGAAGACGCGGACTTCATCCCGTCTGAGATCCCCCTCGCCGATCTGCGTCCCCAGATCGGCGCGGACGTGGTGGACGAGTTGCAGAGCTATCTCGATGCCTGCGCGTTGTGGGATGTTGACCGGCTGCCGGCCAGCGTGGACGAACCGGTCACGAGCGACATCCCGACGCTGCTCCTGTCGGGGCGTTTCGATCCGATCACGCCGCCCAGCTTCGCGCAGACGGCCGCCGACTCGCTGCCCAACGACTACAATCTGGTCGATCCGCTGGCCAGCCACGGCGTCGCCTTCCTGAGCCCGTGCGTCAACGGGATCGTCCGCGGGTTCCTGGATGACCCGACGACCAGACCTTCTGCCGCGTGCCTCGATCAGCAGGCGCGGCCGGGCGTGGTGCCACCCGATGCCATCACCGTGCCGCTCATGGGCGAGGTCAACAGCCTGGACCGGAACATCATCGTCCAGTTCGGTCTGGCCGGTTTGATGATGCTGCTGCTCGCGTCGGCGCTGGTCCTGTGGCCGATCATCTACCTGGGCCGCGCGGTCATGGACAAGCAGGTCGAGCGGTCGCCGGAGGGCAAGCGCATACGCTGGGTCAGCCGCGGCTTTGCCGTTCTGTTCACTGTCCTGGCCGGCCTGTTCGCCATCGGCCTGCTTGGTTTCATCATCGCTGCCCTGGCCGACCGGACCCTGGCGACGGCGCTGGCCGTGCCGGCTTCGGCCGCGCCGCTGTTTTATGTGCCGCTCTTCCTGGCCGTACTCGCCCTGGCGATGGTCGTCTGCGCGGTCCTGTTATGGCGGACGAAAGACGCCGGTTCGACAGCGGGCAAAGCCTTCTACTCGCTGCTTGCCGCGGCGGCCGTCGGCTTTGTCGTCCTAGTCGCCACCCAGAACCTGCTTCTGCCGGTCATCTAGCGGCGCGCCCCGCCGTCGGATGCTGGGAACCATCCGGCGGCCGCGAGCGTCCTCCTGGTGAGACTGTGTGAGGAGCGATCGCCATGAAACGATTGCAGCGCTGGTTGGGGACCCTGGCGATGGTTGCGGTTCTGGCCTTCCTGTTGGCCGGGCGGCATAATTGGAGCGATCAACCTCCGGCGGCGAAGCTATTGCCTGAGTTGCCCGCCTACCGGCAGCTGGAAGGGCAGACCCTCAGCGCCTATCTGGGCTCGCTGGCCGAAGGGGCGGCCCTGCTGGCAGGGCAACCGGCGGCAGCGCTGAAGATCGCTGCGGTGGACAGGACGGTCGCCTGCTACCAGGAAACGGGGGCGGTCCGCGTCAGGCTCTATAGCAAGCGCGACGCGCCCCTGCTGGCCGGGGCCGTTGCGGTGGTTGATGCGGATGCCATGACCGATCCCGCCACGCTGATCGCTTGCGCCGCGACTGAGGCGCTGGCTCAGGACCCGGCCCAGGATGACCCGGATCGGCCCTGCGCCGGGTTTTACACACTCGACCAGGCCGGCAGCACGTTTCACATCGCCTATGCGGGAACGAGCGCCGGCGTCTGTCTGGACCTTTGCACGGCACTGGAAGGTTGCGGCCGTACTGCGGCCGAGCCTCCTGCCGGACCTTGATTCTGTGCTTCTATGCATCTCTACTTCGTACGCCATGCCCAGTCCGAGAATAACGCGCTCTATGCCCTGACCGGTTCCAGTGCCGGCCGCCATGCCGACCCGGGTCTGACCGAACTGGGCCACCGTCAGGCCCTGCTAGTGGCGGGCCTGCTGGCCGCGGGCGAGGAGGGCGGCGGCGCGCGTGACGCCGACCGCCACAACCGCAGCGGCTTTGGCCTGACGCACCTCTACTGCAGCCTGATGGTCCGCGCGGTCGAGACCGGGTCATACATCGCTGAGGCGACCGGCTTGCCGCTGCTCGGCTGGCCGGAGATCCACGAGCGGGGCGGCCTGCACCTGACCGACGACGCAACGGGTGAAGAAGTCGGCCAGGCCGGGCCGAACCGGGACTTCTTCCGGGCCAATTATCCTGCCCTCGTGCTGCCGGATACGATTGGGGAGCAGGGCTGGTGGAATCACCGGCCGCCTGAGACGGTGGCTGAGTCGATCCCGCGGGCGTCTGCCGTGTGGCACGAGTTGCTGCGCCGCCACGGCGGGACAGAAGACCGGGTGGCTCTTGTTTCCCACGGGGGTTTCTTCCAGTCGCTGCTCAGCGTCATCGTCAATATGTCGCGCCGAAAACTGGGCGAGGACCTGGAGGGCGATGGCATCGCCCACGACGCGCTCTGGTTCGGAATCAGCAATACGGCCGTCAGCCGGTTCGAGGTCTACGAGGACGCCGTTGTCATCCGCTATCTGAATCGGGTCGACCACCTGCCGAATGACCTGATCACGGGTTAGGCCTCGAGACCTCTTCGCCGGGTCTCATTTGCCCCCTACTTTTGTCTAACAAATATCATAGAAACTTCTCGTAGCATTCATTTAATGGTGGGGCCTGAAGGCCCTCAATCGTTTTGTGATCGGGTCCATGCGGGTGGCCCTGAACCGGCTGCCCGTTGGTTTGCGAGGTGTTAACATGGGTAGATCCCTGCGTCTGTTCACCGTTCGCGGTATCGACGTCAAGTTGCATATCACCTTTCCGCTCATCCTCCTGCTGGCTGCGCTGCAGTTCGGCGCAGTGGCGGGGAGCGTCGGGGGCGCATTGTTTGGCGTCATCGCCATCTCTATCCTCTTTGTGCTGGTCACGCTCCACGAGCTGGGCCACAGCTTCGCCGCCCAGCACTACGGTGTCGAGGTCAAGCAGATCGTCCTGTCGCCGATCGGCGGTGTCGCCCAGCTGGCCGAGATCCCGGATGATCCCCGGCAGGAGCTTGTCATCTCTGCCGCCGGGCCGGCGGTCAACTTCGTGGTGGCCGCGCTCATGGCGGTGTTTATTCCGCTGTTCAGCATCAACCTGACCAACCCGCTGGGCATGATGGGCGGACAGGTAGGGATTGGCGCTGACGCGCTCTTTTCCTACATCTTCGTCTACAACATCTTCCTGGCCGTGTTCAACCTGATCCCGGCTTTCCCGCTCGACGGCGGCCGTATCTTCCGGGCGTTGCTCGCGCTGCGCCTCGACTACGTCCGGGCAACGGAGATCGCCTCGCGCATCGGCCGGGCGCTGGCCGTCTTCCTCGGGCTCTACGGGCTGGCCACCGGCGGTCTCTTCCTGGCCTTGATCGCGGTCTTCATCTTCATGGCCGCCGGGCAGGAGGCCGCCTACGTCCGCAACCGGCGGGCGCTTCGCGGGTATACGGTCCAGGAGGTTTACTCGCCTTCGGTGCTGCGCCTGGAGCCAAGCAGCAGCCTGCAGCACGCAGCCAACCTGATGCTCGTTGGCCGGCAGACGAGCTTCCCGGTTGTCGTCGGTGATGAATTGGTCGGCTTCCTGCCGTATGACGCCCTGATGGACGGTCTGCAGCGCGGAGGGGCGGCTGTGCCTGTCGAGGATATCATGCGGCGCGACGTGGAGAGCGTGACGCCGGCCGATGAACTGGTCGACGTCAGCAAGCGAATGGAGCAGGCGCGTGTTGACGCGCTCCCGGTCATCAGCGCAGGCCGTTTCCTGGGACTGGTCTCCCGGGCACAGATCGACATGCTGAAGCGGCTGGCCAGCGCCTCGCCGAATGTCACCCCGCGTCCGCATGCGGCTTAGTGCCCGTCAGCTTTCCCGCTTGTACGTCAAGGCCCGGCTCGCCGGGCCTTTTTCTTTGGCGCCCCACCGGCCTGATCTCGGGAATTTGTCCAGAAAAACCATGACACAATATTGACAAAACATGGTCATGGGAGTATACTGGCTTTCGTTGGCGCGGAATGCGCGGCAAAGGAGCGTAGTCATGTCGAACAATTCGATTGTGGTGGAGTCACTGGAAAAACGATACCCCGGCGACGTGGTCGCCGTTGACGGCGTGTCGTTTGAGGTTGCCTCGGGCAGCATTTTTGGTTTTCTGGGGCCGAACGGCGCCGGAAAGTCGACGACGATCAAGATCCTGACCACGCTGGCGTTGCCCAGCGGCGGCAGGGCGACCGTCGGGGGGTACGATGTCGTCTCCCAGGCTGACGACGTCCGGCGCATCGCGGGTGTGGCGCTTCAGGATATCGGGCTAGACCCGCTGATGAAGCCGATGGAACTGCTCACGATGCAGGCCCGGCTATTTGGGTCGGACAAGGCAGCGGCCGCCGCGCGCGCGGAGGAGTTGCTGCATCTCGTGCGCCTGACCGAGGCAGTTGACCGGCGCGTCGGCACCTACAGCGGTGGCATGCGCCGCCGCCTGGACCTGGCCCTGGCCCTCGCGCACGAACCCAATATCCTGTTCCTGGACGAACCGACCACGGGTCTCGATCCGGCCAGCCGCCGCGACGTGTGGGAAGAGGTCCGGCGTCTCAACCGCGACCTCGGGATGACGATCTTCCTGACGACGCAGTACCTTGAAGAAGCGGACGAATTGGCCGACATCGTGGCCATCATCGACAAGGGCAAGATCGCCGTCCAGGGTTCGCCTTCGCGCCTGAAGAGCCAGGTCGGCACCGAATCGATCAACCTGGCGTTCGGCGAGCGGTCGGCGGCCGAGCGGGCACGCGACGAACTGGCCTCCATGAGCCGCGACGCGCAACTCGACCGCGACGTGCTGCGGCTGTACCTGGACCATGCCGCCGAGGCCATCCCGACCGTCGTCAGCCGGCTGAAGGACGCCGGGATGACCCCGATTTCCCTGACGCTGACCCAGCCGACGCTCGACGACGTCTTTCTGCGCGTGACGGGCGAGCGCCTGTCCGAAGACACCGCAACCACACCGCAACCACCTGCCGCCAAGAAGCGCGGCCGTTTCGGCCGCTAACCCGGCTAAGGAGTATATGCTATGACCGCACAGGTCTCGTTCCCTCATTCAACCGCGGCCGCCTCGCGGCAGCGGCCAACCGGCTTCCTGACCCAGGTGGCGTTGATCACCTGGCGCAATCTGTTGACCATCTTCCGAACGCCGCAGGCCATCCTGCCGCCGCTGGTCATCAGCATCTTCTTTCTGGTGATCTACGAGTCAACGCTGGGCGGCGCGGCCGGCTTCCTGCCCGGTCTCAGCGGTAACAGCTACCTCGGTTTCATCCTGCCGCTGTCCATCGTCAGCTCGGCGCTGTCGGGTTCGAGCATCGCCGCCCAGAACCTCGTCCGCGACATCGAGAGCGGTTACTTTGACAAACTCATCCTCACGCCGGTCAGCCGGACGGCGCTTCTCCTTGGGCCTATCCTGGCCGGCGCGTTCATCCTCGGCCTGCAGGCGACCATCGTCATCATTGTGGCGTTGTTCATGGGGCTGGAGTCGGCCACCGGCCTTGCCGGACTGGTGACCATCGTCGGTCTCGCTGTCCTGCTGGGCGTCGGCTTCGCGGGTTTCAGTGTCTCGGCCGCGCTCGGCAGCGGCAATGCCGCCGTCACCCAGGCCGCCAGCTTCCTGTTCTTCCCGTTGACCTTCCTGACGGCCAGCTTTGTGCCGCTGGAGTTGCTCAGTGGCTGGCTGAAGGTTGCCGCCACGCTGAACCCGATCACCTATGTGCTGGAAGCGATGCGCTCGCTGCTGCTCGTGGGTTGGGATACGTCGGCTCTGATGCAGGGTGTCGCTGCCTGTCTCATCCTGGGGATCGCGATGTACGCGCTGGCCGTCTACGCCCTGCGCGTCCGCACCCGCCGCAAGTAGCCGGCTCTGAATCGGTCCTCCTCTCTCCTTTGGCCCCGGCGAGGTTCAGCTCGCCGGGGCCGTTTGTTTGGGAGGAGACCTAGCCCAGGTCGCGAAAACGGGCGGACAGGGCCGGCAAGTCGACGCCGGTCAGCGCCAGGCGAACGGAATCATTCAGGCGGCGGTTGCGGGACGGCAGTGTCGTTTCCAGGGCCAATTCCGGGATGAGGATCGTGTCATTTCGGTCGCGCTGGTCGACGACGATGCCGGTGCCCTCCCACTTCGGCCGCCCCATCAGGTATACCATCCGCCAGTGGTCGACCGAGAAGCGCTCGGTGCGGCGCACGGGGCCGGCCGATGCGTCGGCCGCGCTCAGCCGTTCCAGCAGGGCCGGCGTCTGCAGCGGGACGCGCCCGTCCAGAAAGGCGCGTACCTGTTGGTGGGCCACAAGGTCCAGGTACCGGCGCAGGGGGCTGGTGGCCTGGATGTAGACCGGCAGGCCGAGGCCTGAATGGACCGCCGGAGCCGTCGCCTGCCGGCCGCGCTGCATGACCCGGCGCTGGGCAAAGGCGCCCGCCGGCCCACCGGGGGGCGGGCCATCCAGCTCGTAGGGCGCGTCCTGCACCGTGAACAGCATGGGGATCTGGTGTTCGAGGGCAAAACGGCCGAGCGCTTCCCCGGCGGCCAGCATCGCCTCGCGCACCACGTCCCGGCTACGCAGCGGCGGCAGGGGCCGGATTTCCACGTTGCCGTTGGTGACCTTGACCTTGACTTCCGGCAGCTCGATCTCGACTGCACCGGCCGCTTCGCGCCTGGCCCGGCGGCGCGAGGCGATCGCGGCCAGTCCAGCGAGCAGCGGGTCCTGTTCCAGTTGTTCCTCGGCCGCTTCGTAGCTGAGGCGGGTGGCGCGGATAAAGCTGGGGACGATCTCGACGCCGAGCACGGCTGCCTCGTCGTCCAGACGGATGGCGAACGACAGCGCCGGAGAGACGTCGGCCAGCCCCAGCGCGAGCCGGTCGGTCACGCCGGGCGGCAGCATCCGCACGGTCCCCTCGGGCAGATAGAGGTTGGCGCCTCGCTCCCGCGCTTCCAGGTCGGCCGCGCTGTCCGGATGGATGACGGCCGCCGGGTCGGCGACGTGGACCCAGAGTGTGCCGTCCTCGAGGCCGATGGCATCGTCCGGGTCGTCACTGCCTTCGTCGTCGATCGCCAGGGCGGCGAGGTGGGTCAGATCGCGGCGCGGTTCGTCAGGCAGGGGCGGCACCGGCGCGTCCGCGGCCAGGACTGTCACGCCAAAGCGGGCGGGGTAGGGATTGTCGGTCACGCCCCAGCGGCCGATCTCCAGCAGGAAGGCGTGGGCCGCCTGCGGCGTCTGGGTGCGGCCGAGGGCTTTCAGCGTCCGGTTGTGGTCGATACGCTCGAGGGCCAGGTCGATGACGTCATTCAGGAAGCGCTCGTCTTCCGGGCTGTAGGTCCGCTGGCGAACGCGGGCAAGATAGGCATCCCACGCCGCCGCTTCCTTTTCGCGAGCCGCGCGCTGGGAGCGCAGTTCGTCCGCCAGTTCGGGAGGGTGAACGACGATGCGGTCCGGCCGGCCGCTGAACAAGATGCCGTCCTGCACTTCACGCCACGCGCCCCAGGCTGTGGCCGGGTTGAACTGGTCATAGATCATCTCGGCCAGTTCCGGGAGGTCGGTGGTCATTCCCTGCAGGAGCTCCCACGGCGTGACCACATCACCCGGCGGGGGGCGGAGGTCTTTCAGGTCGTGGAGCGGGCCCGGATGGAGGACATCGACGTCCTTCGGCCGCAGGCTGATGCGCTGGCCGTCTGCCAGTTCGACCGCCAGTTTCCTGTCGATGATGGCCCGGACCAACCCGGCCTGGCCTTTGTACAGGACGAGGCTGTTGACCTTCGGCTCGGTCATCCGTGCCCGCGGCCGTGGAAATCGTCCATCGTGTTGTTGATCCCGAAGAAGGTCACCACGTGGTCGAATAGGTTGGTGGGCAGCAACCGCGCCGGGTAGAGGACGTAGGCGAAGGACGGCATGATGACGCGGCCGCGGTCCTTTTCCACCGCCTTCACCACCGTTTCGGCCACATCTTCCGGCTTCATGATCGGCAGCAGCCAGGAGAAGCGGGTCTTAACCCCGGCAAACATGCCGGTGCTGATGAAGTAGGGGCAAATGACCGTCGTGCGAATACCCTTGTGGCCGAGACGCTTCAGTTCGACGCGGAGGGACTCATCGAAGCCGACGGCGGCGAACTTGCTGGCGCTGTAGTCGGTCATGCGCGGCACGCCGATCAGGCCGCCGGCCGAAGCAATGGTGACGATGTGACCGCTCGACTTGGCGATCATCCCCGGCAGGAAGGCGCGGGTCGTCCAGAAGAGCGACAGGGTGTTGACTTCAAACGTGCGCTCAATGGCCTCGTCGGTCAGCTCCAGGAGCGGCTTTCCGGAGACGATGCCGGCATTGTTGATCAGGATGTCGACCGGGCCGACGTCGCGGAGGATCGCATCGGCCGTGTCGCGGATCATCTCGCGGTTCGTGACGTCGCAGGTGAAGCAAAGGGGCGGGTACTCGACGCCGCTGATCAGCTCGCGCGTTTCGTCAAGGCCCGTCTTGCTGATGTCCCAGAGGATGACGCGGCCGCCGCGCGCGGCGATCTTCTGCGCCATCAGCCGCCCAATGCCGCTCCCCGCGCCCGTGATCACGACGGTCTTGCCTGCAAACGAAGTCATCCCGCTTCCTCCGCAAAAGATGTGAACGGATTATAGTCGGCGCTCATGGTCGATGCACTTCTTGCGCGCCATTCCTACTGTTCATAGTCGCTTAGCCAACTCTTTACGGGCTGTTAACAGTATCCAATTGAATTTCGCTCGCACATACGGTCTAATCAGTACCATGGCAGGTAGCAATAATATGACGAGTGATTACCACATTCATTCGACCTTCAGCCCGGACGGCCACGACAGCATCGAGGCGCTTTGCTGGCGCGCGCTTGCGCTGGGCTACAACGAGATCGCGGTGACGGAACACGCTGAGTGGAGCAACCGCTGGCAATGGGAGAAGGGCTTTCCCACTGCGGTCGCTTACTTTGAGGAAGTTGAACGCTGCAAGGCGGAATTCGCGCCGCGCGGCCTGACGGTCTTCAGCGGCGTCGAACTCGGCAACCCGCATGAATACGCGGCCGACGCCCACCGCCTCCTGAACGACTATCCATTCGAGGTGCGCATCGCCTCGATGCACTGGCTCTACGGCGACAACATCCACGACGCATCATGCTTTGCCGGACGCGAACCGCTTGAGGTCTACGCCGACTACTTCATCGCCCTGGGCCACATGGCGGCCGAATTTGGGCCGATCGATATGGTCGCCCACTTCGACCGCATCCTCTGGCGCGGCTCGCTGCTGGGCGCGACCTTCGACCCGCGGCCGATCGAGTCCATCATCCGGGATGCGCTGGCGACGGTTGCCTGGCGCGGGCTGGCACTGGAACTCAACACCCGCCTGCTGGACCACCGTCCGAACTGGCGGCCGGCCCTGACGACGATGCTGCGCTGGTTCCGCGAGGAAGGCGGCCAGCGTGTGGTCGTCAACTCCGACGCCCACCGTATCAACCAGATGGGGCAAAACCTTGACCTGGCCCGGGCGGTGCTCCTGGAGGCCGACTTGGAGGCTTCGACGCTGCCGATCGTCGCCACGCTTCTGGTCTGAGCCGCTGAAACGATAGTAAACGAAGGAGGGCGGCGAGACCCCAGTCCTGTGACCGGGCTCGCCGCCCTCCTGTGTTTCATCCGTTCGCGCTCGCGGCCCTATTCAACCGTCACGCTCTTGGCCAGGTTGCGCGGCTGATCGACGTCGGCCCCGCGCCGCACGGCGATGTGATAGCTGAGGAGCTGCAGCGGCATGACGTTGATGATCGGCGCGAGCAGCGACGGCGCTTGCGGCACCTCGATGACGTAGTCCGCCTCTTCCCGGATCATCTCGTCCCCTTCCGTCGCCAGGGCGATGACCACGCCACCCCGCGCCTTGGCCTGTTGGACCTGGCTGATCATCTTGTCATGTAACGCATCGCGGGTGACGATAGCCAGGACAGGCATCGACTCGTCGATGAGCGCGATCGGCCCGTGCTTCATCTCTCCCGCCGGGTAGCCCTCGGCATGGATGTAGCTGATCTCCTTCAATTTGAGCGCGCCTTCGAGGGCGATCGGGTAGTTGATTCCGCGGCCGAGGAACAGAAAGTTCTGGGCCCGGTGGAACCGATCTGCCAGGCGCTGGTAGTCCTGGTCCCGGTCGAGCACTTTGCCGGCCAGGTCGGGCAGGCGGGTGATGTCGTTCACCCGCTGGCGCAGCTGGCTCGGGGAGAGCGCCCCGCGCAGTTCGCCCAGCGCGCAGCCGAGCAGATAGAGATCGGCGATGGAGGTGGTGAAGGCTTTCGTGCTGGCAACGCCGATTTCCGGCCCGGCCTGCATGGAGATATAGCCGTCGGCCAGGCGCATCGACTGGCTGCCCAGGGCATTGACGATCGCCCACAGCGTTGCCCCTTTCGTCCGGGCCAGTTCGCTGGCTGCCAACGTGTCGGCCGTCTCACCCGACTGGGTGATGGCCAGGACGGCCATGTCCTCATCCACGATCGGGTCATAGTAGCGGAACTCCGAGGCGTACTCCACTTCGACCGGCAGTTTGGCCAGGGTCTCGATCAGGAACTTGCCCACCAGGCCGGCGTAGTAGCTGGTGCCGCAGGCGACGATGATGAGCTTCTTGAGTCCGTTCGCCAGTTCGGGCGTCAGGTTCATCTCCGGCAGGTCGACCCGGCCGCGCTCAAAGTCAACGCGGCCGCCGAGCGTTTCCACCAGCGCGCGCGGCTGCTCGAAGATCTCCTTCTGCATGAAGTGCTTGTACTCGCCCTTGACCGCGCTGACCGGGTCCCACGGGATCGTGTGAATCTCCGGCGATACGGCCGCGCCCTCCAGCGTCGTCAGCCGGAAGCCGTCGGCCTTCAGCACCGCCATCTGGCGGCTCTCCAGGAAGATGACGCGCCGGGTGTATTCGAGGATGGCCGGGATGTCTGAGGCGATGAACATTTCGCCCTCGCCGATACCGATCGCGATTCCGCCGGCGTTGCCGATGCGGGCACAGACCAGCTCATCCGGGTGGTCAACGCTCATGGCGACGATGGCGTTAGCGCCTTCCAGGGCGCGCAGCGCGTCCCGCGCGGCATCCTCGAGCGAGCGGCCGCCGGCCAGCAGGCGCTCGATAAGCTGGACGATGACCTCGGTGTCCGTGTCGGAGTCAAAGCGCACGCCTTCCGCCGCAAGCTCCTCGCGGAGTGCGTGGAAGTTCTCCACGATGCCGTTGTGGACGACGACCACGCGGCCGTCCATGCTGAGATGGGGGTGGGCATTGCGCTGGCTGGGCGCTCCGTGGGTGGCCCAGCGGGTGTGGCCGATGCCGATATTGCCTTTCAGGGGCGAAGCGGCCAGCATCGACTCCAGGTTGCCCAGCTTGCCGACGTCGCGCCGGATGTCGATGTGGCCATTGCGCTGGACGACGGCCACGCCCGCAGAATCATAGCCGCGATACTCCAGCCGTTTCAGCCCCTGAAGGACGACTTGCGGGGCCTGCCTGGGCCCTACGTAACCGACGATACCGCACATGAGAGCCTCCGTTCGTGTGCGCGCAGGCGAAGCGTGGCTGCGGCCGATGCCGGCCGCCGTTCTGCTCGCCGTCGCGCGATCCAGGCGTTCCCTTGTGCTTGCTCATGGGGACGCCCCTTCGATATGTTCCCGTAACACCGGTGCGTGCCGCGACCCTGTGCCACGAACCACCGCCTGGGCTATTTGTCGGCCGGTTGCCCGTGCCGCTTTGAAACCCGGCTCATCTGAAGGGGCAAGATGTCGGGGTGTGGTCGTCCCCGGGAGGCATCCGCTGATCCGTCGATTTTCGGGCGCGCCGTCGCGTCCCTTAGCCCCGCCTCGCGGCAGGGAACCTCCGCCTCGTCAACCCGTGTTCCGGGTCCATGCGCTGCTCTGCCCCCGGGCGCGACGCCGTCCGGCGTCCCGCCCGATGGAGACAGAATAACATGAGCCTCACCCGTGTCAAGCAGCCGCAGCGTGAAAAAACGGGGACGGCCGGCAACCGGCCCGTTCGCACCCGTTCGCGTCAGGATGAAGGCCGCGTGGGAAAACGGCCGGGAGCCGTTAGAATGCCCTTAGATCGGCAGCAAGGCGCTTGCGGTTGGCTGGCGCTGGGTCATATAATCAAGTTGTTCAGTGCCGACGAGTGGAACTGTGATGCACCGTGCCTGGACAGGAAAAACCCATGGCCAATCTATCTTTCCTCTGGGCAATCGCAGGTTTCCTGATCGTCCTGACCCCTATCGTCATCATCCACGAACTGGGCCACTTCTGGGCGGCGAAGCTGTGCAAGATCCGCGTCGATGAGTTCGGCTTCGGCCTGCCTCCGCGGATGCTGAAGATCGCCGAGCGCAACGGTACGATCTATTCGCTGAACTGGATCCCGGTCGGCGGTTTCGTTCGCCCGGCCGGCGAAGATGATCCGTCGGTGCCCGGCGGGCTGGCTTCGGCGTCCAAGCGCGCGCGTGTGTTCGTCCTTGCCGCCGGCGCGGGGGCCAACTTCATCTTCGCCATCTTGCTCTTCTGGGTCGCCCTGGTCATCGGCCCGCCGGCGGTCGCCATTGAGAGCGTCGAGCCGGACTCTCCGGCCGCGGCTGCCGGCCTGTTGGCGGGCGACACGGTCCGCGAGGTAAACGGCCAGCGCGTCGACAACGCCAACCTGCTGATCAATGCGATTTACGACAACGCCGGCGAGCCAGTGGCGTTGCTGGTTCGCCGCAACGGCGAGGACCTGAACCTGACCGTCGTGCCGCGCCGCACCGGTGAGTTCGACCCGGAGACGCAAGGCCCGCTGGGTGTCCGCCTCACGGTCGCCAGTAATGGCGAGCGAGTCAGCCAGGGTCCGGTCGAGGCCATCGGCGGGGCGTTCGGCTCGCTGTGGGAGTACATCTCCCTCTACGGCCGGCTGCCCGGCATGTTGATCAATGGCGAGATCACCGCCCAGGAAGCACGCCCCGTCAGCATCGTCGGCATCAGCCAGATCGCCGGCGCGGCGGCCGAGACGTCTGTTTCGAGCGGCAACCTGTACCCGCTGCTGTCGATGGCCGCGTTCATCAGCGTCGCCCTGGGCCTGACCAACCTGCTGCCCATCCCGGCGCTGGATGGCGGCCGCATCCTGTTCGTCCTGATTGAGGCCGTCCGCGGCCGTCGCGTCGAACCGGAGCGCGAGGGCATGGTCCACGTCATCGGGATGCTGGTGCTGTTGGGCCTGATGGCCTTGATGATCGTCCAGGACATCATCAACCCGGTCATCCCGTTCAACTAAGCCACACCCGCATAGAGAATCTGGCCGGCGTGCAGCGCGACTCGCCGGTCTTTGTTTTCCTGGCGCGGCGGCTGGACTCGCCCGTGCCTTTCCTGGAGTCACTGACATGAAAGACAAGACCGAGCGCCCCTTTCCATCGGTCCTGGAGGCGCTTCTTTATGATGACCCCTTCCCGCTTCACCTGCTCTACAGGCTCTCTGACCTGGAGGCGGAGGAGATGGCCCAGTTTAGGGCCCAATGGCCAAAGGCGACTGAAGACCGCCGTTCTGAACTGACGCGCCACATGGCCGACATCGTCGAAGACAACTACGTGGTCGACTTCGGCCCCATCTTCGTCCATGCCTTCACCGATCCGGCGCCGGCTGTCCGGATAGCCGCGCTGGACGGCCTCTGGGATTCGACCGACCCGAGCCTGATCGAGCCGATCATCGGCATCATGCAGCGCGATGCCAGCGTTGATGTCCGCGCGGCCGCCGCCCGGGCCCTGGCCCACTACGTCCTGCTGGCTGAATGGGGTCAGATGCCGCAGCGACATGCTGACAAGGCTGTGGCCGCGTTGCTGGTCGAATACGAGCGGCCGTCGACCGCGCCCGCCGTCAAGCGCGCGGCGCTGGAGGCGATGGCGGCGGCCGACACGCCGCGCATCAACGAGCTCATCCTCGACGCCTATGAGAACGGGTCGATGGAGCTGCAACTCAGCGCGATCTTCGCCATGGGGAGCACGGCCGAGCGCCGCTGGCTCGAGCTGCTGACCGACGAACTGGAAAGCCCGTCGCCCGATTTCCGGGCGGAAGCGGCCCGCGCGGTTGGCGCGATCGGCGATTCCGACAGCATTGACGCGCTGGAGCAGCTGATCACGGACGAGGACCTGGAAGTGGGCATGGCGGCCGTGCTGGCGCTGGGCCAGATCGGCGGCGACAAAGTCTTCGCGATCCTGACGGCGCTGTCTGAGAACCCCGAGTTTGAAGACCTGCATGATGTCATCGATGAAGCGCTGGAGGAAATGGAGTGGAGCACGGGCTCGTTTGATATGTTGACCTTTTCCGAGGATGATGACGAGTCGGCAGACGGCATCTACCTGAATTAGGCGGGCTCGCCGTCGTAAGGGCGCAGCGTAGCCTGTTCGGTGCTCTGACAGCGGGCTATGACTTCTGCTTGCAGCGCCGGAACAGGGTGGAAGGGGCGCGCTCGACGGTGTCGCCCTCACCATCCTGAGTCCGGCGCTTGTTCTTTCTGCCGCGACTGATTCTGAAATCCCGTCCTGGCGGCCGCGTTTGGCTTGCCCACCTCTCCGGCCGCGCGTATAGTAGTTACTTCGACCCTCCTGAGCCCGTCGACCATAACCCTGACGATCGCCTTACCTGGACTATGACGGTCAACAGCCGTTCGCTCACCTTTCTCATCCGGCTGGCCCTGCTAGCACTCGCGGCCATCGCCGTCGCCGGGCCGGCGCCCGGCGCAGCGGCCCAGACGGGCATCGCGGATCTGCGCTCGGACGCGGACTATGTCTATGGCCAGTCGATGCGCTTTCGGCTCCGCGCGGCCGACCTGGGCGATATAGAACGCCTGACGCTCTTCTTCAGGCCGCACACCTCGGCCGACTCCTATGCGGTCGAGATACCGCTCCCGGCCGAACCAGGCATCGACGTCAGTTACACGCTTGATCTGACTGAGACGCCTCTGGCGCCGTTCAGTTCGGTTACCTACTGGTGGGAACTCAAGCGGACTGACGGCGTGACCCTGCGTGTTCCCGAACAGACGGTCACCTACGTGGATGACCAGTTCTCATGGCAGAACCTGACCACTGCCGCGGACGAAGAGGGCGGCGGCACGCTCGGCGTCCATTGGACGGGCGATAACCCGGCCATCGGCACGACAGCGCTAACGCTGATCGAGGAAATGGTCCCCCGGATAGGGGCGTTGCTGCCGCTGTCCCAGATCGTGCCGTTCGACACCTACATCTACCCGTCCGCTGCCGACCTCGGCGCGGCGCTGCGCCTGGCCGGGCTCGAATGGCAGCCGGGCCGGAGCTACCCTGAACTGGGCGCGGTCCTGGTCACGGCCGTCAATGACTCGACAGCCGCGGCCGATCTGCGTGCGGGCATCAGCCGCGAACTGACCGAGCTGTTGCTCTACCAGGCACTCGGGCCGGACTCGGCGGTGGTGCCGACCTGGGTCCGGGCCGGGATATCGGCCGTGGCGTCCAATGACCTGGACGCGCGGCTGGACGCCGTGCTGTCTGATGCCGTTGCGGGTCGCCGGACGGTACCGCTGGCCGAGCTCTGCACGAGCAGTCAGGAGTCGAAGGCTGATCCCGATCTGTTTCTCGGCCAGAGCGCGTCCCTGCTCCGATACATCCGGGATAACTACGGCGACGAGGCGGTGAGCGAGATGGTGGCCGCCTTTGGCCGGGGCGCCACGTGTGATGCGGCGTTTGAGGCCGCCATCGGCGGGACGACGGCCGAGGTGGAGGAGGCGTGGTTGATGAGCCTGCGCGGGTCCAGCCCCGCCGCGCGCGGCCTGGGTCAGGGTATCTTGCTGCTGATCCTGCTGGCAGGCGGTTTTGGGCTGGTCGCCCTGTTGATCAGGAAGCCGCGTCCCCGTCGCGCGCGATCGCAAGCTCGATAGCAAGTCTCCTCGGTTATGCTCCCCCTATCTGGATTCTGGGCAAGCCCATTTGATCGGAGTATTCATGAAGGAGAAGTCAAGCCAGTATGTCCCGTTTGCCGAGCGGATGCGGTCCGCCGGATTGCCGGAGCGATTCATCGACAATTTCGCCCACTACTATGGCCAGCTTCTGGCTGGGGACGACGGCCTGATCCCGGAGTCGGCCATTCAGCCCGTCAAAGGTCTGGTTGATGCCGAGACCTTCACGGACGCGCTGGCCGGCGCCGGAACGCGGGCGCTCCGCCATACCGTCGCCATCAAACTGAACGGCGGCCTCGGCACCAGTATGGGCCTGACGGCGGCCAAGTCGCTCCTGATAGTCAAGGAAGGGCTAACGTTCCTTGACATCATTGCCCATCAGGTGCTGTGCGCCGGGGTTCCCCTGCTGTTGATGAACAGCTTCGCGACCGATGCGGACTCGCTTGCCGTGCTGCGGCGCTACCCGGAGCTTGCCACCCCCGACTTGTCACTCAGCTTTGTCCAGCACAAGCAGCCCAAGGTCACGGTCGATGGCCTCAGCCCGGCCGTGTGGCCGGAAGACCCGGAACTGGAATGGTGCCCGCCTGGCCACGGCGACCTGTATATCGCTCTGGTCACCAGCGGCATGCTTGCGCGCCTGCTGGCGCGGGGCATCGAGTACGCCTTCGTGTCAAACGCCGACAATCTGGGCGCCACGCTGGACCTGGGCATCCTCGGCTACTTCGCCTCCGAGCGCATCCCCTTCCTCATGGAAGTAGCTGACCGGACGCCCAGCGACCGTAAGGGCGGCCATCTCGCCTGCCGCCGCGACGGGCGTCTTGTCCTGCGAGAGCTTGCCCAGTGCCCCGAAGCGGACAGAGATGCCTTCCAGGACATCAGTCGCTATCGGTACTTCAACACCAACAACCTCTGGCTCCACCTGCCGACCCTGGCGCGAGTCATGGAGGAACAGGACTACTTCCTCGGCCTGCCGATGATCCGTAACCTGAAGACGGTCGACCCGCGGGACAAGGCGTCGCCGAAGGTCTACCAGCTGGAGACGGCAATGGGCTCGGCCATCGCCGTATTCGAAGGCGCGCAGGCGGTGCGCGTCCCGCGATCCCGGTTCGCGCCGGTCAAGAAGACCGATGATCTCCTGGCTGTGCGCTCGGACGCTTACCGGCTCACCGAGCATTACCGGATCGAGCTGGCACCGGAGCGCGGGAATGTCCCGCCCGTGGTCCAGCTCGATCCCGAGTGTTACGGCCTGATCGACGAGATGGACGCGCGGTTCCCCCATGGCGCGCCATCGCTATTGCAGGCGCGTTCCTTTCAGGTCAAGGGCGACTTCCGTTTTGGCTGCGGTGTCGTGGCGCGCGGCGACGTTCGCCTTGAGAATGCCGGGCCGGAGCAGAAGCTGGTGCCGGACGGGATCGTACTGGAGGACGAAACCTGGCCCTAGCCGGTGCGAGTGCATCATCCGGTCACGAATGAAACAAAAAAGGCAGGTGGTGAACCTGCCTTTCTCTTTTCATCAAGCCACGACGGCCTTATACCTTGCCTGACTGGAGAGCCAGCTTGACCTCGGCAATCGCCTTGGTGACCTGGATCTCGCGCGGGCAGGCGTTGGTGCAGTTGAAGACGGTTCGGCACTTCCAGACGCCGAACGTATCCCCAACGGCCGCCATCCGCTCTTCCGAGCCTTCGTCGCGGGTGTCGTAGATGAACCGGTGGGCCTGGACAATGGCCGCCGGACCGACGTACCGCCCATCCGCCCAGAAGACAGGGCACGACGAGGTGCAGGCGGCGCACAGGATACACTTGGTCGTGTCGTCGAATCGTTCGCGGTCTTCCCGCGATTGCAGCCGCTCGCGGCCGTCGGCCGGCAACGGGGAGTTGTTGACCAGAAACGGCATCACCGACCGGTAGTGGTCGAAGAACGGCTCCATGTCGACCACCAGATCCTTGACGACCGGCAGGCCGAGGATTGGCTCGACCTGGATCTTGACCATCTCCTTCTTGTTTGGCAGGCGGGCGACCAGGGTCTTGCAGGCCAGGGCGTTCGCGCCGTTGATGCGCATCGCGTCTGAGCCGCAGACGCCGTGAGCGCAGGAACGGCGGAGCGTCAGCGTGCCGTCCTGCTCCCACTTCACGCGGTGGAGCAGGTCGAGCACTGAATCACTGCTGAGAACGTTCTCGAGCGTGTAGGTTCCCCACCACGCCTTCTTGTCTGATTCCGGGTTGAACCGCCGGATTCGAAGCGTTGCTTGCATCGTGTTCCTCTTAGTAGACGCGCTTCTTGGGTTCGTAGCGGCCCATGACGACCGGCTTGTAGTCGAGCGTGATGCCGCGTTCGGTCTTGTGAGCCAGCGTGTGCTTAAGCCAGTTGGCGTCGTCGCGTTCCGGATAGTCGTCGCGCGCGTGGCCGCCGCGGCTTTCCGTGCGGGCCAGGGCCGAAACGGCCGTCACCTCGGCCAACTCCAGCAGGCAGTCCAGCTCCCAGGCTTCGAGCAGGTCGGTGTTGTATTTTGAGCCCTTGTCGTCGATCTGGACCTTGTTGCAGTATTCCTCGCGCAGGGCCTTCACTTCGGCCGCGGCCAGGCTGAGAGACGCTTCGGTCCGGAAGACGCCGACGTTATCGGTCATCAGTTTCTGCATCCGCTTGCGGGCGTCCATCGGCCGCATCCCGCCCTTGCCATTCCGGATGCGCTCCAGCTGGCTGCGGACTTCGGAGCCTGCATCCGTCGGGAGCGGAAGCAGGTCGGCCTGCGAGCAGTACTCGGCAATGTGGCGGCCGGAGCGGCGGCCGAAGACGACCAGGTCGACCAGCGAATTCGTGCCGAGGCGGTTGGCGCCGTGGACGGAGACGCAGGCCACCTCGCCGGCAGCATAAAGGCCGTCGAGCGGGGTGCGGCTCGCATCGATCGTCACGCGGCCGTCGTTGTCGGTGGGAATGCCGCCCATCGCATAGTGGGCTGTCGGCTGGATGGGCATCGGCTCCTCGGTCGGGTCGATTCCCAGGTAGGTGCGGGTGAAGTCGGCGATGTCAGGCAGCTTCGACTCGATGTAGGCCTTGTCGATCCGGCGTGTCTCGCCGGCTTCCGCCAGGTATCGATTGACGGTCTCCGGCGTCACGTCCAGGTGGACATAGTTCTGCCCGTTGATGCCGTTGCCGGCCTGGATCTCCAGGAAGATGGCCCGGCTGACGACGTCGCGGCTGGCCAGGTCCTTGATGTTGGGCGCGTACTTCGTCATGAAGCGCTCGCCCTTGCCGTTCAGCAGGATGCCGCCCTCGCCACGGACGCCTTCCGTGATCAGGATGCCCAGCTTGTAGATGCCGGTCGGGTGGAACTGGAAGAACTCCATGTCCTGAAGCGGGATGCCGTTGCGAAGGCAGATCGCCGCGCCGTCGCCGGTGAGGGAGTGGGCGTTGGAGGTCACGTCCCAGCAACGGCCCCATCCACCGGTGGCGAAGTGGACGGCCTTTGAGTGAAAGACGTGCAGCTCACCGGTCGCGATCTCATAGGCGATCACGCCGCGGACGGTACTGTCGAAGCGAATGAGGTCGACGACGTGGAACTCATCGAAGAAGCGAACGTTATTCTTGATGCACTGCTGGTAGAGCGTCTGGAGAATCATGTGGCCGGTGCGGTCGGCCGCATGACAGGCGCGCATGACCGGCTTGCCGGTCTCGTTGTTGGTGTGGCCGCCGAAACGGCGCTGGGAGATGCGGCCGTTGGGCAGCCGGTCGAACGGCAGGCCCATGTGCTCGAGTTCGATCACGGTGTCGATGGCTTCCTTGCACAGGATATCAACCGCGTCCTGGTCGGCCAGGTAGTCAGACCCTTTGACCGTATCGTATGCGTGCCATTCCCAGTGGTCTTCTTCCAGGTTGCCCAGCGCCGCGCCGATGCCGCCCTGGGCTGTGCCGGTATGGGAACGCGTCGGATACAGCTTCGACACGACGGCCACGTTTGCGCCCCGGCTGGCGTAGAGTGCAGCCATCAGTCCGGCGCCGCCGGCGCCGACGATGACTGCGTCAAAAGTATGTGTCTTCATGAATGCCTCGTTCTTCTGCTTTGGCGACGACAGCGACGGCCGGTCCTACTGGAATCTGGTCGCGTCGAACAGGATCATGCCGATGGTTGCCCAGATGACCGTCGCGGCCACGAACAGGCCCAGGACGATGCTGAGCAACCGAACCAGCCCCTTGTTGTGAACATGGTCCAGCAAAATGTTGCGCAGGCCGTTGAAACCGTGGGGGATGGCCATCCAGAGGAGCAGGATGTCGTACGCCTTCCAGCCCCACGAGCTCCACTGGACGGCCACGAACTGGATGGTCAGATTGGCGGATGTGTTGAGAATGTGCTGAATGACCATATGGCCGACGGCCAGCACGAGCAAGGCGACGCCGGACAGCCGCATGAACAGCCAGCTGAACCGTTCCCAGTTACTTTCGACGTGGACGCGACGGATGGTCACGCCCTCGATGTTCTTCTCAGTTAGTGTTGCCATGATGTTCTCTCCTCAGGGTCTACCGGGCGTACTGCGCGTAATCGGCGAAACGGGGGATGGCAAAGCAACTGCCCCCGGCCGCGGAAAGCTCCGTGCAGTGGCCCAGCATGCTGGACAGCATCAACACGGCTGCCGGGATGAACGCCAGCAGGAACAGACCCCAGGTGAGGAGGACGCTGGTGCGCTGGTGGTTCCACCAGTTCGGCTTGAAATCCAACAGGGTGATGCGGAGGCCATTGAAGGCGTGGTACAGGACCGCCGCCATGATGGCGACCTCACCCAGGCCGAAGAAAGGATTCTTGAAGAGGTCGATGGACCAGGCGTAGGCCTGTGGCCAGAAGTAAGCGTTGGCCGTGTCCCAGGTGTGAATGATCAGAAAAAACAGGATGCCAAGACCGGACAGACGATGAGCAAGCCAGCTATATTGACCGCTGCGGCCGCGATAGCGAATGCTTTCTCGTAGCGACAGCACAAGTGAAGTCATGCGGTTCCTCCGATGTGGTAACGATGCTGCAATGTGAAAACTATAACAAATAACCATGAGCTTGCCATGAAAAAACGGGTTTCAGGGGCACGCGGCGGACGCCCGTCCCGGTGATGGAGCGCCCAGGTTGGATGACGATTCGCTCACTCGTGGCCGCGGAGGTTGCGCTCGAAAAGGGGGATTGTTACACTCCTTGTTGATGGTTCGGCCGTTTGATCTACGTGATCTGGCCCTGGTTCGCCGGCTCAGCGAGCGTGGCGTTTCGCTGCATAGTGTCTCCGCCCTGGCTGATGACATTCACCCGCTGCGCGGCGCTCTGATGAGCATGCTTGTCGGTGGCGAGTTTCCGACGTTTGTCTGGAAATCCGACAACGGGGAGGGGGACGGGTTTATCCAGTTGCGCGTCCTCAGTTCGAGTCCCCACGCCTTCCTGCTGTATTTGAGCCCGGCCCACGACCTGGAGCCGGAAGACGCCTTCGGCGAGAACCTGGCGGCCGTCACGGCGACCGGCGGCATCTGGCTGGCTCTGCTGGACGATGCGGTGGCCGAAATCGGGCAGCGCGGCATCCAGCACGTCGTCGCTGAGGTCGACGAGCATGGACCGGTTCTGCCGCTCCTTCGCCGCGCCGGATTCGCCGTCTACACGCGACAGGACATCTGGATGGCTAAGGCCCAGGACTACCGGCCGCCTATGGTTGCGGAAACAAAGGACCTGACCCGGCGTCGCTCGAACGACGACTGGGAAATCCAGTTGCTATATGCCAACACCGTGCCGAGGCTGGTGCAGCTGGTGGAACCGATGCCGCCACTGGTAGAGGGCGAGAACTATGTCTTCCGCCACCAGGATGAGCTTGGAGCCGTGGTCCATGTCCATCGGGGATCGGTGGCGACATGGCTGCGATTCTTCATCCACCCCGACGCGGAGGCGGAAGCGGAGGCGATCGTCGCCTCGGCGATGGAATTGACGTTTAGCAAGGGTGCAGAGCTGGTCTACTGCTGCGTGCGCCGGTATGAAAGCTGGTTGCCGGTCGGCTTGGAACGCTGCGGCTTCACCGTCTACGGGAGCCAGGCGGTCATGGTCCGGCATACCGTACACCACGCCATGCGCGTGCAGCAGGAGCCGGTATCGGTACTGGACGGACAGCGGGTAACAGCCTCAGCGCCGATGGTCCGGCGCTATGGTCGCCCAGTCGAGAACGGCGACCGGATGAGGCAAAGCTAGACGATAATGGAATCACAACTTTCACACGAAGATCTGCGGACGCTGCTGGCGTTACTTCCCCCGACCATCGCTGACCGCGTTAAGTCACTGGGAAACGAAGACGAACTGCTTGAGATTGTGCTCGACCTCGGCCGCGTGCCGACGGCCCGCTACGTTGATGGCGAGGTTGTCCTGCGCGATAGCGAAGTGACGCAAGAAGAAATCGAGGCGTTTGTTGGTCGGATCGGCGACTTCGACGACGATAACCGGGCCGGCATTGCCCGGACCCTGCACCGCATCTCCGGCATCCGTAACCGGCGCGGCCAGGTGGTCGGGTTGACGCTCCGTGTCGGCCGCGCGGTGATGGGCACGATCGACATCGTGAGCGACATCGTCCACGAGGGCCACAGCATTCTCCTGCTTGGCCGTCCCGGCGTCGGCAAAACGACGATGCTGCGCGAGATGGCCCGGGTGCTGGCCGAGCAGAAGCGCGTCATCATTGTCGACACCAGCAATGAGATCGGCGGTGACGGCGACATCCCGCATCCCGCCGTCGGCCGCGCGCGACGGATGCAGGTACACCGACCGGCCCACCAGCACGAGACGATGATCGAGGCCGTGGAAAACCACAACCCGGAAGTCATCGTCATCGACGAGATCGGCCGGGAGCGAGAGGCGGAAGCCGCGCGGACGATCAACGAGCGCGGCGTCCAGCTCATCGGCACGGCCCACGGCAACACGCTGGAGAACCTGCTCCTCAACCCGACCTTGTCTGACCTGGTCGGCGGCATCGAGAGCGTGACGCTTTCAGACGAAGAGGCGCGGCGGCGCGGCACGCAGAAGACGGTGCTGGAGCGCAGAGCACCCCCGACCTTCGACGTGCTGATCGAGATCCAGGACCGCCAGCGGGTGCTGGTGCACCGGGACGTCACGACGGCCGTCGACAGCATGCTGCGCGGCGAGCCGACCGAAGTGGAGATCCGATATCGCAACAAGGATGGCGGCATCGGTTCTGACCGGCAGACGGTCACGGTGACTTCTCCGTCCATCACCGGGCGGCGAACGATGTCGCGCGCCGGGGCGCGCAACGGCCGCAACCCGCGCGAAACGCGGATGGTCACGCCTGGCCCGCTGCGGGACGAACGGCCCTATCGGGGTGATGCCGGCGTGTCGGAAGGCTATGCAGGTCCGATGCGCGAGGTGGAAACCGAGCGCATCATTACACCGGGCCCGCTCGCAAGCGCGAGTGCCGGCAACGGCGGCGCGGGCACGAACGGCAACGGCGCACGCGTCATCAAGGTCTTCCCGTATGGTGTCGCCCGCAACCGGCTATACCAGGCAGCCAAGCAACTGGGGGTCAGGGTCGTCATCGTCGAGACGGTTGACGAAGCCAACGTGCTGGTGACGCTGAAAAGCTACTTCCGCAAGCGCCGGCGGATGATCAGCGACGCCGAGAGCAGCGGCGTGTCGGTCTACGTCCTTCGCGCCAACACCGTCAGCCAGATGGAGCGATTCCTGATCGAGGCGATGGGTCTTGAGGTGGCCCCCAGCGACCCTTTTGAATCAGCGGTCGCTGAGGCCCAGCGGGCCATCGCACTGGTCCAGTCGGGCGAAACGAGCGTGGACCTGAACCCGGTGGGGGCGGCGATCCGTCGCTACCAGCACCAGCTCGTTCGACAGGCGAACCTGGTTTCGCATAGCTATGGACGCGAACCCTACCGACACGTGCGCGTCTTCAATGCGGCCCGGAACATCCAGTAGCCACGCAGACCATGTTCATCACCCTGGAGGGCCCGGAAGGGGCGGGCAAGTCGAGCCAGATCGGACCGTTGGCCGCGTTTCTTCGGGAGCGCGGTTTTGTCGTTCGTACGACGCGCGAACCCGGCGGCACGGCCATCGGCGACCAGATCCGGGCCGTGCTGCACGACACGGCCAACACGGAGATGGCCGCGACGGCCGAGGTCCTGCTCTATTCTGCGTCGCGGGCCCAGCTGGTCAGCCAGTCGATCCGGCCGGCGCTGGCGGCCGGGGAGGTCGTGCTCTGCGACCGTTACGCCGATAGCACGCTCGCTTACCAGGGCTACGGCCGCGGGCTAGACCTGAAGGCGCTGCTGTCCCTGACCGAGTTTGCCACCGGCGGGCTGAAACCCGATCTGACGCTCTTGCTGGACCTGGACGTGACAGACGGCCTGGCCCGCCGCCAGTCGCAGGGGGAGGAGATGAATCGCCTGGACCTCGAGACGCTCGAGTTCCACAACCGCGTTCGCCAGGGTTACCATGCCCTGGCCGCGGCCGAGCCTGATCGCTGGGTGATCGTCGACGCGGCACAATCACCGGAGTCCGTCCAGGCGGCATTGCGCGCGGCCGTCGAGCGTCGCCTGACCCGGCGCGAGTCGCCCGGTTCCTAGTCGTCTGCCGGCCCCAGGTCGGGCATGGAGCGCTCGATCTCGGCCGGCGACTCCCCGCGCTCCAGGCGGCCGACGATCTCGCCCAGTTCGCCGTCCAGCCCTTCGCCAGTTTCCTCCGCCATTCGACGCATGAAACCACCGAGCGCCCGCGGATCGTCCTGGTCGAGCATATCCAGACCAGGGTCATCGCTCAGGCTTTGGTCACGAGCCGCAGCCGAACGGACGATTCGCACGCGGCCGACCTTGCGCCGGAGCGTCGCCGCACCGCAGTGGGGACACGACGGCCTGCCGCGGTCGTACTCGGCGAAGCTGAGGAAGAGCTGCGCGGGCCGGCCGCACGTGTCGCAGGTATACTCATACGTGGGCATGGTGCACGTCTCCCAGATCCCTCTCACGCACCGCAAACTTGCTACAATACCGGAATTATAAGCAACATGATCCATACACGACGAATGGTCCAGCCGGACCCCTTGACCCCTTTGGAGCAGGAAGTTTCTGGAGAACTATCCATGTTTGACGATGCCTTTGTTTGCCGGAGCTATCCTATCCTTCTCATCCTGTCCGGGCCATCCGGCGTGGGAAAGGACACGATCGCCCGCGGGCTGCTCGATGCCCGGCCGGACCAGTTCTACTTCGTCGTGACCGCGACAACGCGTAGCGCGAGGAACGATGAGGTCCATGGACGCGACTACTTCTTCATGTCCCACGACGAATTCGCGCGGATGATTGACGACGGTGAATTGCTGGAATATGCCATCGTCTACGGCGACTACAAGGGTATCCCGAAGGGGCAAATCCGCGACGCCCTGGCCAGCGGCCGCGACGTCATCTTGCGCGTCGACGTACAGGGAGCGGCAACCGTCCGGCGTCTGGTCCCCAATGCCCTTTCGGTGTTTCTGACAACGGATAGCGAGGAGGAGATGATCAGGCGCCTGCAACAGCGCAAATCGGAGAAGGCTGAAGGCCTGGCGATGCGGATCGCCCACTCACGCCAGGAGATGCTCCATCTGCCGGACTTCGACTACTGCGTGGTCAATCCGTACGACCAGCCGGAGATCGCCATCGCGCGCGTCCTCAGCATCGTCGATGCTGCCCACGCGCGCGTGAACCAGGAGCCGGTGATCCTCTAGCCTGCTAGTAGACATTGACCAACACTTAGACTAAGATTTGGCATCTTGGTGGAAACGCCGCTTTATCGTTCAAAAGGAGAAGATCATATGTCGAAGACGTTCAAGCTACCGTTGGTTCTGCTGTTGCTTCTGGCGCTGGCTCTGGCGGCCTGTGGCGGCGGCGCTGCCGTTGAAGAGGCGGCCGACGAGGCGGGCGCCGCTGTTGAGGAAGCGGCCGAAGGCGCTGCGGATGAGATGTCAGCCGGCCTGCCGGACCTCGGCGGCCGCGAGATCACCGTTGCCGTGGAAAACGCCTATCTGCCGTTCAACTACATCGACCCCGCTACGGGCGAACCGGCCGGTTGGGACTACGAGGCCATCGGCGCGATGTGTGAGCTGTTGAACTGCAAGCCGACCTTTGTCGAAGCTTCGTGGGAGGGCATGATCCAGGCTGTGGCCGACGGCCAGTATGACATGGCGGCCGATGGCATCACCATCACTGAGGACCGCAAGCAACTGGTCGACTTTTCGGACGGGTTCATCAGCATCGAGCAGCGTCTGCTGGTTCGGGCGGATGAGTCCCGCTTCACGAACATGGACGAATTCGCCGCCGGTGACTTTGTGATTGGCACCCAGACCGGCACGACGAACTTCGAAACCGCTTCACAGATCCTGCCGGCCGACCGCATTCAGGCCTTTGAGCAGTTCCCGTTCGCCGTACAGGCGCTGCTGGCAGGCGACGTTGACGCGGTGATCATGGATGAGACGGCCGGCCAGGGCTATGTCGGCGTCAGCGCCGACCAGCTGAAGCTGACGGGCGACTCGCTCTCCAGCGACCAGCTCGGCTTCGTCTTCCCGAAGGGCAGTGACCTGGTCGAGCCGTTCAACATGGCCCTCGGTGCGCTGCGCGCCAACGGCACGCTGGACCAGCTCGCTCAGAAGTACTTCTCGGACGAGTTCACGATCACCTACGACGACCTGGAGTAGTCGGGGGAAATCCGAACCCAGTGAGCGACCGCGAGTGAGTGGATACGCGCCGGGTGACGTGCGCCGACCCGCGGGATGAGACAACCATCCTGCCGGGGCAGGCGCTCGCCGCCCGGCGCTTTGTGTTCTCGGTGAGGGCGATGCCGACCAGGCGGTTCGCTGGTGATGGCAGAGGAGGAAGCATGACCGCATCGACGACTGAACCGGAGATTCAGGGAGCGGGCGTCAGCAGGACAAGCTGGCAGGGGTTCCCGTGGTGGCTGGTGGCCATCATCGGATTCCTCATCGCCATGTTCGTGTTGATCCTGGTCAATCCGGATTACAACAAAGCATACGAATTCATTCGCGGCAGCTGGGGAGGGTTAGATGAAGGGCTCGGAGGGATCGTCGGCACGGGCCTGACCGTCACCATCTATACCACACTGGCTGCCTTCGCCATTGCCCTGGTCATTGGATTGATGGCGGGACTCGGACGGGTCAGTTCCAATGCCTTCGTCCGGAACGTGGCGATCACCTACATCGAGTTCATTCGCGGCGTCCCCACGCTCGTCCTCATCTTCACCCTGGCCTTTGTCATCGTGCCGGCGGTGGCCGGCGCGTTCGGCCTCGATGGCCAGTCCATCTCGTCCAACACCCGCGGCATCATCGCCCTGGCTGTCATTTATGGCGCCTTCCTGGCCGAGATCTTTCGGGCGGGCATCGAGAGTGTGCCGAAGGGCCAGATGGAAGCAGCCCGGTCGCTGGGTCTGAACAATCGCCAGTCGATGCGCCATGTCATCCTCCCACAGGCTATCCGCAACGTCCTGCCGGCGCTGGGCAACGACTTCATCGCCATGCTCAAGGATTCGTCGCTGGTCTCGGTCCTGGCAGTGCGCGACATCACCCAGCAGGCCCGGCTCTACGCCGGCAGCACGTTCAGGTTCCGCGAGAGCTACCTGGTGCTGACATTTCTCTATCTCACCATGACGATCGCTCTCAGCCTTTTCCTGCGCTGGTACGAACGGAGGTTGCGGCAGCATGAGCACTAATCCCGGCAACGGTAGTTCCAACGGTTCACCAATCGTCGGCGCCGACGACATCATCGTCGTCGACAACCTCTACAAAAGCTTCGGCAGCATCCTGGCTGTCTGCGGCTTCAGCATGACGGTCAAGCGGGGCGAAGTGGTTGTGCTGGTTGGCCCGAGCGGCTCCGGCAAGAGCACCGTCCTGCGCTGCATCAACCACCTGGAAGTCCCGACAGATGGCGCTGTCTACATTGACGGCGTCCATCTGGAGAATCCCAAGACCGACATCAACAAGGTCCGGGCCGAGGTCGGCATGGTCTTTCAGCAATTCAACCTCTTCGGCCACCTGTCCGTGTTGGACAACATCACGCTGGCCCAGAGGCTCATTCGCAAGCGCGGCCGCGACGAGGCCGAGCAGATCGCGATGGAGCAGCTGAAGCGGGTTGGCATTCCCGACAAGGCCAACGCCTTCCCCCGCCAGCTCTCCGGCGGCCAGCAGCAACGTGTGGCCATCGCTCGCTCGCTGGCGATGAACCCGAAGATCATGCTCTTCGATGAGCCGACCAGCGCCCTGGACCCGGAGATGATCAAGGAAGTGCTCGATGTCATGCTCGACCTGGCGGAAGGCGGCATGACGATGGTCGTCGTGACGCACGAGATGGGATTCGCCCGCCTGGCCGCGCGTCGCGTCGTCTTCATGGACGCCGGTTGTGTGGTGGAAACGGCCGAACCGACGGAGCTATTCAACAATCCGCAGCACGAACGAACCAAGCTCTTCTTGAGCAAGATCCTCAAGCATTAACGCTGGGGGCGATTGACCTGCAAGCGGTATCGGGGGAGCCTACCTGGTTTGGTTAGGAGGCAGACGATGACCGAATTGCTACATAGTCCGGGATTCTTGGGAACTGGCGCCAACTTCGCCGCCGACATCACCCTGATACTGAGCCTGCTGGTGGCGGCGATCCTGACCGTTGGCGTGGTTCTGGCGGTGCGCCACCAATATGAGGCCCACCGCTGGTTTCAGACGACCGGCGTCCTGCTGAATGCCGTACTCGTGCTGTGGATGATGGTCTTGCCGTTCAGGGATTTCGTCGCGCCGCCGGCCGAGTCGTCTGTGCTGCCTCTCTCGGCCGTGGTGACGACGCGCATTCACGGCCTCGTCGGCGCGACGGCGCTCCTCTTCGGTGTCTTCGTCATGCTCCGCGGCAACAAGCTGGTCCCGAAGATGCTGCGCTTCAGCAACTACAAGGCCTACATGCGCACGGCCTACATCCTCTACATGGTGGCGACGCTGATCGGGGTGTTCGTCTATATCACCTGGTTTGTGGGCAATCCCAGCCCGCCGACGTACCAGTAAGGCTGCCGGCGGCTTTCGCCGATCATCGTACGGCCGTGTCGAGCGCCGTCACTGCCCGCCGCAAGGCAGGGATTTCGCGGATGAGGTCCTGTGCGACGGCGATGACGTTCACCGGTGCGACGATCATGTCTTCGAATCGACCGTCGAAGAGGACGCCCGGTTCTGTCTGCACGATGACTTGGCGGAGCTGTGCCAGTTCCTGGCGATAGCGTTCTGTCTCTGATTCAGTGGGGTCAAACATCGTCTTTCCTTGGCCTGTGGCAGACTGCGGGTCGCTCTCGTTCGTGTCCGTCGCGCCGGCAGCCCGGCAAGGTTCACCGGGCGCACTGCGATGCCCAGGGCGACGCGCACCTACACCGACCCTTACCTGTAGCCTATGACCTGCCTGTTAAGCTGCAGTCAATGTCATGTTATGAAGTGGATAACAGCAGGTTAACAGGCTGTAAACAAAAGGAGGGTGGCGAACCGGTTCTGTGTCGTCTCAGTGCGCCCGGCCGGCGTTCGCGCGCTGCCTGGCTGCAGGGACGATGCCCGTGATGAAGGCGGCCGTTCAAACAGAGACGGGTGGCCGGACACGCTGTCAGGCCACCCGCCAATGGACTTCCTCTACCCAACGTAACGAGTCGACTGTCCCTTATCGACCCGCTACCGGCAGGAAGAGCTGGTCAACTGCATCTATCTGATACACCGTGGTGGTCAGGCTCTCTTCGCTGGCAACCAGCAGTAACGGCCGCCCGTTCGGGCTGTCTGCGGCGGAGACGAAGTCCAGACCCTCGGGCGCGACGTCAGACAGCGGCAGTCGCTGGTAGGTCACAAAGACAGGCGCGGCCGGGTCCATGACGTCATAGACCATGACGCCGCCTGTCCGCTCGAGCGCAATGAAGGCCAGCAGCCGCCCGTCCACTTCGCCGACGACGACCGATTCGGGCTCCGGCCCCTTGTCATCACTGCGGCTGTCGAACGAATCGGGATCGCCGTTGCTGTTGAAGATGTCGGGGACCAGCGTCGCCGTGCGTTCCTCAAGCTGGCTGCCGCTGTCATAGACCAGCATGCCGTCGGCGTCCCAGATGCTGAACGAGCGGGCCCCAAAGCTGTAGAGCATGTCGTAGTCGCCGTCGCCGTCCGGGTCACCATTCTGATTGGTCACCTTGAGCCGGCCGAGGTTCTCGGGCAGTTGCAGATCGGCCGCGTTCGGAAAGGCCGTCGGGTCGAGGGTCAGGTCCTCTACCCGTTCTTCTTCCGAGAAGCCGTCGTAGTCACGGGCATCGCCTTCGTTGGCCGTGATGTAATAGGTCTTGCCTTCCACGGAAAAGGCGGCGATGCCGTCCGGCAGGTACATGCCCAGTGCCGGCCACGTCTTGATCTGGATTTCGCCGTCCTCATCGCTCGCGTCGATGGGGTTTTCAGGCAGCTCATAGTCCTTCGTGCCCAGCGGCAGGATCGCCTTGACCTTTCCACCGGGGATATCGACCAGCGCGACCGCATTGTTTTCCTGCAGCGTGACCAGCGCGGTCATGCTGTCCGGCGCGACGGCGATGTATTCAGGTTCGACGTCCGTCGCCACGGTGACGTTCGGGACATCTTCGAAGATCCGAACGCCCTGATTGCGGAGCTCATCGATATCGGCATTGAACGCTGTGAAGGACGCCTGGGTGACATCGCCCTGGGTCAGGTTCGCGGCGCCGGCCGACATGTCGATGATGGTGACCGACCCTTCCGGATCGACCGTGTATTCGGCGTTGGGCTCGCCCTCGTTGGCGGCCAGCACCCACTTTCCGTCCGGGGAGAATGTCACCATATCAGGCAACGCCCCGGCCATGACTTCGCTGAGGAAGTTGCCGTCCGCGTCGAAGAAGACGATCTTTCCTGCATCCTGGGCCGGATCGGCGACGACCGCGACGGCCAGCGCGCCGTCATGGAAGGCCACGCTCGTCGCACCCGCGCCGTAGGCGGTCACGTCGATCTGACCCACGAGAGCCGGCGAGGCAGGATCACTGAGGTCGAGGATGTCGATCAACGTATCATTGACGACGTAAGCCTGCTGCGAAACGGGATCAAAGGTGACAATCTCGGCCGTTTCGGTTGACGTGTAGGAACCAAGCGGGAGCAACCGAACGCTGTCGTATTGCGATTCGGCGATCGCCCGCGCGCTAACCCGCAGGGCCAGGGCCACCGATACAGCGGCCGCCAGGAACAAGACAAACAGAGCTGCAAAACGAGCAGTAGAAAGGGGACGGACCACCTGAACCTCCTTGTTGTTCGACATGTGGAATGACGGCGAGGCAATTTACCTTGCGGCGCGGCCGTTTTCGGGCGCGTCCACAAGGCGCAGCAAAGCGCATAGCCGCACTTGCCCTCGAAGTCTAGGAGGCGGCGGTTAACCCGACGTCAACAGATTGTTATGGGCCAGATAACGTCGGATTAACGGGTTGTAAAACGATCATCGGGCTGGCCCGGGGCATCTGCCTGCTGCGCGTCGAATCGCGCGGCGGGCAGGTTCAGGCTACAATCAGCATCGAGTTGTCTCAATGGATCTGTCTATCATTGTCGTCTCGTACAACACCTGCCAGCTTCTCGATGACTGTCTCCGGTCGTTGCAGGAGGCGGAGCCGCCCCCGGGCGGGCTAGAGATCATCGTCGTCGACAACGCCTCCTCCGACGGCAGCCCGGCGATGGTGCGCGAGCGCTACCCGACCGTCCGCTTGATCGCCAGCGATCAGAACCGCGGGTTTTCGGCCGCGAACAATCAGGGCTCAGCGATCGCCACCGGGGACTACCTGCTGTTTCTGAACTCCGACACGCGCGTGGCGGTTGACGCACTGGTCAAGCCGCTCGCCTACATGCGCGAGCATCCCGCTGTCGGCGCGCTGACCGTGCGACTGGTCTATCCTTCTGGCGAGCGCGACCCCGACAACCACCGCGGTTTCCCAACGCCCTGGAACGCATTCTGCCACTTCACTGGGTTGGGCCGGCTCTTCCCGCATGACCCGCGCTACAACGGCTACTTCCAGTCCTACGCCGATTTTGACCGGATCCACAGCATCGATGTCCTGGCCGGCTCCTACATGATGATGCCCCGGGCGCTTGACCGGCGGCTTGGGGGGTGGGACGAGACGTACTTCTTCTATGGCGAGGACATCGACTACTGCTACCGGATCCGCGAAGCCGGCTACGACATCATCTACTATCCCCTCGTGGAAGTGCTGCACTATAAAGGGGCCAGTTCCGGCCTGCGAAAAGAGTCGGCCGATATTGCCCAGCCGCCAAAGGAAACGCGGATCAAGGTGGCGCGGGAGTCTGTGCGGGCGATGGAGGTCTTCTACCGCAAGTTCTACGCCGACAAGTATCCCCCGGCCGTCACGGCCGCTGTCCTGGCCGGCATCCGCACGCGCGGTTGGCTGCGGATCCTGAAGCATCAGTTGACCTGAATCGGCGTTCTGCGCCAATATGAGAGCACGAATCGCTCGCATTGGCTAAGATCGCGCCAATCCATGTGAGGAGGCGACGTTAAACAGTGACCAAGATTGCTTTCATCGGAGCCGGAAGCACCGTTTTTGCCAAGAATCTGCTGGGAGACATTTTGAGTTTCCCCGAGCTGTCCGGCGCGACGATCAGCCTGATGGATATTGACGCGGAGCGCCTGCGAACGTCAGAGGTGGTCGCCCATCGCGTCGCGGCCGCGCTCGAGGCGAGGCCGGCTATCGAGGCGACGACCGACCGGCGGACAGCGCTGGACGGGGCCGACTACGTCATCACCATGTTCCAGATCGGCGGCTACAAGCCCAGCACTGTGGTGGACTTCGAGGTGCCGAAGAAGTACGGCCTGCGGCAGACGATCGCCGACACGCTCGGCATCGGCGGGATCATGCGCGGGCTGCGGACCATACCGGTCCTGCTGGATGTCTGCCGGGACATGGAAGAAGTCTGCGGAGACGCCTACCTGCTGAATTATGTCAACCCCATGGCTATGCTCTGCTGGGCGGTCAGCCGGGCATCGACGATCAAAACCGTCGGCCTCTGTCACAGCGTGCAGGGAACGGCCGAACAACTGGCTCACGACATCAATGTGCCCATTGAAGAAATCAGTTACCTTTGTGCCGGCATCAACCATGTCGCTGCCTACTTGCGCTTTGAGCGCAAGACGGCCGCCGGCACTGAAGATCTCTATCCGCTCATCCGCAAAGTGGTCGAGGACGGGCGGGTTCCCGCGTGGAACCGTGTCCGGTATGATGTCTTCACGCGCCTGGGTTACTTCATCACCGAATCGAGCGAGCACCTGAGTGAGTACGTGCCCTGGTACATCAAGCATGACCGGCCGGAGTTGATTGAGCGATACAACATTCCGCTGGACGAGTACATCACCCGTTGTGAGAACCAGATCGCGGGGTGGGAACAGGTCCGCGATCTACTGGAGACCAACGGCGACCCGCTCGCGGTCGAGCGCACGCACGAATATGGCGGCTACATCATCCACAGCCTCGAGACCGGCCAGCCGCGGGTCATCAACGGCAACGTCAAGAACGACAAGCTGATCGATAACCTGCCGCAGGGTTCATGTGTGGAGGTCCCCTGCCTGGTGGATGCTAACGGCATCCAGCCGGTTCGGATCGGCAACCTGCCGCCGCAAATCGCGGCGCTCATCCAGACCAACATCAACGTCCAGTCCCTGACCGTTGAAGCGGCGCTGACCGGCAAGCGCGAACACGTCTACCACGCGGCCATGCTCGACCCGCATACGGCGGCCGAGCTGGACCTGGACCAGATCTACGGGCTGGTTGATGATCTACTGGAAGCTCACGGCGACTGGATCCCCGCCTTTGAAGCGGCCGGCGGGTAGATGACCACTCAGGCGGTCATGTCGCCTGCGAACGCAAGCCCGGCCCTTGTTGCGGCCGAGGAGGCTGATGACCAACGCGATCGAGACGTACACGACCTGGGGCGATAGCGGCTACGATTGTGACCATTGCGGTGGTCGGCTGTTGAAGCGGACAGACGCCGAGACGGGCCAACCCGACCGCCACTGCTATCAATGCGAGCAGTGTGGTTGCCAGTGGTCGCTCGATCGCCGGCCGCTGCGAGTCGGCAAGTCGGCCGAGTGCCGCAAGGCACAGGTCGGCCGGATCGAAGAGGAGCAGGTTTCGAATGAGGCCTGGGTGCGCCTGCTGACGCTGGGGCTGTTTGTCCTTGCCGGGTTCTTCTTGTTCCGATTCGGGGGCCCGGCGCTTGTCCGTCTGCTGGCCCCGGCTCTGGTGGTCGGCGTCCTCGTCTTCGTCATGTTCCGCTTTGCCCGCCGGCGCGATGACGCGTGAGCCGGGCCGCCGGTAGCGGCGGGTTGGTCAGGGGGCGACCCTCAGAACTCCTCGGCGACCTCCGGAGTCTCTCCCGGCGTTCCGGGGGTGCCGGGCACGATGACGATCGGCCCGAAGAGCGTCTCCTGCTGGGCGCTGGCCTCTCGTCGCTTGATCAACTCCAGCAGTGCCAGCAGAGTGATCGCCACCTCGGTCTGGTCGCGCTGACGCGACAGGATGTCGTTGAACAGGAAGGGCCGGTTGCCGCCCAGCCGGTGGCGCAACCGGCCGAGCTGGTCTTCGATGGTCAGGCGTCGTGGCTGGATGAGGGCAACGCTTGCCTCCAGCGTTTCGGCCCGGGCCAGGACGCCGAGCATCGCCGTCCGCAGCGTGTCCGGCGTGACGCCGGTGAGGTCGAGCCGGCCCTCCAGTTTGGGGGGCGGCGCGACGCGCAGGTATGAGCGCAAGCCGGCCGTGACCCGCCTGTCGAGCCACGCGGCCGCGTCCTTGAAACGCTTGTACTCGCGCAGCTGGCGCACCAGCGCCTCAGCCGGGTCTTCGACCTCTTCACCGTCCGCTCCGGGAAGGGCGGGCGTCACCGGAAGCAGCGCCCGGCTCTTGATCAGCACCAGCCGGGCCCCGATGCTGATGAAGTCGATCAACTGCTCGACGCGTCGCTCCTTCAGCAACTCCACCTGGACCAGGAACTGCTCCGTCACCTTCGCCAGGGAGATGGCGGTGATGTCAAGTTCCTGGCGCTCGATCAGATGCAGGAGCAGGTCCAGCGGCCCGTTGAAGGCCGGGAGGTCGATCCGGTAGCCTTTCATCGGGGCAGCATGATGCAGTAGACGAAGCCGTTCATCTCGACCAGATGGGTCGTTTGGTAGCGCTGCCCGATGACATCGAGCACCGGCGGCGGGTAGAACTGTGCCCGCAGGACGACTGAGTCGAACGCCTGCCGGTCCAGCATGCCGACCATCTCCGTCAGGTCGACGGCATTGTTGTTGTAAAGGTTGAGCAGCTGCGTCGGGTTGGTGACCACATCCCGGCCGAGGCGGATGTTGAAGCCCGCCTCTTCGCTGAACGCGGCCGAGTCGCCGGCTGCGGCGATCAGCGCGGCGATCTGCTCGCCGCCGGCGGTGTCGGCGGCATCCGGCGGCCGGCCGAGCAGGGACACCCCGGCCGAATCGACGTAGGGCACCGCCCTGGGGGCGCGGTCCTCGCTGCAGGATGTCTGTGGCGCGATCATCACCTCCGTCGGCTTGCCGAGCGCCTCCGCGACGGCCGCCAGTCCTGGCGTGTGCGTCGGCATGTGGAACAACCGGTCGGCCTGGATCAGGTACAGCATGCCGATGAGGGAGGGAACGACCACAGCCCCGATCCAGAAGGCGTTGTCGGCCGGGCGATAGCGCCGGCCTTCGGTCCAGTTGGCCAGATGGCTGAAGGCGAGGCCGGAGAGGATACAGCCGGCGGCGATGGCGGTGGTGAAATAGGACTCGCCCGCGCCCCACTTGCCCGCGCTGACGCCGTTGATGGCGGCGACGACAAACCAGATGGCGTAGACCGACAGGCGGTCCCAGTAGAACTGGTAGATGGCGTAGAGCAGGGCGACCGTCGTCAGGACCCAGTGGAGCGAGAACCACTGCCGGTAGAGCGCGGCCGCCTGGCCCGGCACGAACGGGTTCAGGTTGGCGGTGATCGTGTTGAGCAGCCACTGCCCATCGGTCGCCCAGTTGATGCCGAGAAAGATCAGGCCGGTCACGAGTGCGAAGGGGATGGCCCACAGGAGCGCCCGCAACGGCCCGCGCAGGAAGAGGAACAGGAAGACCGCTGCTACGGTCGCGTAGGCCAGTTGTTTCGTATAGCCGGCGGCGAGCAAGAGGACCATGACCCAGAACAGGCCGCGGTTGTCCTTGACGCCGGTCCGCTCTTCCTTGTCGAGCGTGACCGCCACGAGGACGACCGCCAGCGTCTCGAACATGACCATCGTCATGTGCTGGCGAAAGAGCGGGCCGACATGGTAGACATAGTTCGAGGCCAGAAACGCCAGCCCGGACAGGATGGCGATCCAGCCCCGGCGGCCTTCCCGGTGGACGGCGAGTCCGATGGCGGCCGCTGTCGCCAGGGTGGCCAGGAAGGACATCAGCCGGCCGGTCCAGTACTCCGGCCCGAAGAGCCAGACAAGCGGCACGGTCATCAGGTGGAACAGGGGCGGGTAGTTGGATGAGTAGAAGGGGTACTCATCCACGTCCCGGTAGGGAAACTGGCCCTGGCTGAACAACATCGTGTCGTGCAGTTCATAGCCTTCGCCCTGGTCATAGTCGTAGGGGAAGTTGAACAACTGGACGGCGTAGATGATGTAGACCAGCAGGTAGCCCACGAAGGCGATCAGGGCCAGGGCGATGACCAGCTTGGGCAGCAGGGCGATGGCTTTCTGCAATCGCGTCTGCGGCGCGGCCGCGGGATTGCGCGTGTGTGCATACAGGCGAGCGGTCACAGTCGATGCTCCGTGGCCCGGCCCTAGGCCGGCCGGTCGCCAAACGGGATGAGCGTCATGCCGAGGGCGATGACGACCCCGGAGAGAAACAGCGCCCACTGTTGGGCGGGTCCAAGCCCAACGCCCTGCCCCAGGCCCAGCAGCGCCAGGCCGAGGTTGGCGATGATAGCCCCACTGCCGATCAGGATGAGGATGAGTCCGAGGACCCGTTTGGTGATCATAACGTTGAAGTGTAGCACGGCGGCCGGAGTGGACAAGGCAGGGGCACAGCGCCCGACGGCCGCCGGCGAATCCCGGCAGGGCGACCTGATCACCCGAAAAGGTCCGTTACCGCCGGCTGACTTCCACGGGTATAATCCTCATGACTGGGGCCGGATGAGGCGGCCGCGGTCCGGACGACTCATGCGCGTATTCATCACCGGCGCTACCGGCTTTGCCGGCTCATTCCTGGTTGAGGATCTGCTCGGCGCCGGTCATGACGTGCTGGCGCTGGTCCATCCCGCCACAAGTCACCAGGGCCTTCCCGATCATCCCCGCGCGCATCCGCTCCTGGGCGATCTGCTGGACCTGGCGGCCCTGAAGGAGGCTGTCAGTGACGCGCGTCCCGACGTCATCTACCATCTGGCTGGTCAGGCGTACCCTTCGCGCTCGTGGGGCGACCCGGCCCGGACGCTGGCGATCAACGCCGGCGGGACGGCGAATGTCCTGGAGGCGGCCGTCACCTGTGGCCGGCCCCGCGTCGTCATCGTCACCAGCGCGGAGGTCTACAGCCCGTCGGGCCCCGAGGACCTGCCCCTGACCGAGAACTCGCCGGTTGTGCCGCGCGACCCGTACGGCATCAGCAAACTGGCCGCGGGACAGCTCGCCCGCGTCTACTGGGCTCGCCACCGGCTGCCGGTGGTGGAGGCGCGTCCGTTCAACCACATCGGCCCGCGCCAGGCGCCCGGCTTCGTCGTCCCAGATTTCGCCAGCCAGCTGGCCGCCATCATGCTCGGCCAGCGACCGCCGCAGATGCAGGTCGGCAACCTCGAGGCGCAGCGCGACTTCACCGACGTCCGCGATGTGGCCGCTGCCTACCAGCGCCTGGCCGAAGCGGGCGAGCCGGGCGCGTGCTACCTGATCTGTTCCGGCAGGGCCGTCCGCATTCGCGAGGTCCTCGACACGCTCATCGAACTGGCTGCGATCGATGTCGACGTGCAACAGGACCCCGCCCGGATGAAACCGGCCGATACGCCCTGCCTCTACGGCAGCTATGCCAGGATCGAGGCGGCGACCGGCTGGCGGCCGCGCATCCCGCTCCGGCAATCCCTCTCCGACGCGCTTGCCGACTGGCAGGCGCGCCTCGCCGGTTGAGCCTCCATGGCCGTCAAGAAGGAGCGACTGGACACGCTTCTGGTCGAACGCGGCCTGGCCGAGACGCGAACAAAGGCGCGGGCGGCCATCATGGCCGGGGAAGTGACCGTCAACGGCGCGCGGGTGGACAAGCCGGGCACGCCGGTTCCGGTCGAAGCGGTGCTGGCCGTGGCCGCGCCGCTGCCCTATGTCGGGCGGGGCGGCTACAAGCTCGCGGCCGCGCTCGACGCGTTCACCGTTGATCCGGCGGGACGCATCTGTGCCGATGTTGGCGCCTGTACCGGGGGGTTCACCGACGTGTTGCTGCAGCAGGGCGCGGCCCGCGTTTACGCCATCGACGTCGGCCAGGGCCAGTTGGACTGGAAGCTGCGCCAGGACGAACGGGTGGTTGTCATGGAACGCACCAACGCCCGGTACCTGGAATCGTTGCCCGAACCGGTCAGCCTGGTCGTGATCGACGTGTCGTTCATCTCGCTCAAGCTGATTCTGCCGGCCGTCGCCCGCTGGCTGGAGCCGGCCGGCGACGTGGTGGCGCTGATCAAACCACAGTTTGAGGCCGGCCCGGCCCAGGTCGGCAAGGGCGGTATCGTCCGTGACCCGGACGTGCGCGAGGGGGTGCTGGTTGACATGCTGCGGTGGGCGGGCAGCCACGGCTGGACGGCCGCCGGCCTCATCCGCTCGCCCATCCAGGGCACCGACGGCAACGTTGAATATCTCGTCCGCCTGCGGCCGGGTGACTCGAGCTTTGACGAAGCGGAACTCATCCGCGCTGTGGCCGTCTAGACGACGCGGACCCGCGCCACCCACTTGACCTGTTTGAGCGCGTCGTCGGTCTCCGAGGGGACGACCAACCGCACCAGACCATCGGCCCGCGTCATCGGCCGGCCGTCGATGGCCCAGGCGAGCAGGGGCGGCCGTGTCTCATCCGGCCCCACGTCCTCCGGAAGCAGGCGCGTGCCGAAGCCATCGGCGCTGATGACCTCCAGCGACGACCACGCGCCGACGTCGAAGGCCGACAGCAGCGCTGGAAGCGTCGTCCCGGTGAAGGCGAACGGGCCGGAAGTGCCATGCCCCGTGCTGATGATATAGCAGTCACGCACGGTCACAGAAGGCAGGCGTTGCAGGTCACCGGCCGAAAGCCTGACCTCGTTTGCATCCCACTCCAGGGTCAGCGAGGGATCGGCCGACGGCGGTTCGGGGTTCGGTTCGTGGCTGTGTGGAGACAGGGGATCGTGACTAATTGACATAACGAAACGTAAGTCGCCGTATCGTCGCGGCGAAAGCGGACGGGCCGGTCCGCGACATGGCCTGACAGAAGCGCCGGCTCATGAGCGGTGCGCGGCGCGCGGCAGGCAACAGCGACGCCATTCTGATATACTACCCGGATATGGATCAAAGCCGAATTCGCAACTTCTGCATCATCGCCCATATCGATCATGGCAAGTCAACCCTGGCCGACCGGTTATTGCAGGCCACCGGCACGATCTCCGATCGGGAGATGCAGGACCAGGTGCTGGACAGCATGGACATCGAGCGCGAAAAGGGCGTGACGATCAAAGCCTCGGCCGTGCGCATGAACTATACGGCGAGCGACGGTGAAACCTACGAGATGAACCTGATCGACACCCCCGGCCACGTTGACTTTGCCTACGAAGTCAGTCGCGCGCTGCAGGGCTGCGAAGGCGCGATCCTGGTCGTCGACGCCACGCAAGGGGTTGAGGCCCAGACGCTGGCCAACCTTTACATGGCCGTTGAAGCTGACCTCGAGCTTATCCCGGTCATCAACAAGATCGATCTGCCGGCGGCCATGCCCGACGATGTGGCCGAGGAGATCGAGAACATCACCGGCATCCCGGCCGAGGATGCCATCCCGATCAGCGCGAAGGCGGGCACGAACATCACGAGCGTCCTGGAGTCGGTCGTTGCAAAGGTCCCCCCGCCGAACGGGAACCCGGATGCCCCCCTGCGGGCGCTGGTTTTTGACTCCCACTATGACAGCTACAAGGGCGTCGTCGCCTATGTCCGCATTTTCGAAGGCTCGATCCGCCATGCGCAGACGATCAAGATGATGTCGAACGATGTCGTAGCCGAGCCGATCGAGCTGGGTATCTTCAATCCGCGCATGGCGGCCACGACCGAACTGACGGCGGGTGAAGTCGGCTACATCGCCACCGGGCTCAAGTCGGTGCGGGAGTGCCGGGTCGGCGATACGATCACCCTGCGCGACCGGCCGGCGGCCGACCCGCTGCCTGGGTACCAGGCCGTCAAGCCGATGGTTTTCGCCGGTCTCTATCCGAGTGAAGGTGAGGACTACCCGTTGTTGAAGGAAGCGCTGGAGCGCCTGCAACTCAACGACGCCGCGCTGGTCTACGAACCGGAAACGTCCAATGCCCTCAACTTCGGCTTTCGCTGCGGCTTCCTGGGCCTGTTCCACATGGAGATCGTCCAGGAGCGGCTGGAGCGCGAGTACGATCTCGACATCGTCGCCACCGCGCCGAGCGTCGAGTATGAGGTGGTCATGCTCAACGGCGAGGTCAAGCTGGTCGAAAGCCCGGCCGACCTGCCCGACGAGAGCCTGATCGCCGAGATACGCGAACCGTGGATGCGGGTCCAGATCTTCACCCCGGAGGAGTTCTACGGCGCGGTCATGGACCTGGCCATCAAGCGGCGCGGCGAGTTCATCAAGCAGGATCATCCCGCTCCCGGCCGTGTCATCCTCAACTTCCACCTGCCGCTGGCCGAGATCATCGTCGACTTCTATGACAAACTGAAAAGCGGCACGCGGGGCTATGCGTCGATGGACTACGAGTTCGAAGGTTACCGCGCCTCGGACCTGGTCAAGCTGGAAGTGCTGGTCGGCAAGGCCCCGGTCGACGCCCTGGCGATGATCGTCCATTCGGATGACGCCTACCACCGGGGACAGAAGCTGGTCACCGCACTGAAAGAGCTGATCCCGCGCCAGATGTTCGAAGTGCCGATCCAGGCGGCGGCCGGCAACCGGATCATCAGCCGGGCCAACGTTAAGGCATTACGCAAGGATGTGCTGGCAAAATGCTACGGGGGCGACATTACCCGGAAAAAGAAGCTGCTCGAAAAGCAGAAAAAGGGTAAGAAGCGCATGAAGATGATCGGCAACGTCGAAGTGCCGCAGGAAGCGTTCATGGCTGTGCTCAAGATCGGCGAAGACTAGGCCGGCCGCGCAGCATCCCACCCCTTCCAAACCGATCTGGCGAGGTAATAGCCGATGAAGAGCGTTGATCATGCTTGCCCCAGTTGCGGGCATGACAGCATGTTGGTGTTCTATGAGGTTGACCGGGTCCCGGTCAACAGCGTTCTGCTCGTCTCCAGCCGGGAAGAGGCGCTGGCTTTTCAGCGCGGCCGCATCCGGCTGGCCGTCTGCCCGGCCTGTGGCTTCATCAGCAACATCGATTTCGACCCGTCGCTGACCCAGTACACCGACCGGTATGAGGCTACGCAGGGGTATTCGCCGACGTTCAACAAGTTCCACCGCGCCCTGGCCCAGGACCTGGTCGACCGCTATGACCTCCACGGCAAAGATGTGATCGAGATCGGCTGCGACAAAGGCGACTTCCTGACGATGCTATGCGAGATAGGCAACAATCGCGGCGTTGGGTTTGACCCCGCCTATGTGCCCGGCCGCCACCCGAGCGCCATCGCCGACCAGCTGACTTTCGTGACCGACTTCTACTCCGAGAAGTACATTGACACCCGGGGCGACTTCGTCTGCTGCAAGATGACGCTGGAGCACATCCCTGACGTGGGCGACTTTGTCGGCACCGTGCGCCGCTCGGTAGGCGACGACCCGGAGACCGTCGTCTTCTTCCAGATCCCCAACGGGCGCTATGTCCTGCGCGACGTTGCCTTCTGGGACGTCTATTACGAACACTGCTCCTACTTCACGAAGGGCTCGCTGGCTCGCCTGTTCCGACGAAGCGGCTTCAGCGTGCTCGACCTGTGGACGGCCTATGACGATCAGTACCTGATGATCGAGGCCCGGCCGGCGACGGACGCGCCGGACGAGCGGCCGCTGGAGGGAGAAGACACCGTTGAAGGGGTTCTCGAAGACGTGGCCTACTTTGTCGAGCACATGGATGCCAAACGCGAGGAGTGGCGGCGCAAGCTGGCGCTGTGGAAGGCCGAGGGCAAGAAGGTCGTGCTGTGGGGCGGGGGGTCAAAAGGCGTCGCTTTCCTGACGACGCTCGGGCTGACGCTGGACGACGTCGAGGTTGCGGTTGACATCAACCCGATCAAGACGGGCACCTTCATGGCCGGCACGGGCCAGGAGATCGTTGCCCCGTCGTTTCTGGCCGGCTACCGGCCGGACGTTGTCGTTATCATGAATCCGGTCTACCGGCAGGAGATCACCGCCGACCTGACTGCGATGGGGCTGTCTCCCATCATCGAGACCATGTAATGGGAGATGTGATGATCAACACCCGCACCAGGCCGTACCCGATCTGCGACGACAGCGAGATCATCCCGCTTGTGGATATGCCCTCCATGCCGGTTCACTGCAACGTGCTCTGGTCGACGTACGAGGAGGCCATCAACGCCCCGCGCGGCCGCATCCGCCTGGGCTACTTCGCCGACTGTGGCCACGTCTACAACCTGGCCTTCGACCCGTCGCTGATGGAGTACACCCAGGAGTATGAGAACTCCCTCCACTTCTCGCCCGTTTTCCAGGAGTACGCGACAGCGCTGGCCGAACGCCTGGTCCGGCGCTATGACCTGCGCGGCAAAGACATCGTCGAGATCGGCGCGGGCAAGGGCGACTTCCTGATCATGCTGAGCCGGCTCGGAGCCAACCGCGGTTGGGGCTACGATCCGAGCTACGTCCCTGAGGAAGGCTATACGGCCGATGGCGTGACCTTCATCCAGGACTTCTACAGCGAAAAGTACATTGACCAGCAGGCCGACCTGATCGTCTGCCGCCACGTGCTGGAACACATTGAAGACCCCGACAGCTTCATCGCCCAGGTCCGGCGCGCGGTCGGCCCGCGGGAGAGGACGGTTGTCTTCTTCGAGGTGCCCAACTCCCTCTGGACGCTGCGCCAGCTGGGCATCTGGGACATCATTTACGAGCACTGCTCCTACTTCAGCCCCGTCTCGCTGGCGCGCGTCTTCCGCCAGAACGACTTCCGGGTGCTGGAGGTCAACGAAGTCTTCGGCGGGCAGTTCCTGTCGATTGACGCCGTGCCGGCCATGGGCGAGGCCCAGCCCGCCGACGATGCGATCGAACTCGATCGGTTGCGGGCCGACGCGATCGCCTTCGCCGACAACTATCGAAGCAAGAAGGCCCACTGGGAGCACCAGCTCGGCCGTCTGGCGGCCGAGGGCAAGCGCGGCGCGGTTTGGGGCGCGGGCTCGAAGGGCGTGACGTTCCTCAATGCGCTGCCGGCCGGCGAGACGATCCCCTATATTGTCGATATCAACCCGCGCAAGCAGGGCAAGTTCGTGCCCGGCACGGGGCAGGCGATCGTCCCGCCTTCGGCCATGGCGAGCTATCAGCCTGACTTTGTGGTCATCATGAACGCCAACTACCGCGAGGAGATCGGCCGCATGCTGGCGGAGCAGGGTGTCGAGGCCGAGATACTGGTGGCCTGAACCAGGCTGCGCCCGCACGCCACCGCACGGAAACAGCGCCTCTCCGGGCCTGTTCGCCGCAGCCTGTCGGCGGGCGGCCGTCACGCAGATGAGCGCTCGTCTGCGCGCCTTGCAGCCGCGTGGCCAATGAGTATAATACACGGTTGCTAGGGTGCGCGATGATATCGGCTCGACGGCACCCCGGCAGAATCTAATGCCCGTGAAGAACGGAAACAACCGGAGGAAGTAACATGCCATTGACTGTGGCGGAAAAAGCCGAAGTGATTACCAACTTTGCCATGCACGAGGGTGACACGGGTTCACCTGAAGTGCAGATCGCGATCCTCGACAAGCGGATCCGCGAACTGCAGGAGCATCTGGCGCTGCACAAGCACGACCAGAGCTCGCGGCGCGGCCTGCTGAAGCTGGTCGGAAAGCGCCGGCGGATGCTGACGTATCTTCGCAAGCGCCATCCCGAACGCTATCGCGAGATCGTCGGGCGTCTGGGTCTGCGTCGATAATCAAGCTGTGTTCAAGAAAGGGCGAAGCGGGCTTCGCCCTTTTGTTCGGAGTCGTCCGGCGCGGTTTAGGAATTGGGTATTGTCGCTTACTCCGGTGGTGGAGTAAGAACCAATCCCCAGTCCCTAACCCCGGACCTCCACTGTAGAGAGACGACAATCAACAAAAGCGCGCCCGCCTGTGCGGGATAGGTTCAAACAAACGCACCGGCTGACCAGGCTCGCGGCGGATCGCCGCCGGGCTGCGTCTGTCCGGTTCGACTTGTTTGTCCAACCCGAGCGGAGCGCGCGAAACAAGGGACATTCATCATGTTGAAAGAAACCACATTTACCACGACCGTTGGCCGCCACCAGATGACGATCGCCACGGGCAAGCTCGCCGAGCAGGCCGGCGGCGCCGTCACCCTGCGCGTCGGCGATTCGATGCTGCTGGCCACGGCCACCATGTCGGCCAATGTCCGCGAAGGACTTGACTTCTTCCCGCTCAGCGTCGACTTCGAAGAGAAGATGTATGCGGCGGGCCGCATCCCTGGCGGCTTTTACCGCCGCGAGGGAAAGCCGACCACCGACGCCGTGCTGACCTCGCGTCTGACCGACCGGCCGCTGCGCCCGCTCTTCCGCGAAGGCCTGCGCAACGAAGTTCAGGTCATCGTCACCACCCTGTCTTCTGACAGCGTGCACCACCTCGACATCATGTCGGTCAATGCCGCCAGCGCCGCGCTGCACATCTCGGATGTGCCGTGGGACGGCCCGGTTGGGGCGGTGCGCGTCGGTTACATCGATGGCGAGTTCGTCATCGATCCGACCCTGCAGGAGATGGCCGACAGCCAGCTCGACCTGCGCCTGGCCGGCACGCGCGACGCGATCATCATGGTCGAGGCCGCCGCCAACGAATTCCCTGAGGATCTGATGGTCGAAGCCCTGGGCTTTGGCCACCAGGCGCTGCAGCCGATCATCGACCTGCTCGAGGAAATGCGCGCCGCGGTCGGCAAGCCGAAGCGCGAGGTAGCGGTCTTTGAGGTTCCCGGCGAGATCGAACAGGCGGTTACGGCTCGCATCGGCAGCCGCATCGATGACATCATCGCCCAGTACCCGGAGCGTGACGGCCGCAATGAGGCGCTTGACGCCCTGCGCGACGAGATCGTCAACAGCTTCCTGGCCGAGGATGAGACCGCCGATCCCAAACTCATTCGCCTGGTCTTTGCCGACCAGATCAAGAAATCCGTCCGGCACCGCATCCTGTATGACGGCATCCGCCCCGACGGCCGTGACTACACCACGATCCGCGAGCTGTCGTCGGAGGTTGGGATCAGCCCGCGCGCCCACGGCTCGGGCCTCTTCCGGCGCGGCCAGACCCAGGTGCTGTCCATCGTGGCCCTGGGCACGCCTCGCGAAGCCCAGAAGCTGGACGGCCTGTCCCCTGAGGACACGCGCCGCTACATGCACCACTACAACTTCCCGCCCTTCTCGACCGGCGAAACGTGGCCGCTGCGCGGCCCGAAGCGTCGCGAGATCGGCCACGGCGCGCTGGCCGAGAACGCCCTCATGCCGATGATCCCGTCGGAAGAGGAGTTCCCCTACACGATCCGCGTCGTATCGGAAGTGCTATCGTCGAACGGTAGCACCAGCCAGGCCAGCGTTTGCGCCTCCAGTCTGGCGCTGATGGACTGCGGCGTGCCGATCAAGCGGCCGGTGGCCGGTGTGGCCATGGGCCTCATCTCGGACGGCGCAAAGTATGCCATCCTGACCGATATCCAGGGTCTTGAAGACCACCTGGGCGACATGGACTTCAAAGTTGCGGGAACCTCCGAGGGCATCACTGCTCTCCAGATGGACATCAAGATCAGCGGCCTGACCCAGGCGATCATGGCCGAGGCGCTCCGCCAGGCATTGACCGGACGGCTGGAGATCCTCGACTCGATGCTGGCCACCATCCCGGCTCCGCGAGCCGAGATGAGCCCCTACGCCCCGCGCATGCTGACGGTCAAGATCGACTCCGAGAAGATCGGCGTCATCATCGGCAAGGGCGGCAGCACGATCCGCAGCCTGGAAGAGGAGTTCGCCGTCTCGGTGGATATCCAGGAAGATGGCACGGTCTTTGTTGCCGGCGTCGACGGCCTGAAGGCCGAAGCGGCCGTCAGCCGCATCTACGCCATGACCCATGACCCGGAGCCGGGTGAGGTCTTCACCGGAAAGGTCGTTCGCACGACCGACTTCGGCGCCTTCGTCGAACTGACCCCCGGACAGGACGGCATGGTCCACATCTCACAGCTCTCGTCTGAGCATCTGCAGCGTGTCGAAGACGCCGTCCGGCTGGGCGACGAGGTGATGGTCATGGTCACCGATGTCAGCCCGGAGGGCAAGATCCGGCTGTCACGCAAGGCGGTGCTGGAAGGCTGGACACTTGAAGAGGCGCGCGCCGCTGATTCGGCCCGCAAGCCGAGCGGCGGCGGCAGCCGGGGCGGCAACGGTCGCGGCGGCGACCGCGGCGGTGACCGCCGTGGCGGCGGCCGTCGCTAGTTGATGCCTGAGTGAATTGGGGCAGCCGCCTACTGGCTCGTAGCGGCTGCCCTTTTCGTTCATCACCTGCTGTTCGCGCAGAACGCCCTGAGGGCGGCGGGCAGCCAATCTGGAGAGAGAAGTATGAAACGTCTAATGTTGCTGGCGGCCGTGCTGGTGCTGCTGGCGGCCTGTGGAGGCGCAGCCACACCGGAAAGCGTTGCGCCGACGCAACCGGCGGCCACGCTGGCCGCGGAAACCGAGGCGACGGCCGCGACCGAGTCGGAACCGGCCGAAGAACCGGCCGAGCCCGCATCGACGGCCGATCCGTCCGACCCAACCCAGGTCCGTGACCGCGACTGGAAGTTGAATGAGGTAGAAGACCCTGCCGTGACCGTCATCGAGTACGGCGACTTCCAGTGACCGGGTTGTGCAGGGTTCGCCCCCCTGCTAAAGCGTCTGGCAGACGCTTACCCGAATGATGTCCAGGTGGTCTATCGCCACTTTCCGCTGACCAACATACACGACAATGCTCGCTCTTCGGCCGAGGCAGCCGAAGCCGCTGGCGCCCAGGGCAAGTTCTGGGAGTTCCACGATCTGCTGTTCGAACGCCAGGCCGACTGGTCTTCGCTCGACGCGGCCGGCGCCCGAGACTTCTATATCGGTCTGGCCGCTGAGCTGGGCCTGGATGTCGACCAATTCACGGCCGACATCGACAGCGGTACGTTCGCAGAATACGTCATCCAGGCGGAGCAAGAAGCCCAGGCACTTGGGCTGCCTGGCACGCCTGCGGCCATCGTCAACGGCAATATCATCCCCGGCGAGGGATTGCCGCGCGAGTTTGAAGTCTGGGAGCAGTTCATCAGCTCGGAGATCGCCGTCCGTGACGCCATGGCGCTGCAGTACGACGCGCCGCCGCCGATGACCATCGATGTCGCCAGGCAGTACCGGGCGACGGTGACGATGGAGTCTGGCGAGCAATTCGTCATCGAGCTGCTTCCGCAGTCAGCCCCCGAGACCGTCAACAGCTTCGTCTTCCTGGCCAACGAAGGCTACTTCGACGGAGTGACATTCCACCGGGTGATCCCGGGCTTCGTGGCCCAGACCGGCGACCCGAGCGGCACCGGCCGCGGCGGCCCCGGATACACCATCCCGAACGAAATCGACCCCGCGCTGTCACACAGCGAGAAGGGCGTGGTGGCGATGGCCAACGCCGGGCCGGACACGAACGGCAGCCAGTGGTACATCACCCTGGGAGACGTGAGCCAGCTCGACGGTGGCTACACCATCTTCGGCCGTGTCCTCGAGGGTATGGAAGTGGTCGAGTCGATCACGCCCCGCGACCCACAGCAAGACCCTAATGCCGCTGCCGGTGACCGGATCACCAGCATTGTCATCGAAGAATCGGGCGGATAGCCCGTCGTCAGTTGTGAACCTGTGAACGGCCGGCCCGATCCGATCGGCCGGCCGTTCACAGATAACGGACAGCAGGTTCGGGTGCAAGGGCACGGGTGAAAGCATGGCCTGGGATTTCAAACAGCACGTTGAACCACTGGTTGAGCGCAACCGCTTCCTCACGGCCGTGAATGGCGGTGCGGGCCCGGCAGACGGAGCCGTCCCCGCCTTCGATACCATCCGCGCCTCGCTGCCTGTCCCGGTCCTGCCGCCCGACGCGCCCTGGACCGACCTCTACTGGTTCGCATGGTGCAGCCTGTGGGAACGGCTCTGCCCCCCGAAGCCCGCAGCCGGGATCGCCGCGCCAACCCTGGTCCCGTCGCGCTTTCACGGGCAGGACATCGAGACGACCGCCTATATCGCCAGGTTGGCCGGCTATTCCCAGCGAGCGATTGACCTCGTCTCGCTGCTGGACAACTTCTACGCGAGGCAGGCCCCGAGTGGCTTCATCAGCCGCGAGTTTGACCCCGAGACAGGAGCCGCCTGTTTCGGGCCTTTCGAGCCGAGCGGGACCGGCCCGTCCCTCTTCTCCTGGGCCGAGTGGCGGCACTTCCGCCTGACGGCCGATGAGGCCCGCCTGCGCGACGTCTTCTGGCCGATGGTTGCCTACCATCGCTGGTGCCGGCTGAACCGCACCTGGCCGGACGGCCTCTACTGGGCGACGGGATACAGCAGCGGCCTCGTCAACCAGCCGCGCGTGCCGCGCGGTCGATTCCACCATTGTCATTGGGTCTGGGCCGATGCATCGCTCCAGGCGGCGCTGGACTGCACCATCCTTGGCCGGATCGCCACCCGGCTTGAGGAGACCGACCTGGCGGAAGAATTTGCCGCGGAGCGAACCCGGCTCGACCAGGCGATCAACGCGAACCTGTGGAACGACGAGACGTCGTTCTACCATGACGTTGCCCCGGACGGCAGCTTCAGCCCGGTCAAGTCTATCGCCGCCTACTGGGCCCTGCTCGACCGGCAACTGGTGCCGGCAGAGCGCCTGACGCCTTTCGTCCAGCTCCTGCGCGAGACGTGGGCGTTCAAGACGCCCTTCCGCCTACCGAGCATGTCGGCCGATAGCGAAGGCTACGAGCCTGAATCCGGCGGCAACGGCTGGCGCGGCGCGGTCTGGCCTCACCTGACCTACATGACCCTGCGCGGCCTTCACAGCGTGGGCCAGCAGGTCCTCAGCCATGAGATCGCCGCCGGCCACCTCGATGCGGTGGCACAGGTCTACCAGGCGACCGGTTCCCTGTGGGCCAGTTACGCGCCGGACAAGGCCGCGCCGGGAGACCCGGCCGAGATCGACCGCTCCGGCCTGACGGCGGCATCGATCATCCTGATGGTCCTTGAGAATGTACTGGGTCTTTCGGTCGACTGGCCGCTGCGCCAGATCGCATGGCACAACCTGCTACCTGGCGGAGAAGACGTTGGCGTCCACAACTACCCACTCGGCCAGGACGGCACGATGGACCTGCTTTCCAATGGCGAGCGGTTGTTCATTTCGACCGACATCCCGGTGACGCTCACCTACCGTGATAGCGTCCAGGAATTCCAGGTGGCCGTGCCGGCCGGCGCATCCGAGTTCCCTCTGGCCTGAATCCCCGTTTCGGCGTAGGATCGGCCGATGCTTCCGCTGACGGTCGCGACCATCAACCTTCGCAACCGAGCCGACCGCTGGCTGCAGCGGCGCAGCCTGCTGGTGTCCGAGTTGGTGGACCGCCAGCCCGACCTGGTCAGCCTGCAGGAGATCAGCCTGACGGTTAACCAGGGCCACTGGCTTCAACGGCAGATCAACTTCCGGCTGACCGGCTCCGGCAACAAGCCTTATGCGCTGGTCCAGGAGCGCCGCCGACATCCCGCCATGGCCTTTGAGGCGGTAGGGGTGCTATCGCGGCTGCCAGTCATCTACTCCGACGCGATCTCGCTCGGTTATCAGGGCAGGGTGGCCGTGCGGGTCAATGTCCAGTTACCGGCTGCCGGGACCCACAGCGGTCAACCCTCGCTCGACTTCGTCGCCGTTCACCTTCACCATGTCGCTGAAGACCGCGACGCGCGTCTGGAGCAGGCGATGCAGATGGTGGGCTGGCTCGACGACCGGCGTCGCGTGCCGCTTCAGGTGATCGCCGGGGACTTCAACGAGACGCCGGACGGCCCGGCCATCCGCTTCATGCGCCAGACCTACCGTTCGGCCTATGCCGAGCGTCACGGCCGCGACCCGCTCGCGACCTTCCCGACCGCGCTCCCGCAGCCGCTGATCGACTACGCGGCTTGCCTGGATTACGTCTTTTTGTCGCCTTCGGTGTATAACGTCAGGGAAGCACGAATCTTCTGCGACAAGCCATCGCCGGAAGACGACACGCTTTACCCGTCCGACCATGTCGGGCTCATCGTTTCACTCGAGGTTTAGGGTGGTGGCAAGCGAGCGTCAGGAACTGATTTCGATCGTCGCGCCGGTCTTCAACGAGGAGAGCGTGCTCGACGAGCTTTATCGGCGCGTCCGGGACGTGATGGACGGGCTGGGCGAGCAGTGGGAACTGATTCTGGTTGATGACGGCAGCCGGGATGCCTCGGCCGCGGTCATTGGACGGCTGCACGAGTCTGACCCGCGCGTCAAAGGCATCAGCTTCTCGCGCAACTTCGGCTTCCAGATCGCCGCCACCGCGGCCCTTGACTTCGCGCAGGGGGCTGCGGTCATCCTGACGGACGCCGATCTCCAGGATCCGCCGGAGGTGTATGCCGAGATGCTGGCCCGCTGGCGCGAAGGGTATGACGTGGTCTACGGCGTCCGGGCCAGTCGCGAGGGTGAGACGTGGTTCAAGCTCGTCACGGCCAAGTTGTTCTACCGGCTCATCTATCGCATCACGAGCATCAACATCCCGCTTGACACGGGCGACTTCCGGCTGATGGACCGGCGCGTGGTGGACGCCATCCGGCGCATGCCGGAGCGAAACCGCTTCCTGCGCGGCATGGTCCCCTGGGTCGGTTACAGGCAGATTGGGGTCGACTATGACCGCGCGCCGCGCTATGCCGGAGAGTCGAAGTTCCGCAGCGTCAAGAAGATGGTGCCCTTCGCGCTGGATGCGATCACGAGCTTCTCCTACTTTCCGCTCCAGCTCGCGACCATCTTCGGTTTCATCATCGCCGCCCTGAGCGCGGTCGCCATCCTGGGTGTGGTTCTCATCCGGCTGTACGGGCCCCACGAGCCCCTGCTGGGACAGGCGACCACCCTGGTTGCGGTCCTCTTCCTGGGCAGCATCCAGTTGATCAGCCTGGGCATCATCGGGGAGTATCTCGGGCGCATCTATGACGAGGTCAAGGGGCGGCCCATGTACCTGGTCCAGGATTCGTGGGGGATCGACAACGCCCCGGGTGGGCGTTCCAACAGCCCAAACGTCAGGGGGATGGGGACGCAGCCGGAGGCTAGCCGCCAATCTCCGACATCACCCGGTTCAACGGGATAACGTCGTCATCCAGGCCGTGGCCCCACGGCTTCCACCAAATGCCGTCGCGGATGATGTCGCGCAGGTCGGCATCGCTGGCGCCGGCGCGCAGCGGCGTCATCAGGTCGACTTCCTTCTCGCGCAGGAGACAGAGCCGCAACCGGCCGTCGGCCGTCAGGCGGGCCCGGTTGCAGCTGGCGCAGAACGGCTGGGTGACCGAACTGATGAAGCCGATCATCCCCTTCGCGCCTTGCAGCTGGTACAACCGCGCTTCGCCATCCAGTTTCCCACCGTTTACCAGCTCAAGCGGGCCGAGTTCAGCGGCGATCGTCTGGCGGATCTCCTCTTCGCTGACCACACCGGCCAGCTGGAAGTCAGCCACATCGCCGAAAGGCATCATCTCGATGAAGCGGACCTGCCACGGCTGGTAGAGCGTCAGGCGGGCCAGGTCGACCAGGTCCTCGCGGTCGTTGTAATTGCGGACGACCACCGAATTGAGCTTGATCTGCAGGCCGGCTGCTTCGGCGGCATGGATACCGGCCCAGACGTCTTCGACTGTGCCCCAGCGGGTGAGCTTGCGGAACCGTTCCTGGTCGAGCGTGTCGATGCTGACATTGACCCGGCTGAGGCCGGCGTCGGCCAGCGGCCGCGCCAGGCGGTCGAGCAGCAGGCCGTTGGTGGTCATGGCGACGAAGGCAACGCCGGGGGTCGACGCGATGCCGCGGACGATCTCGACGACGTTTGCCCGGACGGTGGGCTCGCCACCGGTCAGCCGGTATTTGCGGAAGCCCAGATCGGCGAACAGCCGGACCAGGCGGAGGATCTCGTCGTCCTGCAACAGCTCATCCCGCGGCCGAAAGGTCATGTCCTCCGGCATGCAATAGACGCAACGAAGATTGCACCGGTCAGTCAGGGAGATACGCAGGTAGTTGATGTCGCGGCCGAAGCGGTCTAGTGACATTTCTTTCGCCTACTCTCGCTCATTGCAGGACAAGCGCGCCGACAGGATGGAACGACGCTTGTTACTGTATCCGGAGGGCGGCTGATTGTCAATCGTTGAAGGCCCGTTTTTATCAAAGGTATCTTCAAAACTACCGGCCGGCGCATCGGCCTGGTTACCCGGATAAGCCGTACGTTAAGCGAAGGGCAGACATACGGAACACGCCCGGCCTTTGCGACGTTTGATAGTTATAATGACGCGGACGATTGCTACACATGTCGTCTCGTATGGGGAAATCGAAGTGCAAAGAAACCGACAGCCACTACTACCAACCTGGCTAAGCGTCCTGCTTTCCGGCGCTTTCATCCTATCCGGCGTCGTCGTGGCTTTCTTCGCCTACCTGACGATCCAGCACCTGCTGGGTAGTTCGTCCGGCACGGCTACCCCGCTCGATGGCTTCATCGACCAGGAGGGCGCGCTCCAACCCGTGCCCGGCCAGCAACCGCCGCCGGCCATCAGCGTGACGCAGACCGTTGTTGCCATCGCCCCGACGCCGGCGCCGACCCTGGAAGGCTGGGAGACGAGCGAGCGCATCAATATCCTGCTGATGGGCATGGACCGGCGACCCGGTGAGGCGTTCGTTTCGCGGACCGATTCGATGATGGTCGTCTCTATCGACCCAAAGACCAATTCCGCCAGTATCCTGTCGATCCCGCGCGACCTCTATGTACAGATCCCGGGCTATGGACAGGACCGGATCAACACAGCCTTTGTCTATGGCGCGATCGAGAATGGCGACTATCTGGATGGGGCGGCGCTGGCCATGCAGACGATCTCGTACAACCTCGGCATCCCGGTCGAGCATTTTCTGATGGTCGATTTCGGCGCCTTCACCCGGACGATTGACTTGCTCGGTGGAATCGACGTGCAGGTGCCCTACGACATCAACGACCCGAACTACCCGGACATGGGGTTCGGGTACGAGCCGCTCTACATCCCGGCCGGCCTGCAGCATTTTGACGGCGCGACGGCGCTGAAGTACGCCCGGACGCGCCACTCCGACAGCGACTTCAACCGCGCCTATCGCCAGCAACAGGTGCTGTTGGCCGCCCGGCAGCAGGCGTTCAACCTGGGCATCGGCGAGATGCTGCGCCGGCTGCCGTCGCTCTATGCTGAAGTGCAGAGTGGCGTGCGGACCGACCTGAGCGCGGAGCAGATCTTCCGCCTGGCGACAACGGCCAGCAGTATAGAGTCAGAGAACGTCCGCACCGGCGTACTGGACGGCAACTACGTCACCAGCTACCGGACCCCGGGTGGCGCCTCGGTCCTGCTCCTGTCGCAGGATGTGGCCATGCCGTTCATCCAGAGCCTTTTCGCGAATTAGGGCTATAATCCCCTGTTTGATGAACCGTTCTGAATTTCGAAACCGATTGCAGCAAGGCCCCGTCCTGATGGACGGGGCTTTTGGCACCGTACTCCATAGCCGCGGCGTGCCCATCGACCAGGCCTTCGACGCCGTCAACCTGACCAACCCGGCCCTGGTTGCCGAGATCCACCGCGCCTACATCGACGCGGGGTCGGAGATCATCGAGACCAACACCTTCGGCGCGAACCGCTACAGGCTGGCCGAGTATGGCCAGCAATCGCAGGTGACGGCCATCAACCGGGCGGCCGTGGCGATCGCCCGCCGTGTCATCGCCGGCTCTTACCGCGAGGTCCTCCTGGCCGGCTCGATCGGGCCGCTGGGGGCGAACCTGGCGCCGCTGGGCCGGGTGACGAAGGCCGAAGCGCGCGAGGCGTTCGCCGAGCAGATCCGGGCCCTGGTCGGCGCGGACGCGGTAGAAGGCGACCCGCCGGGGGTTGACATGCTTGTCATCGAGACCATGTCTGACCCGAAGGAGATCGCGGCCGCGGTAGAGGCGGCGCGCGAAATCGCGCCGGATATCCCCATCCTGACCCAGATGACCTTCACCCGCGACGACAAGACGCTGCTCGGTTATCCTCCGGACACTGTCGCGACGACCCTGGCCGCGCTTGACGTTGACGCGGTCGGCGTCAATTGCAGCGGCGGGCCGGCCCAGGTGCTGCGATTGGCCTCGGTCATGCGCCAGGTCATCCCGGATGTACCGCTTTCGGCCAAGCCGAATGCCGGCTGGCCGGAGCAGATGCCCGGCGGGCGCGTCCTCTATCCGGCCACGCCGGACTACTTCGGAGACTATGCCCGGGCGTTCGCGGCCGCGGGCGTCAGCCTGATCGGCGGCTGCTGCGGCACGACGGCCGCCCACATCCAGTCCATGCGGCGAGCGCTCGACACGCCGGGCGAAGTGGTCGTCGAGTCGCCGCAGGTCCACGTCATCGCCCGCAAAGAAAAGTCCGTTGTCTCGGTCGACAGGCCGACGCAACTGGCCCAGCACCTGGCGGAGAACCGGCTGGTCGTCACGGTTGAATTGGACCCGCCAAAGGGCGTCGGTGCGGAGCGGCTGTTGGCCAGCGCGCGGATGCTTAAGGAGGCGGGCGCGAACTTCCTCGACATTGCCGATAGCCCGCTGGCCCGGATGCGAATGAGCGCCTGGGCGGCCGCCTATCTTGTCCAGCGGGCGATTGACGTGGAGACGATCCTCCACTTCCCGACGCGCGGCCGCAACCTCCTGCGCGTCCAGGGCGACTTGTTGGCAGCCTATGCCATGGGCATCCGCAACCTGTTTGTGACCATGGGCGATCCGACCCGCATCGGCGACTACCCGGAGGCGATGGACACCTATGACATCGTCCCGACCGGCCTGATCGAGCTCATCAAGGAGCAGTTCAACCACGGCTATGACAAGGCTGGCCTCTCGATCGACCAGCCGACGAACTTCACGGTTGGCTGCGCTCTCAGCCTCACGCCGAAGGACATCGAGGCCGAGAGCAAGCTGCTGCTCAAGAAGGTGCAGCACGGCTCGGACTTCGCGCTGACTCAACCGGTGTTTGACGCGGAGGGGGCGATCGCCTTCATCAACAACTACCGGGCGACCTATGGCGAGCCGCCGCCGATCCTGGCCGGCATCAAGCCACTCTACAACAGCCGTAACGCCGAATTCCTGCATAACGAAGTGCCGGGTATTTCTATCCCCGAGGCACAGCGCGAGCGGATGCGGCATGCGGCTGACCCGCAGGCGGAAGGTGTGGCCATCGCCCAGGAGATCATCAGCGCGCTCCGGCCGCACGTCCAGGGTTTCTACCTGATGCCCGCCTTCGGCCGATATGACCTGGTCGCCAACGTGCTGGACTGCCTTCGCTGACGCGAAGGGCGGCGAGACGTCTCGCGGCCGGCGCGGGATCGCGCCACCCCAATACGAAAGACCACAGCAAGCCCGCTTCGGCGGGCTTTTGATTTGTCTGGCCCCGCTCGGCTCAGCCGGTCGTGGGGGGGACGTCGGGAGACGCCGTTACGGCTCGGCTTCTTCCCCGGCCAACGGCCGGACGACGTTGGCCAGCAGCAGGGCGAAGACGATGCTCGTCTGCCAGTTGCTGGTCAGCCACAGCATGGTGTCAAACGAGTTGGAAACCAGCATGGCGACCCAGGGCGCGAGGCTGAGCGCCGCCGTCCGGGCCTTCACTGTCCCGCCCCGCCGGCCCTGCCGGCCGATGACCCACAGCGGGCCGATCATCAGCCACAACCACAACGCCAATCCGGCCAGCCCCAGCTCGGCCGTCACGAACAGGGCCACGTTATGGACACGCGCGCTGTCCCGGTCGATCAGCAGGGCGGCGTCGGAGTAGTTGCCCATGCCGACGCCAAGCCACGGCGCGTCCCGGATGATCGCAAGGGCGATGTGCGCATCCTGGAGCCGCTGGTTGATCGACTGGGCCTCGGTCGGCGTGTCCAGGTTGAAGAAGCGGCCGTAAACCAGATCGCCGTAGGCGACCAGCAGGAAAGCCGCGCACGCCAGCGCGGCCAGGGCAAGCCCCGCATGACGGCGCGTGAGCTTGAGAGACGCGCGATCCAGCAGTGCCCAGACCAGCAAGCCGGCGGCGAAGGCCAGCCAGCCGCCACGCGAAAAGCTGAAGAACAGCCCGGCGAGGCCAAGCCCGATCGCTGCCCAGTAGAAGACCTGCTGGAAGCCGCGCCAGCCCGCGCGCGTGGGAAGCACCAGCAGCAGGCCGACGACCAGGATGGCGGCCAGCAGGTTCGGGTGGGCGGTCAGGCCGTAGGCGCGCAACCAGGGTTGGCCGCGGGCGATGATGACCGAGATACCTTCGATGGCCGGATCGAGCGGAAGCTCGCCCAGCCGGCGCAGACCGAGATCGCCCTGGCTGACGAACTGGCCGATAGCGACAGCGCCAAGCACCGCCAGCACCAGCGCCAGGGTGCGCGTCACCCGCGGCCGTTCGTTGACGGCGAACAGGTAAACGAGCCAGGCCAGCGCCAGCATGCTGACGTGCAGGAAAAAGCGCCGGAAAGGCTCCGGCTGCAGGCTGACCAGCCCCAGCAACGTCAGCCCAAGAAACGGGAGGGCCAGCCAGCGAGGTCCCGGGGTCAGTGCCCGTCGGGTCGTGCTGAGAAGCCGGCCGGCGGCCCAGCCGGCGACGATGATGACCGGCAGCAGGTTGAGAACGCCGACGTCGACCGGCCCGCCCGCCAGTTCCTCGAATGAGGCGACCGGCCACACCTGATACAGCCCGTAGCGCCACGACGGCGTCGTCAGGCTGACGATCAGGAACAGGTGGAAGGCGGCATGGGCCAGCCCCGTGGCGACAGCGGCAGCCCGCGGCAAGGCGGCCACCGCTTCAGGCGACCTGTCAGGGCCGGCGCTCATCCCGGCCGGCCCTGAAGGACGCGCTGATAAACGCCAAGCGTCTCGGACGCCGCCCGGCCCCATGAATAGCGCCTGGAGCGTTCGTAACCGGCTTCTCGCAACTCGTGGCGTCGGTCCGGCGTCGTTGCAAGACGGAACAGCCCGTCGGCCAGCGCGTCGACATCTTCCGGGTCCGCCAGTTCGGCCGCCTCGCCGCAGACCTCGGCCATGGCCGAATCCCGGCTGGTCAGCACCGGCGTGCCGCAGATCATCGCCTCGACTACCGGGAGGCCAAAGCCCTCATACAGCGACGGGAAGGCGAAGACCGTGGCCAGCGAGTAGAGCCCCGGCAGGTCGGCCGTCGGCACGTAGCCCAAGTGCCGGACCCAGTCCTGCAGGCCCAGCTCGCGGACGAGCGCGGAAACATGCGTGGCTCCATGGCCGTTGCCGTCCCCGTCGCCCATGTGCCAGCCGATCGGGCCGACAAGCACCAGGGGTAACTTTTGCCCGCGCGTATGCAGCAACGCCACGGAGCGCACCAGCCGCTCGAGGTTCTTGCGCGGTTCGAGCGTGCCCACGAACAGGATGAACGCCTCCGGCAGGCCATAAGACCGGCGCAGGGTTTCGAGCCGGTCCCGGTCCGTGACCCGGCCGAACGAATCCGGCGGCGCCTCATGAACCACGTGAACCTGCTCAGCAGGCAGTCCAAGCGCCTTGATGACGTCTCTTCGGGCGACTTCCGTGGGCGTGATGACGGCCGCGGCCCTGTGGGCGACCAGCGACAGCACCGGTCGCATGGCGGCGAGCCGCTTCCACGGGTGGTAGCGCGGGTACAGGTAGAGCGAGGCGTCGTGGATGGTGAGCACGAAAGGCTGCACGGTGGCTATCGGGGCCAGGGCATTGGTGAAGTGGAAGAGGTCGGGTTGCTCGCGCTCCAGGATCCGCGGCAGGACGAGCTGCATCCACAGCCAGCGGCTGGAGGGGAAGAAGCCGTCGATATGCAGAGCGCGCCTGAGGCCGGCCTCGAGGTCGTCCAGCGGCCGGTTGCTGTACAGCTGGTGGGTCCAGCCGGGGGTCAGGCCGATCACCGCCGATAGCAGGCGTCCGGTATAGTGTCCCACGCCGGAACGCTGCCCCAGGAGGGGCGTAGCATCATATCCTAGCGTCGTCATCGCGCATTCCACTCCACAAAGCGGCAAGCATCCAGAACAAGAGGGCCGTGGCGTTGAAGAGCAGGAAGTAGTCGAGCAGCCCGTGGACCATGAAGGCCAGCAGGCCCGCGCCGGCGGCCAGTCGCCAGGCGTTGACCGCCGGCCGGAGCGCTGTCCGGACGATGTCTGTGCCCAACAGCCCCAGCCACACGAGAAAGGGCAGGCCGCCAAGCAGGCCGAAGGAGACAAGCGTTTCCAGATACCAGTTGTTGGTGTGAATGGTGTTGTTCCAGACGGTGTCCGTCCCCTGAACAGCGTTCAAGGTTTCACCATACGTCAGCCGATAGTTATCCGGGCCCAGGCCCGTGAGCGGGTGCGCCCGAATGAGCCGCAGGGCCGCCCCCCACAGGGCGCGCCGACCGGGGATAGGCTGGTCAAACCGCAGCGGCAGCGTCGTTTCCGATGCCAGCTGGCCGCCACCCGGCCTGGGCTCGGCACTTCCGGTAACTCTCACCCTCGTGGCGGTCTCCTGCTGGGTCTTGGCCCCGAACCAGGTGACGTTCTCGTGGACGACGTCCCAGATCAGCCGGTAGTCGCCTCCCTGAATAGGCGCGCGCACCGCGACCTCGAGCGTGACGGAGCCGCCGGGAGGGACGTCGGCGGGCAGCGGCCAGCGCGGCCGCGCGGTCAGCTCGCGCCCCGTCTCGGCCGGCTGCCAGCGCATGCCCAGGTTGTAGGGGTTCGTCCCGCTTCTTCGCCAGGTCAGGGTGCCGCTGTTGGTCAGCGTGACGGGCACGACGGCCGTTTCATCGGCCGCCAGTTCAAGCGTCGCGGGCGCCTCAATGGTGACGCGATACCATCCGGTATCGACGTCGCTCTGCAGGCGCATGCGGAACGCGCTGCTGAAGAGCCAGTTAGCGCCGACGGCCAGCAAGACGGCGGCAGTGGTCGCGCCCCAGAGGACGGCCAGCCGTCGCCGCGTGGAACGCGCGGCCGAACGGGCGAGCAATAGGCCGGTCATCGTTGCCGCCACCAGGGCCAGCGTGACGAAACTTGCCCGGCTGAAGGTCAGCACGGCCGCCTGGACGCAGACCAGCAGGCCGGCGACCAGCGCCGCGCTGCGGCCCCAGCGCCGGGCGGCCAGCGCACCGGCCAGGGCCGCGACCAGCAGTGGCAGCATCGCCTCGATACTCATTGCCGCCTGATTGGCGTAGTCATAGGGACCGGACAGGCGCAGGAACGGCCCGGCGACGGTCGGCTCGGCGCGCCAGAGGCGCAGCCAGCCGAAGTCATACCCGGCGAGGCTTTCGACCAACCCGATCGTGGCCGCGAGCAGGCCTCCCGCGAGCAGCGCCCAGGCGACCGCGCGCCGCCGGCCGGGCGTGACCGCCAGGCGGGGGACAGCCAGCACCAGCAGGAGCCCGCTCAGGGTCCGGAAAGCTGCCTTGGCGGCATTTCCCCGGTCATTCGGGGCAAAGGCGACGGATAGCGCCATCGCGATCAGGAACCAAAGCCCCAGCCAGAGCCAGCTTCGAGGCGGGCGCGCCGGCTCCGCGGTGGGCAGGGCGACGGCGGCAGCCAGCAGGACGGCTCCGAGCAGCAACTCGACGTTCGTGATGGCCAGCGGCCCCACAGACAGGAGCGGCCGTTCGAACTCAAACGGCAGTGAGAGCGCCAGCATGAGCAGGGCAACGAACCCAACCTGCCGGAAGGCCAGTCGTGCTCCATTCATACGCTTGTCGTCGAAGAGCGAACGGGCGTCTGAGACGCCGCGGCGCTCGCGCCGGCGCGCGGCGTGCTCAATCCCAGGGTCAGCAGGCAGCACGCGAGGAGCACAGCTTCCGAGGCGAGGATCGACCAGGCCGGGCCGGTGGGGCCCAGGATCGGGATCAAGCGCCGGGAAAGCGCTGCGTGCAGCGCGAGCATCAGTCCGGTGAAGACGACCATCAGCCCTTGCTGGCCGCGGGCGATCAGGTAGTGGGTCAGGCTGTAGTTGACGAAGGTCAGCGGGATGGCCAGGGCCGACACCTGGAGCACGCGCACCGACTCGGCATATTCCGGTCCGTAGAGCCAGGGGATTAGCCAGGGGGCCGCCAGCCACAGCCCGGCGGCCAGCGCGACGCCCGCGCCCGCCAGCAGCCACGCGACCCGGCGGCCGAGCGCGCCCGCCGCCTGACGATCCTGCCACAACGCCAGGGTGAAAGCCGGGAACACGGCCGCCATCAGCGAGGCGGGGATGAGCTGCGCCGGCTCGACCAGCCGCGTGGCGGCGCTGTAGTGGGCGACGGTCGCTGCCGATGTCATCTGGCCCAACATGAGGACGGCCAGGCGCGTGTAGGCGATCGACAGGAAGATCGCGATCCCCAGCGGTATGGCCTGCGTCAGCAGGAACACGGTCGGTGGCCGGTCGCCGGCGATCTGCCAGACGGCCAACGATTGCCTCAGCCCGTCCAGCCAGCCTTCGCGCCGCAGCATCACCAGGCCGGCGAAGGCAAAAGCGACCGCGACGGTCAGCTGGCTGGCAGCAAGCCCGGCCAGGCCGTAGCCCAAAACCAGGACGGCCGCCCCCGCCGCTGCGGCGGCCAGCCTGCCTGCCGCCAGCAGTCTCGCTTCCACCCGGACCTGCTGCCGGCCGCGATAGACATAGGCGACGAACTCCAGATAGGTCTGGAACAGGGGGACGAGGCTCAGGGCCAACAGACTTCCCCGGGCCGGGGCCGTCGACCGGAGGGCGACCAGCCACAGCCCGAAGACGACCACGGCCGAAAGGACGAGCTTGATCTGCAGCGCGCGCGTGACGAGGGTGGTCGGGTCATGGCGTCCGGCCGCTATCTCCCGCGAAACCACCATCTGCAGCCCGAGATCGGCCAGCTGAGCGACGACGAAGCCCAGAGCCAGGGCGTAATTGACGAGGCCGAAGCCGGCTTCGCCCAATTGACGGGCGGCGAACAGCACCAGGGCGAACACCGCCAGGCGGCCGACGAGTTCGGACGCCAGTTTTGACAGCGCATTCTGACTGATGCGGACGCGCGAGATCTGCATGCGCCTCACTTGCCCCCTTGCCGGGACGGTCGCAAGGCTATCATGGCCGGTTGGTCATGTCCAAATCCACCCGGACAATCTCATGATGCCGGAGAGGCCGGAAGGGGACTAGCTGAACAGGCGGCGGAGGAGCGACGGCCGGCGGCCGCGGGCAAAGGCGAGATCGTTGTGTTGCCGGGCGGCCAGCGCCGCCAGCCGGCCGGTGTCCACATCCTCGCGGCGATATAGCGCCAGACCCGTGCCGGGCACGCCGTCGATGACGTTTGCTTCCAGGGGCAATTGCGCCCGGCCGAAGGTCTTCAGCGGCCGGCAGCCGCGCCGCGTTGTCAGCACGAACGGGGCGCGCAGGTGGCGGGCCGATTTGCACGCATACAGGTCGACATCGTAGTCGAAGTCACGCAGCGCACCGGTCAGCCGATTCAGCCGGTCGGGCAGCAGCTCAAAGAAGGCATCGTAGACTGCGACCGAGGCGTCCAGCGTCCCCAGACACAGATCGCGATGTCCCAGGCGCAGCGGCACCTGGAACATGGCGGTCTGCTGCTGTAAGTGGGTTCCCTTGTCGCCGAAGTTGGTCGTCAGGGATTCGCGGGGATAGACGTAGTACCGATCTGTCTCCGCCAGATAGCCCGCGTTGGCCGCCAGCCAGTCGCTCGGTGGGAAGCGCGAGAAGCTGTCGTGGACGGCTTCGAGCGCGCGAGGAGGCATCTCGGCCCACCAGTCGGCAAAGCGCTGCCACTGGGCGGCCGTGTAGACCTGGCCCTGCGGGGTCGCCAGTTGCAGAAAGTAAGCGTCGAAGGCGTCCGGCAGGGGAATGAAGGGCTGGAGGGTGAAGCCATTGAACCACTGCTGGTTCAGCGAAATACCGGCAATGCGCGGGTCGTCGCCGTAACAGCGCAGGGCGGCCACGGCGAACGCATAGAACTGCGGGGCCACCACGAGGTCTTCTTCGAGGAGAACGATGGCCCCGAACTCGGCCGAAAGCTCGCCGCAGAAAGCGATGTTGCCGACGAGGCCGAGGTGCCGGTCGTGGACGATGACCCGCTTTTCGCCTTGCGGCCAGACAAAATCATCGGCCAGGCGGCGCACAGCCCGCGCGTCGTCGGACCCCTCCGGCAGCGGGTCGACCGAGAACACCAGCGTGACGCCGGGCGGTATGGCCGCCAGCGACAGGCCGGCCAGGAGCCGCTCCAGGGCGTGGGCCCGGGCGTAGGTCGGGATCACAATAGCCGGGAGCGGCTGGTCCTCGTGGGATGGAGACAGGTTCGTCATGGAGCGCGGACGCCATCCCACCAGGCAGCCGCCTCGGCCGCCCACCGTTGCCGGCGGCCGATCCGGCGGTAGCGATTGAAGTAAGCGTCGTTGTCCCGTTGTGCTGAAGCGGTAGCCGCCCGGCCCAGATCAACCTCCTCGCGCGCTGCCAGTTGAATGCCTTCCCCGGCGACGTTGAAGATGATGTTGGCTTCCAGCGGCCGCATCATCTTGCCGAAACGCGCCCCCGGATGCGCCGCCGGTCGGGTCGTCAGCACCCACGGCCGGGTCAGATGGCGTGCCGACTTGGTCGCGTACAGGTCGAAATCACACTCGATGCCGCTCAGCCGGTTGGTCAACCGTGCCAGCCGGTCGGGCTGCAACTCATAGAAACTATCGTAGACTGCCAGCGCCTCATCCAGCGGCCGCAGGTCAAACTGCTGCCTGAGGTGTTGAAGCGGGACCTGAAAGAACGAGGTTGGGCGCCTGAAGTGCGTTCCGGCGTCGCCGTAATTGCTGGTCATCGACTCGCGCGGGAACGCATAGACCTGGCCCGTTTCAACGAGGTAGAGCGTCTTGATCGGGAACCAGTCGGTCTGCGGGAACTGCGCGAAGAGGTCATGGAGCGGGCCGTCGGCGGTCGGCCGCGGCCGGCCCAGGGCCAGCCACTCGCGAAAACGGGCCCACTGGCCGGCGCTGTAGGCCTGGCCCTGATACCAGGCGACGGGCAAGAAGAAGACGTCGCTGCCGTCCATCAGGGGAATGAACGGTTGGTGGGTGTAGCCGTTGAACCACAGGGCATTGAGCGAGATGCCGCCGATGCGCTCGTCATCGGCGTAGCGGTCCAGGGCCTGCGCGGCGTACCGGTAGAACTGGCGCGAGACGACCAGGTCGTCCTCCAGCAGGATGACCGCGCCGTAGCGTTCGGCCAGCCCGCCGCAGAAGAATACGTTGCCGATGAGCCCCTGTGGGGTGTCGTGGACGATGACTTCCTTCGGGCCATGGGGCCAGGCAGCGCCCAGCGCGACCTGGCGGGCGGCCTCGTTGCGGGGGTCGGGGGCGTTGCCTGCCGCCCGATCGACCGAGATGACCAGGCGGGCGCTGTCGGGATAATCTGCCAGGCGAAGCGATGCCAGCAGTCGTTCCAGGGAGTCAGGACGGTTGAAGGCCGGGACGACGATCGTAGGGGTCATAAGGGCGGTAACGCTACTACCGCCTGAAGTAACGCCTCCAGACCGGCTTGAACGCGCCGGCGATCGTAGGCCAACTGCCAGCGGTCGTCAAGCAACGTGTCCCCGATGACCAGCGCCGCCGCCGCCTCGACATCAAGACAGGTGGCGACGGCAAAGATGGCCGCCGCCTCCATCTCGACGGTCTGCGCTCCCTCCTCGCGGTAACTGGCGACTTCCAGCGCCGTTTCCCGATACGGGGCGTCCGTCGTCCAGGTCAGCCCGTTGGTGAAGCGGTGGCCGGCGGCGGAGAGTTGCTGGCCGAGCCGCGCGGTCAGCGTTCCCGGGGCGGAGATGCGTCGCGCGCTGGGCAGATAGTGATGCGACGTACCTTCATCGCGGATGGCCTCCGTCGGCAGGAACAGATCGCCGGGCGACAGCGACGGATGCAGGCAGCCGGCCACGCCGATGCTGACAAAGCGGCGCACGCCGTAGGCGGCATAATCCTCAAGGAGGACAGCCGTGACCGGCGCGCCGACGCCAAAGTTGCCGGTGATCGCGAGACGACCGCCGGTCTTGCGGAGCAGGTACGTTTCACCGAGGAAGCCATCGACGCGCTTGCCACCCAGCTTGCGCGTCGCCGCGACAAGAAGCGCCGGCTGGAAGCACAGGACGAGCGTCTGCGGGGCGGGCCAGGTGGGGGCCGTCCCGACCTGCCGCCGCTGCTGCAGAAAGGCCTGGGCGGTCAGCAGCGAGCGCTCGTGGTACTTACCTGCGTTATTGGGGACGGTCATGGCGAGGCATGCTCCGTGACGGCCGCCGTGCCGGGCGCGGCCGGCCCAGCAGCCACAGCAACACCGCGTGGAAGGACTCGCCGGCGACGACGGCCGCCGCCGCACCAACCGGGCCAAAGCGGTTGATCAGCACATACAGCAGCACGGCCGTGAGCGAAAGCGTGACGGCCAGGGCGATGGCTGCCAAACGCTCGCGGCCGTGAGTGACCAGGTCGAATGAAAACTTGAGCGCGAAGAGGGTGGCCGGCAGGCTCCAGATGAGGACGCGCAGCATTTCCACGGCCGGCTCGTAGCCGGGGCCATAGAGCAGGCGGATGATAGGCCCGGCGAAGAAGAAGGCCACGGCCGCCCCCGCCAGCGCCAGCGCCAGCATTCCGGAGAACGCCTTGCGGTAGGTGGGGTTGAACGTGCCGCGCGCCGGACTGCCTGCGGCGCGCGACGCGAGCGGGAAGAGCGCGCCGAAGAACGCGGCCGGCAGCGTCTTCAGCGCCTCGACGACGCGAGCCGCCGCGCTGTACCAGCCGGTGGCGGCGTCGCCCTCCAGCAACGACAGCATCAACGTGCCCAGCCGCTGGTAGAACACCGCGAGGACCATGAGCGTGGCGAGGGTCAGGCCGATTCGCAGGGCGCGCCGCGTCGCCTCGCCCCGCGGGACCATCCAGCGCCAGCGCAGGCCCGGCAGCCGGGTCCGGACCAGGAGGGCGGCCAGCACGGCCCCGCAGGCCTGGGCGAACAGCGCGGCCGCGGCGATCCCGGTCAGGCCGTACCCGAAGCGCAAGACCAGCGCGGTCCCGACCGTAGCCAACCCGGCGGTCCCGACGCTGAACAGCATGTACAGGTCCATTCGCTCGCTAGCGCGCAGGACGGCACTGGTGATGGTCGAAAACGCCATCGGGATCAGGGCCAGCGTCGCCAGTCTGAACGCCTGCAGGGTCTCCGGGGTCTGGTTGGACAGCCTGGGCGCGATGACGACCGTTCCGGCAATGAAGGCGACCGACAGGCCGAGCTGGATGAACAACGCGGCCGAAATGGTTTCTTCCCATGACGGCGCGCGTGTCGCGATCTCGCGGATGAGCAACGTGTCCAGCCCGAAGCTGCTCAAGGTGTTGCCGATGAACACGACGGCGGCGATGAAGGCGTACTGGCCCAGCCCTGTCTCGCCGAGCCGGCGGGCGATCAGGATGGTCGACAGAAGCGCCAGCGCCTGGCCGCCGAAGCGCGCGCCCAGCAGCCAGAACGAGTTGAGGCTGAGGCGCAGGTAGGGCGAGTCGGCGAGCGAGCGGCGGGCAGCGGTCATTGGCGGCAACCTGTTATCGCGACGCGACCAGCAACGGGAACTGCGCCGCCTCGCGCAGCCCGGCCAGTCGCCGGCGCCAGCCTCGCGCCTCGCGCCTCCACGACGGATCAGCCCAGTGCCACTCCCAGCGGATGCCCAACGCTGTCTCCAGCTGCGCCAGGCGTTCCGGCGTCAGGTAGTTCTCACTCGGCAGCGCATCGGAGGCAAAGCCGTACTGCCGGCGGAAAGCAGCCGCTCGCTCGGCGACCATCGCTTCGCCGGCCCCCGGGTCCCGGTAGACCGGCGTGTCGACGACCACCAGGGAGCCGCCGGGTCGCAGGATACGGGCCGCCTCGGCCAGCGTCGCCTCGTAGCCGGTCGAGTAGTGGAGCGAGGCATTGAAGATGACCAGGTCGGTCGAGCCATCCGGCAGCGGCAGATGATTGAACTCAGCCTGGACGGGCGTGAAGGCGGCGTCATAGTGACGCCAGGCTCCCAGACCATCAGCCGCGTTCACCGTCAGGTCGACCGCAAAGGCGAGATGGCCGCGCGACGCCATCCGGTAAGACAGCCAGCCATTGCCGGCGCCGAGGTCGGCGATGACCAGCGACCCCGCCGCGCCTTCCAGCGGCCGCAGCACGTTGGCGACAAAGCAGTCGAAGCTACGCGCCCGGATGGCCCAATCATCGGCCCGCGGCGTCCCGGCCGGGGCATAGGGCAAGGCCCGGTAGTAGGCGGCGTCAGGCGATGAGCGTCCCTCGGCCAGCCGGATGGTCTCGTAGTCGCGGATGAACGGGGCGAGCGCCGCGGCCCGCTCAGGGAGCAGAAAGCGCCAGATCCCGTCCAGACGCTCATAGCGCGAGCCGTCGGCGGGGCATTGCAGCCAACGCACGCTCGCTTCGGTCAGCGCGCCGCCGCAGCGCGGGCAGGCGAAGCGGCCGCGGCCGATTGGCGACGGTGGAGCCCCCGGAGCGGCCGCCATCGGTTCGCCCGTCACCGTTGCGCTCCGGGTCGCCACTCCATGCTCAGGATGAAGAAGTCACCCAGGCCGTTGAAGAAGGGCCGGCGCGAGAACCAGTCGTCCAGCGCTACGAGCCGTCTGTAGAGCGACGGATGGTTGACGGCGAAGGTCTTGTTGTCGGCCGTCGGCGTGATCACAGACAGGCCTTCAAGGCGCACGCGGCGAAAGTCCGGCCCGAAGGCGCGCTCGGCCTCGGCCGCGCTGAAGTAGTAGGTCCTGAACATGACCCCCTCGACATGGGCCATGACGCCACCGGGCCGCAGCCGGCGTGTGGCGACCCGCGGGTCCTTCAGGACGAGGGCCAGTTCCCAGGGGCAGACCCGCGGCATGATGACAAACGTCACCCGGCCGCCCGGCTTCAGGACATGCGGCAGGCCGCGGGTCACGCTGGTCAAGTCATCAATGCAGTTCAGCCCGCCCGAATTGGAAACGACGCCATCGAATGGCCCGCCTTCAACCTGGTCGAGCTCGGTGAAGGAGACCTGCTGCGCCGTGAGGCGGCCATCAAGGCCATACCCTTCGATCTTGGCCCTGATCTCGGCCACCATGCCGGGGGACAGATCGGTGGCGTGGACCCGAAAACCACGAGCAACCAGCGCCGACGCGTCAAGGCCCGTCCCGGCGTTCAGTTCCAGCAGGTGCCCACCCTCCGGCATGACGGCCGAGACATGGTCATAGACCTTGCGGCGCATGCGGTCCAGATTCTCGTGGTCGCGGCCGAAGTCGTCGTAGACCAGTGCCTTGCGTCCGAAGGCTTCGGCGACGGCGTCGTAGTGCTGCTGGGTCGGACTGGAAGACATGGCGTCTCGGCTGGGCGGCCGGCTAGTCGACCTGGGGCGTGGGCTGTGCCGCTTCTTCAAGCGTCATGTGCGCCGCAGGGCGCAGGGCGCGGTCCGACTGCTGGGCCAGGCGGTTCAACCTGGCACGGGCCAGGGGCAGCGTTGCCAGCCGGTAGGCCGACGCGGCGACCTCTCGCGGCCGGCCGTGGCCGGCCCGAAAGTCGTGCCACGCCCGTCGCGAACGAAACTCCTTGTGCAGAACGACGTGCAACTGGCGGTAGAACTCAGTGGTGTACGGCCCGGCGTAGAGCATGTCCAGATCGGCCGAGTCGACCCAGTTCTGTTTGTCGCCGAGCTGGAGGCGGACGTTTTCATAGAACTTGGTCCCGGGCAGCGGGTAGGAGACGGACATGCCGACGTCGTCCGGCCGGCAATCACGCACCATCTTGAGCGTCTTCTCAATGTCCTCGCGCGTTTCACCGGGATAGCCGAATTGCAGGAAGAAGCCCACACGGACGCCCGCCTCGTGCAGGCGGCGCGTCGCCTCATAGATCTGCTCGACCGTCGTGCCCTTCTCCATCGCGTTCAGGATCTTCTGTGAGCCGGACTCGGCTCCCATCCATACGATGTCGCAGCCGGCGCGGCGCAGGGCATCGACGCCGCCGTCGTCGCGGACGATCAGGTCGGCCCGGCTGAGACACTTGAACGGCACCTTCGCGCCGGTGGCCTCGACGGCATCGGCGAAACCGGTCATCCAGCCCGGCTTCAGACCGACGATGTCGTCGGCGAACCAGATGTGGTCGGGGTTATACGACTCCTTCAGCCACTTCATCTCGGCCGCCACATTCTCCGGGCTGCGCGAATGGTAGCGCTGTCCCCAGATGGGCTTGGCGCACCAGTTGCAGTGATAGGGACAGCCGCGGGTCGTGGCCATGTTCATCGAGTAGTAGCCGTGGTGCTCCAGCCAGACGCGCCGGTAGCGTTCGACATCGACCAGGTCCCAGGCCGGGAAGGGCAGGGCGTCCAGGTCGCGCAGGACCGGCCGGCGCGGGGCACGGCGGACGTGGCCGTTGTCACGGTAGGCGAGGCCGAGGATGTCGCTCACGTCGCCCGGTCCATCCGCCTCCAACCGCGCCAGGAGCTCCAGCAGCGTCGTCTCGCCTTCGCCCAGCAGCACGTAGTCGGCTCCGGCGCGCAGGTAGCTCTCGGCATGGTCGCTGGCGTCGGAGCCACAGACGATGACCGTGCAGCCGCGCGCCCTGGCGGCGGCCGACATGGTGAAGGCTGCCTCGCGCATGCGCAGGAGGCACATCTTCGACAGATAGTTGAAGTTGTCCTCATAGAGAACGGCATATCGCGGGCGGTGGCGCTCCAGCGCAGCCGTCCATTCGTCTTCTGATTCTGCCAGCATGGCATCGAACAGGGCGACGTCGTAGCCGGCTGCCCGGGTCATGGCCGCGGCGATGAGTGTCCCCAGCGGTGGGTAGGGTTGCTGCGCTTCCCACAGCTTTGGGTCGAAACGCAAGAAGTAAGACTGGCCGAAGAGGATGTCGCTCATAATAGGTGTGATTGGCTACAGGTCGGTCGTTGCGACGCGGGTTTCATAGGCATCCAGCGCCTGCTGCTTGTGGAGGTGGAAGTGGCCCTTGCAGCAATCCGGGGTGAAGGCGGATTCGTCCCAGTCAGCCTGCTCGCGCTGGAGCTCCGCCACTTTATCTTCCATCAGCCTGCGCTCCAGGCGGCGGCCGAGCTCTGAACGGAACAAGGCTTCTATCGCTGCCTGCCGCCGCGAAGGCGCGGTGGGTTGCGGGGGGCGAAGCGGGGCGGGCAGGTCGGGCAGCCCCGAGGCATTGGGCAGATAGTCGTCAGTCCAGTCATTGGCCTCGCGGAGGGCGGTGTATTGGTCTGCGCCGCTGAGCGGGACCATCTGGGCCACTTCGTGGGCGGTATACAGGTTGCGGTCGCTCAGCAGCAGGGCGCGTTCGCTGAGGAAATAGTTCGGGCAGAGGGTGATGCCGCGCACGGCCGCCAGACGGACAACTCCGATGACGAACGCGCGACACAGCCACAGGTAGTCGTCGGCCGTGATGATGAAGTAGTCGATGTCGATGTGGCTGCCAACGTTGTTGACTGCCAGCGACCCGGTCACAGCAACCATCCGGACGAAGGGCAGGCCCGCGATGCGCCGGCCGTAGCGGATGGCTTCCGGCCACAGGCGCGCCGCCTCCACCTCGCGCAGGCGGCGCGTCTCGGCTGCCGACTCGCGCCCGGGCAGCGTATAATACTCACCAACGCGGCTGAGACGTGCTTCAGACAGCGACGGCGCGGCCAGGGCGGCCCTCACCTGCGTCGCTTCCGCCGGACACGCGATCAGGTAGCGATGGATCTCGGTTGCTGTCAGCGGATAGTCATATCCGTCAACATAGGCGACGGTCTGGACGATCGCGTCTTCGACAGATACGGGTGGGTTCGACGCCGTTGCAGAGCCGCCTTGCCGGCTGTCCAGGCTCGATCTCGTCTCGACCAGTGACATAGGTTACATTATAAAGACAAAGATGAGACTTACCAGAAGACGGGCCGGCAGTTGACGATGGCCACAGGATGAACATGAGCGAATCGAACACAATCATCATCTTCGGCGCTTCGGGCGACCTGACGCGCCGCAAACTCATCCCGGCGCTCTATGACCTCCACTGCAAGAAACGGCTCCCCGGCAACTGGTACATCGTCGGCGTGTCGCGCAGCGAAATGAGCGACGAGGCGTTTCGGACGCATGTGGAGTCGGGTGTCAAGGAGTTCGCCCGGGGGGACCACAACGGCTCGCGCTGGTCGGACTTCGCCCAGCGCGTGCGGTACCTGCCAACCGACCTCGCGGATGTGGACGACATGCGCAGGCTCGATGCTTTCCTGAGCGAGGAGTGCGGCGGCGTTCCTGAGAACCGCGTCTACTATCTGGCCATCGCCCCGAACCTCTACCCGCAGGCTATCGCCAGCCTCGGCGCGGCCGAGATGGCCCACGAATCGGCCGGCTGGCGGCGGATCGTCATCGAGAAGCCGTTCGGCAGCGACCTCCTGACCGCCCAGAGCCTCAACAAGGCGGTGCATCAGGTCTTCAGCGAGTCGCAGGTCTACCGGATCGACCACTATCTGGGCAAAGAAACGGTCCAAAACATCCTGGTCTTCCGCTTCGCCAACTCGCTCTTCGAGCCGGTCTGGAACCGCAACTATATCGACCACGTCCAGATCACGGCCGCGGAGACGGTCGACGTGGGCCACCGGGCCGCCTTCTATGACAAAGTCGGCGTCGTGCGCGACATGCTGCAGAACCACATGATGCAGCTCCTGGCGCTGGTGGCGAGCGAGCCGCCGGCCTCGTTTGACGCCGAAGCGTTGCGCAACGAAAAGGCCAAGGTCCTGAGCGCCATCCGCCCGATCGCGCCGGAGGACGTGGCCCGCCACACGGTCCGCGGCCAGTACCGCACCTACCGCGACACGGAGGGCGTCGACCGGGGCTCGACCACACCCACCTTCGCCGCCGTCCGCCTCTACATCGACAACTGGCGCTGGCAGGGCGTGCCGTTCTACATGCGCTCCGGCAAGGCGCTGGGCGGGAAGTTCACCGAGATCACCATCTTCTTCAAACGGCCGCCGCACCTGATGTTTCCCCTGCCCGCGGACATGTCGATCGGCGCGAACCGCCTGTCGATGTGCATCCAGCCGGATGAGGGCATCCATTTCTCGTTTCAGGCCAAAGTGCCGGACACCGCGGCCGACATGCGCGCCGTTGAAATGTCGTTCCACTATGACAGCTCGTTCGGCCCGATGGCCATCCCGGAGGCATACGAGCGCCTGCTGCTCGACGTGCTGAAGGGTGACCCGTCGCTGTTCACCCGCAACGATTCGATTGAGCAGTCCTGGCGGCTGTTCGACCCGATCCTGGCCGGCTGGCAGAGCCGGCACGCGCCGCCGCTGACCTTTTACGAGGCGGGGACCTGGGGGCCGACCGAGGCGGATGAACTCATCGCCCACGACGGCTACTGCTGGACCTATGGCTGCGGCCATGACGACGGCTCGGGCGAGGACTGAAGCCGTTCTGCGCTCAGCTGTCGGCACCGTTCTCGCCTTTCCGCGCTTTGAGGTAGCGGTATAGCAGGCCCATGGCAGATGCGGGTTCGGCGTCTCGCTCGCGGCCCTGGCTCTGGGTCCGGGTCACGCGGCTGCGGCTGATGACCAACGTCCGGCGCGCGCGCGTGATGCCGACATAGAGCAGGCGCAACCGCTCGCAGATGACCTCGATGTGGGCTGACTCGGTCGCGTTACGGTGCGGGAATAGCCCGGCCTCGCCCCTCATCAGGTATTGCAACTGCGCCGCCACCTCGGCGTGCGGGTCTCCTCCGAGGAAACTGCTAAACCCCTGGAACGACGCGTCGAGAGAGCCGGGGACCCAGTAGCCGTCGATGCCGACCAGAAAGACCGTATCCCACTCCAGACCTTTGGCGCTGTGCTGGGTTGCCAGCGTCACCCGGCCCGGCTTGGGTTCGTAGCCTTCCTCGCCGGTGCGGACCAGGTTGAGCGTTCGCTGACCCGAGGCGACCAGGCCGAGCTGGCTGACCAGCTCCGGCAGGCGCCACTCCGGCTGAGCCTCGCGCCACTGCCGCAACTGGCTGGCGATCTGGTAGGCGATGGCCAGGTCAAGTTCGTGCGCCCGGCCGCCGGTCTCGTCGCCGCTCATCCCCGGCGCGCCTGGTCCGAACAACTCGTCGGCCAGGGCCAGGGTCAGATCATCCACCGGCAGGGAGCGCAGGTCGAACAGCCGCCGCACGAAGCCCACAAACTGCTCCAGGTGGACGAGGTCTTCCTCTGACGCGACGCCCGCCGGCAGGGCAGCCAGGTAGGCATCCTCGGCCGCGTCGCCGGCCGGGAAGAGGACGGCCTCCGGCTGGTGGATGCTCCGGAGCAGCGTCTGGAAGCGGGCGGCGTCCTCGAGCGGGCTGCTCACGGCCGGGTGGGGCGCCCCTTCCTCGCCCATCTCGACCAGCCCGGCGTGGGCCGTCTGCAGCGCCCGGGTGTTCAAGGGGTCGGCCAGCAGGCCCAGGACGGCGTGCAGGACGGCCGCGATCTCGCGCTCGCGGCCACTGCCGCGCAGCATGTTGTCGTAGTCGGCGTCCAGCGCATCCAGATGCTCGGCCACGGCGTAACCGATCTGGTTGGTCGGCACGAGGATGGCCACCGTCTGGTCCGGCCGCTGTACCGCCGCCGCCCAGGCGTTGGCGGCCACGGTCGGCAGCTCCTCATCTTCGCGGCTGCCATAGACGTGGATGCGCATGTCGGCTTCGCTGTCCGGCGGGTTCGGTTGCGCGTCTCCGGCCGGTGTGGGCAGGATGTCCTGCCGGCGGAAGGCGTGCTCGCGGACCTCGTCTACCGGGTGGTGGTCGATGGTCCAGTTCAACAGGGCATTGGCCGCGCCGATGATTACCTCGGCGCTGCGGCCGCTGTTGGGCAGCGTGCGGGCGATCACGTCCGGCCGGTCGATGAAGGCATTGAAGTAGCGCGGGTGCGCGGCCGTGAAGGTGCTGGTGATGGCCTGGTTGGGGTCGCCGACGCGCACCCAGTTGCCCGCGCTGCCCGTCAGGTTCTCCAGCAGCAACTCCTGCAAGGGGACGCTGTCCTGGGCCTCGTCTTCCAATACATAGGGCCAGCGCCCGCGCAGCGTGCCGGCCAGGTCGGGGCGGAACTCCAGGCGGTCGACCGCGCCCCAGATGAGGTCGTCATAGTCCATCGCCCCGAGCCGCGCCAGGGCCGATTGGTAGCGCTCGTAGATGCCGGCCATCATCGCCAGCAGCGGCGACCGGCCAATGGGCTGCTCCTCGCCGTCGATCGGGCGCTCGCTTCGCTCGCGCATGGTACGGACGATGTCTTCGGGCCGGTAGCGGCCGTTCTTCGCCGTGCGGATGAAAGTGCCGGCCATCTGCTCGGTCGTGTCGCGCCAGCGGGCGCGCATCTGCGGGCTCAGGCCGCTGCGCTCTTCCGGCAGGAACGCTTCCCACAGCCTCGTGTGGTCGCTGATCCAGTTGTCGACGACGCTGGCCCGGATCTGCCGGCTCTGGTTCTCGTCCAGGACGGCCAGGTCCTCAGACAGGCCGTCGCCGGCGCTGCGGACGATCTCCAGGGCAAGGCTGTGGAGCGTGCGGACGTCGAAGCCGAGGTCGGGCAGTTCCATTTCGTGTAGCCGCCGGCGGATGCGGGCGCGGAAGGTCTCGACGCTGGCGTTGAGGTAGGTGACGATCAGCACCTGCTGGCCTGCCGCGACATCGAGCCGGCCTTCGCCAATGATCTGGGCGGCCAGCAGGGAGAGGGTGAAGGTCTTGCCGCTGCCGGGAACGGCGCTGACGGCCATTCGGCCGCCGCGATAGGCCAGGACTTCCTGCTGTGCCGGGCGAAGCGTTAAGTCACCGTTCATGTCATCCCCTTTCGTTGGCCCCGGAGCATGCCTCCCATTATAATCGCGGACTGGCATGACCGCACTTGGTGGTTGGTCAATCAGTAATCAGTATGAAGAACCGGATCACTGCTGTCGTGGGGCTTCTGGCCCTCCTTTTTGCGCTCGCTGTCCCGGTCTCGGCCCGGCAAGCGACCCCCGAACCGGACGAAGAGCGTCCGGTCGACCCGCGCTTTGGCCTGGTCGAGTCGTTCTGGGGACCGGAAGAAGCGGCCGAACTGAACGTCGGCTGGGACCGCATCTTGTTCTACTGGAACGAGATCCAGCCGACCGGCCCGGATGACTGGAACACGCTGCACGTCCTGGAGGAGTGGCTCGACGACGCGCGGGCCCATGACCGGGTCGTCATGGGCTTGCTGAAGAACACGCCGCAGTGGGCCACCGACGGGCCGCCGTTCTCCGGCGTGCCGCGCGGGCTCTACCTGCCCATCGACGACCCAAACAACCTCTGGGCTGCCTACATCGGCAAGGTGGTCGACTACTACGCGCCGCTGGGCGTCCACAACTGGATCGTCTGGAACGAGCCGGAGATTGCCTCCGGGGTCTACGGCCACGAGTTTGACGGCAGCCTGGCCGACTACTACCAGCTGCTGAAGGTGACGTACCAGGTGGCCAGGGAGCGCGACCCGGAGGCCGTCATCCACCTGGCCGGGTACTCGTACTGGCACGACCCGGCCTACATGGGCGCGCTGCTGCGGTTGAACGCTTCCGACCCCGAAGCGGCCGCCAACGACTACTTCTTCGATGTCGTCTCGCTCCACATCTACTTCAACGTCGAGACGGTTGAGACGCTGACCCGGCAGACTTTCGACCTCCTCAAGGCGAACGGCATCGACAAGCCGGTCTGGATCAACGAGACCAATGCCTCGCCCAACCTCGACCCCCTCTGGCCGGTCGAGCGGCCGCAGTTCCAGATCGACCTCGAGCAGCAGGCGTGGTACGTCGTCCAGGCCTACGCGCTCGGCTATGGGGCCGGGGCGGAGAGCATCGGCGTCTACAAGCTGATCGACGTCCTGTTGCCGGAGGGAGGCGAGTCGTTCGGCATCGTCCGGCCGGACTTCAGCCGGCGGCCCGCGTTCGACGCCTACAAGACGGTTGTCGAGCGCCTGAGCGGTTTCGTCCCGCCCGTCGGCCGCCAGCAGACCGATGACTACTATCTCTTCAGCTTCGAACGGCCGGAGGATGTGACCCGCGTCCTCTGGGCGCGCATCCCGGCCACAATGTGGGTTCGGGTCCCGGCGCTGGCGGACGAGGCGGTGCTGGTCTCCGCGACCGGCGAAACCTTGCGACCGGTTCGGGCGGTGGACGGCTTCTACCCGATCCGGCTGGAGGGGGCCCGCTGCAACGACGCCTGTTCGGTGGGCGGGCCGCCGCTGTTCCTGATCGAACAGCGCGACCGGTTCGTCGCCGCCGCGACGCCGGTTGGGGCAACGACCGACGCGCCCGTCAGTTCGCCCACACCCATCCCGGCGAAGGTCTTCAACGCGACGCTGACCCCCGTCCCGACAGTGACGCCGACGCCACTCGTCTCGCCGACGCCCGAACCGACGGCGACGCTGCCGCCGACGGCCACACCCCAGCCTACGGCGACCGCCACGCCGTCGCCGACACCTGAGCCGTCGCCGACACCGCTCGTTCTGTCGACAGAGACGCCGCCGGCCGCGGACGATACCGGCCTTGCCGGGCGGGCCAACGCGGCGGTTGCCTCGTATGGTTCCTGGATCGTGCTGGGTATCGGCGTGGCCCTGGGCAGCGTCCTCGCTTTCAATGCCTTCAGGAGTCGCCGGTAGAGCGCCTTCCCGGGGAGGAACCCGGCTGAGTGCCTGGTTCGTCCCCGCGGCGCAATGCCTGGTTGGCCCGTTTCGGCTATCATTCGCGGATGACAATCGCCGAAACGGCCGCCCGCCTCCGGTCCAACATCCAGAAAGTCATCGTCGGCAAAGATGACGTCATCGACCTGGCCCTGATCGCCATGCTGTGCGAGGGCCACTTGCTGCTGGAAGACGTGCCCGGCACGGGCAAAACGACGCTGGCCAAGACCATCGCCGCCTCGCTCGGCTGCACCTTCCGCCGCGTTCAGTTCACCCCCGACCTGCTGCCGTCTGACCTGACCGGTATCTACTACTTCAACCAGAAGGCCCAGGAGTTTGAGTTCCGGCCGGGGCCGATCATGGCCCAGGTCCTGCTGGCGGACGAGATCAACCGGGCGACGCCGCGCACGCAGTCAGCGCTGCTGGAGGCGATGCAGGAACGACAGGTGACGGTTGACATTGAGACCCACCGCCTGCCGCGGCCGTTTCTCGTCCTGGCGACCCAGAACCCGATCGAACTGGAGGGCACGTTCCCGCTGCCTGAAGCCCAGCTTGACCGCTTCCTGATGAAGATCGCCCTCGGATATCCGGACGAAGCCGACGAGAACGCCATGCTCCTCCGCTTCGAACGCGAGGACCCGCTGGCGGCGCTGGGCAGCGTCGTCGCGCCCGACGACATCCTGGCCATGCAGGACGAGGTCCGGACGGTGCGCGTCGAGGCGTCGGTCCGCCAGTATATCGTCGCGATCTGCCGGGCGACGCGCCTGCACGACGACATCCTGCTCGGGGCCAGCCCGCGCGCGACGATGGCTCTCCACCGCACGTGCCAGGCGCGGGCGGCGATCGACGGCCGGGAATTCGTCATCCCGGATGACGTCAAGCACATGGCCCCGGTTGTACTGACCCACCGCCTGCTGGTCAACCCCGCCACCCGGCTGCGCGGCCGGCAGCCGGACGACGTCGTCCGCGAAGTGGTGGCGACCGTGCCGGTTCCCGTCGGATAGCCGCCGGCGAACTGAGCCAGGACATTCCGGCCGACCAACCTCATGCCCGAAAGCTTCGATGAGATGCAGCTTGTTGTGCGCGAGAACCAGCGCGAGGCCATGCGGATGGCGCGGCAGAACGTGCTGCGCGCGGCCGCGGGCAACAAGCCGCTTGACATGGCCGATGTCGCCCGGGCCCGCGGTCTTGTCCTCCGCGAGCGCGAAGACAGCATCTTCAGCGATGCCTGGATCCCGCTGGCTCTGCTGTTCGTCATCATCGGCCTGCTGGCCGGCCGCAACCCGGCCTTCCTCGCCCTCGGGCTGAGCCTGCTCCTCATTGTCGGCGTCAGCACCGTCTGGAAGAACCTCGCCCTGTGGGGTGTCAGCTACCGGCGGTCGTTCGATCGGACGCGCGTCTTCCCCGGCGAGCCGGTGCAGATGACGGTCACCGTCCAGAACGATAAGGCGCTGCCGCTCACCTGGCTTCGCTTCCGTGACGAGCTGCCCGTGCCGGCCGGCGTCGACGACTCGCTGCTCTCCCTGGCGGGCGACCTGACGAACCGTTATCAGTATCTCCTGACGCTCTCGATGCAGAGCCGCGAGCGTCTCGAGCGCGCGGTGACGCTGCGCTTCCCGAAGCGCGGCTTTTACCGTCTCGGACCGGTCACGTACGAATCGGGCGACATCTTCACCCTCTTCACCGTCGAACGCGAGTACCGGTATCTCGACACGCTCGTTGTCTACCCGCCCATCTACCCCTTGGAGGAGTTGGGGCTGCCGGCCAAGGAGCCGTTTGGCGAGGTCAAGGTGCGCCAGAGTCTCTTCACCGACCCGATCCGCACCCGCGGCATCCGCGACTATAACCCGACGGACCGCTTCCGCGACGTGCACTGGAAGGCGACGGCCCGGCGCGGCGCGCTGCAGACGAAGGTCTATGACCCGTCGACCGGCATGACGATGGCCGTCTTCCTGAATGTGGCCACGTTCCCGCGCCACTGGATGGGTTTTGACCCGGAGTTGCTGGAGCGCGCCGTCAGCGTGGCCGCCTCGGCCGCCAACTACGGTTTTGAGCAGGGTTGGGGTGTCGGCGTCTACGCCAACGGCGCCGTGCCCAACTCCGACCAGCCGCTGCGGGTGCCGCCGGGGCGCTCGCCGGAGCAGCTCAACCGCGTCCTGGAGGCGCTGGCGGCCGTGACCGAGTTCGCCACGGGTTCTGTCGAGTTCATGCTCCTGCGCGAAAGCCCGCACCTGCCCTGGGTCTCGACCATCGTCCTGGTCACGGCCGTTGTCACCGATGAGATGATGATCGCCCTGATGCGGCTGCACGAAGCGGGGCGGCGGGTGGTGTTGATCACGCTCAGCGATGACCCGCCGCCGCGGCCTCCGTCGACGCGCAAGGAATCGATCCTCGTCTACCACATCCCGTCGACTGCCCCGGCGTTCCGTCCCGGCCCCCGCGCCGCGACGGCGACGGAGGCCGCGCTCGGCCGCATCCCGGTCCCGGAGCCCGTCCGCCTGGAGGCGTTCGATGAGTAGCGTCGCCTCCGCGCCGGCCGCGACGAACGGCAGCACCGCGCCGAGCCTGTCGGCCTGGGGCGTCGTCCGCAACGAGCTGCTGTACCTGAGCTATGCCCTGCAGGAGGTTGCCCTGCTGACGCCCTTCGCCCTGGTCATCCTGGGCTGGGCCCGCTACTGGCCGGCCGGGCTTGTCCTGGCCTGGCTGCTGCTGCTGATGCTGCTGCCGTTCAACCTGGCCCGGGTGATGAGCCTGCTCCAGCTGGACGCCCGCCGGCAGCGCCGCGTCCTGTTCTTTGCCCTGCTGCTGACGATGCTGGTCAGCTGGCGGCTGCTGCTGTACGGGCCGCGCCCGCTGCTCGACATGAGCTGGCTCGGCCAGTTCGGGGCGAGCCTGGCCGAGGGGGGCAACCTGCTCTGGGCGCGCGACCTGTCGATCTTCCTGCTGACGGCCCTGGTCTGGTGGCGGGGCCTGCGGCTGGTCGGCCGCGGCCACGATATCAACCGCATTGGCCTCCGCCTGCGCGTTGGCGGCCTGATCATCGCCCCGCTCCTGCTGTGGTTCGCAGGCAGTTTTCTCGACATCAACGCCGTCCCGTTCGTGCTGCTCTTCCTGCTGGCGTCGCTGACGGCCGTCGCCCTCGTGCGGGCGGAGCAGATCGAGGCCGACCAGACCGGGGGCGGCTCGACGCTCGGCGCGCGCTGGTTCGCGGTCGTTTTCGCCACCGCCGCCGGCGTCACGTTGCTCGGGGGCGTTCTGGCCGCTTTCATCAGCGGTGATTCGCTGCTCGACGTCCTCGACTGGTTGTCGCCACTCTGGCGAGCGATGCAATTCGGCGTGACGGTCATCGGCGGGCTGCTGTTCGTCGTCTTCAAGCCTGCCCTGGACCTGTTCGGCGTCCTCGTGCAGGCGCTCGGCCAGTTCCTGGCCTGGGTATTCACGGGTATGGCGGAGGGAATGCGGCAATTGGGTGTCCCGCTGGGGCTGGAGACGCCGGTCCTGCCGACGCCAACGGCCACGCCGGGGCCGGACGCGGGGCCGGGCGCGGCTGGCAAGGCGATCGTCGCCTTCCTGATGCTGGGACTGATGGCCGTGGTTGCTCTCGGGCTGGGCCGGCTCTACCGGCAGGCGACCTTCGCTGCCCGCGACAGCGCCCGCAGCGAGCGCATCACGCCCGAGGATGAAGGTTCGCCCGGCCTGGCTGACCGGGTGCTGGGACGCCTCGGGCTGGGGCGCGGGCGGCGGGCGGCCGCGTCCGTCCGGCGGCTCTACGCACAGATGTGCCGGGCCGCCGCCGCCGCGGGTTACCCGCGCCTGGAGACCGAGACGCCCTACGAGTATCTGCCGGCGCTCGGCCAGGTCTGGCCGGACGGCACGGCCGAGAGCCGGATGCTGACCGAGGCCTACGTCCGCGTCCGCTATGGGGAGATTCCGGAGACGCGCGAAGAACTCGACGCGCTGCGCGATGCCTGGCGGCGGCTGGAACTGATGGAGCCCCACAGCCGGGTCGCCGGAGCCGAGGCGCAGCCGACGCTGATCAAGCGCGAGTGACATCCGGTCGGCCGGGATGAGCGATCCGGCCGGTCCCAAACGACAGGCCCCTGGCCGCCAATGTCGCTGGGCCGAAGGCGGCGACCGGTGCAAAGGGAGCGCCCCGGCCGGCGCGCGACCGGCCGGGGCTGCTCCGCATCCAGTTGGACGTGCAGTCGATGTTAATGCCCAAGGGCGACGGTCTGGGCGGCCAGGAGCGCGGCCAGGCGGTTGTACGTCTCCGTCGCGCCCGTTTCCATGCCGGATTCAGCCACGCCCTTCAGGTCTTCCAGCGTGGCGTATTTGGCGACGCCGACCCACAGCGTTCGGCCGCCCGGAAGGTCGCTCAGCGTCGCCGTTTCAACCGAGATGTGCCCCGCCATCGGCTCGAACTCGAATGTCTGGACCAGCCGTTCCGGCGGGACGACCTCTTTGTAGACGCCGTTGAAACCGAACTCCGTCCCGTCCGGGGCGCGCTGGATGAAGCGCCACTCCCCGCCCGGCCGCACGTCCATCTTGTCAACGATCGTCGTCATGCGGGCCGGCCCCCACCAGTGGGGGATGAGGGCCGGGTCGGTGATGGTCTTCCAGACCAGTTCGCGCGGGGCGTCGAACTCGTACTTGAAGACGATCTCCAGCCGGTCATAGTCAATGCTCATGATCAGTTTGTTTTCCACGTTCGTTTGCCTCCAAGCCCACGTCAAGGTATCAGGTTGTCGCGGACCCATGCTCAGTGAGCGGCAGCCAGAACGGCTTCGAGCTTGTTCAGGCTGGTGCTCATACCCTGCTTGGCCATTTCCTTCATTTCTCCGTCGGGCATGCCGGAGTGGTAGATGGTCATCCGGGTGCGGCCGTTTCCCAGGTCTTCAAGAACGACCGTTATCAGCATCTCAAGTGGAATGTCGTCGCCCATACCAAGCTGGCTGGCCAGGACAAGGTTGCCGTGCTCATCGGAAAAGCTGTCGGTCATGACCAGGCGCTCGAAAGGGACGACCTCGCGGAAGGTCCCGGTCGACCAGTACAGGTTGCCTTCAGGGTCGGCCATGGCGCTGTGCCAGCGGCCGCCCGGACGCGCGTCGATCGTCGCGACAGGGCAGGTGAAATATTCGGGTCCCCACCACTGCTTATACAGTTCCGGGTCAGTCCAGGCCCGCCAAACCAACTCGCGTGGGGCGTCGAATGTCCGCTCGATCACCACATCCTGGGACTTACTTTTTGTCATCTCCATTCCGTGCCTCCAGTTCCTTACGCATTTCCGCTTTCAACAAGGCGTCCAGCGCGTCGAACCGCTGGGCCCAAAGCTGCCGCATCCGCTGTGCCCATCCTTCCACTTCCTGCATCGCGTCCGGGTTGATGCGATAGATGCGCTGTTGGGCGCGCTTCTCCATCAGGACCAGGTCCGCTTCGCGCAGCGCCTTGAGGTGCTGGGAAATGGCCGAGGGACTGACCTGAAACGCCTCAGCGATCGCTGAGGCGGACAGCTCGCCGCGGTCGGCCAGCATCTCGAGGATGCGGCGTCTCGTGGGCTCACCGAGGGCTGCGAACTTGTCCATGCGGGTATAATACAGTCAAGACTTAATTAAGTCAATACTGAAATAATGCCCAATCGTTCGTAGGTTGCGGCGGGTTTTCGCCTGTGCTATCCTGTGCCCTTGTTGCGAGGACCGACATGCGAACGAGCGATTCGCAGCGAGACGAGCGGACACCGCAGGAATCCGGATGGGGCGTGTCACCCAGGTTGACATGCCCCTTCTCTGTTTTATGGGGGCACACATGACCAAGTTCATCTTCTTCACTGGCGGCGTGGTCAGCTCGGTGGGCAAGGGCGTGACCGCCGCGGCCCTCGGCCGCCTGCTCAAAGCGCGCGGGATCGGCGTCATGGCCCAGAAGCTCGACCCGTACATCAACGTCGACCCGGGCACCATGTCGCCCTACCAGCACGGGGAGGTCTTCGTCACCGAAGATGGGGCCGAGACGGACCTGGACCTCGGCCATTACGAGCGCTTCATCGACATCAACCTCAACCAGGCCTCCAACCTGACCACCGGGCGCGTCTATGCCGAAGTTATCGCCCGGGAGCGGCGCGGCGACTACCTCGGCGGCACCATCCAGGTCATCCCCCACATCACCAACGAGATCAAGCGCAACATGATACTCGTGGCGGAGAAGAGCGGGGCGGATGTCGTCCTGGTGGAGGTCGGCGGCACCGTCGGCGACATCGAGAGCCTGCCCTTCCTCGAAGCGCTGCGCCAGATGCGTTCGGAAGTCGGCCGCGATAACACCCTCTACGTCCATGTCACCTTCCTGCCCCACATCGGCGGCAGCGACGAGCTCAAGACCAAGCCGACCCAGCACAGCGTTCGCGAGCTGCGCAGCATCGGCATCCAGCCCGACGTCATCATCGCCCGGGCCGACCATCCCATCCCGGACGAGCACCTGGCCAAGATATCGCTCTTCACCGACGTGCCGAAAGAGGCGGTCATCCCGGCCGTGACGGCCGAAGTCCTGTACGAGGTCCCCCTGCTACTCGAGGAGACGCACCTGGCCGAGACCGTCATGGAACGGCTCAAGCTGCGCCAGACGACCGAGCCTGACCTGAGCGAATGGCGGGAGATGATCGCCGAGATCCGCCGGCCGAAGCCGTCCATCTGCATCGGCATCGTCGGCAAGTACGTCGAGCTCCATGACGCCTACATGAGCGTCCGCGAGGCGCTCTACCACGCCGGCAACGCCAACAACCGCCAGGTCGACATCGAGTGGATCCATTCCGGCGATCTGGAGAAGGGCAAAGGCTGGGACCGGTTTGACAGTCTGGACGGGATCATCGTCCCGGGCGGCTTCGGCGAGCGAGGCATCGAGGGCAAGATCATGGCCGCCCGCTGGGCGCGCGAGAACCACGTACCGTACCTGGGCCTGTGCCTGGGCATGCAGGTCATGTGCATCGAACTGGCCCGCGCTGTGCTCAGGAGCGACGAACCGAACAGCACCGAGTTTGACCGCAACACGGAGCACCCGGTCATCAGCCTCATGCCCGACCAGCACGAGTTGACCGACATGGGCGGCACGATGCGGCTGGGGTCGTACCCGTGCCGGCTGTTGCCGGGCACGAAGGCCCACGCCGCCTACGGCCGCGACCTGATCTCCGAGCGCCACCGCCACCGCTGGGAGTTCAACAATGCCTACCGCGAGCTGCTGCAGGACAAGGGCGGGCTGGTCCTGAGCGGGTTGTCGCCCAACGGCCGCCTGGTCGAGATCGCCGAACTGCGCGACCATCCGTTCATGGTCGGCAGCCAGTTCCACCCGGAGTTCAAGAGCCGTCCGAACCGGCCGCATCCCCTCTTCGATGGATTCCTGTCGGCGGCCGTCGCCCGGCAGGAGGCGCGACAGGCCCGGGAAGCTGGCGCGGTCGGCAGCGACGACCCGCAGGCGGAGTTGGTCGCCGCCGGCAACGGCCGCCGGCAGTAGCCGGACCGGGAGGAAGTGATGACGAGTCAGACCGTTGCGCCACGCGAAAGGGCCTTGCGCCACCCGCCGACCGTTCCGGGTCACTGGTTCTTTGGCGTCTCGCGCGAGTTCCAGCGCGACCCGTTGGGGGCGGCGGCCGACATGGTCCGCGCCCACGGCGACGCCGTCCGCTTCCGCTTCTTTGCCAGCCTCTACGGCTACTTCTTTACCCACCCTGACGCGGCCCGCCACATCCTGCAGGATAACAACCGCAATTACACCAAGATCCCGCATCCGACCAACGCCATGCTCAAGACGGTGCTTGGCAACGGCCTGCTGGTGAACGACGGCGACTCCTGGCTCCACCAGCGCCGCCTGGCCCAGCCCGCCTTCCACCGCCAGCGCATCGTCGCCTTCGCTGAGACGATGGGCGAGGTGGCCGAGACCACCGTCCGGCGCTGGGACGAGACGGTGGCTCCGGGCGAGCGCCGCGACCTGAGCGAAGAGATGATGCGGCTGACGCTGGAGATCGTCGGGCGGACGCTCTTCAGCCTCGACCTGACCGGTGCGGCCGACAAAGTGGGCCACGCCTTCTCGCGGGTCAACGAGACGGTCATGGACTTGAACGCCCGGCCGCTGGGCCCGATCGAAGTCAGGCTGCCCTTCGTCCCGGCCACGCGCGAACTGCGCCGCAACGTCGGCATCCTGGACGGCGTCGTGGACGACATCATCCGCCGGCGGCGTGCCTCAGGCGAGGACGTGCCCGACCTCCTCGGCCTGCTGATGGGCGCGCGCGACGAGGACACCGGCCAGGCGATGGACGACCGCCAGTTGCGCGACGAGGTCATGACGATCATGCTGGCCGGACATGAGACGACCGCCCTGGCCCTGACCTGGACGTTCTACCTGCTGGCCCAACACCCGGAATGGCGGGAGCGGCTGGAGGGGGAAGTTGACCGCGAACTGGGCGGCCGGGCCCCGCTCATGGTCGATCTTCCCCGCCTGCCCCTGACGCGCATGGTCCTCGAAGAGGCGATGCGGCTCTACCCGCCCGCCTGGGGGGTTGGTCGCTGGTGCAACGAGGCCGACGTGGTCAGCGGCTACGATGTGCCGGCCGGGTCCGTTGTCAGCTTCAGCACCTTCCTGCTCCACCGCCACCCCGAGTTCTGGGACGAGCCGGAACGGTTCGATCCCGAACGCTTCACGCCGGAGCGTGAGGCGGCACGGCCGCGCTTTGCCTACCTGCCGTTCGGCGGCGGCCCGCGCCAGTGCATCGGCCGCGACTTCGCCCTGGCCGAGGGCATCATCCTGCTGGCGACGATCGCGCAGCACTACCACTTTGAATTGCAGCCCGGCTACCGGGCCGAGCTGGACGCCAACATCACCCTGCGGCCGCAAGGCGGCCTGCCGGTGACGTTTCAGCCGCGGGTCCGCTAGCAGCCCGCCGGCGCGCGCGGCCGGCCGTGGCGGGTCAGACCTGAACGCCACAGGAGCGAACACAATATGATGGATTTCAGCGGAAAGACGATGCTCGTCACCGGCGCGTCGCGCGGCATCGGTCGCGCCGTGGCCCAGGGAGCGGCCCGCCTGGGGGCGCGGGTCGCCGTCCACTACCATAGCAACCCGGCCGCGGCCGAGACGACGCTGGCCTCCCTGGCCGGCGCCGGCCATCTGCTGGTCCAGGGGGATGTCGGTGACCCGGCGGCGGTGGCCCGCTTCGTCGATGAAGCGGCCGCCGGACTCGGGCGGATCGATGTCCTGGTCAACAACGCCGGCATCTATGAGGAACACCCGCTGGACGGGGTGAGCTACGAAGCGTGGCAGGCCAGCTGGCGAGCCGTCCTGGGCGCCAACCTGCTGGGCGCGGCCAACGCCTGCTACTGCGCGGCGAGGCACATGATGGCCCACGGCGGCGGGCGGATCGTCAACGTGTCATCGCGCGGCGCTTTTCGCGGCGAGCCGGCCGGCCCGGCCTACGGGGCCAGCAAGGCGGGCCTGAACGCCATGAGCCAGTCACTGGCAGTCCACCTCGCCCCGCACAACATCTTCGTCGGCGTGGTCGCGCCGGGCTGGGTGGACACCGACATGGCCCGCGACGAACTGGACAGCCCGCGCGGCGACGCGGTTCGCCGCCAGAGCCCGCTCGGCCGGGTGGCGACGGCCGATGAGGTGGCCTATGCCGTGCTCTTCCTGGCCTCTCCCGGCGCGGAGTTCATGACCGGGGCGATCCTCGACGTGAACGGCGCTTCCTATCTGCGGACCTAGCGCCGACCCGGCCGGCGGAGGCGGGGGCCGCGCCCCATCCCGTTCGCCCTCAGTCAGCCCACTCCACGCGGTCGCCCGCGGTCAGGCGGCCGGGGATGAGGACGCGGGCATAGACGCGCGACCAGCCGGGGTGGGTCCTGGCCGAGACGCGGCCGAACTCGTGGCCGGTGAACGAGCTCTGGATGGTGCGGCAGGGGGCGGCGTAACCGGTGACCTCGATGAGGACCTGCTCGCCCAGGGCGAGCTTCGCTCCGGGGACGACGCGGGCCCAGTCCAGGCCGGCGATGGTCAGGTTCTCGCCGATCGAGCCGGGATAGACGGGGTGGCCCTCCGCCTGGAGGGCCAGAATGCGGTCGAGCGAGTAAAGGCACAGCGCCCGGTCCGGCCCGCCGTGGTGTTCGGTGTCCTGCTGGCGGTCGCCGGTCAGGCCGAGGTAGGTCGCTTCGGCCGAGCGCACGGGCTGTTTCGGCACGCCGCCGTCCGAGACATTGATCTGGAGGATTCTCGCTTGCATCCGGCGATTGTAGCAAAAAGGACGGGCGACGGGTTCACTCCGGAGCCAGGGTGCGGGGCTCTTCAGTCGCCGGACGGAACGCGGCGCTTATGCTGCCGTGAAGTCTGACACAGCGATGCAGCCGGGAGGCGAAGTCGCGGTGACATTTCCCGTGGCTTGCCCGGTTGCATCGCCGCCACAGGTTCCGCGATCGCCCTTAGTCCGCTGCCCACGACTCCCGGGCGTCGCTGTGCCTCCGCGAACCGGCATCGACGGGATACCGGCGCAGGACTTCGCCGGCGACGCGCATCGCGCCGAGGGTGACCCCGGCCGTTGACTGGCCGGGAAAGATCGAGTCGCCCACCAGCCACAGGTTGTCGATGCCCGTGCCGGGGCCGCGGACGTTGAACAGCGACGTCTGGGCGAAGCCGCCGACCATGCCCAGGGGGCGGCCGGTGTAGTACCGGAACGTCACCGGCGTCCCGGGCAGGACGAGCGTCGCCGCCGCGCGCAGGCCGGGGATGGCTCGCTCGGCCGCGTCGAGCAGCCGTCCGGCGTACGCCTCACGCCGCTCGAGGTAGGCGGCCTCGTCTCCCCCCTGCCGGAGCGCCCACCACGGCTCGACGGCGGTGTGGGTCGACATCGTCACCGCGCGCATCCCGGCCGGGGCTCGCTCGCTGTCGGCCGGGTCGGAGAGCGAGATGAAGACCGAGTTGCCCTCGCCCAGCGGTCGCGTCTCATCGACGATGACCTGGTGGTGGTCGACCAGGTTCGGCGGCAGCTTCGCGCTGTCCACGCCGAGGTAGAGGGTGAACGCGCCCCATGTCGGCCGCCGGCGCTCCACCTCTCGCCGCAGGGCGGGCGGCGAGCCGTCGCCCAGGAGTCTGTCGAGTCCCCACGGCGTCTGGTTCGCCAGGACGGCATCGGCCTCATAGCGCTGCCCCCTGTCGGTGAGGACGGCCGTCACCCGCCCGCGGGCATTGCGCTCGATGTGGCTCACCCGGCGGCGGTAATGCACCTCGCCGCCGTGGTCGCGGATCCAGCCGGCCAGCGTCTGGGCCAGCGCGCCGATGCCGCCCCGGACGTGGTTGACCCCGCGGCGCGGCAGGTCAAGCGCCGCGCTGCCGTAGAGGGCGTTGGTGTAGCCGGCCGTGGTCTGGGCGGCGATGAGCAGCTGCCCGTCCAGGAAGGCCCGGAACATCGGATCGCCCTGCGGGGCCAGGTCGCCGATGGTGCGGAGCAGGTAGGGCAGAGAGCCGAACGTCCGTGGCCGGACGGCCATGCCAATCGTCGCGAAGTCGGCCGGCGTGCGCGGCGGCCACGGGAACGGACGGGAGGAGATGTCCCAGGCGATATCGGCCAGCCGTTCCTGCGTCCGCCAGAACGACTCGGCGGCCGGGAAGGCCGACCGCCGCTCCTCGCCCCAGCGCGCCGGGTCCGCCCACTGGGTCACAGCCCGGCCGTCGGGCAGGTGAACCGTCCAGGCCGGGTCGACCGGATCGACCGGCCACTCCAGTTCCAGGACCTCGGCCAACCGGGCGTGGGGACCGCCGGGCGAGAACCCGCCGGCCAGCGTCGCGCCGGCGTCAAAGCGGAACTTCTTGTGATAGAAGGTGCCGGCGCTGCCGCCCGGATAGACATGGGCCTCGAGCACCGTGACCCGGTGTCCGGCGCGGGTCAGCAGCGCGGCGGCCGTCAACCCGCCGACGCCCGCCCCAATGACGACGATGTGGCGTTGCCGGCTCATGGGGTCAGGCGCTGCCCAGCGCGTTCGCGGCGATGGCCCGCCGGACATGATAGCGCGTCAGGAACTTGCGGGCGGTGAACAGACCGTAGAGACCCGGCCTGGAGAAGAGCAGCCGGCTGAACAGGCCGCGCGCGCCGCCGTCGTGGGCATACTCAACGTGCTCGGTGACGCGCGTCCGGCCCGGGCCGTCGGCCGAGAAGCGGTGGCTGTGACGCCAGGCCTTCAGCGGGCCGCGGAGCTGGGTGTCGGTGAAGCCGTTGGCCGTGGCGCTGTCGCGGACGACGTCGCTGTGGACGGCCGTCCAGCGCACCGGCAGGGGACCGAACCAAAGCGTGAACTCCGCTTTCGATCCATCGGCCAGGGGCTCGTAGTCGTGGACCTGGGCGAAGATGGGCGGGGGCGTCAGCAGCTTCAGCACCCGCGTGTCATGGTGAAAGGCCGTCACGACTTCCAGCGGCGCGTCTACGGTGAAGGTGTAGTCGAATGTTGTCATCGCGTAATCGTTCCCTGTGCTGGAACGCCGGCGGGCGCGGGCGGCAGTGCCGGGGCTGAGTTGACCGTGCCCCTGCCTGCCCGCGTGCAGCCGTCCCTGCGCCCGTTCCCGTCACTCATACGAGGTCCAGCGCGCCGCTGTGGCCTTCGGCATAGGCGGCCAGGATGCGGGCGGCGACCTTCTCCGGTGGAGCCGCGTCTTTCGGCAGCCGCAGCGGGACCTTGTCCCAGAAGGCGGTGGCTACCGCGCCGGGGCGCACGACCGTGACCCGCCTGCCGCGCTGCTCTTTCCGCAGCGCTTCGGCAAACGCCTCCAGGCCCGATTTGGCCGCCGCGTAGGCCGAAAGGCCCGGCAGGCGCAGCCGCTCGCTGACCGCGCCGAGGTAGAAGAGGTGGGCGCCGGTCGCCAGCAGCGGCAGACTGTAGTGGGTGGTCAGGTAAGCGCCGGTCAGGTTGGCGTTCACCAGCCGGGTCCATGTCTCCGGCGTCATGTCGGCGACCGGCGCGGAGGCGATGTCGCCCGCGCTGTAGACCCACAACCCCACGTCGCTGACTTCATGGGCGGCCGCCGCCACCGCGTTCCGGACGCTGATCGCGTCGCCCACGTCGGCCCGAACGGCACAGTCAGCCAGATCGGCCACCTGCTCGTCATGGCGGCCCAGGGCGACGACCGTCCACCCATCCGCCTTCAGTTGCGTTACCAGGGCCCGGCCGATACCGCCGGCCGCGCCCCATACCATTGCGCTCTTCATCGCGTCACTTGTCCTCGTTCATCGTATGACCAGATTCTAGCGCACTGTCCATATTTTGTCAAGTTATATGTGGACAAAACGGTCAGATGTACAAGTCTGAGAGATCGCTCAGTGGCGTGGAGGGGGGCGCGCGCCTGCCTATAATCAGTGCTTGTATGAACCATTGGCAGAAGGGCTGCCTGGCGCTCCTGGCGCTGGGCCTTGTGGTGGCCTCCTCACCCTGGTTTGTCCGCGGCGCGGTCAGGGCCTACTATGACCGCCGGCTGTACGCGGTCGAGAACGTCCCGGGCCGGCCGGTGGCGGTCGTCTTTGGCGCGGCCGTCTACGGCGACCGGCTGAGCGCCGTCCTGCGCGACCGGGTCGACACCGCTATCGCCCTCTACCGGACCGGTCAGGTCGAGCGCATCCTGGTCAGCGGCGATAACAGCTCGGACTTCTACGACGAGCCGGGCGCGATGCGCGACTATGCCATCGAGCAGGGCGTGCCGGCCGCCGACGTCATCGCTGACCCGGCCGGCCACCGGACCTACGACACCTGCTTTCGGGCGCGCGAAGTGTACGGGGTCGAGAGCGCCATCCTGGTCACGCAGGCCTTCCACCTGCCGCGGGCGCTCCTGACCTGCGGTTCGATGGGTATCGACGCGGTCGGGGCGGTTGCCGACCGGCGGCCGTACCGGGGGGCGCGCTGGTACGAGATGCGCGAGACGGCGGCGACGCTCGTCGCCATCTGGGATGTGCTCCGCGGTGACCCGCCGCCCGGCTGGGAAGCAGCGCTCGCGCCGGGCTAAGCGGCCGGGGTGAGGTTCTCGGCCGCCGCCAGTCCGGAGAGATAGGCTCCCTCGATGCGCGGCCCGCCGAAGGCATCCCCGGCGAAAACCAGCGGCGGGAGGGCCACCGCCCGCAAGCATCGCTCAGGGTGCAACGTCGTCGGCACGGCATAGCGCCACCGCTTCAGCTGCCGTTCGCGGACGCTCGTCCGCGGCCCCAGCCACAACGCCAGCGTATCCAGCATCCAGGTCAGCGTTTCGGCGTCCGGGTCGGTCCAGCGCCGGGTGCTCTCATCGGGACTGGCCTGCAGCGTCAACGCCGCCCCGCCGGGCGAGATGCCTTTGCGCCGGTTGTCGGCGATCCAGCTGATCGGCCGGGTGAGGCGCTGGATGCCGCCCGGTTCCGGCAGCGCGACCTCGCCGTCGATGACGAACAGGCCGCACAGGCAGGGGCCGTAGGTGATCCGTTCGAGGGCGGCCCGATCGGCCGGCTCCAGGGCGACGTTTCCCGCTGCCAGGAGGGCCAGCGACTGGGGCACGGGCGGGGTCAGCAGCAGCGCCCGGCCGTGGTGGGTCTCGCCCGCTGCCGTCTCGACTGCCCAGCCCTCGCCGTCGGGCCGGACGGCCGCCACCGTCGTGTCCGGGCGGACATCAAGCCCCTCCGCCAGGTGTTTGGCCAGGGCGTTGAAACCGTCGCGGGCGGCGTATCGCGGGTGGCCGTCCAGCACCTGGAGCGCGAGCGAGCCGTCGGACCAGCCGCGCGCCCATTCGTAGACCCACCCGCTTTCCAGCCAGCGCTCGACAACCGCCTGAAAGGCCGGTTCGCGGACAGTGAAGAACTGCGCCCCGTGGTCGGCGCGGATGTCCGGGGCCGGCGCGCCGAGCCGCCGCGTGGCCAGCCGCCCGCCCGGGCCGCGTCCCTTGTCCAGCAGCCGGACCGTCGCGCCCGCGGCCGCCAAACGGCGCGCGGCCGTCAGCCCGGCCAGGCCCGCCCCAACGATGAGGACGTCAGTCGTGTGCATCGCCACCTACCTTACACCTACCTTATCTGGGACGACAGATAGTCCAGGATGTCAATCTTGGTCAGAATCCCTTCCAGCTTGCCGTCGCGGGTGATGATCACTGCCGGCCGTTCGGCGAACAGGCTCATCAACGTCTCCAGCGCGCTGTTTGGCCCGACGACCGGCACGTCCGGGTCGACCATCTCCCGGATCGTCTCGTCGGCCTGGTGGATGTGGTCGGCCTGCAGCATGTGGTTGAGCAGGTCGATCTCGCTGACGATGCCCACCAGTCGGCCGTCATCGTCGACGACCGGCAACTGCGACACATTATACTCCTTCATCCAGCGGACCACATCGCGCATCAGGTCGTCCGGGCGGGCAGTGTGGAGCTGGTGGCTCGGCTTGCGGCCCTGGATGTCGGCGGCGCGGATGTCGCTCCAGACCTGCTCCAGGAAGCCGTTCTCGCGCATCCAGCTGTCGTCGAAGACTTTGCTCAGATAGCGCGAACCGGCGTCGGGCAGGATGATGACCATGACGTCATCTTCGCCCAACCGGTGGGCCTGGGCGTACTTCAGCGCCCCGGCGACGGCCGACCCGCAGGAGCCGCCGCAGAAGATGCCCTCTTCGCGCACGAGGCGGCGCGTCATCAGGAAGCTCTCCCGGTCGTTGACCTGGACGATCTCGTCGATGACGCTCAGGTCGGTCGTCGACGGCAGGAAGTCTTCGCCGATGCCCTCGACTTTGTAGCCCTCGGCCTCGGTGGTCCGGCCGCTGCGGTGCAGTTCATACAGGATCGAGCCGATGGGGTCGACGCCGATGACCTGGATGGACGGGTCGCGCTCCTTCAGATAGCGGCCGACGCCGGTGATCGTGCCGCCGGTCCCCATGCCGGCCACGAAGTGGGTGATGCGCCCGGCTGTCTGCCGCCAGATCTCCGGGCCGGTGTGGTCATAGTGGCTCTGCGGGTTGACCGGATTGTGGTACTGGTTGGCCAGGATGGCGTTGGGCGTCTCCTCGACCAGCCGGCGGGCGACGGAGTAGTAGCTGCGCGGGTCATCCGGTTCGACGGCCGTCGGCGTGACGACCACCCGCGCCCCAAACGCCCGCAGGAGCTGGATCTTCTCCTGGGACATCTTGTCCGGCATGACGAAGATGCAGCGGTAGCCCTTGATCGCCGCGGCGATGGCCAGACCGACGCCGGTGTTGCCGGAGGTCGCCTCGACGATCGTCCCGCCCGGCAGGAGGCGGCCGTCGCGTTCCGCGTCTTCGATGATGGTGTAGCCGATGCGGTCCTTGACCGACCCGCCCGGGTTGAAGAACTCGACCTTGGCCAGGATCGTCCCGGCCACGCCGCTCGTGACCGAATTGAGCCGCACAAGCGGTGTGTCACCGATCGTCGTCAGGATCGACTCGTGAAAGTCCATCTCACCGGCCGGGGCGAGTGCCGTCTGTGCCTGGCTATCGCTCATGTCGCCTCCCGAAGCGCGCCCGCGGCCGGGCGCCGGCTGGGACGTCCGCCGCGGTTGTGTAAAAAAGTGGCCTGGCGTGTTGTGTTTGTACAACACTCCGTTACAATGTAGGGAATGTCAGTTGACATAGTGATGAAAGGAGTGGTTCACCCATGAAAAGACTTCGCTGGATCGCGCCATTGGTCATTGCGGCCCTGCTGCTGGTGACCGCGGTCGTGTTGGCGGCCGTGACCTATGTTGTTCAGCCGGGCGATACGCTGTTTCGTATCTCCCGCGCGTATGGCACGACGGTCGACGCCATCGTGCGGGCCAACAACATCCCGAACCCGAACCTGATCTACGTCGGCCAGGTGTTGGTCATACCCGACGGCACAACGCCGCCTCCCGGCCCGACGCCGACCCCAGGCCCGCAGCCGCCCCCGCCGGCGACCTATGTCGTCCAGCCGGGTGACACGCTGTCGGCCATCGCCCGCCGCTTCAATACGACAGTAGCAGCTTTGGTCCAAGCGAACAACATCTGGAACCCGAACCTGATCTACGTCGGCCAGGTGCTGGTCATCCCCGGCGGGACAACGCCGCCGACCCCCGTGCCGCCGGGGCCGACACCCGTCCCGCCGCCGGCCGCCGGTTTCGCGCTGGGCGGCCAGACGCAGACCTTCGCCAACGAGCAGCTGATGAAGGACGTCGGCATGACCTGGGTCAAGCTGCAGGACAAGTGGGCGCCCGGCGACGACCCGGCAGCGCTGGCCTCCAGCATCACCGGCGCGCAGGCGAGCGGCTTCAAGGTGCTCTACTCGATCACCGGCGCGCAGGCGTACCCGGCCCCGAACAGCATCGACTTCGCCGCCTTCACCGAATACCTGAAGGGCGTCGCCGCGGCCAAGCCGGATGCGATCGAAGTCTGGAACGAGATGAACATTGACTACGAGTGGCCGGCCGGCCAGATCGACCCGACCTCCTACGTCAATAACATGCTGGCTCCCGCCTACCAGGCCATCAAGTCCGTCAGCCCGAACACGGTGGTCATCAGCGGCGCGCTGGCCCCGACGGGCTTCGACAACGGCACCAATGCCTGGGCCGACAACCGCTATCTGGCCGGCATGCGCGCCGCCGGGGCGGCCAACTACGCCGACTGCATCGGCGCGCACCACAACTCGGGCGCGACCTCGCCCAGCGCGACGACCGGCCATCCCGCCGGGACGCACTACAGCTGGTACTTCGGGCCGATGCTGGACCTGTATTACAACACCTTCGGCGGCGCTCGCCCGGTGTGCTGGACCGAACTGGGTTACCTGTCCGGCGACGGCTTCAGCGCCCTGCCGCCGAACTTCTCCTGGGCGGCCGGGACGTCCGTCGCCGAGCATGCCCAGTGGCTGAAGGAAGCCCGCGACCTGTCGGCCGCCAGCGGCAAGGTCCGGCTGATGATCATCTACAACGTCGACTTCACCGCCTTTGACCCGGCCGGCGACCCGCAGGCGGGTTACGCCATGGTCCGGCCGGATGGGTCGTGCCCGGCCTGCACGGCGCTGAAGCAGTAGCGCCGTAGAGCGCGACCGGCGTCGCTCAGCGCGGATGGACGCGGGACCGGAACCCGGTGCCGCGTTCATCCGCGTCTGTTTGTCGGCCGCCGGGCAGGACTCCAGGCCTGTCGTCGGCGGCTTTGGGGGCGCCTGTTCGACCATTCCCCCTCATTGCGGGTATACTTCACCGTCCATTATCGTTACCAACCTTTCTGCCCAGGCTTTCGCATGCGAGGTGTCTCATGAAAGTCCGTAGCGTCTTAGCCAGCCGCAAACGGGATGTCGTCACCATCCGGCCGGAACAGACCGTGCGCGAGGCGGTCCGGCTGCTGGCGGAGCAGCGCATCGGCGCGCTCGTCGTCACCGACCCGGGCGGCGCCATCCATGGCATCCTGTCAGAGCGCGACGTCATCCGCACGGCCGCCGGCGATGACGGCGTGCTTGACCGGGCCGTCGGCGATGTCATGACCCGGCGGGTCGTCGTCGGCTCGCCGAGCGACGACCTGATCGCCGTCGCCAACACGATGCTCGAACGGCGGTTCCGCCACCTGCCGATCGTCGAAGAGGGCCGCCTGATCGGCATGATCTCCATCGGCGACGTCCTCAAGACCCAGCGCGACGCCTACCGTGGAGAGGTCGATACGCTGGAGACCCAGATCCTGGCGCAAGAAGAGGAGTGAGCCAATGTCCCCACTTGGAACCGACGCGCAACCGCTGCGCGTGGCGATCATCGGCGCCGGCCCGGCCGGCTTCTACGCGGCCGAGCGCCTGCTGAAGGAGACGGCCGTCGTCGTCGAGGTCGACCTGTTCGACCGCCTGCCGACGCCCTACGGCCTGGTCCGCAACGGCGTCGCCCCGGACCACCAGAAGATCAAGTCGGTCACGGCTGCCTTCGAGAAGATGGCCGCCAACCCGCGTTTCCGCTTCTTCGGCAACGTCGAGCTCGGCCGCGACCTGAGCGTCGCCGACCTGGAGGGCTACTACCACCAGGTGCTGTATTCGACCGGGGCGCAGACCGACCGGCCGCTGGGCATACCCGGCGACCACCTGGAGAACAGCCATCCGGCGACGGAGTTCGTCGCCTGGTACAACGGCCACCCCGACTTCCGCGACTGCCACTTCGACCTGACGCAGGAGAAGGTGGCGGTCGTCGGCATCGGCAACGTCGCCGTCGATGTGGCCCGCATCCTGGTCAAATCGCCGGACGAACTGGCCAAGACCGACATCGCCGACTACGCCCTGGAGGCGCTGCGGCACAGCAAGGTGCGCGAGGTGACCATCCTCGGCCGGCGCGGCCCGGCCCAGGCGGCCTTCACCCCGCCCGAGGCCAAGGAGCTGGCCGAACTGGAGGACTGCGACACGCTCTGCCCGCCGGAGGAAGCGGCGCTCGACCCGCTGAGCGAGGCGTCGCTGGCCGACGCCGACCGGGCGACGGTCCGCAACGTCCAGATCATCCAGGAGATCGCCCAGCGCCAGCCGGTCGGCCACGCCAAGCGGCTGACGCTGCGTTTCCTCGTCTCGCCGCTGGAACTGTACGGCGATGAGCAGGGCAAGGTCCGGGCGATGCGCATCGGCCGCAACAAGCTGGTGGCCACCGACACCGGCTCGCTGAAGGCGGTCCCGACCGGCGAGGAAGAGATGATGGAGGTCGGCCTGGTCTTTCGCTCGATCGGCTACCGGGGCGTGCCGCTGCCGGGCGTGCCGTTTCACGACAACTGGGGGGTCATCCTCAACGACGCCGGCCGCGTGCTGGACCCGGAGACGCGCCGGCCGCTCGCCGGCCACTATACCTCGGGCTGGATCAAGCGCGGCCCGTCGGGCGTGATCGGCACGAACAAGCCGGACTCGGTCGAGACGGTCGAGAACATGCTGGCCGACGCGGCCGAGGGGCGGACGCTCCAGCCGGCCCGGCCGACGGCGGCCGAGGCCGAGGCCTTCATCCGCGAGCGCCAGCCGCGCTATGTCTCCTTCGCCGACTGGCAGAAGGTCGATGCGCTGGAACTGGCCCTGGGCAAGGAGATCGGCCGGCCGCGGCTGAAGCTGACCCGGATCGAAGAGCTGCTGCAGGC